>NZ_AP018817.1:1168209-1808919 GCF_024349785.1 Sphingomonas bisphenolicum
CAAGATCGGCACCACTCGCCGCGGCATCGGCCCGGCCTATGAGGACAAGGTCGGCCGCCGCGCCATCCGCGTTTGCGACCTCGCCCATCTCGACGATCTGGACCTTCAGATCGATCGTCTGACCGCCCATCACGACGCGCTGCGCGCCGGTTTCGGCGAAGCGCCGATCGACCGCGTCCAGTTGATGGCCGATCTCACCGAAATCGCCGATTTCATCCTGCCCTTCGTCAAGCCGGTCTGGCTGACGCTGAACAAGGCGAAGGCAGAGGGCAAGCGCATCCTGTTCGAAGGTGCGCAGGGCACGCTGCTCGACATCGATCACGGCACCTATCCCTTCGTCACCTCGTCCAACACGGTGGCGGGCACGGCGGCCAGCGGCACCGGCCTTGGCCCCAATGCGGCCGGTTTCGTGCTGGGCATCGTGAAGGCCTACACCACCCGCGTCGGCTCCGGCCCGTTCCCGACCGAACTGGAAGACGCCACCGGTCAGCGGCTGGGCGAGCGCGGCCATGAATTTGGGACCGTCACCGGCCGCAAGCGCCGCTGCGGCTGGTTCGACGCCGTGCTGGTGCGCCAGTCGATCGCCGTGTCGGGCGTCACCGGCATCGCGCTGACGAAGCTGGACGTGCTGGACGGCTTCGACACGCTGAAAATCTGCGTCGGTTACAAGATTGGCGACCAGACCTTCGATTACCTGCCCGCCCATGCGCAGGATCAGGCAAAGGCCCAGCCCATCTACGAGGATATCGAAGGCTGGCAGGACACCACGGCGGGCGCGCGAAGCTGGGCCGAACTGCCCGCGCAGGCGATCAAATATATCCGCCGGATCGAGGAACTGATCGGCTGCCCGGTCACGCTCGTGTCCACTTCGCCAGAACGCGACGACACGATCCTCGTCCGCGATCCCTTCGCGGATTAAGGGACATGGCCGAGCAACGCTTCGAACGCCACAAGCAGGCCTGGACCCAGGACGAGATTCAGAAGCTGCACACGCTGGCGAAGAAGGGCATGGGCCTTAAAGCCATCGCCAAGGCGCTGACCCGCACCGAGGAATCGGTCAAGGCCCGTGCCAAGGAAGACAGCCTGAACATCGCCAAGCTGCGGTGAAAACCATCCGTTCGTTTCGAGCGAAGTCGAGAAACGAATAGCATGAGCTTCGCGTCTGGACGCTCTCGAACAGCCATGCGAAGACCGCCCCGCACCAACAGGGAAGGCTTCGCATGGCGCTCGACATTCTCGTTCTCTACGGCTCCTATCGACGCGGCAGGTTGGGCATCCGCCTGGCCGACTATATCGTCCGGGAAATCGAAGCGCTGGGCCACAAAGCCGAACTGATCGACGCAAAAGCGGTCGATCTCCCCATGCTCGACCTGCGCTACAGCGACTATCCCGCCGGTGAAGCGCCCGCCGCCATGGCGCAACTGGCCAATCGCCTGACCGCCGCCGATGCGTTCGTCTTCGTCGCGGGCGAATATAATCGCGGGATGCAGCCGGGCCTCAAAAATCTGGTCGACCATTATCTCAAGGAGTTCGATCGCCGCCCCGCCGCCATCGCCAGCTATTCGATGGGGCGCTTTGCCGGCGTCAACAGCCATGCCGACTGGACGGTGACGCTGTCGGCCATGGGCATGGCGGTGGTGCCGGAACGCCTCAGCGTCGGCCAGATCGGTCAGACGTTGGACGAGCAGGCGCAGCCACAGGGCGACGGCGGCGCAGCGCTGGAACGCGGCTTTGCCGGCTTCGCGAAAAGCTTCATCTGGTGGGCGGAGGCGGCGAAGGCGAAGCGCTAAACCGCCGGTCGATCCACACCAGCACATAACCTGCCGCGACAAAGCTAATCGCGATCAGCACCGCGTTGATCGCGACCTGCCCCACGCCGAATTTCGTCACATTGATGAAGGGATAGGCGTAGCTGCCTTCCATCATCCCGCGCAGCAGGGCATAGGGCAGGTATAGCGCGGGAAAGATCGCCCAGACCCACGGATCGCGCCGGCCCAACTGCCCCTTGGGTGCGAAGCCGATCCACCAGGGCGGCACCAGCACCGGCGTCACCTTATGCAGCAGCGTATCCGCCAGCAACGCCCCGCCGCTCAGCGACAACAGCCCGCGCAGCAGCAGGCCATAGACGATGCCGACCAGCAGGATCGACAACAGCATCCCGCCCACAAGCCGGGGTGACACGCTGCGGCCCAGTGCAATCGCGCCCAGCGTCAGGACGACGAGGATATTGGCCCAGATGGTGAAGAAGCGCATCAGGGTCCACAGCGTCGCGCCGATCGATCCGGTCTGCGCCAGCGTGGCGTCGAACTGCACCGCCAGCCCGGTCAGGCTGACCAGCATGACGATCGCTGCGCCGATACGATAGCCGGTCATGTGGCGATCCTCCCCCGTTCATCCTCTTCGCCTGCCGCAATCACGGTCGCGGCCACCAGATCGCCGGTCACATTAAGCGCGGTGCGGCACATGTCGAGGAAACGATCGACTCCCAGCACCAACCCGATCCCTTCGGGCGGAACGCCGACCATGCCCAGGATCATCGCCACCACCGGCAGCGATCCGGCGGGCACGCCTGCAGTGCCGACCCCACCCAATATGCACACCAGCATCACCATAAATTGCTGCGTCAGGCTAAGGTCGACACCGAAAAACTGGGCGAGGAACAACACGGTGATGCCTTCGAACATCGCCGTGCCATTCTGGTTGGCGGTGGCGCCGATGGTGAGGACGAAGCGCGAAATGCGGCGCGGCAGGCGCAGCTTGTCCTCCGCCACCCGGATCGCGGTGGGCAGGGTGGCGTTGGAGGAGGCGGTGAAGGCCATGACGCTCGCCTCCTGCACCGCGGCGAAGAAGCGCAGCGGCGACCGCTTCGCCAGAAAGGCGATCAGCAGCGGATAGATGACGAACATCTGGATCACGAGCGCCAGCAGCACGACCCCGACATAGGCGGACAGGCGGATCAGCAAGTCCCAGCCGAACTGCGCGGCGAGATTGAACATGAAGCATGCGATGGCGATCGGGGCGAGGCGGATGACGATGCCGATCAGCCGCATCGTCACCTCGAACAGCCCCTCCATCGCGGTCAGCAATATCTTCGACTGTTCGGTCTGCACGAGCACGAGGCCAATGCCGAAGAAGAGGGCGAAGACCATCACCGCCAATATGTCGTTATCGGCCATCGCGCCGATGATATTGTCGGGAATGATCGCGATCAGCGCCTGCATGCCGCTCGGCGTGTCGCCGCTGCGGGCCAGGATCGCCTTGGCGCCCGAACCCGCATCGGCCAGCATCGCCTGCGCCTGCGCCGGGTCGACCCCGCCGCCCGGCCGCAGCAGGTTGACGAGCAGCAGGCTGATGACGACGGCGATGCCCGATACGACCAGTGTGTAGAGGAGGGTGCGGACCCCGATCCGCCGCAACGATCGCATCTCCCCCATTTCGGCGATGCCTACGATCAGCGCCGACACGAGCAGCGGGATGACGAGCATGAACAGCAGCCGCAGGAAGACCTGCCCGATCGGCCCGGTGACATAGGTGGTGACGATATCGACCCAGCGCGCCTCAGGGGCCGTCATATAGACGGCCAGGCCCAGGATCAGGCCGGTCAGGAAGCCGGCCAGCATCTGCCACTGGAGCGAGAGCGCCGCCTTCTTGCCGCTGCTGTCGGACGCGTCGCTGGTCACAGGCTTCTCCGCTGGATCCCCAATTCAACGAGTCGCGAGGGCGCGAGTTGCGTCGGCCCCGATATTTCGTTTCGCTATGGCATCAAGGGAGCATTTCCGCGACGCTGGCGTTACCGCAGTCGATTGTTTCCGGAGACCTGCATGATCGTCGATCCCGTTCCCAGCCTGCGCCGGCTGGCCGCCGAAGTCTGGAAGCCGCTGACCCTGTTGTTCGTCTGGGACTGCGCGGTCACGATCACTTATTATGTGTTGCCCTTCAAGGCGCCCTCGCTGCCGCTGACAATCTTCGGGTCGGCGCTCGCGCTGTTCCTGGGCTTCCGATCCAACAGCGCCTATCAGCGCTGGTGGGAAGGGCGGATATTATGGGGCGCGATGATCAATGCGTCGCGCAGCCTGGCCCGTGCGGCTCGCAACTTCCTGCCCGATCCGCAGGCCCGCGACCTGAAGCGCGAGATCGTGATGCGCCAGATCGCTTATGTGAACGCGCTGCGTTGCCAGTTGCGCCGCCAGCCGATCGGCGAGGATGTGACCAGTTTCCTGCGCGAAGAGGACAGGGGCAAGGCGCTGGCCCGCGCCAATCCCGCCAACGGCTTGCTCGACAGCACCGGCCGGCGCATCGACATCGCCCGACGCGAAGGCTGGATCGATACCATCCAGCAGGCGCAGATGGAGGCGGTGCTGGTCGATATCGCCAATGCGCAAGGCGGGATGGAGCGGATCAAGAACACGCCGTTGCCGATGCAATATCGGTTCTTGCCGACGCTGTTCGCCCATATCTTCTGCATATTGCTGCCGATCGGTCTGGTCGAATCGCTGGGTTTCGCGACCCCGCTGGGATCGACGGTGGCGGGCCTGATGTTCTTGGCGGTGTTGCGGATCGGCGACGATCTGGTCGATCCCTTCGACAACAGTGTGCATGACGTCCCGCTGTCGGCGATGTGCCGGACGATCGAGATCGACCTGCTCCAGTCGATCGGCGACCCCGCGCCCGAACCGGCGCAGCCGGTGCGCGGCGTGTTGTGGTGAAGGAGGCTCGTTTTCCCGCCTGCGCGGGAACATGTCAGCCTCTGCTTACCCCTTCTGCCCGTCGTCCACCATGTCCGGCGCCAGTTCCAGCCCCGCGCGACCATGGGCCGCGCCATGCGCCGGCGCCTTGGGATGTTCTACGTCGATCGGTTCCTCGACCTCCAGCATCCCTTCCCATTTGGTGATGACGGATGTCGCGATGGCGTTGCCCAGCACGTTGGTCGCGGTGCGGCCCATGTCCATGAAGTGATCGACCGCCAGGATGAAGGCGATGCCCTCCACCGGCAGGTCGAACTGGCCCAGCGTCGCGGCGACCACTACGAGGCTCGCGCGCGGCACCGCGGCGATGCCCTTGCTGGTGACCATCAGCACCAGCAATATGGTAATCTGCGTCGCGATCGGCAGGTCGATGCCATAGGCCTGGGCGATGAAGATGGTCGCAAAGGTCGAATACATCATCGACCCGTCGAGGTTGAAGCTATAGCCCAGCGGCAGCACGAAGCTGTAGATGCGGCGCGGAATGCCGAAGCGGTCGAGTTGCTCCAGCATCTTGGGGTAAGCCGCTTCGGACGACGCGGTGGAGAAAGCGATCAGGATCGGTTCGCGGACATAGCGGATCAGTTTGAACATCCGCTTGCCCAGGAAAATCGATCCCGCACCGAACAGCAGCAGCCACAGGCAGAAGAGCGCGATGTAGAATTCGCCGACCAGCGCGCCGTAGGTTTTAAGGACGCCCAGCCCCTGCACGGTCACCGACGACGCCAGCGCGCCGAACACCGCGAACGGCGCGACGCGCATGACATAGCCCGTCACCTGCAGCATCAGTTCGACCATCGATTCGATGACGGTGATGATCGGCTTGCCCTTGTCGCCGATGGCGGTCAGCGCAACGCCCACGAACAGCGAGAAGACGACGATCTGGAGGATCTGGTTGTCCGCCATCGCCCCGATCATGGAGGTCGGGAAGACATGGAGGATGAAGTCGCGGAAGTTGAGCGCTTCGGTGCTGACGCCCGCATCCGCACCGGAACGGACCAGGTTGAGGCCCTCGCCCGGCGCGAAGAAATTGACGAAGATCAGGCCCAGCGTCAGCGAAATCAGGCTGGCGATGATGAACCAGGCGAGCGCGCGCCCGCCGATCCGTCCCAGCGCCGCGCTGTCGCCCATATGGGCGATGCCCGCGACCAGCGTGGAAAAGACCAGAGGCGCGATGATCATCTTGATCAGGTGCAGGAAGATGTCGGCCAGCAGGTGGAAATAGCCCGCCACATCCTTCGCCAGCGTCTCGTCGCCGCCGACCCAAAGATTGGCCACGAAGCCGGTCAACACCCCCAGGACCATGCCGATGAGGATGAAGGCTGTCAGTCTGTTTCGCATCAAATCCCTTTAGGCTGCCCGTGCGCAGCCCCCGCCTATTGTACGTCTGTCAGGCCGACACCTAACAGGCGCATGGGCCACCCGCAATCGCGGCGCGTCCCCGCGCATCAGGGAAGACGAAGCAGCGCCGCCTTTCCACGCCCCTGGATGTGTGCGCTCAGGGGTAAAGCAGTCCTTCGCGCCAATCCCCTTGCGCGCCGACGCCGGCCCGTTCGAACAGGCGGCGCTCGTGCAGCCGATGTTCGCGATCCTGCCAGAACTCGATCCGTTCGGGGGTGAGGCGGAAGCCCGACCAGTGCGGCGGGCGTGGCACCGGACCTTCTGCGAAGCGGGCGCTGACCGTATCGAAACGGTCCATGAAGGTCTGCCGGTCGGGCAGGGGGCGGGATTGGTCGGACGCCCAGGCGCCGAGCTGGCTGTCGCGGCTGCGGGTCGCGAAATAGGCGTCGGCGGTCGCGTCGTCGACCGGGCCGACCGCGCCCTCGACGCGGATCTGGCGGCGCAGCGATTTCCAGTGAAAGAGCAAGGCGGCATGCGGGTTTTCCAGCAACTCGCCCGCCTTGCGCCCCTCGAAATTGGTGTAGAAGACGAAGCCGTCCGGCCCATGGCCCTTGAGCAGGACCATGCGGACGGCCGGCCGCCCGCGCGCATCGGCGGTGGCCAGCGCCATGGCGTTGCTATCGTTGATTTCGGTATCGCGCGCTTGGGCGTACCACTCGTCGAACAGGGCGAAGGGATCGGTCATGCCCGATCCTTAAGCGGCGGCCCCGGCCCTGTCGATACGCCGCTGTCGATAAGGGGAAGCAGGATCCGGGGCGGCGCATGGCCGCCCCGGATCGCGTGGGTGGATCAGAAGCGAAAGCCCAGGCCCGCCGACCAGCTGGTATAGCTGCCCGCCTTGATCAGGTTCATGTTGAAGCGGACGAGGTCGCGGGTGTTGCGCGCGCTTTCCTCGCGACCGCGCAGGCCCAGCGACAGCGTCACTTCATGGAATGTGTTGTAATAGAGCTTGTCGCCCGCATAATTGGTCATGGCATAGCTGACCCGCGCCGACGTGTTGCGCCCCAGCCCCCGGAACTTGAGCGGCAGGTCATAGGCGATGCCGTTGCGGAACGCCCAGTTCTTCAAGCCCGGATTGACGTTATAGCCGGTGATGCCGGTGCTCAGCGTGGTGGTATAGCCCACCATGTTGCCGATCACGAGCCGGCCGCGACCCAGGCCGTCGAACACGTAACGGCTGGCGATGGTGGTGGACAGCATGTTGCCGACCGATCCGAGCTGGTCCGACGCCGTGATGCCATAACCGACGCGCGGCTCCAGCGACCAGCGGCGGGCGATGACCGGAAATTCGACGCCGACGCCGAACTGGGCGGTGGCGGCGCGCGCGCCGTTCACTTCGGAATAGCTGACCGGCAGGTCGAATTTCAGCAGCGCGCGGCCGCCTTCGGTCAGGCGAAAGCTGCGGGCGACGCGCCCGTCGATCCGCATGAAGTCGTAACGACCGCCGTTCGACGATCCGCCGCTATAATTGGCGCCCATGATCCAGGGATCGCCCGCCGTGTTGGTGCCGCCGCTGGCCGCATCCTGTTCGATCGCCGAATCGCCCGACGTCAGGTCGAGGCTCGACCGAATGAGGCCGCTCTGCACCGATCCCGGATTGCCCGCGAGCGGATCGACCGGCGAATAGCGCGCCAGCGACTTGAGCAGCAGGCGGACCAGCCGTTCGGCCTCTGCATTATCGATATCGTTGAGATAGCTGTCGAACAGGTCGTAGGAGGCCTGTCGCGACGTGCCGTTGAAGCGATTCTGATAGACTTCGCCCGCGACGTCGAGCGCCGGGATCGAGATACGGAACACCGAACTGTTCACGTCATAATAGCCATAGATGGGCAGCCCCCGGAAATCGATCAGGCCGCTGACCGGCAGCAGGTCGTTATAGCGCGCGCCATAGCGTTCGCGCAGCCGCTGCGGATTCATGAAATCCTGCCCGTCATTGGCGATGTCCAGGCCATAGCTGTCGGTGATCGACACCCCGCCGCCCACGCCCAGCGTCACGCCGATACGGAACAGGCTCTGAATGCCGTCCAGCTGTTGCGGCGAAGGCGGCGGCGGCCCGACCTGCGCCTGTGCGACGGGCGCCATCGCCCATAGCGCGGCCATCGCGCCAACCGCGCTCCATCCGAATTTATGCATGTTTTACAACCCCCAAAAGATAGGTCCGCCACCCCGGGGCGGACTGCCTGCCGCTAGCAGCGCGATTTTTCGCGCACATACCCCGGCAGGGGTATCCGACGGCATCAAAGCCACGCACGGCTTGAATGTCGGCGCGGCATCGTCCACATAGTCGGCAAGTGATGCTTTTGTGCAACAGGTAGAATGATGGCCGATCCCTATTCCCTTCTGGGTGTGACGCGCAGCGCGACCGATGCGGAGATCAAATCCGCCTATCGCAAGCTCGCCAAGGAGCTTCACCCCGACAAGAACAAGGATAACCCACAGGCGGCGGACAAATTCTCCGCCGTCACCAACGCCTATGATCTGCTGTCCGACAAGGACAAGCGCGCCCGTTTCGACCGGGGGGAGATTGACGGCGACGGCAATCCGGCCGCGCCCTTCGGCTATGGCGGCGGGGGCGGCGGGGGCGGCGGCGGTTTTCGCGGCCAGCCGGGTGGCGGCTTCGATCAGGGCGGGGCGGACTTCGGCGATATCTTCGAAGGGCTGTTCGGCGGCGCCGGTCGCCGCGCGGGCGGGGGCGGCGGCTTTGGTGGCGGATTCGGCCGGCAGGCGCCCCCGCAGAAGGGCGCGAACGTCGCCTATCGCCTGGCGGTCCAGTTCACCGACGCGGCGACCCTCGCGCCGCAGCGGATCACCTTGCAGGACGGCAAGACCATCGACCTGAAGCTGCCCGCCGGGGTCGAAAGCGGCACCCAGATGCGCCTGTCGGGCAAGGGGCAGGCCGGGCCGGGCGGTGCGGGCGACGCGATCGTCACGATCGAGGTCAAGTCGCACCCCTTCTTCACCCGCGACGGCGACAATGTGCTGCTCGACCTGCCCATCACCCTGGATGAAGCGGTGAAGGGCGGCAAGGTCAAGGTGCCGACCGTCGACGGACCGGTCATGCTGGGCGTGACCGCAGGCGCATCCTCCGGCAAGACGCTGCGCCTGCGCGGCAAGGGCTTTACCGGCAAGGACGGCCAGCGCGGCGACCAGTTGGTGACGATCCAGATCGACGTGCCGTCCGACGACCCGGCGATCAAGGCGCTGGTCGAAAGCTGGCAGGACGAACGGCCGGTGCGCGCCCATCTGGGCGTGTGATGCGTTAACCCGCCCATGCCGATGCCATCGCCCCTGTCGCCCGAATCCCGCCGCCAGGTGGCGCAGGAGGCGCGGGCGCATTTCCATCGGCAGATGGACCGGGTGCGGCCCGGTTCCCAATTGTTCGAGGTGGTGAAGCGGGTCGCGGTCGGCACCTATAGCGACGGCTTCATCCATGCCGGCAATCTGGCCTATCTGTCGCTGATGACGCTCTTTCCCTTCTTCATCGTCGCGGCGGCGGTGGCGAGCATCTTCGGTCGCACGCAGGACGGGGTGCAGGCAGTCAACGCCTTCCTTTACACCGTGCCGCGCGGCGTCGCCGATGTGGTGCGCCAACCGATCAGCGACGTGCTGACCGCGCGCAGCGGCCCGCTGCTGTGGCTGGGCGGCCTGGTCGGGCTGTGGACGGTGGGCAGCCTGATCGAGACGATCCGCGACATCCTGCGCCGCGCTTATGGCACCAAAAGCACCAAGCCCTTCTGGCGCTATCGGCTGGGCGCGATCGGCATCACCCTGGTCAGCGTCTTCGCGCTGATGTTCGCTTTTTCTTTGCAGGTCGCGATCACCGGCCTCGACCAGTTTCTCCATCAGATACTGCCCTGGGCGGACGAAGCGATCGGTCTGGTCGCTTCGGCCAGGCTGGTGCCGATGGCGATAACCTGCCTCGCCTTATGGTCGCTGTTCGCGGCCCTGACCCCCACCGCCTATAAGCCGCGCCGCTTTCCCAAATGGCCCGGTGCGGTCGCGACATCGCTCTGGTGGTACGGCACCGTGCTGCTCTTGCCGCCCACCCTGTCGCTGCTCGGCGGCTATGGCCGGACCTATGGCAGTCTGGCGGGTGTCATGATCACCCTCATTTTTTTCTTTCTCGTCGGGCTTGGCGTGGTAATTGGCGCGGAATTGAATGCGGCGCTGGCGGAATTTCCCGAAGAGGAACTGGACGCGGCGGCGAAGGACCAAGGGAACGGAACGACGATATGAACGGCTTGATGGCAGGAAAGCGCGGGCTCATCATGGGGCTGGCGAACGACAAGTCGCTCGCCTGGGGCATTGCCCAGCAATTGCACGCGCAGGGCGCGGAACTGGCCTTTTCCTATCAGGGCGACGCGCTGGCCAAGCGCGTGCGGCCTTTGGCGGAGCAGGTCGGCTCGGATTTCCTGATCGACTGCGACGTCACCGACATGGACAAGCTGGATGCGGCGTTCGCCGAGCTGGAAGCGCGCTGGGGCACGATCGATTTCGTGGTCCACGCGATCGGCTTTTCCGACAAGAACGAACTGCGCGGCCTCTATGTCGACACCAGCCTGGATAATTTCCTGCTGACCATGAACGTCTCTGCCTACAGTTTTGTGGCAGTCACGAAGCGCGCCCGCGCACTGATGCCGAACGGCGGCAGCATCCTGACCCTGTCCTATTATGGCGCGGAAAAGGTCATCCCCCATTATAACGTCATGGGCGTGGCGAAGGCGGCGCTGGAAACCAGCGTCAAATATCTGGCGATGGACCTCGGCCCGGAAAATATCCGCGTTAACGCCATCTCCGCCGGCCCGATCAAGACGCTGGCGGCCAGCGGCATCGGCGATTTCCGCTACATCTTGAAGTGGAACGAACTGAACTCGCCGCTGCGCCGCAATGTCACGATCGAGGATGTCGGCGGCGCGGGCCTCTATCTGCTGTCGGATCTGGCGTCGGGCGTGACCGGCGAAATCCACCATGTCGATGCGGGCTACAATGTCATCGGCATGAAGGCCGAAGACGCACCGGACATCGCGCTGGATAAGTGATACCTAAAAAAGCCCTCTCCCCTCGGGGGAGAGGGAGGGGCCCGTCGCGAAGCGATGGGAGGGTGAGGGGGCCATGCGACGACCTGATCCTGAAAATGCTGACTCCCTGAACAGGGCGCGCGCCATGCGTCGTGATCCGACCGAACCAGAAAAGCGACTTTGGTCGAAACTGCGCGACCGGCAGTTGGGCGGCGTCAAGTTTCGCCGACAGGTCTGGCTGGCGGGCTTCATTGTGGATTTCTACGCCGCCGATCTCCGGCTGGTTATCGAAGTTGACGGCGACGACCACGCCGCTAGGGAAGCAGCCGATGAGAAGCGATCCCTGATATTGCAACGCGAAGGGTTTCGGATCATCCGTTTCGCCAATGCGGATGTGATGCGTAATATCGAAGGGGTTTTGGAGACAATATCGATGACGGCGCGCCTTGCCCCCTCACCTTCCCACTCGCCTGCGCCGAGCGGGCCCCTTCCTCTCCCCCAAGGGGAGAGGAAAATATGAGTTTCAACAGTTTCGGTCGCGTCTTCCGCTTCACCACTTGGGGCGAGAGCCATGGTCCTGCCATCGGTGTAGTCGTCGACGGCTGCCCTCCCGGCCTCCCTTTAAGCGAAACCGACATCCAGCCCTGGCTCGACCTGCGCAAGCCGGGCACGTCCAAATTCACCACCCAGCGGCGCGAAGCCGATGAGGTCCGCATCCTGTCCGGCGTGTTCGAAGGGCGCACCACCGGCACGCCCATCAGCCTGATGATCGAAAATACCGACCAGCGGTCGAAGGATTATTCCGACGTCGCCAAGGCGTACCGCCCCGGCCATGCCGACTATGCCTATGACGCCAAATATGGCTTCCGCGACTATCGTGGCGGCGGACGCTCCTCGGCGCGCGAGACGGCCAGCCGGGTCGCAGCGGGCGCGGTCGCCCGCGCGGTCATTCCCGAAGTCGATATCTTCGCCTATGTCAGTGAAATCGGCGGCGACGCGATCGACTACGATAATTTCGATGCCGCCCAGATCGGCCAGAATCCCTTCTTCTGCCCGGATGCGGAGGCCGCCGTCCGCTGGGAAGCGCTGGTCGATAGCGCGCGTCTGGACGGATCGTCGCTCGGCGCGGTGGTTGAATGCGTCGCGTCGGGCGTCCCGGCGGGGTGGGGCGCGCCGCTCTACGCCAAGCTCGACAGCGAACTGGCCAGCGCGATGATGAGCATCAATGCGGTCAAGGGTGTCGAGATCGGCGACGGTTTCGCCGCCGCCCGGCTGCGCGGCGAGCAGAATGCCGATCCCATGCGGCCTGCTGCGGATGGGGGCAATGACGGTCCCATCTTCCTCGCCAACCATGCCGGCGGCATTGCCGGGGGCATTTCGACGGGCCAGCCGGTCAAGGTCCGCATCGCTTTCAAGCCGACCAGCTCGATCCTGATCCCGGTCGAAACCGTGACGCGCGAAGGTGAAGCATCGGACATCGTCACCAGGGGGCGTCACGATCCCTGCGTCGGCATCCGCGGCGTGCCGGTGGTCGAAGCGATGATGGCGCTGGTGCTGGCCGACCAGAAGCTGCTCCACCGCGCGCAATGTGGCGATCGGGACGACGACTGACGCGCCGAACCGCGCCAATCCCGCGCCCAACGTCGAATCGACGCGAGACGACTCGCTTCTATTACGATAGGATGACGGTCATCGCCCGCGGGAGGGCGAGCGGCAGAGCGTAAGCATGGGGAGCGTCATTACGCGTCAAAGCGTTTTTCTCGAAAAACGCTGAGATTAAAAATGCGGATTGACGGTCAAAACGTCCCCTTAAAGCCGCGACACGGGCCAGCCATGCAACCATGGCTGGCCCATTTCGTTTCACCCCTGAAAGGACACGCGACCACGCGATCCGCAGGGGGGCCATATGCATTTCATCACCGCGCTGCTGGGCGTCTACCGCGCGGAAATCGGCCTGCTCATCCTTGCCTGCATGTTCGTCGCCTTCGTGCGCGAACGCTATTCGCCGACCGTCATCGCCGTGGTCGGCGCCTGCGCCTACGGCATCTTCGGGATGCTGAATGAAAAGGCGATGTTCTCCGTCTTTTCCAACAGCGCGCCGCTGACGGTCGGGGCGATGTTCGTCCTGTCGGGCGCGCTGGTCCGCACCGGCGTCATCGGTCGTGTCGCCGATCTCATCATGACCCGCGCGGAACGGCATCCGCGCATCGCGCTGGCCGAAGTGGCGCTGGGCGCATTGCTGCTGTCGGCCTTCCTCAACAACACCCCGGTCGTCGTGCTGCTGATCCCGATCATGTTCAAACTGGCGCAGGCGACCGGTTATCCGGTCAAGAAGCTGCTGATCCCGATGAACGTGATCGCGGTTCTGGGTGGTTGCCTGACCTTGGTCGGCACCTCCACCAATCTGGTCGTGGCGGGGATCGCGGCCGAACAGGGGATGGACCGGTTCGGGATTTTCGACATCAGCCTTTATGGCGCGGCTGGCGCGGCGGCGGGCATCGTGGCGCTGCTCTGCCTGTCCTTTCTGCTGCCCAGCGATCCCCCGTCGATCGCGGGCGAGGATGGCGGCGCGGTGCAGGATTATCTGACCGAACTCGTCGTACCGCAGGACAGCGACGATATCGGGCGCGAAATCGGGGCGCTGGGCCTGTTCGGGCGATCGGTGCAATTGCTCGGCCTCAAGCGTGGCGGCGACATCAGGCGACAGGAACTGGACGCGGAGGAATTGCGTTCCGGCGACCATCTGATCGTGCGGGCGGATGGCGCTGCGATCATGACATTGCGCGAATCGGGCCGATTCGAACTGGGCGTCGCCGCCGATTCGCGCACCAGCGCGCAGGATGGCACCGTGGTCGAGGCGATGATCGCGCCCAGCCACCCGTCGATCGGCGAGCGGTTGATGGACATTCCCTTCCTCCATGCCCTGCGCGTGCGGATCATCGGCATCCATCGCGCACGCCACCTGCCCGGCCCCGATCTCGCCGAAACCCGCGTTCGCGGCGCGGACCGGCTGCTGGTGGCCGGCGGCGACGATGCGATGCGTGCGCTCAGGGACAATCCGCACCTGATCGGCGTCGATATCAGCCGCACCCGCGCCTTTCGCCCGCGCAAGGCTTGGATCGCCATCGCTGCGATGGCGGGCGCGGTGCTGCTGTCCGCCTTCGACGTGGTCGGCATCGGCCTGGCCGCCGTGATCGCCGTGGGCTTGATCCTGGTCACCCGCTGCATCGACCCGGAAGAAGCCTGGGGCGCGATCGACGGCGACACGTTGATCCTCATCTTCGCCATGCTGGCCGTGGGTCTCGCGCTGGAACAGGCGGGCAGCGTCGCGCTGATGGTCGGCTGGATCACCCCGTTGATGCAGGTCGCGCCGGTCTGGACGCTTGTCTTCATCGTCTATTTCGCGTCGCTGATCCTCTCTGAACTGCTCAGCAACAATGCGGTCGCGGCGCTGCTGACGCCCATCACGATTGCGTTGGCGCATCAGTTGGGCGTGGACCCGCGTCCGCTGGTGATCGCGCTGATGATCGGCGCGTCGGCCTGTTTCGCCACGCCGATCGGCTATCAGACCAATGCGCTGGTCTATGCGGCGGGTGACTATCGCTTCGCCGATTTCGTGCGGATCGGCGTGCCGATCAACATCGTCGTCGGGCTGGCGGTGTGCAGCGCACTGGTCCTTCTGGGCTGAACTGGCCCTGTTCCCGCGGCTGCGGTCGCGCCATCACCGCGCAAATGCACGAGGATTACCGTATGACCAGCCTGCACTTCACCCAGGTCGACGCCTTCGCCGACGCGCCCTTCACCGGCAACCCGGCCGCGGTGATGCCGCTCGACGCCTGGCTCGACGACGCCACGCTTCAGGCGATCGCGGCAGAGAATAATCTCTCCGAAACCGCCTTCACCGTCCCGACGCCGGATGATCCCGATGCGGATTACGCGCTGCGCTGGTTCACCCCCACGGTGGAAGTGAAGCTGTGCGGCCATGCGACGCTGGCCAGCGGCCATGTGCTGATGGCCGACGCGATGATCCGCTTCCGCACCCGCCATGCCGGCATCCTGACCGTCACGCGCGACGGTGACGGCTATGCGCTGTCCTTGCCCGCTTGGGACATGGCGCCCCGGGCGCTGCCGGATCTGGCGGCGGGGTTAGGCGGTGCGCCTGTCGAATCGCATTGGCGCGACGGCGGCTACAGCCTCTTTCTCTTCCCCGATGCGACCGCGATAGGCGCGTTGACCCCCGATTTCGCGGCGCTCAGGCGTCATGGCGACGTCATGCTGATCGCGACCGCGCCGGGGGACGACAGCGACATCGTCAGCCGCGTCTTCGTGCCGGGCGGCGGGGTCGACGAAGACCCCGTCACCGGATCGGCCCATAGCCTGCTCGTGCCTTTCTGGGTGGCGCGGCTGGGCAAGGCGCACCTCAGCGCCTATCAGGCATCGGCACGCGGCGGCCGTCTCGGCTGCACCCTGGCCGGGGACCGCGTTATCCTGGCCGGCCAATGCCGCACGATTATCGAGGGCCGGTTCTTTCTCTAAGCCGAACGGGGGACTACCCCGGAAACAGCCCCATCAACCTGGCCAGCGCCCCGCGCACGGCGGCGCGTTGCTCCTTCTCTGGCGACATGCCGATCCGCACCACCGTCAGCCGCTGCGACGGGGAGATGAGGATATATTGGCCATTATGGCCGACGCAGCCGAACAGGCTGTCGGGCGCGCGCCCCGGCATCAGCGCGCTTTCGTCGCTTTCCCGATTGAGCCACAGATGCGCGCCATAGGCGGGGTTGCGCGGCGAGGGCATACGCATGAAGTCCACCCATTTTTCCGGCAATATCTGATGCCCGTTGGGCGACCGTCCGTCGTTGCGCAGCAATTCGCCGAACCGTCCATAGTCCCGCGCGGTCATGTGCAGGATGCTGCCGCCGATCATCGTGCCCGCCGCATCATATTCGGGGGTCAGGCTGGGCAGCTTGCCCGGGGCCTTCAGCCGCCCGTCGATGAAGGTCGCCATCGCCTGTCGTCGTACGGCAGGGTCGGCGCTGCTGGTCAGCATCCGCGTCATCAGGTCCGACAGAATGACGCTGCTGCCGGTCGAATAGGAAAAGACCGCGCCCGGCGCATGGGCCAGCGGCTTGGATTCGGCATAGGCGCGCATGTCCCGCGCGCCGTCCGTAAACAACATACGGACCGTGTCGCCGCTGGTGATCGGCTCGCCATCCTCGACATGGTCGAGCCCCGACCGCATCTGGAGCAACTGGCGCAGCGTGATCTTCCCGCGCGGATCGCCCGGCTGGCTCCAAGCCGCGACCGGCACCGGTGAATCGAGCGCCAGCCGCCCGTCCGACACCATCAGCCCCACCAGCACCGCGGTCACGCTCTTGGCGATCGACCAGGACAATAATTTGGTGTCGGGGCCAAAGCCGGGGGCGTAGCGCTCGGCGATCACCTGGCCGTCGCGCATTACCAGCAGCGCGCGCGTCTCGCCCATCGCCTCATCCTCGAACAAGGGGTCGATCGCGGCGCGCAGCGCTCCGGCACCCACCACGGCGTCGCTGGCCACGGCATAGACGGGTGGGGGCGCTGGGGCCGCACGGACGACCAGCGTCCCCGCCACTACGACGCCCGCGGCACCCAGCGCCAGTCCAAGACGCTTTACGATTCGGCTATCGATCTGCATAAGCCGCCGCCCTTACAGAAGGGAATCGAAAAGGGCCATGGTGGTTCGACGCAAATGGTGGGTATCGGGCGGCTTGCTCCTTCTGGCGCTGCTCGCGCTCGTCGCTTGGCAATGGACGACGCTCAGCGCGCGGGCGCGCCTGGGCGCGGCCTATGGCGCGCGGATCGGCTGTTCCTGCCGCTATGTCGAAGGCCGCGCCATGGGCAGTTGCGAGGCGGACAAGGAACCGGGCATGGGCCTGGTGCGCCTGGAGGACTTGCCCGACCAGCGCGCGGTGGAAGCCAGTGTGCCGCTGCTTGCCAGCCGCACCGCGCGGTTCAGGCCCGGCTGGGGGTGTCTGCTCGATCCGGCGGGGTGAGGGGCGTCGAATGCGGCTGGTCTGGCAGCGACCAGTTATTGCTTATGGTCAGGATGCTTCGTTTGCCTGCTTGCAGACGTTGATGTGAGATGACACGCTGGCATCATGCGGTGCCTTCCTCATCTTTTCCTTCCCCTATTGTTTGTTGGGTGTTCTTCCCCCGCAGATGAACATCAGAAGGGGGCGATGAACAATATAGAACGTATGCTTGTCATGCCTGCGGAAGCTCGTCCGTGGCATGAGTATGCCCGGTATTATTCGGCGGAGCCTGATGGTAAAATCGTGGGGATATTCATTATCCCAGATGAACGAGATCGTCAAAATGAGTTTTATAATCTGCCTGCCGGCCAACGTCGTTGGGTAGATGACTATCGCAATTTGCCATCTATAAATGATGGTGGCTGTGGTGTTTTGACCGTGACGCTCTACCCGAAGTCTCAAAAACGAGAAGGCCCATTTTGCAATGGCGAGGCTTGATGTCGCGCTATCCAGCAAGAGCCGCAGAAGCTGCCATTCCGCTCCCCACCCATATTCGCCGCCCAAACCCCTAGCCCCACCACCCCCCAGCCGCTAAGGCTCCCCCATGCGGCCCGACATTCCCACGCTTCTCCACGACATATTCGGTTTCACCGCCTTTCGCGGGGTGCAAGAAGCGGTAGTGGGCCGCGTCATGGCGGGCCAGCCGACGCTCGCCATCATGCCGACGGGCGCGGGCAAGTCGCTCTGCTACCAGCTTCCGTCCGCCGCGCTCGATGGCTGCTGCGTCGTCGTCTCGCCGCTGATCGCGCTGATGCACGACCAGTTGCGCGCCGCCAACGCCGTGGGCCTGCGCGCCGCCAGCCTGACCAGCGTGGACGCCGACTGGCGCGAAACGCAGGATCGGCTGCGCAACGGCGATCTCGACCTGCTCTATGTCGCCCCCGAACGCGCCAGCCAGGAACCGTTCCGCAACCTGCTCCGCGCCGCGAAGGTCGCGCTCTTCGCGATCGACGAAGCCCATTGCGTCTCCGAATGGGGCCATGATTTCCGCCCAGACTATCGCCTGCTCCGCCCGTTGCTGGACGAATTTCCTGACGTCCCGCGCCTCGCGCTGACCGCCACGGCGGACGCCCACACGCGCGAGGACATTCTCGTCCAGCTCGGCATTCCGCGCGACGGGCTCATCATCTCCGGCTTCGACCGGCCCAATATCCGCTACGTCGTCCACCCGCGCGACGGCCTGACGCGCCAGTTGGCCGATCTCGTCGCCGCCAATCCCGGTCCCGGCATCGTCTATGCCCAGACCCGCGCCGCGACCGAGAAACTCGCCGAAACGCTGGGGAAGGGCGGCCGCGCCGTGCGCGCTTATCATGCCGGGCTGGACCCGGCGGTGCGCGCCCGCAACCAGGCGGCCTTCATCGCCAGCGAGGATATGGTGATGGTCGCCACCGTCGCCTTCGGCATGGGCATCGACAAGCCCGACGTGCGCTTCGTCGCCCATGCCGGCCTGCCCAAATCGATCGAGGGCTATTATCAGGAATCGGGCCGCGCCGGCCGCGACGGCGAACCGGCGGTCGCGCATCTTTTCTGGGGCGCGGAGGATTTCGCCCGCGCCCGGATGCGCATTGCCGAACTGGAGCAGAGTCGCCAGCAGGGGGAACGCACCCGCATCGCCGCACTCGGCGCACTGGTAGAAACCGCCACCTGCCGTCGCGCGATCCTGCTCCGCCACTTCGGCGAAAATCCGCCCGCCACCTGCGGCAATTGCGACAATTGCCTCTCACCCCCGGCCAGCGTGGACGCGACGCAAGTCGCCCGCAAATATCTCTCCGCCGTCTATCGCACCGGCCAGAGCTTCGGCGCGGGCCATATCGAAGCGGTGCTGACCGGCGCCCCCAACGACAAGGTGCGCGAACGCGGCCATGACAAGATTTCCGTCCATGGCATCGTGTCAGGCGAAGACGTCGCGTTGCTGCGTCCAGTGTCGCGCGCCTTGCTGGTGCGCGACGCGCTGGAGACAACCGAACATGGCGGCCTGATGCTCGGCCCCAACGCCCGCCCCATCCTGCGCGGGGAAGAAGAGGTGCGCATCCTCGTGCCGCCCAAGCGCGAACGGCGCGGCCGCAACGCCCGCAATGGGGCGGAGGCCAACCCGGTCGGCGATCCGCTGTTCGACGCCTTGCGCGCCTGCCGCCGCGAACTGGCGCAGGAGGCGGGCGTGCCGCCCTATGTTATCTTCCACGATTCGACCCTGCGCGAAATGGCCGAGCAGCGCCCATCCAGCATCCGCGCAATGAGTCACATCAGCGGCATCGGCCAGAAGAAGCTCGACGCCTGGGGCGATGCCTTCCTCAGCGCGATCCGGCCCTATCTCTGAACCAAATTTCTTGAAAGCGACAAGCTGAGCGCGCATGGCTCACCCAAAGGAGACGCATATCATGTTCCGCAAGCTGACCGACCGCATTCTCGTATCCCCGCAGATCAGCGTCGATCAGGTCGGCGAAGCCAAGGCGCAGGGCGTCACCCTCATCATCAACAACCGCCCCGACGACGAGGAGCCGGGCCAGGTCAACGGCGCTGAGATCGAGGCGGCGGCCAAGGCTGCGGGCATCGCCTATCTCGCCGTGCCGGTCGCCCATGGCGGCTTTGCCCCCTGGCAACTCGACGGCATGGCGCAGGCGCTGGAACAGGCGGGAGACGGCAAGCTGCTCGCTTATTGCCGCTCCGGCACCCGCAGCACGCTCCTCTGGGCGCTGACCCGCGCCCGCGCCGGCGACAATGGCGACGTGCTGGCGGCGCAGGCCGCGGCGGCGGGCTACGACATCGCTCCCGTCCGCCAGATCATGGACGCCCTGGCGCCGCAATAATCGCGCGCGTCACCACAGTACGCCATCGACCGGCTCTAGCGGCGGCGGAGCGGGCAGGCCGATCGCCTGATTGAGATCCGCCTCGATCGTGGTGGTGATGCTGGTCAGCGGCAGGTCATGGACATCGTTGCCGAACGGATCGACCAGGTCGTCGCCGATCTGCAGCACGGCCAGGAACATGAAGCCCGCCGCCGCCGACCCGATCGGCGTCGCCATCCCCAGCGTCTCGACCAGCCCCACGGGCAACAGGATGCAGAAGAGGCGGGTGAAATATTTGGGGAAGGCGCGATATTGCGCGGGCAGCGGCGTGTTCTTGATCCGCTCCATTCCGCCCTGCGCGTTGGACATGTCGACCAGCAGGGCTTCGATCCGGCTTTGCTGGATGGTGTCGATCCAGCCGCGCCGCACCGCGTCCATAACCTGTCGGTCCGACCCGTCCAGCATGCCGTTGGCCGGGTTGCGGCGATCCAGTTCGGGCACGGGGTCGTCCCCCAGCACCCGCCGCATGTCGGGTGCGGGATCTTCCCGCCGCAACTGGCGGCGCAGCGCATGGACATAGGCGACATGGCGCTTCACCAGCATCGTCGCCATCCCCCGCGCCTCGGGCGTATCGGGCAGATAGGCGAGGATCGCGCGTGCGAAGCTGCGCGACACATTGACCATCGCGCCCCACAGGATGCGGCCTTCCCACCAGCGCTGATAGGCGCTGTTGACGCGGAACCCCAGCACCAGCGCCAGCGCCGTGCCGAATATGGTCAGCGGCAGAGCAGGCGCGCGGAAGGGCGAGATATAATAGAAGATGGTGACCGCCAGGTCCCAGAAGAACAGCGCGATCAGCGCGCTCCATGCTTTCTCGAAACTCTGGCGGATGCGGGGGGAGCGTCCAACGATCATGACCTGTCTCTAAAGGGCGTCGCCGCCCTCATCGTCCAGTTTCAGCCAGGCATGGCGCAGCGCCAGGCTACCGACGATGCCGACCGCCTTCAGCGTCGCGGCATGGATGGACGGCGTGGTATCGGTCAGCGCGAAGCCAAGGCAGATCAACCCCAGCAGCATGGCGGCATAGATGGGCAGCGCTTCGATATCGTTCCAGGCCATTGGCGGATCGGCCTTCGGGTAGCGCGGGCTCAGCATCGACATGGGCGGATACTCCGTGACGAATTGCGGGAAACGCCCGTAAAATGATGCGCTGCAAAAGCTGCGGTCAACCGTCTGCGTCAGGCGCAAGCCAATGTTGCACGGCCTGAAATCCAGCAAGAAAGCCTTACAAAAAAGCGGGTTTCCAGAGACGGAGCAATGAAAGCATACGGTTCTGCAATAGGCGATCTATTGCGTTGCAGCATCGCTTCCCTAGCTTGATGCGATGCCCGATCGTTTTGCCGAAATCGAATCCTTCGTGAAGATCGCCGAATCCGGCACGCTGTCCGAAGCGGCGCGTCGCCTGGGCCTCTCGCTCGCGGCGACCAGTCGCCGCCTGTCGCAACTGGAGGCGCGGCTGGGGGTGATGCTGATCCGCCGCAACAGCCGCCACCTGTCGCTGACGGAGGAAGGCTCGCTGCTCTACGACCGGGCGGGGCGGGCGCTAAGTGCGATCGACGATGTGGAAACCGACGTCATGCGCCGCGCGACGGAGGCGACCGGGCTGCTGCGGGTGGTGACGACGATCGGCGCGGCGCGGATGCGTCTCGCACCGCTGTTTCGCCATTATGCGGCCTTGCACCCCGACGTCGCGATCCATCTGGAAACCGCCGCGCAGGCGACCAACATCGTCGAAACCGGTCATGACATCGCCATCTGTTTCGATCCGCCGCCCGATTCCGCCCTTACCATGAAGCGGCTGACCGACAATCCGCGGCTGCTGTGCGCCGCGCCCGCCTATCTCAACCGGCGCGGGCGCCCTGGCGCCATCGGCGACCTGTTGGTCCATGACAATATCGTGGTGGGCGAGGCGCAGCAGGAGCTATGGCGCTCCGTCGTCGGCAGCGGCCATGGGCCACGGGTGACCCTCAGCACCAATGATGGCGACATGGCGCGCGCCTGGGCGCTGGACGGCGCAGGCATCGTCATCAAGTCGCTCTGGGAAGTGGCGGATGATCTGGATGGGGGCCGATTGCAGCAATTGCTGCCCCATGTCGCGCTGCCCGCCGCCTCGATCGTCGCGCTCTATGTGCCGGGGCAGGGCGAGATGGCCAAGGTCCGCTCCTGCCTCGACTTCCTGTCCCGCCACCTCAAGAAAGGCTGGCCCGTCTCGCCCGCCGACAGGGCTACACCCGCCTGAACGGGAAGGGCGCCACGGTGCGCTCATAGCTGTGCAGGTCGAGCGCGCGCGTGACCGGCGGTAGCGCGCGGTCGGGGCAGGCGCGGCGTTCGCACAAAGGACAGGTCGGGCCGATCCCGGTCGCTTCGCCCCGGTCCACGTCGATTCCGTCGGCATGGGCGATCCGGCCCGCATGTTTGGCCTCGCACCCCAGCGCGATGACCGACCGGCCGCGCGCCGCCCCCGGCGACAGGCCGATCGCCAGCGTCAGGAAGCGCTTGCCGTCCAGCGTCTCGATCAACTGCGGTGCGACCCGATCCGCCTCCTGTGCGCCATGCGCGTCCCAGCGCGGGCAGGTGCCGCCGTAGCGGGCGAAGGGCCAGGCCTCGCCATCGAACCGCTTGGACACGATCCCGGCCCGGTCGACCTTCGCCATGAAGAAGGGGATGCCCCGCGCGCCGGTGCGGTTGAGGCTGGTCAGGCGGTGGGCGAGCTGCTCGGTCGACACCCCGAACCGGTCGCGCAACAGGGGCAGGTCGTGCCGACTCTGCTCGGCCGCCTGCCGGAAACGGTCATAGGGCATGATGAGCGCCGCGGCGGCATAGTTGGTCAGCGCCATGCTGGCCAGGCGGCGGCTGTCCTCGTCGGGCGGCGCGGCGCGGGCGATCTGGGCGGTGATCGCGTCGGCCAGTTCCTGCGCGCACAGATGATAGGCGATGGCGAACAGGCGGCCCGACGGGCGTAGTCGTTCGCTCAGCATCACCCGTCGCCGGTGCATGTCATAATGGCGCAGCCTGTCCGCCAGCACGTCGCCGCGCACCACCTGGCACGCCATGCCGTGCCGGTCCTTCAGCCGCGTGCGCAACTCCGCCTGCAACAATAGGGGGTCGTCGGGCAGGGTGGCGGCGATCGCCTCCGCCCCCGCGTCGATCTCGGCAAAATGATTGCCAGCCCGCGCGATCATCTCGCGCAGCCAGTCGACCGGCGCGACCAGCGGGACAGGGCCACCGTCGCCCCGCGCCAGTGCCTCGCCCGGCATTCGCCGCAGGTCGCTCAGCGCACGGTAGAAACGGGCGATCGCCTCGCTGACGCCGGGATAATTTTCCGCGACCTCCAGCACCTCGTCACGGGCGATGCCAATGTCGCGCACCAGCGCGTCGGACAGGATTTCACTCAGTTCGCCGGGGCCACCCTCCTGCGCCTGCGCCGTGAAATCGCGAATATCGATGTCATAGGTATTGGCCAGCCGCAGCAGCATCTGCGCGGTCAATGGCCGCTGGTTGCGCTCCAGATGGTTGAGATAGCTGGGCGACACGCCCAGTTCCTCCGCCATTTGCGTCTGGTTCAGTCCCAGTTCGCGGCGCAGCACGCGCAACTTGGGGCCAAGATAGAGTTTGCGGTCGGTCAGTTCTGCCATAAGGTCATAATGTCATAGAATGACATTATGACCAAATAGGATTGTGACTTCGGGCCACTCATCGGCCTTATAAAATGCGATTAACCTGTCTAACTCGGTGTCCATCAGCCCCGACGGGCGCAGCCGCGAAGGACACATATATGACCACCGATACGATCGCACAGACCCGCGAGCCGACCCGTTCGCGCGCCGTGTTCTCACCTGAAGATTTCGGCCTGATCCGCACCGCCATCGCCCATTATCTGCGTGAGGTTCAGGACCAGCCGGAATCGGTCAAATATGCCAATCTCTACCACCGTCTCGGCCGGGTCGCGTAACCAGCCGCATTGACTGAACGACAAAGGGCGCGGGATCATTCCCGCGCCCTTTCGCCTGCCCATTGAACAATAATCTGTTCCCGCCTGCGCGGGAACAGGCTGTGTCAGAAGAACCGCGTCATCCAGTAGAACAGTGCCCCGATCGCGGCGCTGGCCGGCAGGGTGACGACCCAGGCGACGATGATGCTCGACGCCACGTTCCACCGGACCGCCGACAGCCGCCGCGACGCGCCCACGCCGACGATCGCGCCGGTGATGGTGTGGGTGGTGGACACTGGAATGCCCAGATGGGTCGCCATGAACAAAGTGATCGCGCCGCCGGTTTCCGCGCAGAAACCCTGGGCCGGGGTCAGGCGCGTGATCTTCGATCCCATGGTGTGGACGATCTTCCATCCGCCCAGCAAAGTGCCCAGGCCCATCGCCGCCTGGCAGCTCAGCACCACCCACAGCGGGACATGGAAACCGCCGGTCAGCATCCCCTGCGAATAGAGCAGGACCGCGATGATCCCCATCGTCTTCTGCGCGTCATTGCCGCCATGGCCCAGAGAATAGAGCGAAGCGGAGACAAGCTGGAGCTTGCGGAACACGCTGTCCGCGCCCTGCGGCGTGAACCTGCGGAAGATCCAGCTGATGAGCAGGACCAGCATCAGCGCCAGGAACAGCCCGACTGCGGGCGATATCACGATCGCCGCGCTGGTCTTGAACACCCCGCTCCACACCACCGCGCCCAGTCCCGCCTTGGCGGTCCCCGCGCCCAGCAGTCCGCCGATCAGCGCATGGCTGGAGGAAGACGGTATACCCAGCCCCCAGGTGATGAGGTTCCAGGCGATGGCCCCCATCAGCGCGCCGAAGATCACCTGCGGATCTATGATGCTGGCGTCGACAATGCCCTTGCCCACCGTTTCGGCGACATGCAGGCCGAAGAAGAGGAAGGCGATAAAGTTGAAGAAGGCGGCCCAGGCGACCGCATATTGCGGCTTCAATACGCGGGTCGACACGATGGTCGCGATCGAGTTGGCGGCGTCGTGCAGGCCGTTCAGGAAATCGAACAGCAGGGCGACACCGATCAGCGCGATCAGCAGGGGGAGGGCGATGGGGTCCATGAAACTGTTGCGTAATCAGGCGTGGTCTATGACCAGGCCGGAAATCTCGTTCGCGACATCCTCGAACCGGTCGGTGACCTTTTCCAGATGGCTGTAAATCTCGTTGCCGACGATGAAGTCCATCGTGTTGCCGGCCTGCGCCTGCTGGAACAGCGCCTTCAGCCCGGCTTCGTGCAATATGTCGGCATGGCCCTCCAGCTTCACCAGCCGCTCGGTCAAATCATGCAACCGCGTGGAATTCAGGTTGAGCGAACGCAGCAGCGGCATCGCCTCGGCGGTAATGCGGGCACATTCGACGATCAGCGCGCTCATATCCTGCATTTGCGGGGCGAAGGTCTTGACCTCGTACAGCGCGATCGCCTTGGCGGTCTGGTTCATCTGGTCGATCGCGTCGTCCATCACGCCGATCAGGCCGGTGATCGCGCTGCGGTCGAACGGCGTCACGAAGATGCGGCGGACGTCCTGCAGCACGTCGCGGATGATGTCGTCCGCCTCATGCTCGCGGTCCGAAATCTCCTTGATATGCGCCGCCATGTCGGGGCCGCCCTTCAACAGCTTGGCCAGCGCGTCGGCGCCGAATACCAGGGTCGCGGCATGATCCTCGAATTGTTCGAAGAACCGCCCCTGCTTGGGCATCAGCGCGTGAAACCAGCGGAGCATTCCAGTCCTTTCATTCTGTCTGTCGCGGATCGCCAGCAGCAGCCGCAGGAACCAGCCCGGATCGGCGGGCGGTTCGCGGAAGGCCGCGATGATCGATTGCAGGTCGGGTTCGTCGACCGCTTTTGCGGCTTCGGCGACGGGGAACCAACGCAGCTCCCTTTGGCCCTGTTCGGGCCATTGCGTCAGGTGGCCGGTGACCGCAAGCGGAAAAACCTCGACCGTGGCCTCGCGCGACCCGCCCTTGCGCTTGCGCTTGTCATAGCTGTAGCGGCCCAGCGGCGCGGGGCAGGCGATGCCGTGAATGCCCGCTTCCTCATAGGCTTCCAGTTCGGCGGCGCGGTGCCCGGCGAGCCCCTTGATCCGGTTGCCCTTGGGAATCACCCAGCGTCGCGTCTCGCGCGACGTGATGAGCAGGATCTGCATCGATCCGTCGGCGGCGGTGCTGTAGGGCAGGGCGGCAATCTGGCGCATCAGCCGACCCTTCCTGGGGTCATGCCCTGTTCTATCCTCTTGCCCCCGACGCGTTCCATCCGCGCCTTGTAACGTAAATGTCATTTTTCGCAATCGGCCCCTGCGCGACATGTGCAGGGGCCGATGCATAGCATCAGATCGACAGGCGCGCCGTCAGGCGGATGTCGCGGCCGGGCAGCGGCGCATAATCTTTGAGGAAGCTCGCCGCGCGGCGTGCTTCGACATCGAAGATATTGTTCGCCGACAGCGTCAGCGTCGTGCGGTCATTGCCCTTGAGCGGCTTCCACGACAGCGACGCATTGACCAGGGTGAAACCGTCCGTGTCGGTCTCGCGAACAGCGGTACGGTTCTGGGCGAAACTATGCTCCACCTCGCCGCGCAGGCTCAGCCGGTCGCCCTGCGCTTCCAGCCCGCCCAGCAGCCGCAGCGGGGGAATGCGCGGTGCCGGGCCATTGCCCTTGATCGTCGCGCGGACATAGTCGGCCACGCCGTCGAAATTGATGGCATAGCCGCCGACCTGCGCCAGCTTGACCGTGGTTTCCGCCTCAAAGCCCATATAGCGGGCGTCGGCCTGATTATATTGATAGCAGGGGAAATCGAGTTCCGCGCCGCCGTTCACCGCCATGCAGGCGCTGTCGTCGACAAGCGCGTCATAGATATAGCCGCTGAACCAGTTGTGATAGGCCGACAGCGATATCGTATAGCCCTCCCCCTGGCCGCGCAGCGTGCCTTCGACGCCCCAGCTCTTCTCCTTGCCGAAATTCGGATTGCCGACCTCGAACGCCTGCGTGCCGGCATGATTGCCGCGGGCGAACAGCTCTTCGGCCGACGGCGCGCGCTCGGTACGCGACAGGTTCAGGCCCAGCCGCCAGCCCGGGGCGAGTTCATGGCTCGCCCCGATCGAACCGGACACCGTGTCGAAGCTGCGGTCGTAGGAGGGGTTGAACAGCGTCGCGTCGGCATCGGCGCTGACATCGGTATGTTCGAAGCGTCCGCCGACCTCGACCCGCGTCGTGCCCAGGTCGATCGACTGGAGCGTGAAGACGCCGATCTGGTCGGTCTGGTTGCGCGGCAGGAATTTCTCTTCCCCCACGACATAGAATTTGCGGGTGAAATACTGCGCGCCGACTGCGCCGTCCCATCCGCCGCGCTTGGCCTGCACCAGTTCCAGCCGCGATTCCATCGACTGGTTGTAGAAGGTCGTGCCGACCGCGCCCGTATCCTCGATTTCCTGGTGCTGGTAATCGGCGAACCCCGCGCGGAAGCGGATCGATTCCAGCAGGCTGCCATTGACCGGCAGTTCGGCGCGCATATCGACGCGGTCCTGCTTCATGTGCAGCCGCACCTGCTCCGCCTCGCCGCCGGCTTCCGTGGCGTAACGCACCGGCACGCCATAGAAATTGTCGGTATGCGCGACCGAAAAGCCCAGATTGCCGCCATCGGTGATCAGCGCCGCGCCGCCCGCAACCTCCCATGTCTCGGCCGCGCTGTTGGGCAGCTTGCCGCGCAGGGTCGACAGCCCTTCGATCTCCGGATCGCCGCTCGCCGCGGCCTGCGCGCGCAGCGCCGGGGTCAGGATATAGCTGCCCGTGTCGAGATTGCCGGTCTTGGTATAGCTGCCGTCGAAATGGACGACGAACTTGTCGCTTAGAGGGACTTCGATTTCGCCCGATCCGGTGCGCTCGTTCGACGCGCTGCCATAGGTGCCGATCGCGTCGATATGGACCGGCTCGTCGGGCACGCGGCGCGGGATGCGGCTGTCGATCACATTGACCACGCCGCCGATCGCGGACGATCCGTAGAGCAGCGCCGCCGGGCCGCGCAGCACTTCGATCCGGTCGGCGGTCAGCGGGTTGATCGCCACGGCATGGTCGACCGAGGTGTTGGAAACGTCGAAGCTGCCGATTCCGTCGGTCAGGATGCGCACCCGCTCCCCCTGAAAGCCGCGCAGCACGGGGCGCGACGCATTGGGGCCGAAGGAGGTGGCGGACACGCCCGGCTGGCGCGCCAGCGTCTCGCCGATGGTGGAGCGCAGTTCCCGCGTCAGCTTCTGTCCGGTGATGACCGACGTGCCCGACAAAATGTCGCCCTGCTTGCGCGGGATGATCGCGGTGACGACGATATTGGCCTGCGCGTCATGATAGGCCCCCTGGTCCCCGGCATCACCTGCGTCCGGAATCGGCGTGGTCTGGGCAAGAGCGGGCATGGCAAGGCACAGCGCGGTAACGGCGCAGCCTGCGCGCAGCATCAAAAAGCGGGACATGAGGATCAACCCTTTGGTTCTGGTCTATGTGATCCTGTATCCAGGATGATACATCATATCAAGATCGTTTCGCCGCATTTTTGCTGCGACGCGACATTATCACGCTTGATCAGAGGAAGAGAAATTCCGCCAACGCCTCGACCGCGGGCTTTTCCGCCGCGCGCGGCGCTACAGCCTGGCGAATCTCGACCGCGGGCAGGGGAATGTCCAGCGCCAGCCGCTTGATCCCGCTCATCCGGCCCAAGTCGCGGGCCAATGTCCCGAACGCTGCGAAACAGCCCGCGCCATCGCGCAATGCGGCGATGATCTCGAACATATTGTCGCTTTCCAGCAGCGGCATCACGTTGCGCACCCGGCCCTTGGCCAGCGCCGCATCGATGATGTCGCGCATCCCGCTGCGCGTTTCCATCGACAGCATCGGCGTCATGGACAGGTCGTCGCGGCTGACGCTGTCGGCCCGCGCCAGGGGATGGCCGCTATCGGCATAGAGGTTGAGCGGTTCCGACCAGCCATAGCGGGACTTGAGGTCGGCCGGCTCCTCCAGCGCATAGAAATAGGCGATGTCCGCCCGCCCATTGGCCAGTGCCACCGCCGCGTCCTGCGCCGTGTGGACATGCAGGTCCAACGTGATCGCGATATCCTCGTTCGCCGCCTCGAACGCGGCCAGCGCGTCCTGAAAATGCCCGAAGACAGGCGGGGGCGCGGCGAGGGCAATGAGCTGGCGAGGCGGCTCTTCCGGCGCTTCTGGTGGTGGTGGGAAAGGGGAGGCGGGCGAGGGCGTTGGCAGCGATGTGGGCGTGCGGTCCTGTGCCGTCTCCTCCACCGGCGCAGGCCTGTCTTCGCTCAGCAGCGTCATCGCCTGCGCCGTCTTGCGCCCCGCCGGCGTCAGCCGCGCGTCGCCGTCCAGATCCTCGAACAGGCGATAGCCCAGCCGCATCTCCAGCGACGCCAGGTCGCGCAGCACCTGCTCCACGCCGACGCCCAGCGCATCGGCGCAGCGCACGACGCCGCCCGCCGCCACCATCTGCGCGAATATGTCCAACTGGCGCAGGGAAGGGCTGTCCATGGGGCGGTGATAGAGGAAATATCGCAGGGGGTTAAGGGCGATCTTCGTCCTATCCTGCAATGGACTGTTGACGAGCGCCATCCGATGATGGCAGTGCGGCCGCCTGCCGGGCGGGTATAGCTCAATGGTAGAGCACTAGCCTTCCAAGCTTGTGATGCGGGTTCGATCCCCGCTACCCGCTCCACGCTGTTTCAGCGGCCCGGCGACGGCGGTCCCGAACTGCCCCTTTCGACCAGCGTGAACAGGAATTCCGGTGCATCGACCGGGCCGTTGGCGAGCGCGTCGATGACGGACCGGCCCATATCCTCCAGCGGCTGGCGCACGGTGGTCAGCGGCGGCCAGGATGTCAGGCTGGCGCTGGTGTCGTCGAAGCCCGTCACCGACAGATCCTCCGGCACGCGCAGCCCGATGCGATGCGCCAGCGTCAGCACGCCCAGCGCCATCTCGTCATTGGTGGCGAAAATGGCGCTGGGCGGCTGGGGCAGCGCCAGCAACGCCTCGCCCGCCTCGATGCCGGACGCGAAATCGAACCGGCCCTGCACGAACAGCGCGTCGTCGACCGCGATGTCCGCCGCCGCCAGCCCGTCGCGAAATCCCTCGACCCGGCGCAGCGCTGCGCGATGGGTCGGCGGCGGGGTGATGACGCCGATGTGGCGATGGCCGAGCGCGATCAGATGATCGGCGACCATCCGGCCCGCGGCGCGCTCGGGCGTATGGATGGTGAAGCTGGCCGCGACCACCGATCCGGCGATGCGCGCATAGGGCAACTTCATCTCCGCCAGCCGGGCCAGCAGCCCTTCGTCGTCCGACAGCGGCGGCACCAGCAGCACGCCGTCCGGGCGCAGCGCCGCCACCAGCCGGTCGAGCACGTCGAAACGTTCCTCGCCACCCGGCGAAATCGGCTCCACCACCAGATGATAGCCCAGTTCGCGGCAGCGCCAGGCCGCGCCGATCTGGATACGGCTGACATAGCCGGGCGCGGGGTTGTTGTAGAGGAAGGCGATCATGAAGGACTTGCCCCCCGCCAGCCGACGCGCCGACTGGTTGGGGCGATAGCCCAATTGCCTGATCGCGGCGTCTACCCGCGCCTGCAATTCGGGACTGACATTGGGCGCCTTGTTGACGACGCGCGACACCGTTTTGATCGATACCTGGGCGAGAGCGGCGACGTCGTGGATGCTGGTCATGGATCTTCGCAATGTTGGAGCGGAAGGACTGGAACGGGAAGCGTCGACCATGGCGACAGCGGATGGCGATTGGCAAGTCGGCCGTCGCAAGTTTATGATCGGGTCGCGGCACAGGAGCGACGGGAAGACCGATCATGACCAACATCGTCAATCTGCGGCAGGCGCGCAAGGCGAAGGCGCGCATGGACAAGGCGCAGGTCGCGCAGGAGAACCGCGCACGCTTCGGCCGGACCAAGGCGCGGCGCCTGGCGGATACGCAGGAAGAGCAGCGCCGCGCCGCCCTGCTGGATGGCGCAAGACGCGAGTCCGAAGAAGGCTAGGGCGTCGCACTATATCTATAGTGATTATTGGCGCGATATGCGGCTTATTCTGTAAATGAGCCATTCATATTGAGATGAACGCCTATTCATCTTGTTCATCCTGACCCCGAACTGTCACAATTCGTCGCGATTCTGATCCACTGCCTGCGTTGAATCGCGCAGTCGGCCGTTGGTCCTTTGCTATGACTGGAAATATTCGCACAAACCGCCCCGCCAGGGCCGCGATTGCCGCTGTTCTGGCTTTGACTGCAACCCCGCTGCTGGCCCAGACCGCCGCGCCGCCGGTCATCCCGACCGTTGCGCCTGCCACGGCCATGGCCGCGCCTGCGCCTATGACCGCCCCGATGACTGCGCCGGCCGCGACGCCGACCCCCGAATTTACGCCCAGCCAGCCGGTGGTGCAGGCCACCCCGCCGCTGGAGGAGCGCATCGCCGCCGCGACCGCCGCTGCGGAAGCGGAACAGGCTGCGGCCCCGGCCGCCAAGCCGCGTTCGACGCCCGCTCAACCCATCGCCCGGGCCGCCGCACGCACGGCTGATCCCGTCGCCCAACGCCCTGCGCCGCGTCCCGCCACTGTGACGCCGATCGCAGCCGCACCCGCGGAAACGGCCGCGCCGGCACAATCGACCCCGGCCGTTACGCCGGTGCAGGAGGCCGCGCCCGCTCCGGTCGCCCAAACGCCCGCACGCACCGACCAGGCGATGCTCTGGGCATTGGGCGGCGGCGCGCTGCTGCTGCTGGGCCTGGGCGGCGCTGCGCTGATGCGCCGTCGTCGTCCTGACGAGGATGCGGTCGATGCCCGCGTCGAGCCGGTCACGTACGCGCCTGCGCCGGTTGCCATTACACCGGCCCCTGCCATGGCTGCGAGCGCCCCGATCGCGCCCCGCCCGGCGCTGGCTGCGGCGCGCACGCAGGATGCGACGCTTGAAGCCATGGTCACTGCCGCGCCCAGTGCGGACAATCCGTTCCTCACCCGGACGAAGCGGCTGCGCCGCGCCCAGCATCTGATCGCTCAGCGCGAAGCCGCCGCGATCGCTGCGCCCGCGCCGCAGACGACCCATGCGGAACCGGTGCCCGCTGCGGCGCTCGACCGTAGCCAGACCGTCTATCGCTTTGGCAACGATCGTAAGCCCTCGGGCTTCCTGAAGCCGAGCACCAGCTAACGGCGCGCAACAGCGCATCCCATGGGACGGAAGGCCAACCGGCTTTCCGTCCCTTTTTCATGGGTCGCATCGGTTGCGCTTTGGGCCCCCGCCTGTTACCGGCGCGCCGGTCATTACCGCGCCATTTTACAGAAGGCTCGCCCGCACATGTCCGACAAGATCAACCGTATCGTCCTTGCCTTTTCCGGTGGTCTCGACACCAGCGTGATCCTGAAGTGGCTGCAGCAGACCTATCAGTGCGAAGTAGTGACCTTCACCGCCGATCTGGGGCAGGGCGAGGAACTGGAACCCGCCCGCGCCAAGGCGCGGCTGATGGGTGTCAAGGAAGAGCATATCTTCATCGACGACCTGCGCGAGGAGTTCGTGAAGGATTATGTCTTCCCGATGATGCGCTCCAACGCGCTCTATGAAGGCCTCTACCTGCTCGGCACCTCGATCGCCCGGCCGCTGATCGCCAAGCGCCAGATCGAGATCGCCAAGCAGTTGGGCGCCGATGCCGTGTCGCACGGCGCCACCGGCAAGGGCAATGATCAGGTCCGCTTCGAACTGGGCTATTATGGCCTGGCCCCCGACATCAAGGTGATCGCGCCGTGGCGCGAATGGGATCTGACCAGCCGCACCAAGCTGATCGAATTCGCCGAAAAGCACCAGATCCCGATCCCGCGCGACAAGCGTGGCGAAAGCCCGTTCTCGACCGATGCGAACATGCTGCACACCTCGTCGGAAGGTAAGGTTCTGGAAGATCCGTGGGAAGAAACCCCGGACTATGTCTATTCGCGCACGGTGAACCCGGAAGACGCGCCCGACGCACCCGAATATATCACGATCGATTTCGAGCGTGGCGATGGCGTGGCGATCAACGGCGTCGGCATGTCGCCTGCGACCCTGCTCGAAACGCTGAACGATTATGGCCGCAAGCATGGCATCGGTCGCCTCGACCTGGTGGAAAACCGCTTCGTTGGCATGAAGTCGCGCGGCATGTACGAAACGCCGGGCGGCACCATCTATCACCTCGCCCATCGCGGTATCGAGCAACTGACGCTCGACCGTGGCGCTGCGCATCTGAAGGATGAGCTCGCCCCCAAATATGCCGAGCTGATCTATAACGGCTTCTGGTTCTCGCCGGAGCGCGAGATGTTGCAGGCCGCGATCGACTATAGCCAGGAAAAGGTGACGGGCACCGTCCGCCTGAAGCTCTACAAGGGCGGCGTCTATGTCGTGGGCCGCAAGTCGCCTTATTCGCTCTACAGCGAAAAGGTCGTGACGTTCGAGGACGATGCCGGCGCCTATGACCAGCGCGACGCGGCAGGCTTCATCAAGCTCAACGCCCTGCGTTTGCGCCTCCTGGGCCGCCGCGACCGCTGATCTTTCCCATGCCGCCCGTTACATTATGCGACAAAGTGGCGGGCGGCATGACATATCTGCGGGACAACTGGCTTCCATAACCATCGTCAAGGGCGGCGGACATGCCGCCCATCAGATGCAAAGGAAGACAGACATGCTTCGCAAATTCTTCACCACCGTTGCGGTCGGTTCGCTGTTCGTCGGGGGCCTCGCGGCGACCCATCTTGCTTATGCCCAGCCCGGCGCCGAAGGCGGCCCGCGTGGCGGCATGATGGCCATGGCCGACACCAACAAGGACGGCAAGATCAGCAAGGCGGAACTGACCGCCGGGCTGGAAGCCCGCTTCGCCAAGATGGACGTCGATCGCGACGGCCAGATCACCCAGAAGGATCGCGACGCGATGCGCCAGCAGCGGCAGGACGCCCGCTTTGCCGCGCTCGACACCGACCGCAATGGCCAGATCAGCAAGACCGAATTCGTCGCCGGGCATGAGGCCCGCGCCGACAAGCGCCAGGAACGCCGCACCGAGGCCGGCAAGCCCGGCGAACGTGATGGGCGCGGCTGGGGCGGCCGTGGCGGTCATCGTCGCGGCCCCGGTCATGGCGGTCCGGGCGACGGCTTTGGCGACGCGAACAAAGATGGCGCCATGACCAAGGCCGAATTCATGGCCCGCCCGATCGCGATGTTCGACAAGGCAGACGCGAACAAGGACGGCTTCGTCACCGCCGAGGAGATGAAGGCGGCGCGTCAGGCGATGCGGGCGCAATGGCAGGACCGCAAGGGGCCGCCGCCCGCGCCCCAAAACTGATCGGCCTATCGGGTGGCGCAGGATGCGGGGTTCTTCCCCTGGCTCCGCACCGACGCCACCCGCACCGGAAGGACGAAGGCTTGTCCCCCCTGCTTTCCCCCTTCGCCCTTCCAACCTTTCTCCAGCCATGACAGACAGGCAGCATGAGCGACCGACCCCATCTCCTGCTCGTCGATGACGAGCGTTCGATCCGCGAACCGCTTGCCCAATATCTGGGCCGCAACGGCTTTCGCGTCACTGCCGTGGACAGCGCGTCCGAAGCGCGGCTGCGCCTCAACGCCAATGCGATCGACATGGTGATCCTGGACATCATGATGCCGGGCGAGGACGGCCTATCGCTCTGCCGCCACATCCGCGAGACGAGTGAAATTCCCGTCATCCTGCTGACTGCCCGCACCGAAGAGACGGACCGCATCGTCGGCCTCGAAATGGGCGCCGACGATTATGTGCTCAAGCCCTTTTCGCCGCGCGAACTGGTCGCCCGGATCAAGGTGATCTTCCGCCGCGTCGCCACCGGCGGCCAGCGCGTCACCGCGCCCGACGGCGCCAATTACAGCTTCGCCGGCTGGCTGCTCAAGACGCAGGAACGCACATTGGTCGATAGCGAGGGCGTGTCGCTGCCGCTCTCGACCGCTGAATATAATCTGATGCTCGCCTTCGCCACGCGCCCCAATTCGGTGCTCAGCCGCGACCAGTTGCTCGACATCACCCAGGGGCGGGAGGCGAATGCCTTCGACCGGGCGATCGACAACCAGATCAGCCGCCTGCGCAAGAAGATCGAGCCGGACCCGAAGAATCCCACGCTCATTAAGACCGTCTGGGGCGGCGGCTACACCCTGTCGGCAGAAGTCCGCAAACTGTGAAGCGGCCCACATGAAAAAGCTCCGTCTGTGGCCGCAAAGCCTGGTCGGTCAGGTCATCGCGCTGGTCGCGATCGCGCTGTTCGTGGCGCAGGCGATCAATTTCGGCCTGCTGCTGCGCGAACGGCAGCGGCTGGAACTGACCGGGCAGACCGCCCCCGCCGTCTATCGTGTCGTCGATGCGCTCGACAATCGGGCGGAACGCCGGGGCGATCGGGACCGGCAGCGTGAACGGATGCGTGCGCGCTTCGTGACCGGCGCGCCCTCGCTGCCCGGCCAGGCGCGTCCCGACATCGAACGCCGCGCCACCGCCATGTTCGAGGATATTGGCCTGCGCATCCTGACCGTGCGTGTAGTCGAAACGAGCGAAGTCATGCCGATCCGGCGCTGGGAACGCATCCGGATGCGGGCAAACGGGGATGGACCGCACGACCATCGCGTCGGCCTCCTGACCCTCGCGGCCGAATATGAGCCGGGCAAGTGGGTCGTGGCGCAGGCCCGCACCGGCGGCGACCGGCCGCAGCGCTTTGGCGGCTGGCTGGTCGGCCAGACCCTGATCCTCTACGTCATCGTCCTGCTGCCCCTGCTCTGGATGGGGCGTCGCCTCGCGCGTCCGCTGAAACAGCTCACCGGCTCGGCCCGGCAATTCGCCCGCACCGGCGCGGCCGACGCGGTGGACGAACGCGGCCCCGGCGACGTGCGCGATCTCACCATGGCGTTCAACGCCATGCGGGCGCGCATCATCGCGATGCTGGACGAAAAGGACCGGATGCTGGGCGCGATCGGCCACGATCTGCGCACCCCGCTTGCCTCGCTGCGCGTGCGCACCGAATCAGTCGAGGACGACGCAGAGCGCGCGCGCATGTCCGAAACGATCGACGAGATGAACCGGATGCTGGAGGATATCCTCTCGCTCGCCCGCGCGGGGCGCAGCACGCAGGCCGCGCAGAAGGTCGATCTCGCTGCGCTGGCCGACGCGGTGGTGGAGGATTTCATCGAATTGGGATCGCCCGTCGATCTCGCCGACTGCGACCGCGCCGTCGCCTTCGTCCGCCCCCAGCAAATCCGTCGCGCGCTGCGCAACCTCATCGAGAATGCGATCGTCTATGGCGACTGCGCCCATGTGTCGGTGCTGCATGAAAACGGCACGATCCGTATCGCCGTTGCCGACGACGGGCCAGGTATTGCAGAAGATCGGATGGAAGAGATGCTCCAACCCTTCACCCGGCTGGAAGGCTCCCGCAATCGTGAAACCGGCGGATCGGGCCTGGGCCTCGCCCTGGTCCGCGCGATCATGGCCGAACATCAGGGCGAACTGCGTCTGGCGAACCGGCCCGAAGGCGGGCTGGAAGCGAGTTTGGTGCTGCCGGCCTGACGGTCAGGGAAAGCCGCCGTTCCGCAAACCACCCTTTCCCGCCATCCAAAGACAAGCCGATCTCCCCACTTCCACGCGCCGCCTGTCCGGCATCCCGAAAACCGCTTTCCTACAGGATGAAGACAGCCCTAAGGGCCAGCCGATCTTTCATAGCGTGAAAACATGCCGAAACCGGCCCATTCCGCGGGCTCGGAGCCATGATGCGCATGTCCTATTCCATGAGTCACATGCAAGAAGTTAGGGAATATCCGCCCTAAGCGCCAAGCCCTCAATGCTTGCCCGGCTTGCTCGACGTCCCCGGCGCGGTGGGATTGATCAGCGCGGCGCCGCTGGGCAGGCCGGTGCCACCCATATCGAGCTTCTGCGCCTCTTCCTTCGCCACCCGCTGGGGATTGTCGCGTTCCTTGATCGCGGCCTTGGTTTCGGCGTCCTGGTCCGCATCGTCGGCATCACTGCCGCCGCGGGTCCAGCCCAGGATGATCGACATGCGCCGGTTGCGCGGATCATAGGCGTCGTTCTTGATGAAGGGTTCGCGGTCTGCCACGCCTTCGATCCGCGCGAAGCGGGCGTTGCCGATGCCGCTGTCCGCCAGGGCCCGGCGCGTCGATTCGGCACGGCTGGACGATAGCATCCAATTGTTCATGGTCCGGCCCGATGCATAGGGCAGGCCGTCGGTATGGCCGCGCACGATCAGCGGGTTGGGCATGGTCTGCAACACCGTCGCGACCTCGGAGATCAACGCGCGGGCCTGCGGCACCAGCCGATCCGTGCCCATCGCGAACATCGCGAAGTCCGCCTCGTCGATCAGGTCGATGCGCAACCCTTCGCGGGTCTCGGTAAAGCGCACATTCTTGCGCAGCTTGCCCAGCCCCTTGCGCGTCATCCGCTCTTCCAGGGTCTTCTTGATCGATTCGAACTTCTGCCGATCCTGCGCGCGCGTCGCCTTGCCGCCCTGATCCTTGGTGCCGGTGGCGTCGCGCGGGATGGTGATCGACAGGTTGCCGATGCCGCCCGTGGTCGGGTAGTTTTCTTTGCCCATCATGCTGTCGCCGCCCATCAGGCCGGTCGACCCGGCCGACGCCATCTTCAACTCGACCAGGGTGGGGGTGAAATAGTCGGCCAGCGCCTTGCGCTGCTTTTCGGTGGTTGCGCCCAGCAGCCACATCAGCAGGAAGAAAGCCATCATCGCCGTCACGAAGTCGGCATAGGCGACCTTCCAGGCGCCGCCATGATGGCCGCCATGCCCTTCGACGATGATCTTCTTGACGATGATCGGCCGCGGTTCCGGCTCGTTCGCGCCGCGCTTCTTTTCCGCCATGGCTTATTTGCCCCGCATACCGTCGAACACCTCGGCAAAGCCAGGCTGGTTGGCATGGGTCAGGCCCGACCGCGCGGCTTCGATCACCAGCGGCTGCGGATGGCCGTGCAGCGATGCGATGATGATCTGCTTGACGACATGATAGATCGCCCCGTCCGCCTCGATCACGCTGCGGCAGCGGTTGGCGAACGGATTGACCATGCCATAGGCGAGCAGAATGCCGAGGAACGTACCGACCAGCGCCGAACCGATCATCGCGCCCAATATGGCGGGCGGCTGGTCGATCGATCCCATCGTCTTCACCACGCCCAGAACCGCCGCGACGATGCCGAGCGCGGGGAGCGCGTCTGCCAGTCCTTGCAGATTGTCGGCCGGCTTGATCGCTTCATGGTGATGGGTTTTCAGAGCGTTATCCATCACGTCCTCGACCGCGTGCGGGTCGAGCGTACCGGACGAAATGACGACCAGACGCAGCGTGTCGCTGATCAGGTGGACCAGCGCCTTGTCCTTCATCAGCTTGGGATATTCGGTGAAGATGGTCGAACTGGCCGGATCTTCGATATGTGGTTCCAGCGCGACCGGCCCCTCGACCCGCAGCGTCTTCATCAACTTGCTGACGAGGAAGATGCAGTCGAGGAAATCCTGCTTCTTGTACTTGGCACCCTTGAAGACCTTGCCTAGACCACCGCCCAGCGCTTTCAGGTCCGCGCCGCTATTACCGATGACGAGCGCACCGACGGCCGCGCCGCCGATGATCAGCATTTCATGGGGCAGGGCGTGCAACACCGGACCGAGGTCGCCGCCGGTGAAGGCGAAGCCGCCAAACACCATGACGAGCAGAATGACGAGGCCGATGGCTGCGAACATGATTATCCCCGATTGACGCGCCCGGAGGCGGTAGCTTTCCGGCCTCGCGTGCGACGCCGTGTCCTTGTGGTTAATACGGACTGGTTAGCGTCCGGTTTAGGACCGCACCGCTTTTTACCGGGCGATCAACTGATCAGGTCGAACAGGGTCTTCTGGTTGATCCGGGCATAGGTCGATTGCGCCGCATCCAGCTGCAACAACTGCGCCTTCACATTGGCGATGACTTCCTGAAGATCCGTCGATTCCAGCCCCGCCCGTCGTTCGGTCAGGTCCAGGCCGATATTGGTCAGCCGCGTGCCCACCACCTCCAGCCGGTCACTGCGCACGCCCTGCTTGGCCTGCTCGACGGTGATATGACCCTGCGCCGACTTTACGCCCTCCAATGACGAAGCGATGGCCGTGTCGTCGCCACTTTGGATCGCTGTGATGCTCTGCCCCAATATGTCGTCGATCGACATCGGCGTACCGTTGACGTCGATGCCTTCGGACACTTCCTGTCTGGTGCCCACCACCGCCAGGTTGAGGCCCTTGCTGACCGGCACCAGCACGCTCTGTCCATCGTCGAAGACGGATACGCCCTGATAGTCCTTCTGGTTCAGCAGTTCGGTAATGGTGGTGCGGATGGTCGACATTTCCTCGACGATCGCGGCGCGGTTGGTTTCGTTGAGCGACCCGTTGCGGGCCGACGTCACCAATTCCTGGGCGCGCGTCAGCAGATTGTCGACTTCCGACAAATTCGCTTCGGCATTGCCCGAACGCGCGGTGCCATAGCTGATATTGGTCTGCCAGGCGGCTTGCTGCGCCTGGGCGCGGCCGATGTCGGACACCTGGACCCAGGCCAGCGCATTGTCGGACGGCTTGTTGAGCGTGACCCCGGTCGAGATCGCGGTCTGGCCGTCGACCAGATCCTGGGACAGTTTCTGCTGCCGGCGAATTTCGGCGAGCATGATCTTGTTGGTGATACCTACCATGGCTCAGTCCTTCGGTCAGATGATGTTCATGATAGAATCGATCGTCTCTTTGGCGATCTGCAGGATTTTGGCGGAAGCCGAATAGGCCTGCTGGATGCGCAGCAGGTCGGCGGCTTCCATATCCAGGTCGACGCCGCTGACGGCTTCGCGCGCGGCGACCGACTGGTCGTTGCGACTCGTCGCGGTGTCATATTCCGCCTTGGTCGATGCCAGCAAAGTGGCCTGCGACGCGATCAGCGTCGTCCAATTCTGTTCGACGCTGCCATTGCCGCGCAGGGTGGAACCGACCGTCAGCAGATTGCCGTTGAGCGTGCCGTCGGCTGACTTCAGCGCCAGTTGGGTCGGATCGGTCACCAGTGCGGACAGCGTCGCCGCCGTCGTGCCGGCCAGCAATGCGCCGCCGGCCGCGCCGGCGTCGGTCCGCCCCTGCGCGTGCCAGGCATTGACGTCGGTGACGAATTGCGCGGCCAGTGTATCCAGCGCGGTGCGTCGGTCGGCGACGGTGTCGGCGGCGGAAAACAGGCCGCCCAGCGTGCCGTTCGCAGGGGCGGCAAGGGCCGTGCCGTCCGCCAGGCTGAGCGACAATGTACCGTCGTCATTGGCGGCCATCGACAGGCTGGTCGCACTGTTGCCGCTGACCAGCGTCTGGCCGCCAAAGCTGATCTCCGCGCTGTCATGCGCGCCGAAGCTGATCGTGACGTTCAGATTTTCCGACAGCGTCTGCAAGGCCGAATCGCGACTGTCGAGCAACTGGGCATAGGCCGATGTGCCGGGCTGGGCGCGCAACAGGCTGTTGTTGATGTCCGCCAGCGACGCCAGCGACTGGTTGATCGTGGCGACCGATGCCTGGCCCTCGGTCGCAATCCCGGCGGATACGGTCGCAAGATCCGCGCTGGTCTGGTTGAAGGACTGGGCGACGCGGCTGATGCTGTCGAGCGTGGTGACGCGCAGCGACGTGTCGCTGGGGCTGGCCGCCAGCTTCTCCATATTCTGGAACATGCCGGTCATCAGTTGCCCGATGCCGGTGCCTGTGTCGTTGAGCGCGGTTTCCGAATCGGTCAGCCAGCGCAGGCGCGACGTCGCGCTGCCCAGCGCCATGCCGGTGTTGCGGACCGACGCGTCGAGATAGGGGTCGGATGCGCGGTCGATGCCCGCGACTTGCGTGCCGCCGAAATTGGCGCGCGAGATATAGGTTGCCATCGTCGCGGTGGACGACCCCGATTCGATCGTCGTGACCGACCGGCGCGCATAGCCGCTGGTGCTGGCATTGGCGATATTTTCGGCGATCGCGGCCATCGCCGATCGATAGGCCTTCGTGCCCGAAGCGCCGATGATGAAGAGGTCGCTCATGCGCTTGTCGCCGGCGTGGGGCCATTAGGGGCGGTGGGTGACGGCGTGTCGCTCACCCGGTCGCCAAATTGCTTCAGCAGCAGTTCGGCGATGCCCATCGCGCCCTTGCTGGCCATCGCGTCTGCGGTGCGGGAATCGGCCATGTCGCGAAACTGCTGGGTCGCCGCCGAATCGTCGATGCCCTCGGCAAGGCTCGCCGATCGCATCGCGCCGATCATCTGGCGCAGGAAGACGGCCTCGAACTGCTGCGCCACCTTCTGCAGCGACGCCTTGTTCGATTGTCCCGGGCTTGCGCTGGTCGGGGCGGGGGAGGTTGTCGTCGCTACCTGCATCACAGCACCACCAGTTCGGCTTTCATTGCGCCCGCCTGTTTCAAGGCTTCGAGGATCGCGACCATGTCCGCCGGGGAAGCCCCGATCGCATTGACCGCCTTGACTATATCGGCCAGCGACGCCCCACCTTTAAAATTAATCATCGGTTTCTTCTGTTCGTCGATGCTGATGCTGGTCGATTGCTCCACCGCGGTCTGCCCCTGGCTGAAGGGAGCGGGCTGGGAAATGCGGGGACTTTCGTTGACGCTGACGGTCAATTTGCCATGCGCGACCGCGGCCGGATGGATTTTGACCGCGCCGTTGATGACGACAGTGCCGGTGCGCGCATTGACGATCACCTTGGCCGGCGCATCGGCGGGCGAAATCTCGATATTCTCGATCATGCCCATCATCATGATGCGGTCTTCGGCGCCGGGTGCGGCATCGATCGCGATCGATACGGCGTCCATCGCGCGGGCGCGGCGGTCGCCAAAGGCATGGTTGACGCCGTCCGCGACGCGCAGCGCCGTGGTCAGGTCCGCTTCGGCCAGGTTGAAGGTCAGCGTCGGCGCGGTGTCGAACCCGGTCGCGACCGCGCGTTCCACCGTCGCGCCGCCGGGGATACGCCCGGCCGAGGGAATGTTGACCGACACCTGGCTGCCGTCCGCGCCGGACACGCCCAGGCCGCCGACGGCGAGGTTGCCCTGCGCCATGCCGTAAATTTCGTTATCCGCACCGCGCAGCGGCGTCAGGATCAGCGTGCCGCCGCGCAGCGACTTGGCCTTGCCCAGCGCCGATACGGTGACGTCCAGCCGCTGGCCCGGCTTGGCGAAGGCGGGCAGGTCGGCGGTGACGAGTACGGCGGCCGCGTTCTTCAGTGCCGGGTTCACGCCCTGCGGCAGGGTGAGGCCGAAGCGCGAAACGACGCCTTTCATGCCCTGCGTCGCATATTCGATGCTGTCGTCGCCGGTGCCCGCCAGGCCCACGACGATGCCATATCCGGTGAGCTGGTTGGGACGGACCCCCTGGAAGGTGCCCAGATCCTTGACCCGCTCGGCCTGGGCGGCGGGCGCGGCGACCAGCGCACACAGCGGCGCGAGGATCGGCAGGAGCAGGCGAAGCAGACGGAACATGGATTTGCCGCTTTCCATCAGAAGGGACTGATCGAGGAGAAGAAGCGCTGCAACCAGCCCTGACGGCTGGCATTGGCGATCTCGCCCTTGCCCTTGTATATAATCTTGGCGTCGGCGACGCGGGTCGATGCGATGCGGTTGTCGGGCGCGATATCGGCCTGACGTACGAGGCCGCTGATCTGGATGAATTCGTCGCCGCGATTGAGCGTCAGCGCCTTCTCCCCCTTCACCAGCATCGTGCCATTGGGGTAGGTCGCCGCGATCGTCACGGTGATTTCGCCGCTCAGCGCGTTGGACTGGCTGGCGTTGCCCTTGCCGGTGAAGCTGTTCTGGCCCCCGGCTGACACGTCGCTGGCGGAAAACAGCTTGGACAATATGCCGGTGCTCGGCGGCGTGATGCCGACCGATCCGTTGCGCGCCGTGTCCGCGCTCGTCGTCTTGCTCGCCTGCGTCCGTTCGACCAGCACGATGGTGATGATGTCGCCCACGCTGGTGGCGCGCGCGCCGCTGGTCAGCGGGGTATAGCCGGTCGACGCCTGAAAGATCGATCCGTTCGCGGGCGGCGCGACGGGCTGTGCGATCACGGTCGGCGCATAGAAATCGCGCTCGATGTCGCGCTTCTTCTGCTTGGCGGCGTCGGCGGGCGACGCGGCCAGCGCGATCAGCGACAGCGTGGCGACGGTGGCAAGGGTACGGCGCATCATCTGGCCTTAAATATTCTGGTTGACGTACTGGAGCATCTCGTCGGTGGCCTTGATCATCTTGCTGTTGACCTCATAGGCGCGCTGCGTCTCGATCATGTCGACCAGCTCTTCCACGATGTTGACGTTCGATGTTTCCAGATAGCCCGATCGCATCAAGCCGCGGCCTTCGAGGCCCGCGACACCGACCTGCGGCACGCCGCTGGCGGCGCTCTCGGTCAGCAGGTTGCCGCCGATGGACGTCAGGCCCGCCGGGTTCATGAAAGTGGCGATTTCGATCTGGCCCAGGTTGCTTGGCGCGCTTTCGCCCTGCAACGTGGCGGACACGGTGCCGTCATTGCCGATCGACACGGACGTTGCGCCCTGCGGTACGGTGATCTGCGGGATCAGCGGCAGGCCGTCGCTGGTGACGACGGTGCCTTCGGCGGTGACGCTGAAATTCCCGGCGCGGGTATAGGCGGTCGAACCGTCGGGCTGCTGCACCTGGAAATAGCCCGATCCTTCGATCGCGATATCCAGCACATTGTTGGTCTGGTTCAGCGTACCCTGCGTGTTGATCTTGCTCGTGCCCTGCAACGCGACGCCGGAGCCGAGATTGAGGCCGGTGGCGAATTTATTCTCGCTGTCCGAATTGGAGCCAGCCTGGATGATCTGCTGATAGGCCAGCGTCTCGAAATCGGCGCGGTCCTTCTTGAAACCGGTCGTGTTGACGTTCGCCAGGTTGTTGGCGATCACGCGCATCTTCGTGTTCTGCGCGTCGAGGCCAGTGCGGGCGACATGAAGGGCGGCGTTGCTCATCGTTCATTTCTCCGTGGCGCATCCCCGAAGGGTGCTTATGCGTCAGTCACAGCAAGATGCGTGCCAATATTAACCATCGAGTTTCATGAGCGACGCGCCGCCGTCGTCCAACTGCTTGGCGGTGTCGATCATCTTCACCTGGGTTTCCCAGGCGCGGCTGGCTTCGATCATCTGGACCAGCGCCTGGGTCGCATTGACGTTCGATCCTTCGACCGACCCCGATGTGACGGTCGCCAGCGGATCGGACGGCAGGGCGCCGCCATTGACTTCGCGGAACAGGTCGTCATTGCCTTTGGCGATGCTGGAGCCGGCGGCGTTGACCAGCTTGAGCTTGTCGACCTGCTGCGGATTGGCCGGATCGCCGCCCTGGGGCACGCCCCAGATGCTGCCATCCTTGGCTATGGAGATGCTGTCCATCTGCGGCAGGGTGATGGGGCCGCCTTCGCCCAGCACCGGCAAGCCGTCGCCGGTGGTGAGCAGGCCGCTGTCGGTGACCTTCAGGTCGCCGCGACGCGTATAGGCTTCGCTGCCGTCGGTGGCCTGAACGGCGAGCAGAGCATCGCCGTTCATCGCCACATCAAGCGGATTGCCGGTTTCGGTGACCGCGCCTTGCGCCATGTCGGCCGCGATCACCTGTTCCGACGCCTGCGCGCGGGTGTCGAAGGTGTCGCCCTTGATCCAGCGCGTCTCGGCATTGGCGATCTCGGCGCGAAAGCCGACGGTATTGACGTTCGCGAGATTGTTCGCGACCGCCGTCTGCCGCGCCATCGCGCCGCGCATCGCGGTAAGGGCCGTGTTGACGAGCCGATCCATGGGCTAAGCCTTCTGTCTGTGCCTGATCTTAGGTGCGCAGGTTGACGATGGTCGTGGTCAGCGTGTTCGCCGCCTCGATCGCCTTGCTGTTCGCCTGGAAATTACGCTGCGCCGCGATCAGGTTCACCAGTTCGTCGGTGATGTCGACGTTGGAGCGTTCCAGCATGCCGCTGTTCACCGCGCCGAACATGCCCTGATTGGCGGTGCCCAGGATCGGCGAGCCGCTGGCGACGGTCGATGTCCAGTGGGCGTCGCCCTCCTGCCGCAAACCTTCCTGGCTGTTGAAGGACGCCATGGCGACCTGACCCAGATAGACGGTGCTGCCATCGGCATACACGGCCGATACCATGCCCTTTTTGTCCACGCCCACGCTGGTCAGCTGCGCGCCGGTGGCCGTGCCGTCAAAGGTGTTGGGAATCTGCAGGTCGGTCAGGTCGGCCGGAGTCGCGCCAGTGGGGTCTACGGTCGTCGCGCCAGTGGTGGGATCGACAGCGAACACCTGGATGCGCGCGCCGGTCGTATCGACGGCATAGCGGTCGTCATCGACGGCGAAGGCGCCGTTGCGGGTATAGCTGATATTGCCGTCTTCGCCCTTGACCGTGAAATAGCCTTCGCCGGTGATGGCGAGGTCGAGCGTCTTGTCAGTGGTTTCCAGCGTGCCCTGCGTGAACTGCTGGGCGACGCCCTGCACGCGTACGCCCTGGCCGGCAACCTGGCTGGTGGTCTGCATCGGCGCGGCGGCGAAGATGTCGCCGAACTGCGCCTTGCTCTTCTTGAACGCGGTGCTGCTGACGTTGGCGACGTTGTTCGAGATGGTCGACAGGTCGGTCTGGGAGGCCTTGAGGCCCGAGAGGGAGATGTAGAAGGACATGGCGTTGCTCCTTGGGTGAAAAGGATGTGTGAAAAAGCGGTAGGTTTACATCAGGCTGATCGCGTCGGACGGGCTGTAGCTGCCGAGCGCGGTGATGAGTTTGGAGGACGAGCCGTCGGCGGGTGACTGGACCGCGGCGATGGTGGCCCAGGTCGCGACCTTGGTGGGGGTCGCGCCGTTGACCTTGACCTGCAGGGCGGAGGTGGCGACGGTTGCGCCCGTGTCATCCTTGCCGTCCCAATAGAAGGTCACGTCGCCCGCGGCCTGCGATCCCATGTCGATGGTCTTGACCACATTGCCGCTGCTATCGACCAGATCGATGGTCGCGCCTTCGGTGGCGGCGGGCAGGGTGATCTGGCCCGCATAGGTGCCGGATGCATCGGGCGCGGCGATATTGCTCTGCACCAGCATCGACTTGCCGATCCAGCTCGCCGCGTCGCCCAGTCGCGTGCCGGTCAGCTCGCTCGCCAGGCTTTTGAGGGTCTGGTTCATTTCCGCGATGCCGGACGAATTGGTGATGGTCGCCATCTGCGACACCATCTGCGCGTTATCGACCGGTTCGAACGGGTCCTGATATTGCATCTGCGCGGTCAGCAGCGTCAGGAAGCTGGCCTGGCCCATCTCCGCGCTGCCGGTGCCGACGATGGCCTTGGGATTATAGACCGACAGGCCAGCGCTGTCGGTTGCGGTGGTCGTCGTCATTTGCCGATCCTTATGGTTTCGAGCATCAGGGATTTGGCGGTGTTGAGCACCTGCACATTATTCTGGTACATGCGGGCGGTCTCGATCATGTCGACCAGTTCGGCATTGCCATCCACCGCCGCTTCCCAGACATCGCCATTCGCGTCGGCCAGCGGGTGGTTGGGGTCGTGGCGCTTGGTCGGCTCGGCATTGGTGGTGACGACATTCTTGACCTTCACCGTCGATACGCCGGGCGTGTCGGTGACGGATTCGAATACCGGCTTGATCGCGCGATAGGCCTCGGCGGCGCTGCCGGTGACATTGCCGGCATTCGCCATGTTGGACGCGGTGGCGTTCAGGCGCACAAGCTGCGCGCTCATGGCGCGGCCTGCAATGTCGAAGACGTTCATGGGCGGCGAGTTGCTCATGCTCATTCTCCCTTCAGGGCGCGGTTGATGGTGTTGATGCGACCCTCCAGGAAGGACAGGGTCGTGCGATATTTGACCGCATTTTCGGCAAACAGCGTCTGTTCGGTGCTGAGTTCGACGGTGTTGCCGTCCAGGCTGGGCTGCAACGGCACGCGATAGCCCATGGCATCGTCGGCGGCCTGCGACACGTCGGTCGCGCTGCTGCCGGCCCGGGTGGTCGCTTCCTTCAGCGCGGACTCGAAATCGATGTCGCGCGCCTTATAGCCCGGCGTGGAGGCGTTGGCGATGTTGGACGCGAGCAGCGACAGGCGTTGCGAACGCAGCGCCAGCGCCTTCCCATGTATCCCGAAGAGAGTGTCTTCCACCGACATTGTCATATTCGCTCTAAAAGTTTGTCGTCCCCCGCCGTTCTGACCCCTGATGGCGTCTCCTGCGGGTGATCCAGCCTGAGATCAGCAAGAGCCGTGCCAATTTGCGTGGGTGACGCATCGGCCGCACGGACAATCGCAGAAAACCAGGCTTTTCGCGGGATAGGCGGCAAGGGCGGCAAATTTTTGCCGGTCGGCGGCAGGGCGTTGCCGCCGTCGGACGAGACGACAAGGAATGGGCGCTCATGATCGCGATTATCGGCCATTTGTTCGATCCATTGACCCTGGCGGCGATGTTGGGCGGGATCGCTTTGGTGGCGCTGTTCCAGAATGGCGTCGGGGCGATGGCGCGCGCCATGGCGGCGCTGCATCCGCTGATGACCGCTGACCCGGCGCGCGATCGCGACGCCGCGCGGGCGGCGATGTTGAAGATCGACCAGGTGGCGCAGCTCCGCGGCCTGTCCTGCACCGACCGGGTAAAAACCGCCAATGTCTTCCTGACCGAAGCCGCACGCAAGCTGGCAAACAGCGATCGCGCCGACATGTTCGAACTCTGGGCGGCGCAGGCGTTGGCCGACCGGGCGCAGCGCCATGGCGCGGTCCACAAGGCGTGGTTGTCGATCGCGGACGCCGCGCCGGCGCTGGGCATGGCCGGCACGATCATCGGCCTCATTGGCATGTTCGCCGCCATGGATGATCCCGCCGCGCTTGGCCCCGCCATGGCGCTGGCGCTGCTCACCACCTTCTACGGCGTCGTCATCGCCAATATCATCGCCGCGCCGGTTGCTGCGCGCCTTGCCGACCTGTCGGAGCGCGAACTGGCCTGGCAGCGGGAAGTGGCGGACCGGATGCTGGCGATCGCGCGCCGCGAAAATGCGCCGGTGCGCCGCGCCACGATCCGCGAAGTCGCATGACCGTCCCGTCCGCCACAGCATCGGCCACCGCCGCCCGGCGCAATCGCTGGGCGGTCAGTTTTGCCGATCTGCTGCTCCTCCTCCTCGCCTTTTTCGTGCTGCTGCAGGCCAGCGGATCGCGACGCGACGCCATGCTGTCGCAGGTCAGCCAGCAATTTGGCGGACGGGCGATGCGGCAGGGCGTGGAATTGCGCGCCGCCGAGCTGTTCGTGCCGGGCGAAGCGCTGTTCAATGAGGCGGGGCGGGCGCAACTGGCTGCGGTCGCGCGCCGGTTCGCGCGCGAACCGGGCCGGGTGGAAATCCACAGCGACGGATCGGACCGGGGCCGCCAGCGCTTCGACGATTGGGATCTGGCCGCCGCCCGGCTGGGCGCAGTCGCCCGCGCGCTGCGGCTGGACGGCATCGCGCAGGATCGGCTGCTCATTCGCGGCCTCGACCAAGGCGATGGCAAGGCCGGGCAGGGGCAGCGCATCACCATCGCGCCGGGCCGTTAACGATATTTGGCACGGATATTGCTGAAATCCTGACAAAGACCGTTCGTCCGTCAGGAGACATGCCGTGTTGCGATTTTCCTCCCTTCTTCTTGCCGCCGTCGCGCTGACCGGCGTGTCGCCCGCGCTGGCTCAGGCCCAGGGAAGTCAGAAATTCGAGAATCTCGACCGGATCGACAGTCTGGTGGCGATGACCGTCGGCGCTAATCTGGGCGAACCGGGCGGCCCCGCCGCCCCGGTGGATCGCCGTCTGCGCCTGGCGGCCTGTCCGACCACGCCCAGCGTGGAAGGGCCGGTATTCGGCGCGGCGATGGTGCAATGCGCCGCGCTGGGCTGGCGCATCCGCGTGCCGCTGGTCGCGGGCGCGGCCGCCGCGGCATCGGGGCCGGTGCCGCGCGCCGCTCCGGCCTATGGCGCCGCCAACCGCTTCAACCGCGCCGCGCCGGTCGCGGCGAAAGAGGCGGTCGTGCGCAAGGGCGATCCTGTGCAACTGATGGCCGGCAACGCCGTTTTCAGCGTGTCGCGCATGATGGTCGCGGACGAGGATGGCGCCATGGGCGAGACGATCCGCGTGCGCGAAGACAAGAAAAGTTCGCCGATTTTCGCCCAGGTCGTACAAATGGGCGTCGTGCGCATTCCGGGATTTAATGATTTTTGAACTTGTCCGTTATAGGCAGTAGGGACGAGTGAAGGATTATCCAATGATCAAGTCTGTGGGCCAGAATATCAGCGCCGCCATAGAGGCGACCCGCCTGCGGGAAGGGGCCAGGACGCGCGCGTCGGCATCCACCGGATCGGCCACGACATCCGCCAGCGCCGCATCGGCCAGCCCTGCCGCGCGCATGGCGGCTGAAGGCGCGCCGGTCGATATGGACCGGGTCGCCGCCATCAAGGCTGCGATCGCATCGGGCAACTACCCGGTCGACGCCAACGCCATCGCCGAACGCATGGTCGCCCTCGACCTGTCGGCTGCCTGATAGAGGACAAACGTCATGCCACTGGGTCTCGCCGCGCTGGATGATCTCTTCGAAGCGTTCGAGGATCTTCGCGACGTGCTCGACGGCACGGATGCCACCGCGATCGAGGTCGCCAGCAATCGCGTCAGCCGCGCGGCTTCGTCCGTCCGCGCGATCGGCGCCTGGCGTTCCGACCCGGCCGTGATCGAACGGTTGAGCGTCATGGTGCCGCTGCTAGACAGCGCGCGCATCCGCGTCAAGCTGCTCGCCGATCATGCCCAGCAGCGACTCGCCATCCTTGCCGCCCATGGCGCGCAGACCGCCCCGCTGACCTATGGCCGGTAGACGCCGCTGAAAATAATTTCGAGTTTCGACTAAGGCTTGTGGGGATTCACCGGGAATTGATGACGGCTGCAGCGAGGTGGATCATGGCCTCGAAGCTGCGATCGGTTTTGCAGGCGCGCATGGCGATACGCTTGAATTCCTTGAGTTTGCAGAAGAAGTTTTCGATGAGGTGGCGCCACTTGTACATTTCGGCGTCGAGCGGGATGGGTCTGGCGCGTCGCGGGTGCTGCGAGATGACGATTTTTGCACCCCGCTCGTTGAGATCGGCGACGATATCGTTGCTGTCGAAAGCCTTGTCAGCGAGCAGTGCGCCGAACTTGATGCCGTCGATGAGTGGAGCAACGCCAACCGTGTCGAAGCGGTGGCCGGGCATCAAGCGGAAGCGGACAAGGTTGCCCAGCGCATCGGTCAAAGCCAGGATCTTGGTCGTCATGCCTCCTTTGGAACGACCAATGGCCTGGCTCTGAGTCCCCCTTTTGCGCCCTGGCCGTGCCGGTGAACCTTGACGATGGTGGCATCGATCATGGCGTATTCCATGTCGGGTTCATCCGACAGAGCATCGAAAATCCGCTTGAAAACATCGGCTTCCCGCCAATCGCGAAATCGGCGGAATGCCGTGCTCCAATTGCCGAACATCGCCGGTAGGTCGCGCCATGGACTTCCAGTGCGGACAATCCACAGCACTGCCTCCACGAACAGCCGGTTGTTTCTGCCGCTGCGTCCGGGGTCGGTGATCTTGCCCAGACAGTGCGGTTCCATCTGCGCCCATTGGGCGTCCGTCAGTACAAAGCGATCCATCCAGAGTGTGAATCACAACTCCAGCAAAAGGGGAATCCTAAATCCCCACAGCCCTTAAAGCGGCGCCCTTCGGCGCCGTTTTTCGTTGTAGGGCGCGAAATCCTTAATCGCGTTAACCAAATCTTGGCACAAGCCTTGCTCTAATGTCCTCGCTAGCAAGTGAGGATTTTAGTCGTGTCGGCTTTCGCAGACATATCAGCAACCGGGAGTTCGACAGGTAATCGCGTCACCAACGCGATTGCGATGGCGAGCCGCCGTACTGGTGTCGACTTCTCCTATTTGCTCGGTCAGGCCAAGATCGAATCCAGCCTGAACCCCACGGCCCGTGCGGCGACATCGTCCGCCACCGGCCTCTATCAGTTCATCGACCAGAGCTGGCTCGCCGTCGTCGACAAGCATGGCAGCGAATATGGGCTGGGCTGGGCGTCCGACGCGATCCAGCAGAGCGGCGGCCGCTATTATGTGGCCGACCCCGACCTGCGCAAACAGATATTAGACCTGCGCAAGCACCCCGAAACCGCATCGGTCATGGCGGCGGAACATGCGGCCGACAACAAGGCCTATCTGGAATCGAAGCTGGGCCGCGAAGCCCAGCCGGTCGATCTCTACCTCGCCCATTTCCTCGGCGTCGGCGGTGCCTCCAAATTCCTGGCGGTCCATGACCGCGCGCCGGATGCGACGGCGGCATCGCTGTTCCCGTCCGCGGCGCGCGCCAACCGTTCGATCTTCTTCGACAAGCAGGGCCACGCCCGCAGCTTCGCCGACATCCGCGACCGCTTTGCGTCGAAGCTCCAGAAGAACTCGGACGGCCTCGGCGCCGACATCCAATATGCTTCCGCTGCGCTGCCTTCGGGCGCGAAGACGGTCCAGCCCGCCGACTATGTGCGGATTGAAACCCAGCGCCTCGCCGAGCAGCCTGACATCATGGTCAAGCCGCAACCGCAGACCGCCCGCCTCGCCTATCTCATGCTCGCCACCCTCGGAAGGTAAACGGCCGCAATGTCTCCTGCCCAAGTCAAAGCGAAGATCTGGATGAGCGCCGTCAAGGGCGCCGTGCTGCCGTTCGCCACGCTGATGGTCGTCGTGTTCATGATGGTCCCGGTGCCGGCGATCATGCTGGACATCGGCTTCATCACCAACATCATGATTTCCCTTGCGGTGCTGATGGTGGCGCTGAACGCGGGCAAGCCGCTCGATTTCTCCAGCTTTCCCACCGTGTTGTTGTTCGCGACCCTGCTGCGCCTCGCGCTCAACGTCGCCTCGACCCGCGTCGTGCTGGTGCAGGGACATGAAGGCTCCGACGCGGCCGGGCAGGTGATCGAAGCCTTCGGCCACTTCCTGATCGGCGGCGACTATGTCGTGGGCATCTTTGTCTTCGCCATCCTGATGATCATCAACCTGGTCGTCATCACCAAGGGCGCGGGACGCGTGTCCGAAGTGTCGGCGCGTTTCACCCTGGACGCCTTGCCGGGCAAGCAGATGGCGATCGACGCCGACCTGAACGCCGGTTTGATGACGCCGGAAGAAGCCAAGATCCGCCGCGTCGAAGTCGCGACCGAGGCGGACTTCTACGGCTCGATGGACGGCGCCAGCAAGTTCGTGAAGGGCGATGCGGTCGCTGGCATCCTGATCCTGGTCATCAACATCGTCGGCGGCATCATCCTGGGCGTGGTCAGCCATGGCCTCGCCATTGGCGAAGCCGCGCAGACCTATATCATCCTGGCGATCGGCGACGCGCTCGTGGCGCAGATCCCCGCGCTGCTGCTCTCCATCGCCGCCGCCTCCATCGTCACCCGCGTCAAGAGCGAGCAGGATCTGGGCGGCCAGATCGCCGGCCAGTTCGGGTCGGGCCGCGCCTGGGTGCCGGTCGCCGCGATCCTGGGCTTTCTGGGCATCCTGCCTGGCATGCCCCATCTCATCATCCTGTCGGCCGCGGCGGTCGCGGGCGGCATTGCCTGGCAATTGCGCAAGGCTGTCCAGAAAAAGGCGGCCGAGCCTGCTCCGGTCGCGCCTGCGCCCAATCCGGCCGTCATCGAATGGGACGATGTGTCGGACGGCGCGATCCTGGGTCTGGAAATCGGCTATGGCCTCATCAGCCTGGTGGACGAACGCAAGGGCGCGCCGCTCATGGCCCGCATCACCGGCATCCGCCGCCAGCTATCCAAGGAACTGGGCTTCGTCGTGCCGATGGTTCGCGTGAAGGACAATCTGGCGCTCGAACCCAATCAATATCGCATCACCATCGCGGGCGTGGTCGTGGGCGAGGACGAAATCTGGCCCGACGATCTGCTCGCGCTCGACAGCGGCGCGCTGGAAGGCACGGTCGCCGGTCGCCCGGCCAAAGACCCGACCTTCGGCCTCGACGCCGTCTGGATATCGCAGGCCAAGCGCAGCGAAGCCGTGGTTGCGGGCTATACCGTCGTCGATCCGCCGACGGTGGTCGCCACGCACCTCAATCAGCTCATCGCGATGAACGCCGCCGAAATGTTCGGCCTGGATGAAGCGCGCAAGCTGCTCGACAATCTGAAGGACGCTGCGCCGCAACTGGTCGATGGCCTGACGCCCGGCACACTCAGCCTGACGCAGATCAGCGCTCTGTGTCGCGCCCTGCTGGGCGAAGGCATCGCGCTCAAGGACTTCCGCCGCATCTGCGAGGCGATGGTCGACGCCGCACGCCCCGACATGAGCCACGAACAACTGGTCGAGGCGGTGCGCCAGCGCATCGGCGCGCTCATCATCCAGGGGCTCGTCCCGGTCAAGATGCCGCTGCCGGTCATCACCCTTGACGGCGATCTCGAAGGCTTGCTGGCGCAGGCCATGCGCGTCGCGGGCGACGCCAAGCATCCGATCGAACCCGCGCTCGCCAACCGCATCGTGGAGGCGGTGATCCACGCCGCCCGGCCGCTGATGGGGCAGGCGCGCAACTTCGCCATCGTCACCTCGCCGGTCGCGCGCCGCGCGCTCGCCCGGCTGTTCAAGCCGCATCTGCCCGAAACGCCGGTGCTGTCCTTCCTCGAAATTCCCGATGGCAAGGGCGTGGAAGTGGTCGCGGTGGTCGGCAACGAGCAGCGCCCCACGCCCCGCCACGACCCCGCGCCGCGCCAGGACCAAATGCGCGAACGGGTTGCCTGAAAGGAGGCTGAGCCATGTATATGAACAAGATTGCGGCTGGCGCCCATACCTATGGCAAGCCCGGCGAAAATAGCCCGGAGCGGCTGGCCCGCCAATATATGCCGCTGGTGCGCAAGATCGCCTGGCACGTCCATGGCCGCGTTTCGACCGCGATAGAGATTGAGGACTTGCTCCAGATCGGCATGGTTGCGCTGGTCGAGTCCGCCAACAGTTTCGAGGATCGGGGGCTGGGCTTCGCCGCCTATGCCCAACTGCGCGTGCGCGGCGCAATGATCGACCATCTGCGGCGGCAGGCAACGATTTGCCGGTCGGCAATGGCCAGGCGGAAAGAACTTGCCAAGGTGCGCAACCGGCTGGAACAGAAGCTCGGCCGCCTGCCGACCGAGGCCGAAATGTCGGCAGACATGGGGCTTGAGCCGGCCGCCTATCGCGAGATCGCCGACAGCGTCGAAATGGTTCAGCATACCAGCATGGACGAAGTCTATTCCGACCAGTCGATGTGGTTTGCCGATGTCGAGGATCGCGCCGACGACATCATGGAACGCGAGTCCCTCAAAAAAGCGCTGGCCGCCTGCATCGGCGAACTGCCCCAGCGCGAAGCGATGGTCCTGCAACTCTATTTCGTCGAGGAACTGAACCTGGAGGAAATCGGCCACACGCTGGACATCGGCGCCGCCCGCGTCTGCCAGATCAAGAAAGCGGCGCTCGACAAGCTGCGCGAAAAACTGCGCGACTGGGACGACTGACATTCAGGCTGGCGGTGTTCCCGCGAAGGCGGGAACCCGGTCCTACGATCTCCATGACGCGCCCAACGGCTGATTACCTATCCATCACTCATCATTCGCCGCCAGCGGCCCGACCCGCCGCCCATCCGTCGTCGGCCAGCGGAACCGCAACGGACGATAGCTTTGCGTGCGCCACCACGGATCGGCGACCTGGAACAGGCCATGTTCTTCCGCCTTGCGCCCCAGATCCTTGCGCGCGGTCAGCGCGGCCAGCACCGGCGCGGCGAACAGGCCGGCGACCACCGGCGACATCCAGCCCAGGCTGCCGGCCTTCACCGCCATCGCGGTCAGCCCCGCGCCCAGCAGCAAATGCCATTTGAACAGCCAGATCGCACTGGTGATCGCCATGCCGTCGCGATCGCGGGTCTGCCCGTTCCAGCTTGCCTTGCGGCCCATCAAGATGCTGAACAGGTTGATCGTCTGCGTCAGCATCGCCACCGGCGCCATCAGGATCGACAGGATGATATCGACCAGAACGCCGCGCGTCATTCCCGCCGCGCCGCCAAAACCGATGCGCCGGGCCGGATCGGCCATCGCCCAGATGATCGCCAATATCTTTGGACCGAACAACAGCACCGCCGTCAGCGCCAGCAATCCGCCCGACGGCAGGATCGCGGCGGGCGGCCACACCCCGGCCAGCGCGCCACCCAGCACCACCAGCATCAGCGCCAGCCACAGCGGCGACGTGCAATAGGCCGACGCGCCGACCAGCAACTGGAACCGGCTGACCGGATGCAACCCGGCGATCTTCACCAGCAACGGCACATGCTGGATATTGCCCTGGCACCAGCGCCGGTCGCGGGTGAACAGGTCCGGCATGGAGGGCGGAAATTCCTCGAAACTGTCGTCGGCCGTGACCATATGCACGTCCCAGCCGCGCCGGCGCAGCAGGGCGGCCTCCAGCATGTCGTGGCTCAAAATATGCCCGCCGAACGGCGCACGGCCCGGCAGTTCGGGCAGGCCGCAACTTTGCGCGAAGGCGCTCACCCGCACGATCGCATTATGGCCCCAGAACATGCCCTCCGATCCCGCCCACCAGATCATGCCCGCGGCGGACGTCGGACCGAACAGGCGGCTGGCGAATTGCTGCCAGCGCGCGAACAACGTGGCCGCGCCCATCACGGTGGGGACGGTCTGGATCAGCCCGACATGCGGATGCCGCTCCATGTCGGCGGCGAGGCGGGCCATCGTCTGCCCGCTCACCACGCTGTCGGCGTCCAGCACCACCATATAATCGTACCCGCCGCCGAAACGCTGCACCCATTCGGCGATATTGCCTGGCTTGCGGCCGATGTTGAGCGCGCGCCGACGATAATGAACGGGGCGGGAGAAGGAGGCGCGCATTTCCTGATAGGCGCGGCGCTCCACCTCGCCACTTTCGGGACTGGAGTCCGACAGGATGAAAAATTCGAACCGCTCGCCGCCCATCACCTGCGCCAGCGACCGCTCCATGATCGACAGCCGGCCCAGCACGCCCAGGAAATCCTCATTGCACACCGGCAGCAGGATCGCGGTCTTGCCCTTCAGCGGGGTGGCGGCATTCAGCGGACGCGGCGTCACGCTCCGCCCCTTGCCAACCGTCAGCAGCAGGAAGCCGATCATTGCGGTGGCGAAGCCGAAGGCGATCCAGGCGAACAGCGGAATGAAGAGCGCGAGATAGACGCCTTCCCACGCGGAAATACCGTCCAGCCCGATCGATCGGCGCATTTCATGCGCAGCCATCGCGGCGGGCAGCAGGGCGAGCAGCACCACCAGCAGGCGGCGCGCCCAGATGTCGATATTGAGCGGGCGGCGCGCGATCAGGTCGGGCCGGGCGCCGAAATCCTGTTCCGGCATCGCCAGCGGATTTTCCGGCGGCACCTGTTCAAAGGCGCGCGCCAGCGGCTTTCCCCCGGCATCGGTGGTCGGCGCCTGCACGCCTCCATTCCCCATCATTCCTCAGACCCATCGCGATTGACCCAATATGTCACAACCGCCCGATGCATAGACGGTTCCCGCTAAGCGCCCAGCGGATAATGCACATATTCGCTCAATCCGCGATCGCCGGTCCGCAACTGGAGCCGAATATCGGCCGACTTGCCCTGTGCGCGCTTGATGTCGAGCACCGTGCGGAACAGGCCGTCGCGGCCCAGCACCGGATAACCGGCCTTCTTGATGAGCGTACCGCCGGCTACGTCCGCCCAGATATCGGGCTTGCTCCCCGCAGCTACGCCCGCAAAGTCGATCACCAGCCGATCGGCATCGCCGTCGCCGCGCCCGCGCCAGACATTCTCGACGATGGCGATGCCGGCAGAGGCCGGCGCGCGCGCCGCGGACCAGTCGAGCCGATAGGCCAGGTCGATCCGCGCGCCTGCGCGCGGCGCGGCATCGGGCGTCCAGTAGGCGGCGACATTGTCGGTATATTCGCTGTCGGTGGGGAAGGCGTAGAGGCGTACGGCGCCTGCACCCAGCGGCTCGGTCGGCGTCGACCAGAGCGAGGGGCGGCGATCGTAGAAGACGCCATCATCCTGATAATGGTCGAAGTCGCGGTCGCGTTGCAGCAGGCCGAAGCCCTTGGGGCTCACTTCCGTGAAGGCGCTGAAATGCGGCGCGGACGGGTTCACGATCGGCCGGGCATGGGCGGTCCCGTCGGCGCTGGCGATCGACAGCATGTCGCTGTCATGGATTTCTGGCCGCCAGTCGGTCCCCTGGATGCGGTTCGCCTGATCGTACCAGAACATGCTGGTCATCGGCATCAGCCCCAGTTCGGGGATGGCGCGTCGGGGGAAGAGGGCGGCGGTGATATCCTGCCGCACCCCCTGCGGCCCCAGGCTGCTGACGAAACGGAACGCGCCGCTGATCGATGCGCCGTCGAGCAACGCATAGATAGTGACGCTGCTTGCGCCCGTCCGTTCCAGCCAGAAATGGGTGAAGCGGGGAAACTCTTCCTTGCCGGCCAGACTGGTGTTGATCGCGATCGCGCGGGCCGACAGGCCGAATTGCTTCTGCGGGCTGGGCGCGCGGAAATAGCTTGCGCCGAGGAAGGACAGCCAGTCGCTGTCGCGCGCCGCATTCATGATGCGGAAGCCGGCAAAGCCCGCATCCGGCCCCAGCGCCGCCACGGCATTGCCTGCGGGCGTGTCGAACATGGTCGGATCGTAGCGCAGCGGGGCCGCGCGCCCTTTTTCCACGATCGCGATCGACACCGGCTGGGCGGCGTTCACCGAAAGCGGGAAGAAACGGACCCCGGTGTCGCCGGGCAGGTCGCCCCATAGGGTGCGCTCGTCGCGGAACCGCGCCTGATGCAGGGCGTCATAATCGACCTTCGCCGCGCCGGGATGCGGCGGCGTCTCCCTGAACGGCGCGCGGGCGAGGCGCTGCATCTGCCCGACCAGTCGATCCCATGAAAAGACGTCGCCGCCAGTCTGGGCCAGCAGCATGTCCGGAAGAAGAAGGGCGGATGCGGAGGCGGCGATCATCGCGCGCCGGTTGATCTGGGTCATGGCCTTTATCATGGGAGGCACAACCGGCGAAGCCAAGTCTGTATCCGCGCCTCCATGCGAAGAAGCCTCCGCCCGGGGGGACGGAGGCTTCAAACAGGCTGGTCGTTCGATCGAAGGTGTCGCCCCCGGCACGGTGGGGACTGTTGATGTGCCGGGGGCCACTTGGGCGGCTGGCGGTGACCAAGACCTCAGCCGACCAATCTTGTTACGCCTTAGCCGATCAGCTTGAGCACGCCCTGCTGGCTCTGGTTGGCCTGGGCCAGCATCGCGGTCGACGCCTGGCTCAGGATCTGCTGCTTGGCGAGCGCCGTCGTTTCGGCCGAGAAGTCGGCGTCTTCGATGCGGCTGCGGGCGTCGGTCAGGTTGGTGATGTTGTTGGTCAGGTTGTTGACCGTCGATTCGAGGCGGTTCTGCACCGCACCGAGGTTGGCGCGGGTCGTGGCGATCGAAGCGATCGCGGTGTCGAACGTGTCGAGGTCAGCCGAGGTGCCGGTGGTGACATCGACCGCCAAAGCGTTGGTCATTGCGGTCGTCACGTCGTCCAGCGTGATGTCGACAGTGTCGGACGCGTTGGCGCCGGCCTGGATCGTCACGGTGGCGGTGGAACCGTCGAACAGCTTCGTGCCGTTGAATTCGGTGTTCGCCAGCGTATCGGTGATCTGGGTCTGGAGCTGCGCGACTTCCGCCTGGATGTTCGCCTTGGCGTCGGTGTCGTTGGTGCCGTTCAGCGCCTGGACCGACAGTTCACGCATACGCTGCAGCATGTTGGTGACTTCGCCGAGCGCACCTTCCGCCGTCTGCGCCAGGCTGATGCCGTCATTGGCGTTGCGGACGCCCTGGGTCATGCCCTTGATCTGCGCCGTCATGCTCGAAGCGATGGCGAGACCGGCGGCGTCGTCCTTCGCGCTGTTGATGCGCTTGCCGGTCGACAGGCGTTCCATCGCGGTGCTCAGCGACTTGCTGGCCATCGACGAAGCATTGGCCGAGCGCAGCGCTGCAGTGTTGGTTCCGATAACAGTCATGGTGTTCCCTTTCGTTTCACTATCAGGTCGCTGCCATCCGTTAGAGCGCTTGCGGCCTCGAAAGGGGATAACGGCGGGGCGCCATGGGCTTTTAGCGCCGATGTCGATTTTTTTGGAAAGGGCGTGATTCGGGCGGTCCGAAAACCCCCTTACGCGGGCGCGACGCGCGCGCCTTAGACCAAGGTCGAAGATATTGCCGTTTTTGCCGGAAAAAAACTGCCGCATTGCGGCAAGCCGGCAGACGGCATTAACTATCTGATAACCACAGACGGGCTATTTGTTAACCATCGAAGGGGGTTGGGGCGTACGGGGGTACAAGCCAGCCAAATGATGGGGTTTTGTTCATGTCGACACTAGACGTGAGCCGTGGCGTCTGCGCGCTTCTTCCGGGGCTGCAGCACTGGCTTGAAAATGCCTTCTATGAAGTGCGCATCGTCGATGCGGCCGACCCCCGTGACAGGGACGACCGGCGTATCCTGCTGGCGACCGAGATCGGTCACGCCACCTATCGGGACATCCTGATCAACGTTATCGACGGTGCGCCTTCGCTGCTGTCCGCCGCCAATGGTCTGCCGGCGCGGGTCGCCTTTGGCATAGCGGACATGGGCTTCGCCTTCGCCCTCATCGCCGAACTGGCCCGTCCCTCCGCGATCCCCGCGGTCGGCGACAGCGGCAGCGCCCGCCTGATGACGCTGGCCGGCCGTGTCGCCCGCAGCGACGCCACCGTCCTGATCCAGGGCGACACCGGCACCGGCAAGGAAGGCATGGCGCGCTTCCTGCACGCCCAGTCGGGTCGCACCGCCCACGACTTCATCGCCGTCAACTGCGCGGCGCTCCCGGAAACCATGATGGAAGCGATGCTGTTCGGTCATAAGAAGGGCAGCTTCACCGGCGCATCCAATGCGTCGGAAGGGCTGTTCCTCGCGGCGGACGGCGGCACGCTCTTCCTCGACGAAATCGCCGAACTGCCGCTCTCGCTCCAGTCCAAGCTGCTGCGCGCGCTGCAGGAAGGCGAAGTGCTGCCGGTCGGCGCCACCCATCCGGTCCCGGTCAATGTCCGCATCATCGCGGCCTGCAACCGCAATCTCGCTAACGAGGTCGCGGCCGGCCGTTTCCGCGAAGATCTTTACTGGCGCTTGAACGTCATGCCGCTGGAACTGCGCCCGCTGGCCGAACGCCCCGGCGATGTCGCCGCGATCGCCGCCGCCATGCTGCTGCGTCAGCAGGACATGGGCAAGGCCGGCTTCGTCTGGCCGACCGCCGCGGCGATGGACAAGCTCACCGCCCATGTCTGGCCCGGCAACGCCCGCGAACTGGGCAATGTGCTCCAGCGCGCGCTGGTGCTGCGCGACGGCGAGATGATCGAGGCGGACGATCTGCATCTGGCCCGCGCGCCGCAGCCGCTGCGCGTCGTCACGCCGATCGTGGCGCCTGCGTCGGTCGCGGTCGAGCCGACCCGCCTGCGCGACGTCGCCCATCACAGCAAGCTGGAAGCCATCCGCATCGCCCTGCGCGAAACCGATGGCCACCGCGCCGCCGCCGCCCGCAAGCTGGGCATTTCCGAACGCACGCTTCGCTATCGGCTCGCCGAGATGCGCGAGCTGGCAGCGGCTTGAAGGAGGGCTGAACCATGGCCATCAACGGCATTTCACCCACCGACAGCGTGATGGCGATCCGCAACGCCATCCTGCAAAAGAATGCGGCTTTGCGCGATGTCGCCTCGACCGGTCCGGTCGACGGCGCGTCGGGCGCCGGCGGCACGCAGGGCACGGCGCCCGGCGGCTTCACCGAAGCGCTCAACAGCGCGCTGCAACAGGTCAACGGCCTGCAGAATCAGGCCGGCGAGGCGGCAGCGTCGTTCGAACGTGGCGAAACCACCGATATCGCCGCGGTGATGCTGGCCAAGCAGCAGGCGTCGGTCAGCTTCGAGGCGACCCTCCAGGTCCGCAACAAACTCCTGTCCGCCTATAAGGACATTATGAGCATGCCGGTCTAAGCCATGGAAAACGCACTCAGCACCAATGTCGGCGCATCGGCGCCTGCTCTCACCCCGGCGCCCGCCTTTGGCGGAGGCGCCAAGGGCGTGGACGCGCTCAAGGCGCGCTTCACCGGCTTCATCAAACAGCCCGCCGTGGCGAAAAGCCTGCCGCTGCTCGGCCTGCTCGGCACCGTCGCGGTGGCCGGGGCCGCCTGGCTCGCGCTGCGCGAACCGCCGCAGCGCGACCTGTTCCGCGCCTTGCCCGATACCGACAAGTCGGCCGTCGCGCAGGTGCTGGACCAGAATGGCATCAAATATGACTTCGATAACAGCGGCGGCATGACCGTTGGCCAGGACGATTATTTCAAGGCCAAGATGATGCTCGCCGCGCAGGGCCTGCCCAAGAGCGCGCCCGACGGCAACAGCATGATCGACAGCCTGCCGATGGGGGCTTCGCGCGCCGTTGAAGGCGAAAAGCTGCGCTCGGCCCGCGAAATGGACCTGGCCCGCACGATCGAGGCGATCGACAGCGTCGAAACTGCCAAGGTGCATCTCGCCGTCGAGCCGCCCAGCGTCTTCCTGCGCGAACGGAGCAAGCCGTCCGCTTCGGTGATGCTGCGTCTCGCCAATGGCCGCACGCTTACCGACCAGCAGGTCAGTGCGATCGTCCATCTCGTCGCCTCCTCGATCCCGGAACTCAACCCGGACGATATCTCGGTGGTCGACCAGAATGGCCGCCTGCTCAGCAACAATGACGGCAACGCCGCCGACGATCGCCAGCTCGCCGTTCAGGGCAAGATCGAGGATCGCTATCGCCAGTCGGTGATCGCGCTGCTGACGCCGATCCTGGGCACCGGCAATTTCTCGACCGAGGTCCATGCCGAACTGAATTTCGCCGAGCGCCAGGCGACTCGCGAAACCTATCCGCAGGACGAAGCCCGTCTGCGCAACGAAACCGGCACCTGGGCGTCCGATCCGCGCGGCCAGGGCGCGGGCGAAGCATCCGGCATTCCCGGCGCGCTCAGCAATCAGGCCCCGGTCAACCCGACCGTGACCCAGACCAACCCCAATGGCCAGGCCGTGGCGCAGGGCCAGACCGCGCAGGGCGCGCAGGCGGGTCAGCCCGGCACCCCGCCCAACCCGCTGATGAAGACCGAAGAAACGTTCAACCGCAGCTTCGAGCTGGGCCGCGAAGTGTCGGTCACCCGCGACGCCATCGGCACGGTCAAGCGCCTGTCGGTCGCCGTGGCGCTCGACACTGCGCCCGATGGCAAGGCCCGCACGCCACAGGAAATCGCCGCTTTGGAAGCGCTGGTGAAGGGCGCGGTCGGCTTCGACCAATCCCGTGGCGACGTGGTGGCGCTGTCCTCGCGCAGCTTCCTCAAGACGCAAGAGGCGACGACACCCTGGTATGAAGCCGACTGGATGTCGCCGCTGGTGCGCAACGTGTCGGCGCTGCTGGTCGCGCTCCTGGTCATCTTCGGCATCGGTCGCCCGCTGCTCAAGCGCCGCGCCGCCGCGCCCGACGCTTTGGCTGCGCCGACCCCGGAAGAAGGCCAACGCATCGGTCGCGAGATTTCCAGCGAAATCACCAAGCAGGCCGTCGTAGCCGGCCCGAACGGCGCCGAACCCAAGATCACGCTCGACATGATCTCCTCCACTTACGACTACGCCCAGCGCGCCGACCTGATCCGCAACTTCGTGAAGCAGGATCCCGATCGCGCCGCTCTGGTTGTCCGCGACCTGCTGAAGGAGGCTAAGAAGGAAAATGCCTGAGATCGTCCCCGGTCGCCCTGAAGCGCTGAAAGGCAGCGCCGCCGCCGCCGTCCTCCTGATGTTGTTCGATGAGGATGAAGCCGCCCAGATCCTGTCCCGCCTGGAACCCGAAGAAGTCCGTCAGCTCGGCTATGCCATGTATGACGTGCAGGATGTCGATCCCGAGGAGGTCAACGAAGCGCTCGATCATTTCGTGACCAAGGCGAAGAAGCGCACCACCATCGGCTATGGCGCGACCCGCCATATCCGTGGCGCGATGACCAAGGCGCTGGGAGAAGAGCGCGCGGAGACCATCCTGGCGCGTATCACCCCGCCGACCCGTTCAACCCAGCTAGAAATGCTGAAATGGATGGACGCCAAGGAAATCGGCACGCTGATCGAGATGGAGCATCCGCAGATCATGGCGATCGTGCTGGCCCATCTGGAAGCGCCGGTCGCCGCCGACGTGCTGCAATTGCTGCCGTCCGAATATCAGGAAGAGATCGTCTATCGCATCGCCACGCTCGGCCCGGTGTCGAACGAGGCGCTCGATGATCTGGAACAGTTGCTGCTGCGCGGCCCGGTCAAGAAGCAGGGCGCGGCGTCGCAGCGCGGCGGCACGGTCGAAGCGGCCGCGATCATGAACAATGTCCGCAAAGACAATGAACTGCGGATCATGAAGGCCGTCGCCAAGCGCGACAAGATGATCGCCCAGACGATCGAGGAAGAGATGTTCGTCTTCGACAACCTGATCGACATGGATGACAAGAATCTGGGCACGCTGATGCGCACTGTCGACAGCCAGGTGCTGGTCGTGGCGCTCAAGGGCGCGAACGACATGCTCAAGGCGAAGATTTTCAGCTCCATGTCCGCCCGCGCCGCGCAGGCGATCGCCGACGAGATCGAGGAACGCGGCCCGATCCGCCTCGCCGAAGTCATCGACGCGCAGAAACTCATCATCGCCACCGCGCGCCGCATGGCCGACGCTGGCACCATCATGCTGGGCGGCAAGGGGAACGACTTTGTCTAACTTTTGGGGGGGCGTTGCGGTTCAGGATGCGACGCCCGTTGCCGTCGCGGGCTTCCGCCCGGCAGAAGGCGGCTTTCGCAGCCTCTATGCCAGCCTGCCCGGCCAGACCGGGACCGGCACGATGCGCAATGGCGTGATCGAAGCGGAGCCGGAAATCGACCTGATGGAGGAGGCCCGGATGGAGGCCTTCACCATGGGCTTCGATGAAGGTTGCCGCGTCACCGCCCAGACCCATGGCGAAGAGAGCGACGCACGCGAGCGTTTGACGCAAGCGCTGGAAACGCTGTCACCTGCGCCCAGCGGGATGCTGTCCACCATGCTGTCGGCCACCGTCGTCCGCCTGGTCGAACAGATTGTCGGCGAAGTGGAGATCGACATCGAACGGCTGGTGCAGCGCTGCGACACCGTCGCCGCCTTCATCGAGGATAATGAGGGCAAGAGCGCCCTGCATCTCCATCCCGACGACATCACCCTGCTGGAAGGCGAGACGATCGGCGTCAAGCTGGTCGGCGACAAGGCCATGCATCGCGGCTGCGTGCGGCTCGAAACCGCCGATGGCTGGGTCGAGGACGGCCCGGACGTCCGTCTGGCCCGCCTGCGCGCGCTGATGGACGATATGGAAGGGAAAGCATGATCCGCGCCGCGCTGGCCCAGGCCGAAAGCCTGTTCGACCACCTCCAGGTCCAGAACCGCGCGCCCCGCCGGATCGGCCGTCTGGTCAGCCATGATGCGGGCATGTTGGAAGTTACCGGCTTTCGCCGTCCGATCGGCTCTGGCGCGCGCGTCATGGCCAGCGACGGCTCCGTCTGCCGCGCCGAAGTCGTGGGCTTTCGCGGCGACCGCACCTTGCTGGTCCCGCTCGATGCCGACGCCCCGCTGGAAAACGGCATCCGCGTCGAACCCGACAGCCAGGCCAATATGGTGCAGGTCGGCGATGGTCTGATCGGTCGCGTCATCGACGCCATGGGCCAGCCGCTCGATCGCAAGGGGCCGATCATCGCGGGCGGCACCTGGCCATTGAACGGTGTGAAGGGCAACGTCCTCGACCGGGGTCGCGTCACCGAAGCGTTCGACCTGGGCGTCCGCGCCGTCAACGCGCTGCTCACCGCCGGGCGCGGCCAGCGCATCGCCATCATCGCTGGCTCCGGCGTCGGCAAATCCGTGCTGATGGGCCAGATGATCGCCGGGGCCGAAGCGGATATCGTCGTCGTCGGCCTGATCGGCGAACGTGGCCGCGAAGTCAGCGACTTCCTGGAAACCAAGCTCAAGCACACGATGCACAAGAGCATCGTCGTCGCCGTGCCCGCCGATCATCCCCCGGTGCTGCGCCTGCGCGCCGCCGCGCGCGCCACCGCCATCGCCGAATATTATCGCGCGCGGGGCAAGAAGGTGCTGCTCCTCATCGACAGCCTCACCCGCTGCGCCCATGCCCAGCGCGAAATCGGCCTGGCGCTGGGCGAGCCGCCCGCGATGAAGGGCTATCCGCCCTCCGCCCTCGCGCTCATCCCCCGTCTGGTCGAGCGGGCAGGGGTGGACGCCCGCACCGGCGGGTCGATCACCGCGCTCTACACCGTGCTGGCCGATGGCGATGATACCGACGATCCGATCGTGGACGCCGCCCGCGCCATCGTGGACGGCCATTTCGTCCTCTCGCGCCATCTGTCCGAACAGGCGATCTTTCCCGCCATCGACATCGGCAAGTCGCTTTCGCGCGTCATGGCCGACGTGGCGCCGGACGAGCATCGCATGGCCGCCGCCAATTATCGCCGCCTCTGGGCCGCCTATGAGGAAAATCGCGATCTCATCCTGATGGGCGCCTATCGCCCCGGCAACGACCCGGTCATCGACGAAGCCGTCCGCCGCCGTCAGGAAATCCTCGACTTCATCCGCCAGGACCAGAAGAGCCGCATCGACCTCGACACCAGCGCCGATGCGCTGGTCGCGGGCTTTAGCGCATGAAGGGGCTGGTCGGCCGCCGTCAGCGCGTGCTGCGCGTCCGCCATGTCCAACATGCCATGGCGGTCGCGGAAACGGCTCGCGCGCGCGACGAAGCCGATGGCCTTGCCCGCAATATCGACCGCCTGCGCAAGGTGCGCAGCGAATTGTTCGAGACGGAGGGCATGGCCACCGGCGCGTCCTTCGCCGCCATGCAGGAACTGGCGACCCGGCTGGAACAGGCCGGGCGACAGCTTGACGGCGCGCTTTATGATGCCAAGCGCAAGGTCGAGGCCAAAGAAGGCATGACTCTTGCAGCGAACCGCGAGAAGGAAATCGCCACCCGCCTCAAGGACCGCGCCCGCGCGGATCTGGAGGAGTGGCGTGAGACAAGGCTTGCCGCGCTGCCGCGCTATCGCCGGATGCAGCGTAACGGGGACGTTTGATGATGACCATGCTGACCAGCCTCAAGGCGCTCTTGTTCGCCACGCCCGCATCGCCGGGTGTGAAGACCGACGCCATGTCGGCCGACGGCAGCACGGACTTCGCGCAAGTGTTGAACAGCGTGGGCACTATGCCGACCGTCGCCGCGCAGCCGGCTGCGCCGGTTGCCGCCGCAACGGAAAGTGTCGCGCCCGTTATAAATAGCATTGAAAATCAAGAGATTGATGTGCCTGACTGGCATCCTGCCATCGCGATTTCGACACCTCCGGTTGCCTCTGTCGCACCCTTGCCAAAATCGGGAAAACCCCAAACAACTGTCCAGCTCGTCGTCGCACTTTCCGAGGTGGACGAGGCGTTCGCGCCCGCCACGCCCGCCACGCCCGCCGCACCGGTCGAGCCACCAGTCGAGATCGTTTCCCTGAATGATGACGACGCGCGGGACGACATTTCCTTGCCGCAACAGGCGCAGGGTGCCGGGGCTGCTTCGGCGCTGCCCGCGACCATAATGGTTGCCAAGGCCCCGATCGCGTCTGCCACCGTCGAGCGGTCCGTGCCCGCGCCGGTCAAGGCGCATCCCGCGCGGCCGCACGATGCCGTTTCGGTCGATCCTGTCGCCGCCTCGCTGCCGACCGAAACATCCGGGGCGCTGGACACGCACGAACCGTCGGCGTCCGAAGACGAGACGATGCCCGTTGCGCAGGACGACCGCCAGCCGCCGGCTCAGCCGACCGCGCCTGTTCCAATCGCTGCGCCTGTCGTCGCGCAACCCGAAATAGCACCAGCCGAAGCAGCACCAGCCGAAGCGGTCCAGGCCAAGAAGGCCGCTGGTCCGTCCCCCGTCTCGCGATCGACCGCCGCACCGTCCCCCATGCCGCGGTCCGTCCCGGACGCATCGGTCGATCGACCCAGCCTCATCGCTGCGGAAGCAACAGCATCGCCGTCCCCCGTGATCCCGATGCCCCCGACCGTCGCGTCGAACGACGTCGCGCCGATGCCGGTCGAGGCCGCGCCGCTTGCGTCCGTCGCACCAGCGCCAGAGGCGAGCGCCGTGTCGCCGCTGCCGACGCAAGCTGCGATCGCCTCCGCCGATCTGCCTGTAGAGCAAAGGTCGATCGGCAAGCCCGCTGCCATGCCTGCCCCGGACGCCACGCACCCGGCCAGCCAGCCTGCTCCGGCTACCCTCATGCAGAATGCCGACCTCGCGCCAGCCGCCCGGCCGGTCCCGCAGGCCACTCCCGCATCGCCCGTCGCTGCACCGATCGCGGAAACCTTGTCGGCCACGCCGGTCGTAACGCCTGCGCCCGCGGCTTCGGAAGCGAACGACCTGGATCAGCCCATCGACATCGCACAGGCGAGCCTCCCCACCGGGCCCACCAAGCCGCGCGCGGAGGCCGTCTCGCTGCTCCAGTTGGTGCGCGATCATATGAGCTTGCGCGCGCCGCGCCGAACCGAAACCGCCGCATCAGTCCGCGACACGGTCCCCGACGCAGCGCCCGCGATCCTGCCGACGGCGATGAACGACGGTATATCGATGCTGGCACCGCTGGTTCAGCCAAGCACGCCGCCGCTCGCGACCATCGCAACCGCCATCCCGACCGTCGATCTCTCCGCCAGCCTCGGCGCGCAGGTGGTGGACATGAGCGTATCAGGCCAGTGGATCGACGGATTGGCGCGCGACATCGCCGGCCTGTCGGCCAATGGCGCGCAGGGCCGGTTCCAGATCAACGCCGACCAGCTCGGCCCGATCCAGGTCGATATCCGCCAAGGCGCCGACGGCGCCGCCGTCAGCCTGACAGTCGCGACCGACGCGGCCGAACAGGCCTTGCGGCAGGAGGGCGACCGGCTGAAGCTGGACGCGGGTCTGTCCGCGGTGCGCATCAGCGAGGTGAAGATCGAGCGTGCGCCGCCTGTCGCGGAAACCGCGCGGGCGGACAGCGGCGGCAACCAGAATTCGTCGCAACAGCCATCCGGCGGTCAGGGCCAGAACGCCCATCAGGCCATGGGGCAGGGAGCGGGTCAGGGGATGATGGGGCAGTCGTCGGCCCAGTCGCATATGCAGGGTCGCGGCCAGCCGCGTGAAAATATCGCCTTCGGGCATAAAGCGGGGAGTGATGCTGCCGTTCTTAACCATACGGACGTCGGCGAAAACGCCGGCGGGGCCGTTCGCGCGCGCTACGCGTGACCAGCACTTTATCCTAGGGGACCAGAACGATGAGCGACGAGCCTAAGGCCAAGAAAAAGAAGGGCGGGAGCATGAAGATGATCCTGCTGCTGGTCGTCGGCGTCGTCGTGGGTGGCGCAGGCGCAGCGGGCGGCCTGTACGCGGCCGGCTTCTTCAGCCCCAAGGCGGAAGGGCCGAAGGAAGACCCGAACAAGCCGGTGCTGGTGCTGGCGGGTGAGGATGCGCAGGCGATCGCGACTGCCCATGGCTGGGCGGGCGAAGCGGGCGGCGGCGGCGAAGGCGGCGGTCATGGCGGCGGCGGGGAAAGCCATGCCGTGTCCGCGGGCCATGCGCCCGGCAAGGGCATGGACCTGCCGACGCCGGCCAATCCGGCCGCCTATCAGGCGACCTATTTCCAGCTTCAGGCGCCCTTTACGTCGAACATGTCGGACACAGATGCCTTTGCGCAGATCACCATCGCCGTGTCGACCTATTATGACTATCGCGTGATCGCCGCGATCAAGCAGCATGAGATGCCGATCCGCAGCCAGGTGCTGATGATGCTGGCAGAGCAGCCGCAGGAAGTGCTCGATACGCCGAAGGGCAAGCAGATGCTCCAGGGCAAGATCAAGGGCATCATCAACGATATCCTGAAGCAGAAGACCGGTTATGGCGGCGTGGACAACGTCTATTTCACGAACTTCGTTATCCAGTAAGTGTACCGCAGAGCGTCCTCCGCAGCGCAACGAAACGGCTGAAACGGGCAAGGCCCGCCGCGATCGTCGCTCGCGCAGATCGTCGCCCTATTAACTCCAATTTTACCATTTTCGTTATTAATGGCCCTGCACCACAGGATCGGGACGTCCCCTGATCCGCTATGGGGCAGGGGACCAAGATGGACGACGTACAGACCTACGCCTTCGGGCGCGGGGATTCGCAGGCGCCGATCATGCTGCCGGGGCTGGACCGGCTGGGCGAAAAGCTCGGCCGGCGTATGCGCGCCTTGATCGAACCGATCGCCGGCGTGCGCCCGCATGTCGTAGCGCAGGACACGCGTGTGCTGGACTTCGCGGCCTGGACGGCGGAAGTTCCGGCCTTTTGCAGCCTGTCCATCTATCGTCTGCTGCCGCTCAAGGGCCAGATGCTGTTGCGCATGGACGCAGCCATGATCTCCACCATGGTCGATTGCTTCTATGGCGGCATCGGCAATCGCCCGCTGCCTACGCGCGGCGAGTTCACACCGACCGAAGACCGGCTGATCGCGCGCCTGTCCGATTCCATCGCCACCCGCCTGGTCGAAACCTGGGCCGACATCCTGCCGCTGGAGCAGGGCCTGGTTCTGCGCGAAAGCGCGGTGGGCTATGCCGCGGCGGCGCAACCCGGCGACCAGATGGTGCTGCAACGCTTCACCGTCTCCATCACCCGCGAACAGGAATGGCCGATCGACCTGGTCTTTCCCTTGTCAGCCCTGCGGGGCGTCGAGGCGCTGATGGGCAGCAACATCCCCGCCGACGAGGAGCATCTCGACCCCGTCTGGCAGGCGCGGATCGCCAGGCGGATGCGCGACATCCGCATGCCCGCGCGCACCGTATTGGCGCGCCCCAACCTCTCGCTGGCCGAGCTGATGCAGCTCAAGGTCGGCGACGTCATCCCCGTCACCATCGGCCGATCGCTGCCGTTGATCGTCGGAAACCGCATCGTCGCGCATGGCACGATCGGCGAACAGGACGGCCGCGCCGCCTTCCAGATTGAAAAGCTTGCACAGGGACCAGACCAATGAGCGACATGAGCGAAGCGCCCCGCATGGAGCGTGGCGAAGATCCGGTGAGCCGGATGACCAACAACCGCCAGTTCAAGCTGCTGGCCGATATCCCCGTCCGCATGTCGGTGGAGGTCGGCTCCACCTCGCTGCGCCTGGCCGAAGTCATGGACCTGGCCGAAGGCAGCATCGTCGAACTGGACCGCCAGGCCGACGATCTGCTCGACATCATGGTCAATGGCGCGCTGATCGCAAAGGGGGAGGTGGTGACGGTGAACGGCCGTTATGGCATCCGCATCGTCGATATCGCCGCGACCGAAAATCGCCTCGCCGGCATCGAACGGCGCGGCTGACGGGGCGCTTCTGATTTTACGCCATTGATTTTCAGCTTGCCTTCCGCCGCGAAACTGCGGATCGCAGGCGGGTTAACCATAGCTGCGGGCAGGCCATTTCATGTTCTGGTATTTCGTCAAACTGCTGATCCTGCTGCCGCTGGTGGGCGGCATGGCCTTTGGCGCGCTGTGGCTGTGGCGCAAATATCAGCCCGGCATGATGGCGGGGCAGGGCGACCGGTCCCTGAAGCTGCTCGAAGCGCTGCCGATGGGCGCCTTCGGCAAGCTGGCCGTGGTCGAGTTCGAGGGCAAGAAGATCCTGCTGTCCGTCACCCGCAGCCGGATCGAGAAGATCGCGGAAGGCGATCATGTCCGCCTGCGCTGAGGCCGGACCGTTGCGGCGGTGGTTGCCCGCCCTTGCGGCCATGATCCTTCTTGCGGTCCTGCTCTTCACCGTCCCCGCCTTTGCCCAGGCCGCGCCCGCCGCCGCACCACCCGTCGATAACAGCGGCGCATTGAGCCGCGCTATGGGTCAGATTTCGGGCGACGGCCGCTCGCTTTCGCTCAGCCTTCAGATCCTCGTCCTGATGAGCCTGCTGACGGTGCTGCCGTCGCTCGTGCTCATGATGACCAGCTTCACCCGCATCATCATCGTCCTGTCGCTGCTGCGCCAGGCGCTGGGCCTGCAACAAACCCCGCCCAACCAGGTGCTGGTCGGTCTGACCCTCTTCCTCTCGCTGTTCGTGATGCGCCCCGCGATCGACACCATCAATGCGCAGGCCTTCGATCCCTATGGCAAGGGCCAGATCAGCATCGAGGAAGCGGTCGGCCGCTCGGGCAAGGTGCTGCACGGCTTCATGTCGAAGCAGACGCGCGAAAGCGACCTCAAGCTGTTCCAGAATCTCGCCAAGGCGCCCGCCTTCCGCACGCCCGACGACATTCCCTTCACGATCCTGCTACCCGCCTTCGTCACCAGCGAATTGAAGACCGCGTTCCAGATCGGCTTCATGATCTTCCTGCCCTTCCTCATCATCGACCTGGTCGTCGCGTCCACGCTGATGGCGCTGGGCATGATGATGCTGTCGCCCACGATCATATCCATGCCGTTCAAGCTCTTATTGTTCGTGCTGGTCGATGGCTGGGCGCTGACCATGGGGTCGCTCGCGGGATCATTCGCGACATGACCAGCCATCCTCTCCCCCATCCATTGGTGCGGTAGGCCATGGAAAATGCCGATTTCTTCATGGGGTTGGCCCAACAGGCGCTGTGGATCACGGCGCTGGCTGCTGCGCCCGTGCTGATTCCGGCGCTGATCGCGGGCCTCATTATCGGCATGGTGCAGGCCGCGACCTCGATCAACGAACAGACATTGAGCTTCATTCCCAAGATCATCGTCGTCGGCGGTATGCTGGCGCTGTTCGGCGGGTCGATCATGGTGCTGATCGCCGACTTCACCCGCGAAATCTTCGAACGCATCCCGGACCTGCTCCAGTGAGGAACGGGCAATGATCGCGCCGGGCTTCGCCGGGGTCGAAAACCAGCTCTGGGTCTGGCTGATCGCCATGATCCGGCCGGGCGCGGCCTTCATCGCCGCGCCGGTCTTCGGCGCGCCCGCCGTCCCGCTGCAACTGCGCCTGATCCTCAGCCTGGCGCTGGGCCTCGCCGCGCTCAATAGCGTCACCATCACCCTGCCGCAGGACGGCGTCGCCAGCTTCGAAGGCGTGATGATGGTCGCGGGCGAAGTCATGGCGGGCCTCGCCTTGGGGTTTGCGGTCCAGATCGGCTATGCCGCCGCCTTCGTCGCGGGGGAGACAATCGGCAACGCCATGGGCCTCAATTTCGCGGCGATGGTCGATCCCTCGTCGGGCCAGTCGACCCAGGTGCTGGGCACTTTCCTCTCGATCCTCGCTACCTTCCTGCTGCTCGGCATGGACGGTCATCTGCTGCTCGCCAGCTTCGTGGTGCAAAGCTATCAGGCGATCCCGCCCGGCGCTGGCATATTGTCGAACGACACCGTCTGGCGCCTCATCTCCTTCGGCGGCGCGCTGCTGGGCGCAGGCGTCACCGTGGCGCTGCCGGTCGCTTTCGCGCTGGTGCTGGTGCAGGTGGTGATGGGGATGCTGGCCCGCGCCGCACCCTCGCTCAACCTGTTCGCGGTCGGGATGCCGGTGGCGATGATGGCGGGCCTGATCCTGCTCGCCATCGCCACGCCGATCATGGCTGAAGGCATGACCGCCTCGCTCAAGGCCGGGCTGGAAGAAGCCCAGTCGATCGCGGAAGGACGATAAGCGATGGCGGACAGTCCAGGCGGCGGCGAAAAGACCGAGAAACCGACCCAGAAGAAACTGGATGACGCCGCCAAGAAGGGCGACATCCTCCAGTCGCGCGAGTTGGGCACGGCGCTGGTGGTGATGGCCGGCATCGCCTGGCTGGCGATCACCGGCCCGTCGCTGATCGACGCCCTGTCGGACATGCTGACCGACGCGCTGCGCTTCCGTCGCGAGGATATTATCGACTTCTCGCCGGCCGCGCGGGGGGCCGAACTGCTCGGCGCGATCGCCCTGCCGGCGGCGGGCGTCATGCTCGCCACCTTCATCGCCGCGATCGCCGCGCCCGCCTTGCTCGGCTCGCTCGGCTTTCGTCCCGGCGCCTTCGCGCCCAAGGCGTCGAAGATGAACCCGGCGGCGGGCATCAAGAAGATTTTCGGCACGCAGGGCCTGATCGAACTGGTGAAATCCATCGCCAAGATCGGCCTGCTGGGCAGCATCGGCATCTGGTTCATCTGGGATCGGCTGACGGAGATCACGGCGCTGGGCAAGATGGGCGTCGCGCCCGCCATGGCGGACCTGGGCAATCTGTTCATCCTGACCTGTCTGGTGATGGCGGGCGGGCTGTTCCTGATCGCGGGCATCGATGTCCCCGCCCAGATCATGCAGCGCGCCAAGCGGCTGGGCATGAGCAAGCAGGAGATCAAGGACGAGCATAAGGAAAGCGAAGGCTCGCCTGAAATGAAAGGGCAATTGCGGCGCCGCCAGTTCGAGGTGCTGAACGGCTCCACCCGCCAGGCGGTGGCGGAGGCCAGCGTCATCATCACCAACCCGACCCATTTCGCCGTCGCCCTGCGCTACAAGCCGGGCGTCGACGCCGCCCCGATCGTGGTCGCGCGCGGCTGCGACGCGATCGCCGCGGCGATCCGTGAATTGGCGGACCAGAATGGCGTGACCGTCCTGCAATATCCCGACTTGGCGCGTGCCATCTACTTCACCTCGCGCGCCGGACAGATTGTGAATGAAGGGTTATATATGGCGGTGGCGACCGTCCTGGCCTTCGTCTTCCGCGTGGAAAACAAGATGGCGACCGAAATGGACCGGCCCTTCATCACCGTGCCCGAAGATCTGCGGTTCAACGCGGATGGACGCAAGCAATAAGCGCCATGGCAAACCGGCTGCACCTCTTATGGGTCGGTGCGGCCCTGTTGCTGCTGGTCTTCGTCCCCGCCTATATATCAACCCTGACGCCGGGGCACGGCATCCCGCGTGACGGCACTTCGCTGGTGGTCGGGCGCGATTTCCTCAATATCTGGATGTACGGCCGCGCCGCGTGGGAGGCGAACCCGCAGCGCTATTACGACATGGACGCCTATCTCGCCGCGCTGGGGCCGATTGTGGGCGGCGGATATCCCGGTCAGCTCTGGTCCTATCCGCCGGTCGCCATGTTGGTCGCCGCGCCATTTGGCCTGCTGCCCTATCTGCCCGCGCTGGCGCTGTGGACATTGTGTGGAACCGTCGCCTTCCTTGTCGCACTCCGCCTGTGGACGCGCGCATGGCGGGTCGTCGCCCTGCCGCTGGCCGCGCCCGCCGCGTTGCTGGGCGTCATGTCCGGCCAGTTCGCGCTGTTCGCCGCCGCGATCCTCCTGACCGTGCTGCGCTGGCGCGACAGCCGACCCTGGCTGGCCGGGGCGCTGGTCGGCCTGTTGCTGGTCAAGCCGCAGCTGGCCTTGCTCGTCCCGATCCTGTTCCTCGCCACCCGCAACTGGCGCGCCTTCGCCGCGGCCGCCCTGTCCAGCCTGGTGCTGGCGGCGATCGTCGCGCTGCTGTGGGGTGTCGATATCTGGCGCATTTATGTCGCAACCGGCATTGCCAACCAGTCGCTGGTCCTCAGCGATCCCGACCATCTCGCCGGCCCGTTCATGCCGACCCTCTTCATGAACCTGCGCGTCGTCGGAGTCCCTGTCTCGCTGGCGAGCGGGCTGCAAATGGCGCTCAGCCTGCTGGCCGCCACGCTTGTCTGGCTGCGCTTCCGCCACCGGCCTGCCGCCACCGACCTGTCGGCCAACCTGCTGTTCCTCGCCTGCGCCGTGTCGGCCACGCCCTATATGCTCTCCTACGACACCCTGTCCTTCGCTGCGATGGCGGTGCTGGCGCTCGCCGTCGGGCAGGGCGGCCGGATCGTGCCGAACCTGGCTTTTTTCCTGCCTTTGCTGCAACTGGCTGCCGGCATGGCAGGGCTGCCCGGCCCCGGCCTCATTCCCATCGCGGTCGCCCTTTATCTGATGCGCGAAAAAAATATGCATGATGCATTAAAGTTTAACCGCGCTCGTCCGTAATCTCTTCATTGGGGACGCATTAGGATTGGTGCGTCATGAACGACTATGTTTCCAGAAGCGAACTGACGCCCGTCGACAGGGCCGTTTCGCGCGCGCCATCACCCGTCCAGGCCGTGCCGCCTGTGGCGGCCAGTCGTTCTGCCGAGGTGCCCGTTCGGGAAAAAGTGCAGCCCGCGCCACAGACCAGGGCCGTCGTCGTCGATGACGATCTTGCCAGCGTCGCAGAATATGTGGAAGTTCATGCAAGGATCTCTGAAATTCTTGCCGACCTTCAGTCGGGCGGCGGCAGCGTCGATGATGCGGCTGGCGCGATCCAGGCGATGATCCCGCGCCCGATGGTGCTTGTGCCGCTGCCGCCCGCCAGCAAGGAAGCGGTGGAACATGCCGCCGTGCTGGCCCGGCGCATCGTGGAGCGCGCATCCTATTCCCACGCCGCGCAGGCGCATCTGTCGCGCGGGACGGTAGAGCAGGTCACCACGTCCGCGGGCTGAGTCCTATCGTTCCGGCGCAGCGAAAATCATTCCTAAAGGTCTTGCCGCTAGCGCCGTTCTATCCCCTTGAAAGGACGGCGCATGACTTCGGTAGGCAGCAGCATTTTGACGGCGCTCAACGCAGGGTCGGGTATCGACACCTCGGCGTTGGTCTCCAGTCTGGTGAGCGCGACCCGCGAGCCCAAGCAGACGGCGATCACCAGCCGCCAGACGCTCAACAGCTCACGCATTTCGGCGCTGGCTTCCGCCATCAGCTCGCTCGACACCTTTGCCGACGCCCTGACCGAAGTGCTGTCGGGCGCCGCCTATACCGGCACGGCCGCCTCCAACGACGCCAGCATCGCATCGGTCACCCTGTTGAGCGGCGGCAGCCCCAGCGGCCTGCCCGCCCAGTTGACGGTCGATCAGCTCGCTTCGGCCCGCGTCTATTCCTCCGCCGCAACCAGCGGCGCGACCGGCAGCACCGTGATCGGCACCGGCAGCTTCACCATCACCAACGCGGCCGGCGAAGCAACCACGATCACGCTCGATTCGAGCAACAACACATTTGCCGGCCTCGCCGCCGCCATCAATGCCGGCGACACCGGCGTCACGGCGCGGGTCGTCACCGATACGCAGGGCACGCGCCTGGTCTTCAAGGGCGCGACCGGTGCCGACAATGATTTCACGATCAGCACCAGCGCCGACGACAGCAGCAGCATCCTGGGCGGCATGAGCTTCACCAGCTCCTCCACCCCGCAGAACGCCAAGATCACGCTCGACGGCGTGGCCTATGAATATGCCAGCAACACGATCGACGATGCGATCCCCTATCTGCGGATCGACCTGAACAAGGCGTCGCCCGGCACCACCGTGACCCTGTCGATGAGCCAGCCCACGGCCGGTCTGTCCGATCTGCTCAAGGAATTTGTCGACGCCTACAATACGTTGATGAAGGCACTGAACACCGCAACGGCGACCGGTGCGGATTCGTCCAGTGCTGGCGTGCTGAACGGCGTGGCCGGCGTGCGCGACATGAAGCGCCAGTTGGCGTCGATCACGTCGACCCAGTTGTCGGCGACCGGCACCTACAAGACGCTGTCGGACATCGGCGTGTCGACCAATCGCGACGGCACGCTGACGCTCGACACCGCCCGGCTGGCCACGGCGATGGAAACCGACCCGGAAGGCGTCACCAACATGGTGAATCCCAAGGTGTCGACCACCGCCAGCCCCGGCCTATCCGCTCTGATGGACACCGTCCGCGACAATATCGAGAAGGACGACGGCCCGCTCAAGACCGCGCAGAAGCGCTACGACGCGGAGGCCGAGGAATTTACCAAGCAGCTCGAAGATCTGGATGAGAAGATGACCAATTATCAGGAGCATCTGACCACCATCTACGCAGCGATGGAGACGCGGCTGTCCGCGCTCAAGGCGACGCAAAGCTACCTCGAACAGCAGATCGAGGTCTGGAACAATAGCAACAGCAATTAATCGGGGACGCAGCAGACAATGTTCTACAATCAGGGTTATGCAGGCGCCAGCGCGGCACGCCGTTACGCCGCTGTCCATTCGGGCAGCCGCACCGAAGGCGCTACGCCACATGCATTGGTGAAAATCCTGTTCGACGAGTTGCTGCAGGCGCTCGAAGCGGCGGCGCTGGCCGAGCGCAACGGCGACCGGGTCAAGGTGTCGGACAAGCAGGCGCGGGCGATGTCGATCCTGTTCGCGCTCGAATCGAGCCTGGACTTCGACAAGGGCGGCGACATTTCGGTCGGCCTGGCGCAAATCTACCGCGAAGCGCGCCGGCTGCTGCTGGTCGGCGCCAAGGAACGGTCTGCCGAGCCGGTCGATCAGGCCCACGCCATCATCGCCGAAATCGCTGAAGCCTGGAACCAGATCGGTCGTTGAAAGCCGCGCGCCTGCCCATCCGGGCGGGGTTGCGCCCTCAACAAGCCACCTGTATAGGCGGCACTCGCACAAGGGCGGCCCGGCGGGGGCCGCCTTTTTGCGTTATATTCCCTGCGCATCGGACGCGCAGCATCAACCCAGAAAGGGAAGGCTCATGTCGATTACGCCGCTCATGCCCGTTTACCCCCGGTGCGATGTCCGTCCGGTGCGAGGCGAGGGCTGCTATCTGATCGGGGATCGCGGCGAGCGTTATCTCGACTTTGCCAGCGGCATCGCGGTCAACCTGCTCGGCCATGGCCATCCCAAGCTGGTCAAGACGATCGCCGATCAGGCCGCGACGCTGATGCATACGTCTAACCTCTACGGGTCGCCGCTTGGGGAGGCGTTCGCGCAGACGCTGGTGGACAACAGCTTCGCCGACACCGTCTTCTTCACCAATTCGGGCGCCGAAGCGGTCGAATGCGCGATCAAGACCGCGCGTCGCTATCATTATGCGAACGGCGAAGCGCACCGGCACAAGATCATCAGCTTCGACAACGCCTTTCACGGGCGGACGCTGGGGACGATTTCGGCCACCAGCCAACCCAAGATGCGCGACGGTTTCGAACCGCTGCTGCCCGGCTTCCAGGTCGTGCCGTTCAACGATCTCGATGCGGCGCTGGCGGCAATCGACGACAATACGGCCGGATTCCTGCTGGAGCCGGTGCAGGGCGAAGGCGGCGTGACGCCCGCGACGGTCGCGTTCCTGACCGGCCTGCGCAAGGCATGCGACGAACATGGCCTGCTGCTGATCCTGGATGAGGTCCAGTGCGGCTATGCGCGCACCGGCACCTTCTTCGCGCATGAGCAATATGGCATCACCCCGGACATCATGGCGGTCGCCAAGGGCATCGGCGCGGGCTTCCCGCTCGGTGCCTGCCTCGCGACCGAGGAAGCGGCCAAGGGCATGGTCTTCGGCACCCACGGCTCCACCTATGGCGGCAACCCGCTTGCCATGGCGGTGGGCCAGACCGTGTTGGAAGAGGTGCTGGCCGACGGATTCCTGGACCATGTGAAGGCGATGGGCGCGCGCCTGCGTGCGGCGCTGGAGCAGCTCATCCCCAATCATGACGCCATGTTCGAGGATGTGCGCGGCATGGGGCTGATGCTGGGGGTCAAGATGAAGGACGCCTATGATGCGCGCGCCTTCGTCGGCCATCTGCGCGACCATCATGGCCTGCTGGCAGTGTCGGCGGGGCAGAATGTGCTGCGCATCCTGCCGCCCCTCGTCATCGAGGAAAGCCATATCGCCGAATGTATCGAGAAGATCTCCGCCGGCGCGCGGACCTTCGCCGACGCCAAGGCGGCATAACACTAACTTCCGTTCGCCCTGAGCGAAGTCGAAGGGTATCGCCGAGCGAAGCGAGGTGCCTTCACTTCGTTCAGGCGAGGGCTTCGACTTCGCTCAGCCCGAACGGATTGGGGGGTGGTTTCAATGACCAAGCATTTCCTGAATCTCTCCGATGCGGGCGGCGACGCCATCGCCGCGATGATCGCGGACGCCATCGACCGGAAGGCCGCGCGGGCGGGCAAGCCCAAGGGCGCGGCGGATGCCGACGCGCCGCTGGCCGGCCACACGCTGGCGATGATCTTCGAAAAGAACAGCACCCGCACCCGCGTCAGCTTCGATATGGCGATTCGGCAGCTGGGCGGCTCGTCCCTGATCCTCGAAGGCGCGACCAGCCAGATCGGTCGTGGCGAGACGATTGCGGACACCGCGCGGGTTCTGTCGCGTATGTGCGACGCGATCATGATCCGCACCGACGATCATGCCAAGATCGAGGAAATGGCGCACTATGCCACCGTCCCGGTCATCAATGGGCTGACCGACCTGTCGCATCCTTGCCAGATCGTCGCCGACCTGCTGACCGTGGTCGAACATGGGCTGGCGCTGCCGGGCAGCCAATGGGCCTGGCTGGGCGACGGCAACAACGTCCTCCATTCGATCGTAGAGGCGGCCGGCCTGCTCAAGTTCGACGTCCGCATGGGCATCCCCGACGGCTACGATCCCGATCCGGCCTTTGCGCAGGCGGCGCAGGCCTCCGGCTCGACCATCACCCTGACCCGCGACGCGGCCGAGGCCGTCCGCGGCGCGGACGTCGTCGTCACCGATACCTGGATTTCCATGGGCCAGTCCCATGCGCAAGAAAAGCTGGCGGCGATGATGCCCTATCAGGTAACGCCCGATCTGATGGCGCAGGCCAAGCCACAGGCCAAATTCCTCCACTGCCTGCCTGCCCATCGCGGCGAGGAAGTGGTTGCGCAGGTTATCGACGGCCCGCAATCCCTGATCTGGGACGAGGCGGAAAACCGCATCCATGCCCAGAAATCGGTGCTGCTCTGGGCATTGGGGCGCCTCGGTTGAGTTTATGGGCGGGCTTCCTATCTAGGCAGTTCGCCCGCATCATCGGATGCCGCCATCTTGTCCGGTCGTTGAAACGCCGGACGACCGGAGCTGTACATTGACGTCTGCCGCCCATCTCGACCAGGCCCTTGGCTTCACCATCACCTCGCGCCACGCGCGCGGCCGGCTCGTGCGACTGGGGCCGGTGCTCGATCAGGTGCTGGCCGCCCATGCCTATCCGCCCGCGATCGAACGGCTGCTCGCCTCCGCCCTTGTCCTGGCGGCGCTGCTGGGCAGCACCTTGAAGCAAGCAAACGGCCAGCTGACCTTGCAGGCGCAGACCGAAAATGGCGTCGTCAGCCTGCTGGTGGCCGATTACAAGGATGGCGACCTGCGCGGCTATGCCAAGTTCGATGCCGACCGGCTGGCCGAGCAGGGTGCCGATCCGACCCTGTTCGGCCTGTTCGGCAAGGGCTATCTGGCGATCACCTTCGACCAGGCGGTGAGCGGCGAGCGCTATCAGGGCATCGTCCCGCTGGAGGGCCAGTCGCTGGCGCAGGCTGCCGAACATTATTTCTTCCAGTCCGAACAAATCCCCAGCGTGATCCAGATCGCGACCCGGCATGACAAGGGCGCAGGCTGCGTCGCGGCCGGTATGCTGCTCCAGCATCTGCCGGAGGGCGAGGTTGGGCGCGAGCGGCTGCATGTCCGCCACGACCATCCGGAATGGGAACATGTCCAGGCGCTGGCCCAGACGCTGAAGCCGGACGAACTGACCGACGACGCCCTGCCGCTGACCGATATCGTGTGGCGCTTGTTCCATGAGGAAGAGGAAGTGCGGGCGACCGATCCGACGCCGCTCGCCAAGGGCTGCCGCTGCGATATCAACCATATCCGCGACGTGATCGGCCGGTTTTCGGCCAGCGAACGGCTCGAAATGGCGGACGAAAAGGGCATTATCGGCGTGGATTGCGCCTTCTGCTCGCGCCTGTTTCCGCTCGCGCTCGACAGTTTCGTTGCGCATTGAACCGGCAAAGATTTCGCTAACGAGATTTGTAATTGGGGCAGCCCCGGTCGCTTGCGCTATGAAAATGCCGCAATTGGACGGCATGGACGATGTGGGCAGCCATGGGCGGCCAGAGCCTTTTGGCTGTTTACGGGATATGCGGGATCATGAAGAGGGCGGGACTGCACGCGCTCGGCGCGGTTGCGATGATGATGGTGGCGATGACCGTGGCGTGGATCGGCACGGGGGCGGCGGCGAACGTCCCGCCCCCCCGTTGACGCCCATGGCGCTGCGCACGCTGGAAACCGGCGAATGGGAGTTGCGCGGCCGTGGCGAAGGCGCGGAGACGCGCAAGCTATGCGTCAGCGACCTGCGCCAGTTGCTGCAGGTACGGCATGGCAAGGCGCTCTGTCGCAGTTTCACCATCAGCGACGACGCGCATGCGATCACGGTTACCTATGATTGCGCGGCGGCGGGCAATGGGCGTACCGACCTGCGCGTGGAAACCAACAAACTGGTCCAGATCCGGTCGCAGGGGGTGGCGCAGGGCGCGCCCTTCGCCTTCGCCGCGGAAGGGCGGCGCGTCGGCGACTGTTCCTGATCGTGGCGCCGCATCGTGCTGCGCTTGCACTGCGGCGTTCCGGGCGGTAGCGCGGGATCATGGTTGCCAATAATGGAAAATTCGCCGTCGTGCTGCTGTCGGGCGGTCTCGATTCGATGGTAGCGGGCGGACTCGCGCGGGAGGCCGGCTATGGCATCTTGGCCCTGTCGATCGACTATAATCAGCGGCATCGGGTCGAACTGCGCGCCGCGGCCCGGGTAGCCGAAGCGCTCAATGCGATCCGCCACATCGTCCTGCCGCTGGACCTGACCGCGTTCGGCGGATCGGCGCTGACCGCCGATATCGCCGTACCCAAGAGCGGGGTAGGGGACGAGATTCCCGTCACCTATGTCCCCGCGCGCAACACCATTTTCCTGTCGCTGACCCTGGGCCTGGCCGAAGTGGCGGGAGCGAGCGACATCTTCATCGGCGTCAACGCGCTCGACTATTCGGGCTATCCCGATTGCCGGCCGGAATTTATCGACGCCTTCCAGAAGATGGCGACGCTGGCGACCAAGGCGGGGGTGGAAGGCCATCCGATCCGCATCCAGACGCCGCTGCAATATATGAGCAAGGCCGACATCGCCCGCGAAGCCGACCGGCTGGGCCTGGACGCGGGGATCAGCTGGTCCTGTTACGACCCCACGCCCGACGGCAAGCATTGCGGTCTGTGCGACAGCTGCCGCCTGCGGTCGAAGGGTTATCAGGAAGCGGGCCTGCCCGATCCGACCATCTATGCCACGCAGCCCTGAACCATGAGCTACGCGGTCAAGGAAATGTTCCTGACCCTTCAGGGTGAAGGCGTGCAGGCGGGACGGCGCGCGGTGTTCCTGCGCTTTGCCGGCTGCAACCTGTGGAGCGGGCGCGAGCAGGACCGGCGCGATGCCGTCTGCCGCTTCTGCGACACTGATTTCGTCGGCACCGACGGTCTTGGCGGCGGCAAATTCGCCGATGCCGATGCGCTGGCCGATGCGGCGCTGGCCTTCTGGGGCGCTGGCGACGAAGGTCGCTATATTGTCCTGACCGGCGGTGAACCGATGTTGCAGGTCGACGATGGGCTGGTCGATGCGCTCCATGCACGCGGCTTCACCATCGCGATCGAGAGCAACGGCACCATCGCCGCCCATGCCGGCATCGACTGGATCTGCATCAGCCCCAAGGCGGGCAGCGACATCGTGCAGCGGTCCGGCCATGAACTGAAGCTGGTCTGGCCGCAGCCCGGCGGCGGGCATAGCCTGGCCGATGTGGCCGCGATGGAGGGATGGGCGTTCGACCATCATCTGCTGCAGCCGCTGGACGATCCCCACGCGGCTGACAATGCCCGCGCCGCGATCGCTCTGGTGATGGATCGGCCGCAATGGCGGCTGACGGTGCAGGCCCATAAATATCTGGGCCTGCGTTAAACGTCAGTCGATCAGGGCTTCACGCCCGTCCGGTTATTCCATGCCTGATGACAGGCGGGCAGCAGCACGCCCTTCTTCCAGCATTTGGGGTCGAAGGACGGCAGGGCCACCACATAATCATAGCCCGGCGTGCCGTAGAATTGCTCGCCCGCCGCAACCAGCGACTTCTTGATCGAACCCAGACCTGCGCGGCCGACCTCGTGCAATGTTCCGCGCTCGGCGAAGATCGCCTGCCGTCCGACTTCCGCCGTGGCCTGGCAAAAGCCCTTTTGCGCCTGCACCGTCGAATAGCCCGAATAGATGCGCGTATTATACATGTCCGACGCCGACTGGCCCGGCTTGCCCTTGCCCACGGTGCGCTGGAAATAGCCCAGCAGTGCAGCCTGCGCGCTGTCCAGCTCCGCATCATGATGGGCGATCATCGCATTGTAATTGCTGATCGCCAGCAAGGTGGGTTCGAACTGGCATTGCAGCGCCGCGACATTGAGCGCGGCTCGCAGGTTCCACGCCAGCCCGGCCTTCACTTCCGCCGCGGTGGCGCCCGGCAGGCCCATGGCGGCGGCTGCGGCGTCGTCGGTCAGCGGCGGGGCGCTCATGTCGGGAGGCGACCAGAAGAACTGGGCCGCTGCCGGTTGCGCGATGATCGGCGCGATGGCCAGGGTGAGACCGGCCAGCGCGCGGCGCAACGGGAAACGCAATGTCATCGAATCAGCCTCTCTGGAAGGTCGTGGTAAACCGACGCCTTCATATTGTTCTGTCATGATATCAGGCATGAACGATCTGGCCAGCGTTACTGGTCGGACAGGACTTCCGCATCTTCGGCAGGCGCTTTTTCCGCCACGGCCTTGGCAGGCATACTGCTGTTTTCGGCGGCATTGCCGCTGGGCAGGGCGATGGCGGTGCCTTCGCTCTGTACGCCATCCAGGTCGGTCATGGCATCGGTAGCGGTGCCGTCCACCACTTCCATATCCTTCATCTGCACCTTGTTTCCGCCCTGCTCCTTGTCGCCGCATCCGGCGAGTGCGATGCAGCCTGCCAGAAGCGCGGCGGTAAGGGCGGTATTGGTCGTCCGGCGCATCCGGGTCTCCTTGAAAAAAGGGTTCAGGCCCGGCCCCCGCCCGGCGAAAGAAGGCGCGAACCTAGCGGCCCGTCTCGCATTGCTCAACCCCTGTGCCGCAACGGGCCAAGCGACTGAGAAAAAGCGGGAAATGATCGCGAAGGGCGGAATCGAGCGCGGCCATGGAGGCGTTGCCGCCCAGCGCGGCGATGCTGGTCACCGGAAATTCGCTGATGCCGCAGGGTATGATGCCCTCGAAATGCGACAGGTCGGGATCGACATTGATCGAAAAGCCGTGAAGCGTGACCCAGCGCCGCACGCGAATGCCGAGCGCGCCGATCTTTGCTTCCCGGCCATGGGGGTCGTCGGTCCAGATGCCGATCCGGCCCTCCGCGCGGCGCGCCGCGATCCCAAGGTCGCCCAGCGCCGCGATCATCCAGCCTTCCAGATGATGGACGAAATTGCGGACATCCTTGCCGCGTTCCCGCAAGTCGATGTTGAGATAGCCGATCCGCTGCCCCGGCCCATGATAGGTATAGCGCCCGCCGCGCCCGGCGTCATAGACCGGAAAGCGCGGAGACAGGAGTTCGACCGGATCGGCGCTCGTCCCGGCGGTATAGAGCGGCGGATGCTCCAGCAGCCAGACCCGCTCCTGCGCCTGCCCTTCGTAAATGGCGGCGGCGCGCGCCTCCATATCGGTCAGTGCGGCAGGATAATCGACCGGTGCAAGATCGATTCGCCATTCGACCTGATCGGGAAAGGTCGGGCGAGCGGGCGGAAGGTCGGGCATGGGGCGCTTCCTTGACTTGCGCGGGGCGAGCGATCAAGTCTCGGGCCGCATTTTCAACATGACGCTTTTCAGCATTTTGGGGCAGGCAGTATAGATATGGCGACAATGTCGATCGGCAAGGCGTGGGAGGAGGCGGTCGCTTTCGTCGCGCGCGAAGCGACCCTGCTGTTCCCGGTGGCGCTGCTGTTCGTGGCGCTGCCTGGCCTCATCCTGCAGGAAATGACGCCGCCCGAATTGCAGGCCTGGTTCGCCGCGCCCAAGGCGGACACGATTCCCGCCATGCCGCCCGGCTTCGGCCTCGCCATGCTGCTGACCATCATCCTCATCTGGTTCGGGTCGCTGGCGTTGTTCGCGCTGGCGCTGCGCCCCGGCATCAGCGTGGGGGAAGCGTTGCGCCTCAGCTTTGCGCGCCTGCCGGTGCTGATCGGCACGGCGCTGGTGGTGGTGGGCGCCGTGGCCGCGGTCTTTGTTGGCGCCGCGCTGGTCGGCGTCGTCCTGTCCCTCGCATCGAAGCAACTGGCTGCGGCGATCGGACTGCTATTGGGCTTCGGCGCCGTCGCGCTCGTCTTTTTCGCCAGCATCCGGCTCGTATTGCTCAATCCGGTGGTGATCGACAGCAGGGCGGGGGTGATGGACTCGCTGCGCCGCGCCTGGGCGTTGACGCGCGGCTATTTCTGGCGGCTGTTTGGCTTTCTCATCATCGTGATGCTGCTGTCCACCATCGCCGGATCGGCAGCGCAGGTCATTGTCGGTCTGCTCGGCGGCCTGATCGCCGGTGCGGAAGGGGCGCGGCTGGCTGGCGGCCTGGCCGGGGCGGCGGTGTCGAGCGTGGTCCAGGTCTATATGCTGGTGATGCTGGCGCGGCTCTATCGTCAGGCCGCCGACTGATCCAGCAGCGGCACATGCGGGGCAGCATCGCGCGGCAATATGCCGGCCAGACGCGGGTCGACGAAGGTTTCGATTTCTCGCCCATAAGGCACGAAACCCGACCTTAGATAGAAGGTGAGCGCCGCCGGGCTGTCGAGCGTGCAGGTATGGACCCAGAACCGTTCCACCCCCTTGCGCCAGGCCAGCGATTTGGCCTGCGCCATCAGCCAGCGACCCAGCCCCTTGCCACCCAGTTCCGGCACCAGCCCGAAGAAGCTGAGTTCGCAATCGGGAAGCGAGCGGAAGTCCAGTTCCAGCAGGCCGACTTCGGTGCCGCGCGGGTCGGTGACGGCATAGACCTCCACGGCCGGGTCGTGGAGAATCGCCGTGAGCGCCGAATCGGTCATCACCAGTCGCGAAAACCACAGCCATGGTGCCCCGACCCGCCGGAACAGCGTGCGATAGGCGGCCAGGTCGGGTGTCTTCCATGGCACCAGCCGCAACGGGGCGGGCGGAACCGGCGCGGGCCGCGGCCGGTCCCGCATCTCCAGATGGGTGACGATCGTCGCCACCATGCCCGGCTCCACCGGCGTCAGCGCCATGGGGTTCAGCTCCAGCTCGCCATCGGCGGCAGGCTCATCAGGATCGCGTCGATATTGCCGCCGGTCTTCAGGCCGAACAGCGTGCCGCGATCATGCACCAGGTTGAATTCGGCATAGCGCCCGCGCCATTCCAGCATGGTGCGATAGTCTGCCTCGTCCCATGCGTCGCCCATGCGCCGCCGCACGATCGGCGGGAAGGCGTCGAGGAAGGCGTCGCCCACGGCGCGGGTGAAGGCGAAATGGGCGTCGAACGCCGCATCGTCCGCACATTCCAGATGATCGTAGAAAATGCCGCCGACGCCGCGATGCACGCCGCGATGGGGAATGAAGAAATATTCGTCGGCCCATGCCTTGAAGCGCGGATAATGATCGGCGTCATGCGCATCGCAGGCGGCCTTGAACACGCCATGGAAAAAATCCGTATCCTCCCCGCGCGGCAGTGGTGGATTGAGGTCGGCGCCGCCGCCGAACCAGCTCTTGGTCGTCACGAGATAGCGCGTATTCATATGCACGGCGGGCACATGGGGGTTGGCCATATGCGCGACCAGGCTGATGCCGGTGGCGAAGAAGGCGGGGTTATCGCCCGCGCCATGGATGGTCTGGGCGAAACCCGGCGCAAATTCGCCACCCACGGTGGAGACATTGACGCCGACCTTCTCGAACACCTTGCCCTTCATCACGCCGCGCACGCCGCCCCCACCTTCGCCCGGCGTCTGGCCCTCGGCCTCCCGGTCCCAGGCGGTATAGTCGAAGCGCGCCTCGCTGCCGGCCTCCCGCTCGATCGCCTCGAACGCGGCGCAGATGCGGTCGCGCAGCGATTCGAACCAGTTGCGCGCCGCCTGCTGCCGCGCATCGAGGGCGAAGGGCACGGCGGGAATCGGGTTGCTGGCGGTCATTGTGGAAACTTTCCGGTCTGGCGAAGGGCCTCGGCGACGGCGATGCCCGTGGAAACGGCGATGTTCAAGGATCGAAAGCCTGGCGCCATCGGGATGCGGACGCGGATGTCGGCCAGGTCGCGCACGTCGTCGGGGACGCCCGCGCTTTCCGATCCCATCATCAGCACGTCGTCCGGCTGGAACTGGACGTCGGGCAATGTCTGCGAGGCATGGGCGCTCAGCAGCAGCAGGCGGCGGCCTTCCGCGCGACGCACCGCGTCGAAGGCGCCGAAATTGGCGTGGCGGGTGACGTCCGCGGCCTCGCCATAATCCATCGCCGCGCGCTTCAGGCGGGTGTCGGAAAAGGCGAATCCGGTCGGCATGATGATGTCCACGGGCACGGCGAAACAGGCGGCGAGGCGCAGGATCGCGCCGACATTGCCGGCAATCTCGGGTTGATAAAGGGCGATACGCATGGCCCGCGCCTTAATGCACTGCGGCAAATTGTCATAGGGGGCGCGAGTTTGCTGTTGGCAAAGAGCGCGCAGTCCGGTTATCAGGCGCGCAAACCACGCCGGGGGGTAGGCGGGGACCGTACTTGCACGGCACCCTAAATCCCTTGATAAACAGAGTCGGTCACGGCATTGCGGCGGGGTCAGGGACGTTATTGCAAGGGTAGAGGTGCATGGCGAGCGTTGAACATATAGACGGCACGGGTCCATCCGGCGAAGATGGCGTGCGCCGCCGCGATTTCATCAACATCGCTGCGGTGAGCTTCGCAGGGGTCGGGGCTGTCGCCACCGTCCTCCCGCTCATCGACCAGATGAACCCCAGCGCCGACGTGCTGGCGCTCGCATCGACGGAAGTCGATCTTTCCGCGATCCAGCCGGGACAGGCGATCAAGACCACCTTCCGCAGCCAGCCGCTGTTCGTGCGCCAGCTGACGCCGAAGGAAATCGCCGAGGCCGACAAGGTGGACGCTTCGACGCTGCGTGATCCGCAGACGCTGGAAGAGCGCACCGTCGACGGGAAGAAGCAGTGGCTGGTGACGATGGGTGTCTGCACCCATCTGGGCTGCGTGCCGCTGGGCGCGGGCGAAGGCGAGAATCGCGGTGAATATGGCGGCTATTTCTGCCCATGCCATGGCTCGTCCTACGACACCGCCGCGCGCATCCGCAAAGGCCCCGCGCCCAAGAACCTGGAAGTGCCGAAGTTCAGCTTCACTTCCGACACCGCCATTCTCGTAGGCTGAGGTAAGAAACCATGAGCTTTCCCTGGGCTGAGCAATATACGCCTAAGCATCCCGTGATGCAGTGGGTCGATGAGAAGCTGCCGCTGCCGCGTCTCGTCTATAACGCTGTGGGCGCGGGCTATCCCGTGCCGCGCAACCTCAATTATTTCTGGAACTTCGGTGTTCTGGCCGGCCTCGCGCTGGTGATCCAGATCGTTACCGGCGTCATCATGGCGATGCATTATGGCGCCAATGACCTGGTCGCCTTCAGCACCGTCGAACAGACGATGCGCGACGTCAACGCGGGCTGGCTGATGCGCTACGCCCATGCCAACGGCGCCAGCTTCTTCTTCATCGTGGTTTATCTCCACATCTTCCGCGGCCTCTATTTCGGCTCCTACAAGGCGCCCCGCGAAATGGTGTGGCTGCTCGGCCTCGTCATCTTCCTGCTGATGATGGCGACCGCCTTCATGGGCTATGTGCTGCCCTGGGGCCAGATGTCCTATTGGGGCGCGAAGGTCATCACCGGCCTGTTCGGCGCGATCCCCGTGGTGGGCGAGCCGATCCAGACCTGGCTGCTGGGCGGCTTCGCTCCCGGTAACGCCTCGCTCAACCGCTTCTTCTCGCTGCACTTCCTGCTGCCCTTCGTGATTGCAGGCGTCATCATCCTGCACATCTGGGCGCTGCACATTCCGGGTTCCTCGAACCCGACCGGCGTGGAAGTGAAGGGGCCGCAGGACACTGTGCCCTTCCATCCCTATTACACCGCCAAGGACGGCTTCGGCGCGGGCATCTTCCTGATCGCCTTCTCCATCCTGCTGTTCTTCGCCCCCAACTTCCTGGGCCATCCGGATAACTATATCGAAGCGAACCCGCTCTCGACCCCCGCGCACATCGTGCCGGAATGGTATTTCTGGCCCTTCTACGCCATCCTGCGCGCCTTCACGGTGGACTTCTTCTTCATCCCGGCCAAGCTGCTGGGCGTGCTGGCGATGTTCGCGTCGATCCTGCTGCTGTTCTTCCTGCCCTGGCTGGACACCTCGCCGGTGCGTTCGGGGCGCTATCGCCCGACCTTCCGGAAATTCTGGTGGATCCTGCTCGCGGACGTAGCGGTGCTGGGTTACTGCGGCGGCGCGCCGGCGGCGGAACCCTTCGTGATGATCTCGCAGATCGCGGCGGCCTATTATTTCGCCCATTTCCTGATCATCCTTCCGCTGATCTCGCGCTTTGAAAAGCCGCTGCCGCTGCCCGGCTCGATCACCGAGGCCGTGCTGGCGAAATATGGCAAGACCGACGGCGAAACCGTCGCGGTCCCGGCCGAATAAGGGGTAGAGGTAATATGGTACGCATCGGCGCATTTCTCGTCGGCCTCTTCTTCGCGGGCTGGCTGGTCATTTCCTTCCTCGTAGGCGCCTATGCCTATGTCACTGAGCCGCCGGCGGCCACGGTGGAGCATGAGTTCCACCTGGCGCCCAAGCATGTGTCTTTCTCGTTCGACGGACCGCTCGGCAAATATGACCAGGCGCAGTTGCAGCGCGGCTTCCAGGTGTTCAAGGAGGTCTGCTCGGCCTGTCACAGCCTGAAATTCGTCGCTTTCCGCGACCTCGCGGCGCTCGGCTATAATGAAGCGGAAGTGAAGGCGATCGCCAAGCAGTGGGCGATCAAGACCCCGTCGGTCGATCCGGCCACGGGCGAAGCGTCCAGCCGCGAACCGGTTCCGGCCGATCACTTCCCCAAGCCCTTCGCGAACAATGTCGCGGCGGCAGCGGCGAACAACAATGCGATCCCGCCCGATCTGTCGCTGATGACCAAGGCCCGCCATCATGGCAGCGCCTATGTTTATTCGCTGCTGACGGGCTTCCAGGCGCAGCCGGCCGAATTGCTCAAGGAGTTCCCGGACTCCAAGACGCCGGAAGGGCTGCACTACAACCCATATTTCGCCAACCTGAACCTCGCCATGGCGCCGCCGCTGACGGCCGAAGGCCAGGTGACCTATGGCGACGGCACCAAGGCGACGGTCGACCAGATGGCGCAGGACGTAGCTGCGTTCCTGACCTGGACCGCCGAACCGAAGCTGGAAAATCGCCGCCGTGCAGGGCTTGCGACCATCCTCTTCCTGCTGATCGCGACGGGCCTGGCCTATATGTCCTACCAGAATATCTGGGCGGACAAGAAAAAGGCCGCCGCCTGACGGCCGATGTCCGCAGGGACGACAGACTAAAGGGGGCGCGGTTTCGATTGGAACCGCGCCCTTTTTCATTATGGAGACGCCATGAGCATCGACAGCCTGACCGCGCTGGTCCGCACTATCCCCGATTTCCCCAAGCCGGGCATCCAGTTCCGCGACGTGACTACCCTGCTGGCCGACGCCAGGGGGCTGGCCGAACTGGTCGATCATATGGCTGCGGTGGCCCGGCCGCTCGATCCGGACCTGATCGTGGGGATAGAGGCCCGCGGCTTCATTCTGGGCGCGGCGCTGGCGCTGGCGCTGGGCAAGGGCTTCGTGCCGTTACGCAAGGCAGGCAAGCTGCCCGGCAAGACCGTGGGCATCGACTATGTGCTGGAATATGGCACCGACCGGCTGGAATTGCACGAAGGACAGGTGCCGCATGGCGTGCGGGTGCTGCTGGTCGACGATCTGATCGCCACCGGCGGCACCGCGCTGGCGGCCGCGCAACTGCTGCGCGAACAAGGCGCGAGCGTCCTGATGGCCCTGTTCGCCATAGACCTGCCCGATCTGGGCGGCATGGCCGCGCTGGAGGCGGACGGCGTCGCGGCGCAGGCGATCATCGCCTTCGACGGCGACTGACCTTCGACGGCCATGTGGTGGGGTTGAGGCATATGCTGGCAAGGGCGAACCGGTCGATCTCGGGCATCCGTCACGCCGTCCTCGCGTTTGCGCTCCTGATATCGGGCTGTGCCGCGCCCTTGCCCTTGCGATCGCTAGCGTGCGGCGGGGGCGCCCCGATCATCGCTGCGACGCCCGACGGACAGATGGCCGCCACCACATTGTCCGTGCTCACCTATAATATCGAGGGGCTGGGCTGGCCCGCCCGCACGGGCCGCGCACCGTCGTTGCGCGCCATCGGCGATCGCCTCGCAAATCTGCGCGCAGCGGGACAGGCGCCCGACATCATCCTGTTCCAGGAAATGTTCAGCGGGGCAGCGAAGCGGGCGGTCGCCGCCACCGGCTATCCCGCGATCGTCACCGGTCCCCGCCGCACCACCCGCGCCCGTGGCGTGACGAAGGAAACGCTGCCCGGCCGATCCCATATCAAACGCGGCGAGATCGGCCTGCACCTGACCGGCAGCGGCCTGGCCATCGCGTCGCGCTATCCGATCGTGGAGGTCGATATGCACGCCTATGGTCGTCGCTCCTGCGCGGGGATCGACTGCCTCGCCAATAAGGGGATCGTGCTGGCGCGCATCGTCATTCCCGGCGTGCCGACGCCGATCGACATTTACGACACGCATATGAACAGCCGCGGTGCCTCGCGTGCGCCGGCTCATCGCAACCTCGCCGCGCACGACCGCCAGTCGCTCGAAGCCTCGGCCTTCATCGACCGCAGCCATGACGATGCCTATCCGTTGATTTTCGGCGGCGATTTCAACATGCGCCATTCCGAATCGCGCTGGGAGAATTTCTCGCGCTATCAGTCGCTCGATCTGGTGCATCGCATATGTGCCAATCCTGCGTCGGATTGCGACGTGCGCCTGTCCTGGGACGGCGACGAACCGTGGATGGACACGCAGGATCTGCAATTTTTCTGGCCGGGCGACAGGGTGTCGATCCGCCCGATCCGGGTCGAGGCGATGTTCGACGGCGGCCTGAGCGGTCCGCGATTATCCGACCATGACGGCTTTTTGGTCACCTATCGCCTGTCCTGGCCCCGCGGCCAGCCCCCGCAGGGCTGTTAAACTCAGGCGGCGCGCGCCAGCGCTTCTGGCAGCAGGTCCACCGCCGCAGCCAGCCGTTCGTCGAGCAAGTCCAGCAACTCCATCCAGCCATGAATGTGATCCAGCTCGCCTGGTCCGTCCGATATGCCGCGCAGGCCCATCAGCGGCACGTCGAAGCGTGCGCAGGCCCGCGCCACCGCGAATGTCTCCATGTCGACCATGTCCGCATCGATCGTGGCATAGTCCGCACCACCCACGATATTCGCGCCGGTCGACAGGCGAGCGAGCGGCAGAGCCAGCGGCGTCGCCAGCGGCAGGTCGACGGGATGGTCGATGAAGGGGGTCACGCCCCTGGTGAAGCCCAGTCGCGACGCATCCATGTCGCGCCACGATACACTCGCCACCTGGAATATATCGCCGAGCGGGCAAAGGCGCGATCCCGCGGATCCCAGGCAGACTAGGAGGTCGGGCAAGGCACGTTGCCGCTCCATATCCTGCAGGGCCATGCCGGTGGCCAGCGCCGCTTCGACCGGTCCGACACCGGTCAGCAGCGGCGTGAATCGCGCGCGCAGATGCGGTCCATATTCGGCTTCGACCGCCATCACGAACAGCACGCGCCGACCGCCCATGGTTTCGCATCCCGTCGTCATGGCCGATCCTTTGCCCTCATTGCCTGTCTGTAATGTTCGGGACATCCCCGTGACAGCAGCGCAGCTTATAGTCGAGAGCCTGTTTCCCCGTGAGTCGACCATGCGCATGCCCATTCCCATTCCCTTCCCCGTCCGATTCTCCGATGAGGAAACGATCACCGCCGCCGACATAGAAGCCTGGGCAAAGGTTGAGCGTGCCCTGGCGGGCAAGCGCGACGCCTGCCAGAAGCTGCGCCGGGGAGTAGCTGCGGCACGCTAGGCCGGATCGATCAAAGAAAGGAAAAGAGAAAGCCCGCCGCTTCGAGAGAAGCGACGGGCTTTGTCATGGTGGGCGTGGCAAGGATTGAACTTGCGACCCCTGCGATGTCAACACAGTGCTCTACCACTGAGCTACACGCCCGCCGTGGAGGGGGCCAATAACGGGGGTAGGGCGACCGCGCAAGCGGGAAATTGAAACGCGCCGATATTCTTCTGGCCGATATTCTTCTGGACAGGCCGGGGGTGACTCATATGCTGCGATCCAAACAGGGGGACGCCAAGACATATGCTGCCATCGCCATCTTCGCCGGTTCAGGCGGCGTCCCGGCTGCCCTTCTATCGCCAGCTCTATGTCCAGGTGCTCGTCGCGATTGCGCTGGGCGTGCTGATCGGCCATGTCTGGCCCGACGCAGGCAAGCAACTCAAGCCGCTGGGCGAGGCCTTCATCAAGCTGGTGAAGATGGTCATCGCTCCGGTCATTTTCCTGACCATCGTCACTGGCATTGCGGGAATGAAGGAGCTGGGCGCGATCGGCCGGGTGGCGGCCAAGGCGTTCGCCTATTTCCTGACCTTCTCCACCCTGGCGCTGGTCGTCGGCCTCATCGTCGCCAATGTCGTGCAGCCCGGTGCGGGCCTCAACATCGATCCCGCGACGCTCGATGCCGGCAAGGTGGCGGACTATGCCCATCAGGCGCATGAGCGCACGCTGACCGGTTTCCTGATGAGCATCATCCCGTCGACCATGGTGTCGGCGGTGGCGGACGGCAACATCCTTCAGGTATTGTTCGTGGCGATCCTGTTCGGCATTGCGCTGACCATGATCGGCGACAGGGCGCAGCCGCTGATGACGGTGCTCGAATCCGCCAGCCATGCGGTGTTCAAGCTGGTCGCCCTGCTGATGAAGGCGGCGCCGATCGGCGCCTTCGGGGCGATGGCCTTCACCATCGGCGAATATGGCGTCGGCACGCTCGCCAATCTCGCCGGGCTGGTGGCGACCTTCTACCTGACCTCGCTGCTGTTCGTGCTGGGCGTCTTGGGCACGGTGGGCTGGTTCGCGGGGTTCAACATCCTCCACTTGATCCGCTATCTGAAGGCGGAACTGCTGCTGGTGCTGGGCACATCCTCATCGGAAGCCGCGTTGCCCAGCCTGATCGAGAAGATGGAGCGCGCCGGTTGCCGCAAGTCGGTCGTAGGGCTGGTCGTGCCGACCGGCTACAGCTTCAACCTCGACGGCACCAATATCTATATGACGCTGGCGGCGTTGTTCATCGCGCAGGCGTGTAACGTCCATATCAGCCTGGAGCAGCAAATCCTGCTGCTGCTGGTCGCGATGATCTCGTCGAAGGGCGCGGCGGGGGTCACCGGCGCGGGCTTCATCACGCTCGCCGCGACGCTCTCGATCGTGCCGTCGGTGCCGGTGGCCGGCATGACGCTGATCCTGGGCGTCGACCGTTTCATGAGCGAGGTCCGGGCTCTCACCAACTTCATCGGCAATGCCGTGGCGACGATCGTGGTGTCGGCCTGGGAGAAAGGGCTGGACCGCGAGCGGTTCAACGCCGCCATGGCGGGGCGGCCGCTCGATCCGACGCCCGACATGGAGGAAGTGGTGCCCGATTAAAGCCGGGCGTCGCGGGAGCCGGTTTTAGGGATTGTCCGTCGAGGCCGGGACGCTTTCGCTGCCGAACATTCGCTCGACCTCCAGCACCAGGTCGCGCAGGTGGAAGGGCTTGGACAGCACCTTGGCCTGCGGCACCGCCTTGCCGGCCTTCAGCGTGACCGCGGCGAAGCCGGTGATGAACATGATGCGCATGTCCGGCGCCACCGACGCGGCATGTTGCGCCAGTTCGATACCGTCCATTTCGGGCATCACGATATCGGTCAGCAGCAGGTCGAACCGGTCCGTGTCGATATGGGGCAGCGCGTCGCGGCCATTCTCCACCGACACGACCTCATACCCCGACCGTTCCAGCGCACGGGCCAGATAGGTCCGCATGCTCTCGTCATCTTCGGCCAATAAAATGCGAACCATCGCCCCCAACACTCTCATCCGGCCGCCCCGCAGCCCTTGGCGCGCACCCGACGGGGTGGCGCGAAGCCCCTTTATATGCGACAAGGTGTAAATATTATCCAGCCGGGCAAGTTTTTTCGGCGCGCTGGCGAAAGGAGCCGCATTGGATCATTCCGCGCCGCGCGCCCCGACCCATAGCGAAGCCGCCTTCGACCTGTACGGTCCTGCGATTCCTGATCGTCCCGCCGTGATTTCTGTCCCCCATGCGGCCCGCGACTATGGCGACGATCTGCTGGCCGACGCGCGCGTGCCCTTGTCGATCCTGCATCGGTTGGAGGATCGCTGGGCCGACCTTCTGGTCCACCCTTTGATCGCGCTGGGTTTCACCGTCGTCGTCGCCCGCGCGCCGCGCGCGCTGATCGACCTCAACCGACATGAGCGCGAGATCGATCCCGGCATGATCGCCGACCTGCCGCGCGACGCCGCGCTCCAGAGCAGCGCCAAGCTGCGCGGCGGCCTTGGCCTCTTCCCGCGTCGCCTGCCGGGCGCGCATGAATTGTGGCGCGGCCCGATGCGCTGGGCGGAGGCCCGCCGCCGGATCGAAACACTGCACCGGCCCTATCACGCGGCGTTGGCCCAGGTGATGGCCGCGGCGCGCGACGCGCACGGCCATGCGATCCTGATCGACATTCATTCCATGCCGCCGCTGCCTCCGTCCGGCGCCGGCAGGCCGGCGCCGGCTATTGTGCTGGGCGACCGGTTCGGTCGCAGCGCCTCGACCCGGCTGATGACGCTGGCGGCCGATGTCGCGGGGGGTCAGGGCCTGATCGTGGCGCAGAACCACCCTTATGCCGGCGACCATCTCATCGACCGGCATGGCCGGCCGGAGCACGGGTTACACGCGCTGCAGGTCGAAATCGATCGCGTGCTCTATCTGGATGCGACGCTGGACCGACCGGGGCCGGGTCTGGTGCGGATGCAGGCGGTCGTGACGCGCATGGTGCAAGCGCTGGCGGCGGAATTGCCGCGCGCGGGCTATGCACTGGCCGCCGAATAGGGGTCAGCGGCCGGCTGCGATCACCCACCGCGCACCCGTGGTGCTGAGATGGTGCGAATCGAAATAGAGCGGCTCGCCGTCGCGTTCGATGGCGCAGGAGCCGGTCGGGCACAGGGCCGCGACGGGATCGATCAGCGACACCCCACGCGCCTGCCAGCGGGCGAAGAGGGCGCGCAGATGCGCGGTTCTTGCTTCGACATGGGCGCGGTCGATGCCGCGTGCCTCTGCCAGCTTTCCGGCCTGCGCCAGATGGGCCAGATGGCGCGGTACGTCGAACGGCTGGGGCGGCACCGGCCCGATCAGCACCACCTGCCGTCCTTCGGCACGGATGGCGGCGATGGTGCGGTCCAGCTTGGCGACGAAGGCGGGATCATCGAAATCGCCATTGGCCCAGAAGGCGGCCAGGTAAATGCGCCGGATTGCCGGATCGGCGCGAATCGCATCGAATGCCGTCTGGTTCGCGGCGGCGCAGCGGGCGTCCTTCGCCTCATAGCCCAGCACAGGCGGGCAACTCGACGTGGTACGTTCGATCAGCGATCGATTCTGCGCCTTGGCATCCAGCGACAAGGCGTAGGCCAGTTCGACGCCATGGCTGTCGCCCCACAGCATAGCGTCGGGCGGCACCGATGCGCCGAGGGTGCAGGGCGTCGCGTTACGCATGAATATGTCGTGGCATTGCTTGCGCGTCGGCGCGAAATCCTTCTGCCCTGCCATCTGCGCCAGCACCTGCGGACCGAAGCGCGAGGGCCAGCCGCCCATCGCCAGCAGCGTCAACGCCAGCGCGCAGAGCAGGCTCATCGCCGCCGCGGTGAACAGGAAGATCGTCCGCGCCGGCATGCGTCGTGGATCGCGGAAGGGGCGCTCGACCAGGCGCCAGGACAATGTTCCCGCCAGCAGCGCTGCGCCGATAACCGCGATCCGCGTCCCTCCCGCGAGCGGCAGGTCGGTCGCATATTCGGTGAAGACGATCAGCGGCCAGTGCCACAGATAGAGTGAGTAGGAGATCAACCCTATGCCGACCAGCGGGCCCCAGCCCAGCAACCGGCCGATCCGCGTGTCGGGGGCGGCATGGATCAGTGCAGCGGCGCCCAGCACCGGGGCGAGGGCGGTGATGCCGGGAAAGATCGTGGTGCGATCGTACAAGGCGACGGCCAGTGCGATCGCGAGCAGCCCCAGCCCGGCCACCAGTTCGCGCAGCCAGCGCGCCCGGATCGCCGGCACGGCGCCCAGCGCCAGCAAGGCCCCGGCAAACAATTCCCAGGCGCGGGTCGGCAACAGGTAGAAGGTGAAGCCGCTGGTGTCCCGTTGCATGACGATCGCGAGCGCCAGCGATGCTGCGGCGATGGCGGCCACGACCCCGGTGCGCCAGCGCGGCGCATAGCGCGCCAGCAGCATCAGCAGGATCGGGAAGCCGATATAATATTGCTCCTCCACCGCCAGCGACCAGGTATGGAGCAGGGGCTTCACGTCTGCGCCGCCGGAAAAATAGCCGGTGTCGGTGAAGAACCACAGATTGGAGGCGAACAAGGTCGCCGCCAGCGCCGACCGCGGCACGCCTTCCAGATCGCCGGGCAGATAGAACCAGGCCACGCCAGCCAGCACGATCAGGATCATCAGCGCCAGCGCGGGCATGATCCGGCGGAAGCGGCGTTCGTAGAAACGGGCGAGCGAGAAGCGGCCGTCATCGACTTCGCGGGCGATGATCCCGGTGATCAGATAGCCCGATATGACGAAGAAGATGTCGACCCCGACATAGCCGCCCGAAAAGCCCGGCACATGGGCGTGGAACAGCAGCACCGGCAGGATCGCGAGTGCGCGCAGTCCGTCGATGTCGCGGCGATAGCGCGCGGCGGAATGGGGGGCATTGGCGGTTCCATCCGCCGGTCCCGAAGCGGGAACTGGTCCGTGCATGGCGCCGGGCTTAACGGCCAAGCCCTGACATTTGCTTTATGCGGGCGGATGCGACTCGGAAAAAGAGTGCGACTGCGCAGCAGGCTGCGACGGCGGCGCGGTGTGTCGGCGCCCGATTGCGGAATTTGCAATCGCACCTCTGTCCTTCGCATTTGCGAAAATCCGGCCGGCGAGACAAAAAGACTGTGCCTTTCAGGCATCCTCTCCTAAAACTTTCGGGCCGGTCTTGCGATCGGCCTTTTTTTTGTCATTCGGTTGGGCTAGAGCGACATTGCTGTTCGGCGCGCCATATAACAAGTTTCTGGAGAGGAGCCGCCGGTAAGACCGGCAAGGCGAGCCGAAGTATCAGGGGGATCGAGCGCCAGCCGCGCTCTCCCCCTTTTTTCTCGCCCGGCTCAGGCCGTCTCCATTTCCTTGCCATAAGCGACGACCGCCGCCACTTCGGCCTTGTCGCCCAGCACCACGCCGACGCGCTGGTGCAGGCCGGTAGCGGCAACGTCCATGATGGGCATGAAGCCGTCGCTCGACGCGCCGCCCGCCTGCTCGATCAAATAGCTCATCGGATTGGCTTCATACATCAGGCGCAACTTGGCCTTGCCCGGATTGCGGTGGTCATAGGGGTACATGAAGATGCCACCGCGCTTCAGGATGCGATGCACGTCGGCCACCATGGAGGCGGTCCAGCGCATGTTGTAATCCTTGCCGCACGGCCCCGCGCCACCCGCGACGCGCTCGTCGATATAGCGGGTGATGGCGGGCGACCATTGGCGGCGGTTGGACATGTTGATCGCGAACTCGCACTTGCCCTGGGGCATCTTCATGTCCGGGTCGGTCATGACCCAGCTTCCCACTTCGCGGTCGAGCGTGAATTCGAACACGCCGGTGCCGACGCTGAGCACCAGCAGCGTCTGCGGCCCGTAGATGGCGTAGCCCGCAGCGACCTGCTGACGGCCGTCCTGGAGGAAATCCTCTTCCGTCACCTGCCGCCCGGCGCAGGCGTCGGGCGCCTTCAGAACCGAGAAGATAGTGCCGACCGACAGATCGACGTCGATATTGCTGGAGCCGTCGATCGGATCGAACAGCAGCAGATATTCGCCCTTGGGATAGCGATTGGGGATGAGATGGATCGTCTCCATCTCTTCCGAGGCCATCGCGGCCAGATGCCCGCCCCATTCATTGGCGTCGAGCAGCAGTTCATTGGCGATCACGTCCAGCTTCTTCTGCACCTCGCCCTGCACATTCTCGCTGTCCAGGCTGCCCAGCACTTCGCCCAGCGCACCTTTGCTCACCGCATGGCTGATCGTCTTGCACGCGCGCGCGACGGTTTCGATCAGCAGGCGCAGTTCGCCGGGCAGGACATTGGCGTTGCGTTGCTGTTCGATCAGGAAACGGGTCAGGGTGGTCCGGGACATATGCCGCCTTTCGCAAGAGATGGGTTTTGCGGCGCTATGCCGCGGCATGGAAGGGAACGGCCCGTCGCTACGGCACCCGTCCGCGCAAGTCCAGACGCCGCATCATCCTTCCGTCGCCCGCCGTTGCGCGTCGTCGCGCCCGACCGCCAGGCCGCGGACGCGGGTTGCATCCTCCTCCGCGCCGCCGGCCTGGCGATAGGCGTGCTCGGCCCCGGCATAATCGCCGGCCCGTTCTGCGCACAGGCCGGCGTTGAACAGCAGCGACGGGTGGCCGGGCAGCGTCCCCGCCATTGCCGCCCATTGGCCGCGGGCCGCCACCGGATCGCGCTGCGACAGGCGGATGCTGTCCTTGAACGCCTGTCCCATCGCCTTGTCCATGCCCTCGCGCCCTTCGCGCAGGCGGATGCGATAATCCTCATGGCGCGGCAGAATGTCGTCGGCGAAGCGGTCGGCCGCGGTCCGCACCATTCTGGCGACGACCTCCCTGGGGCTGGGCTTGCCCTTGTCGCCGGGGCAGGTGGTGATGGTCTCGCTCTGCGGCCGGGTCTGGGTATAGAGGATGCGCCCGTCGTCGCTGCGCGCCACGCGCAGGGGGGAGGAGAAGCTGACCATTTCCTGCAGGCAGGTCGCCTCCACCTTGTCCTTGCGCACGCATTTGTCGCCCTGCTTCTCGGCGCATTGCTCGACCTTGCGCTTGACGTCGCCCTCGCGCACCGATGCGTCGGCCATGCCGCTGACCAGCACATCGGCGTCCGGCCCGCGGCGCGACAGGGCAACGAGGTCGTAATAGGGCCGCCCATCGGGGCCGCGCCGGCTCAACTGCCCCTCGATCGCCAGCCCCAGCGCCATGCCGTCGCGGCCGGCGATCCGGTCGATGCCGATGCTGCGGGCCAGGCTGACCTCGCGATAGGGCGCCGGAAAATGGCCGTTCATTTCGAAGACTTCGGCATAGGCCGGCGCCGCGAGGCCCAGCGCCGCAAGGCACAGCATGAAACGCATCGATATTCCCCCCAAATCGAACGGTCCAGCATTAGAAACTGGGCCTTCGGGCATCAAGCAGCAACAAAGCGACGCTAGCATGATCGCGCCGTTTCGGTACGCTGCTGCTTGTCCCGACCGGGTGCAATAGAGGATGCTATGGACAGTCTGATTACCGCCTTCACCGACCCTACGGCCCTTGCCGCGCTTGTTGCGCTGGTGGTGATGGAGGTGGTGCTGGGCATCGACAATCTGGTCTTCATCTCCATCCTGACCAACAAATTGCCCGAAGCGCAGCGGCCCAAGGCGCGCAAGATCGGCATCGGCCTGGCGCTGGCGATGCGGCTGGTGCTGCTTTCCATGATCGCGTGGATCGTGGGACTGACGCAGCCTGTGTTCGACCTGGGGCTGAGCGGCCCGCTGGACCAGCATGGCGCGCCGACGTTCGAAACCAATTTTTCCTGGCGCGACCTGATCCTGATCGCAGGCGGCCTGTTCCTGATCTGGAAGGCGACGCGGGAAATCCACCATAATGTCGATCCGACACCGGCGGACGGGGGGCTGGACAAGAAGGGCGTAGCGACCATGACCTTCGGCGCGGCGATCGTGCAGATCATCCTGCTCGACATGATCTTCTCGCTCGATTCGATCCTGACGGCGGTGGGCATGACGGACAATCTGGCGGTCATGTACATCGCCGTGATCGTGGCGGTGACGGTGATGCTGATCGCGGCCGATCCGCTCGCCAACTTCATCGCGCGCAACCCGACCGTGGTGATGCTGGCGCTGGGCTTCCTGCTGATGATCGGCGCCGTGCTGATCGCCGACGGTTTCGGCGTGCATGTGCCCAAGGGCTATATCTACGCGGCGATGGCTTTCTCCACGCTGGTGGAGTGTCTGAACATCTTCGCGCGCCGCGCGCAGCAGCGGAAGAATGCGGCAGAGTAGGGGCGGCAAGGTCATAGCGCCGAAGTTCACACCGTTGTCGGGCGATATCGGCCCGACGCGCTTGCCAAGCGCCTGCAAGGCGTCCCCGACGCGTCCCTTCCTACACCATGGCGGCACGACCGGCGCGCCAGGGACGCGGCGCTTTTCGCGAGGCAGGGGAGGGCAGGCATGGTGATCCATCGATCAGGATAGATCAGATGAAATCCTACATTGGAAGCTTATTGGATTGTGCCGGATCGATTGCGCAGGCGGGCGGAAGATGCAAAAGGCCGCCGCGACTATCAGGACAGGACTAAGACCCATGCTGGCAAAAATCGAACCGGGCGCGACCTTCAAGGATAATCTGGCCGGGCTGCCGTCGATCGACGGGCTGGCGCGTATCGACCTGACGGATGCGCGTGGCGCGATCGTTGCGACGATCGAAAACCAGCCGGGCAAGCAGGGCTCGCTCGCGGTCTATCATTATCTTGGGCAGGCGTTCGGCGCGCTGGACGCGGCTGCGGCGGACCATGGCCTGGCCCTATTCGCGGAACATAGCGCCGATGCCCGCAACCGTCCGGGCGCGCATCCCAATGTCGATCGGCTGATCGCGATTGCCGAAGGTGGCGCGGCGCTGGACATCGTGGTGGTGGCTGAGGGCTGACCGGGCCTTTTGTTGCTTTCAGAAGAAAGAGGCTTCGACAGGCTCAGGCGTAACATAGAGCAAGGGGGCAGGATCGCATGATCCCGCCCCCGTTTTTTCGTCAGGCCGCGGCGCGGCGTTCCTTCAGTTCTTCATTGAGCATTTCGGCCAGCAGGAAGGCCAGTTCCAGGCTCTGCGCCGCGTTCAGGCGCGGGTCGCAATGGGTGTGGTAGCGGTCGGCGAGGCCCTCGTCGGTGATGGCGATGGCGCCGCCGGTGCATTCGGTGACGTTCTGGCCGGTCATTTCGGCATGAATGCCGCCGCCGAAGCTGCCCTCGGCGCGGTGGACGGCAAAGAAGCCGCGCACTTCGGCCAGGATGCGCTCGAACGGACGCGTCTTGTAGCCGTTCGCCGCCTTGATGACGTTGCCGTGCATCGGGTCGCAGGACCAGATGACCGGATGGCCTTCGCGCAGCACCGCGCGCACCAGCTTGGGCAGGCCCGCCTCGATCTTGTCATGGCCGTAGCGGGTGATGAGCGTGATGCGCCCGGCTTCCCGCTTCGGGTTCAGCGTGTCGAGCAGGCGTAGCAGTGCATCCGGTTCCAGGCTGGGACCGCATTTCAGGCCGATCGGATTGCCGATGCCGCGCAGATATTCGACATGGGCCGACCCTTCGAAGCGGGTGCGGTCGCCGATCCACAACATGTGCGCGGACGTATCGTACCAGTCGCCGGTCAGCGAATCCTGGCGGGTCAGCGCCTGTTCGAACGGCAGCAGCAGCGCTTCATGGCTGGTGTAGAAGCTGGTGCCGCCCAACTGGGGCACGGTTTCGGCGTCCAGACCGCAGGCGCGCATGAAGTCGAGCGCCTGGCCGATCTGGTCGGCCATCGCCTCGAATTTCGCGGCCCAGGGGCTGCGGCCCATGAAATCGAGCATCCAGCCATGGACGCGATCCAGCGACGCATAGCCGCCGGTCGAGAAGGCGCGCACCAGGTTCAGCGTCGCGGCCGACTGGTTATACGCCTGCACCATGCGCTGCGGGTTCGGCTCGCGGGCTTCGGGCGTGAAGGCGATGTCGTTGACATTGTCGCCGCGATAGCTGGGCAGTTCCACGCCGCCGATCGTCTCGGTATCGGCCGAGCGCGGCTTGGCGAACTGGCCGGCCATGCGGCCGACCTTCACCACCGGCAGCTTCGACGCGAAGGTCAGCACCACCGCCATCTGAAGCAGCACGCGGAAGGTGTCGCGGATATTGTTCGGATGGAATTCCGCGAAGCTTTCCGCGCAGTCGCCGCCCTGCAACAGGAAGGCGTCGCCGGTCACGACCTTGGCGAGATCTGCCTTCAGGTTGCGTGCCTCGCCCGCAAAGACGAGGGGCGGAAACTGGCCAAGCTGGGCCTCTACCGAGGCAAGCGCCTCTGCGTCCCGGTAAAAGGGCATCTGGATGCCCTTATGCTCCCGCCAGCTTTCCGGCGTCCACTTCGCCGCCACGTCGAGTCTCCTTCGCACAAGATAAAATAGGCGCCGCCCCTACGCTTGTCTGCGGAGCAAGGCAAGAATGTACCAGTTAGGCCATGGGCGCACGCAATGAATTGTCGCGATCAGGCTTTCAGAGGAACCTGGTCGGCTCGCTCTATTTCGTGCAGGGCCAGCGCTCGTTCAAGGCCACGCTGACGAGGACCGAGGCGGGCGTCTTGCGCTGGTCGGGCCAGCGTTCGAGATAGGCGATGACGGTCTTGCGGGCTTCTTCCGCGCTCATCCGGTCGGGCCAGCAGACCGGGCGGGCGCGGCCGATGAACATGTCCTTGCGGATGCCGTCGACCACGCCGACGATATAAGCGGTGCAGGCGAGCGCATATTCCGGCGCCTTGTTGCGGCATTTGGCGAGCAGGGTCGTGCCGGTTTCGAACATGAAGGCCTGCGCCGCGACCGGGGTGGGGGATGCGGCGAGCAGGGCAGCGGCTAAGGGGAGGAGGCGCATCATCATGTGTCCCTTATCCTGTTCCGGCCTGCGCGGGAGCAGGCTGTTTTTTCTTCAATTCTTTCGCTTCGCGGTGAAGGCGAAGGTCAGCGCCACCTGCGGACCAAGCCCGCCGCTGCTGTCGCCATTGCCCACGCCGAAAAGCGCGCGGGTGATGGTGGCGCTGCCCGACACCTTGCGGGTAGCGTCCTTGCCGGACAGGGTGAAGCGGATCGTCTGCGGTTTGGATACGCCCTTGAGCGTCAGCGTGCCGCGGGCGCGGTAGCTGTTCGGACCGGTGGCTTCCGCGCCCTTGGCCGTGAAGGTTGCGGTGGGATGAGCGGCGACACCGAAAAATTCGTCGCCGGGCAACATCCCGTCCTTATAGGCGTCGCCCACGCTGGCCGAGGCCATGTCGATCGTCACCTGGATATCGGCGCTGTCGGGATGATCGGGGTCCATGACGATCTGCGCGGTCCATTTGGAAAAGCTGCCGCTGATCGTCTCGCCATCATTGCCGACGGAGAAGCCGATGCGGCCGCCGGGCTGCACGGTCCAGGCGGGCGGCGGGCCGACGGGTAGTTCGGCGGCGGCTTCGCTGGCGTTGGCTGCTGCGTTTTCAGCCGGGACGGCGGCGTTGGCGGCTTCCGCGACATTGGCGTCTTCCGCCGCGGCATTGGCGGGGTCTTCCGCGACCGGGACGGGCGCCGATGCAGCCTGCGGCGCGGGCAGGATCGCGCGGCCGGCGACGAAGCCGACCAGAATCAACGCGGGCAGCCCGATCAGCAGAGCGGTGGAGCGCCCCGGCACCATCCGCCAGATGAGGCCATCGCGCATCAGCAGATGATGGCGCAACGCGCCCGCGACGTGCAGCGCCAGCAGCGCGATGCCCAGCCAGGCGAGCAGGCCATGGCCGTTTTCGGCGAGGCCATGCGCACTCGCTGGCAAGGGCAGATGGGGCAGGGGGATGACGCCGAACAGCAAGGTCGGCACCTTGACCTTTGCGGTCGATACCAGCGCCCAGCCGGTGAGCGGCGCGCCCAGCATGAAGGCGTAGAGACCGACATGTACGCCCGACGCGAGTGCGCCCTGCCAGCCATTCTCCAGCTTGGCCGGGCGCGGCTTCCAGAAACGCACGGCAATCCGTGCCAGTGTCAGCGCGAGCACGGTCATGCCGACCGACTTGTGCAACTGGTAGAGGGCGAAGCCGCGCGCGCCCAGATCCTCCAGCGCCCAGCCGACGGCGATCTGAAAGGCGAGCAGGGCGGCGATCGCCCAGTGCAGGAAGATGGCGGCCCGGCTATAGCGTTGCATGGTGGTCCCCTGGATCATGGCGGACCCGAAACTATGACGCCCGTGCGGCCAAGTCCATCGTCCGGGCGCGAAACGCTTCGTTGCCGCCGCACCGCCTTATGTGTCCCAAAGGACGCAGTTGCGGCATTTTTATGGGCGCGATTGCATCACCCGCTATCCGGGTTAAGAGGCTTATCTGTTGGATTGACGCGATTTCCGGCGTCCGATCGGAAGTCGCTACGGCACGCTCATAATCAGGGAAATAGCAGGACATGGCCAAACCCGAATCCTGGCGTCTGAACCCGGAGGCTTATCGCTTCGTCACCAGCATCGACACGCGGTTCCAGGATCTCGACACCATGGGCCATATCAACAATGTGGCGATCTCCGGCATTTTCGAAACCGCGCGCATCCGTTTCCACCATCATATGGGCCGCCATCCGCAGGAGCAGGGCGTGCGCTGGCTGGTCGCGAACGTGAACCTGAACTTCGTCGAGGAATCGCATTTCCCCTATCCGTTCGAGGTGCATTGCGCGATCGGCCATATCGGCCGCACCAGCTGGACGATCAGTTCGGCCGGCTTCCAGAAGGGCGTGTGCGTCGCCACCTGCGACACCACGGTCGTCACCCATGGCGCCGAAGGCCGCCGCGCGATCGACGACACGCTGCGCGAGGCGATGGAGCTGAACTTCCTGCGCCAGCCGGAGTGATTTCAAGCGCCATTTAAGCGTTGCGTGTTCCCGCCTGCGCGGGAACACGCAGGGCGTTAGTCAGCAGTCAAGGGACTGAATGTCGATCGGTCCTAGCGAAATCCCGCCATGCGCCGGCTCCATTGCACCGCGATCACCGCGCCCTTGACCGGCTGGATCATCGCCACGGCCAGCAGCACGGCGAGGCTGGGCCAGATCAGCGCCTGCCAGCCCAGCGGGATGGCGAGGGCGCTGTTCACCTCGATCATCAGGGGCACCAATATATGGCCCAACAGCAAGATGACGATATAGGCGGGGAAGTCGTCCGCCTGATGCGCGTCGAGCGCCAGGCCGCAGGACGGGCAATTGGGCGCGGTCTTGAGGAAGCGGGCGAACATGCGCCCCTCGCCGCAGGCCGGGCATCGTCCCCGCAGCCCATGCCCGATGGCGGCGCCGGTCGGGCGATCGGACGGGGGTGCGGGATCGGTCACGTCCCGGCAGCTAGGGGCTTTGAATGCCGGGCGCAATGGCGCGTCTGTGGCTTACCGCCTTTCGCCGATTGTAAAGCCTGTTAAGAAGCGCCCATGCGTCTGCCCGGTCCCAACGAAGCCTATTGCCTGTTCGACGACGCGCGCGCGCGCAGCGTGGCGCCCGCGCGCCTCTACCGCGACCCGGTGGAGGTCGTCGTCGCCCGCCGCATGGCCGATGTGCAGCCTGCGCTCGACCGCATCGCCGAAGCGCAGGAGAGCGGCCTGCATGTCGCGGGCTATATGGCCTATGAGGCGGGACTGGCGCTGGAGGAGCGGCTGGCGCCGATCGCGCACCGGCAGGACGCGGGCGCTGCGCCCCTGCTGTGGTTCGGCCTGTTCGAAGGGGTGCGGCTGATCCCGCCCGGCACGCTGCCCGACCTGCTGCCCGACCCGGCGGGCGCGACCGTCGGCCCGCTGCGCCCCTTGGTGGACGAGGCCGCCTATGGCGTCGCCTTTGGCCAAGTGCAGGATTATATCCGCGCCGGCGACATCTATCAGGTCAATCTGACCTTCCCCTGCGATGTCGATGTCGCGGGCGACCCGCTCGCCCTCTATGCCGCGGTCCGGCCGCGCGCCGCGGCGGGCTATGGCGGGGTGATCCGCACCGGCGATCGATCGATCCTGTCCTTCTCGCCCGAACTCTTCTTCACCCAGGTCCGCGGCCAGTTGACCGCGCGACCGATGAAGGGCACCGCCACCCGCGCCGCCGACCCGAATGCAGATGCGGCGCAGGCCCGCTGGCTGGAAAGCGACGCCAAGCAACGCGCCGAAAATCTGATGATCGTGGACCTGCTGCGCAACGACCTGTCGCGGGTGTCGCGCGCGGGCAGCGTGATCGTGCCCGACCTGTTCAAGGTCGAAACCTATCCCACCGTGCATCAACTGGTGTCGACGGTGCGCGCGCGCATCCTGCCCGGCCTGTCGCCGGTGGACGTGCTGCGCGTGTTGTTCCCCTGCGGCTCCATCACCGGCGCGCCCAAGGTGCGGGCGATGGAGATCATCGATGCGGTCGAACCCCATGCGCGCGGCGTCTATACCGGCACGATGGGCTGGATCGATCCGGAAGGCGACGCCGCGTTCAATGTTGCCATCCGCACCATTTCCGTCGAAGAAGGCGCAGGGACGGGGCGGCTCGGCCTGGGGTCCGGTATCGTCGCGGATTCGGATTGCGCATCCGAATGGGCGGAGTGCCTGGCCAAGGGGCGCTTCCTGTCGCTCCCTTGACCCTGGGCCTGATCCCTTAAGAGTGGTTGACTTTTGGCGCGGTGGGGCTTGAAAAGTTTCAATGGCATTGGCTGACGGACGGTTCGACCTCATCGAAACCATGGCCTTCGATCCGCTCGAAGGCATCAGGTTGCTGGAACTGCATCTTGAGCGGATCAAGGCGAGCGCCGACGCGCTCGGCTTCCATTTCGATCGCCATGATGTGCGCAACGAATTGCAGGCTGCGACCTTCCGCCTGCGCGACCGCAGCCGGGTGCGGCTGATGGTGTCGCGCGGCGGGGCGATCGCGATCGAGGTGCGCGGTCATCTGGGCTGGCCCGACCCGATCATGAAGGTCGCGGCCGTGCCGCGCCATGCGCCCGCGGATGACCTGCGCCTGCTGCACAAGACCAGCGATCGCAGCCTCTACAAGGACGCGCTGAAACGTGGCGGCACCTATGAAGTGCTGCTGATCGATGCGCAGGGCTATCTGACCGAAGGCTGCTTCTCCTCCATCTTCGTCGAACGGGGCGACAAGCTGGTGACGCCGCCTCTGGCGCGCGGCATCCTGCCCGGCATCTTGCGCCAGAGCCTGATCGACATGGGGGAGGCGGTGGAAGGCGACCTGCGCCCCTACGACCTGGAGCGCGGCTTCTTCATCGGCAATGCGGCGCGCGGCATGGCCGCCGCGACATGGTCGCGGTGACCGGGTAACGCCGAATATGGCGCGATAGCCGCGCTATTGTGCCGTAAAGCCAATAAGCGGCATCTGGCCGGTTGCCCCTTTCTCCGTTGCACATTAAGGGACGCCGCGTCCGCTTTTGTTGCGGACGTTGGGGATTCTATATTTTTTTGACGCGATTTCCGAGTCAACAGGCTGTTTCGCCTAGTTTGAAATCGCTCTGAGGAAAGATTGTTGCCATGAGCCAGACTTCTGCCGCCTTGGGTCGCATCCAGCCGTCCGCCACGCTCGCCATGAGCGCCCGCGTGAACGCGCTCAAAGCCGAAGGCGTGGACGTTATTGGCCTGTCGGCCGGCGAGCCGGACTTCGACACCCCCGATTTCGTCAAGGAAGCGGGCATTGCGGCGATCCGCAACAACCTGACCCGCTACACCGACGTGGACGGCACCGCCGATGTCAAGGAAGCCGTCGCCTTCAAGTTCAAGCGCGACAATGGCCTGACCTACAAGCGCAGCCAGATCAGCGTCAATTCGGGCGGCAAGCACACATTGTTCAACGCGCTGGTCGCGACCGTCGATGCGGGCGATGAGGTCATCATCCCGGCGCCCTATTGGGTCAGCTATCCCGACATCGTGAATTTCGCGGGCGGCACCCCGGTGTTCATAGAAGGCCCGGCGAGCCAGGGCTACAAGATCACCGCCGCCCAGCTGGACGCCGCGATGACTCCGCGCACCAAATGGGTGATGCTGAACTCGCCGTCCAATCCGTCGGGCGCGGCCTATTCGGCCGACGAACTGAAGGCGCTGGCCGACGTGCTGCTGCGTCACCCGCATGTGCTGGTGATGACCGACGACATGTATGAGCATGTCTGGTACGCATCGACTCCCTTCGCCACCATCGCGCAGGTCTGCCCGGAGCTGTACGACCGCACCTTGACGGTCAATGGCTGCTCCAAGGCCTTCTCCATGACCGGCTGGCGCATCGGTTTCGCCGGTGGCCCCGAATGGATCATCAAGGCGATGAGCAAGCTCCAGTCGCAGTCGACCAGCAATCCCTGCTCGATCAGCCAGGCTGCCGCCGTCGCCGCGCTGACCGGCCCGCAGGACTTCCTGGAAGAGCGTAACGGCGTGTTCCGCAAGCGCCGCGACATGGTCGTCGCCATGCTGAACGACGCGCCGGGCCTGGATTGCCCGACGCCCGAAGGCGCCTTCTACGTCTATCCCGACGCCAGCGGCGTGATCGGCAAGGTGACGCCCAAGGGGGTGACGATCGACAGCGACGAGACGCTGATCGGCTATTTCCTAGACGAAGCGAAGGTCGCCGCCGTTCATGGCGCGGCCTTCGGCCTCTCGCCGGCCTTCCGCATCAGCTATGCGACGTCGGACGACGTGCTCAAAAAGGCCTGCACGCGGATTCAGGAGGCGTGCGCCGCGCTTCGTTAACGAGAAAGCCGCACCAGTCTTCAAGCGAGGCATGTGACTCGCTTGAAGACTGGTGCGGTTTCGCGCGGCATCGCTGCGCCCAGAAATATCACAAAATGGAAACGGTCCTTTTCGCACCGCGCCGTCTTGCGATTGACGCGGCATGGCTTATATGCCCGTTGCATAGAGAAACTGATTTAAGGACTGCCGCCTTTCGTCGTTCTGTCCCTGGCACTGGTCGAAACCCGCTCCCGCGCGGCCGGCCGTTCAGTCAGGGGCAAGGCGCATGGAGGTAGTCGACAGGTCGAGACGGCCTGAACCATATTTTAGAAAGGCGTTGGCCATGGTGGCATTCCTGAAATCCGATCTGTTCCTGCGCTTCCTGGGCGGGTTCGCGATCGGCGCGGTGGGCATGTTCATGCTCCAGCCGGAGGAGGCTCCGGTATTCGGATCGCCCGCGATTGCGGCGACCTCGACCAACAGTGCGGCGCTCTGACAGCCTCGCCCTGATTGCTCTGGCGGCGCTTGTCGTCGCCACGCCTCTGCGCGCCGAGCGCGCCGTCCTCGCCCCCGTTCCGACCATCGACGCCGCGCCCACGCGCAAGCTGGAGACGGCCGTGTTCGCCGGCGGCTGCTATTGGGGCGTCGAGGGGGTCTTCTCCCACGTCAAAGGTGTCCATCTCGTCGTCTCCGGCTTTGCCGGCGGACCGCGCGATCGCCGTGTCGACTATGACATGGTGAGCGGCGGCGACACCGGCTATGCCGAGGCCGTGCGCGTCACCTACGATCCCGCGCAGGTCAGCTACGGCACCTTGCTGCGCATCTTCTTCTCGGTGGTGGCCGATCCCACCACGCTGAATTATCAGCAGCCCGATCATGGCACCCAATATCGCAGCGCGCTGTTCCCGCTGAACGACGGGCAGGCCAAGGCGGCGACCGCCTATCTGGCGCAGATCGGCAAGGCAGGGCTGTGGCGCGATCCGATCGTGACCAGGGTGGAGCGCTTCACCGGCTTCCAGAACGCCGCGCGGGACCATCAGGATTTCATGCGGAAGAACCCGCGCCATCCCTATATAATGCGCTGGGACGCGCCGAAGCTGGCCGCGTTCAAGGCGATGTTTCCGACCCTCTATCGCGAGACGCCGTCGGCCTGAAGGCCGGGCGAGAGGGCTGGCCATGGGCCAACCCTCTGCATCCTGTCACCAGCCGATGGTAAAGCCGGCGCGGGCGGCCGTCTTGCCGCCCCGGTTGAAGCCGGTTGCCACGCCGGCGTTCAGCGCGACATGCGGGGTCACGAGAGCCCCGACCTGCATCGCGCCCGCATGAGCCCCGCCATAGGTCGCCACGTTGGCCGTCAGGTTGAACTTCATATCCGGCAGGAAGGTCGCACCACCCATTGCGACCGCGACCGCGGTGCCGCTGGATACGCGATCTTCCATCCGATCGAGCCGACCGTCGATCTGATCCAGTCGATCGCCGAGCGCGTCGATTCTGGACGAAAGCTGGAGGTCCGCCGTCATGCGGGCGTTGGTTTCGCCAGTCAAAGCGCTAGCCAATGCTTCTCGCGCCGACGTTTCATTGTCGATCCTTTGATGAATCTGAAGGTCATTTTGCGCACGCTGCTGCGCTTCGTCGATGATCTGGCCGGACAGGGTGACATCGGCCGCCTGGCGTGTCGCCGCTTCGGCGGAGAGGGAATTGGCCAGAACGCTATCGGCTGCGGCGCGCGTACCGGCTTCGTTGGCAATGCTGTTTGCAAATGCGATGTCGGCGTCGGTCCGTGCCGCTTTTTCTTCATCGATCCGGCCCGCAAGAGTGGAATCGGCGGCAATGCGGGCAGCCGCTTCGCTGTCCAGTTGCCCCTTATTGACCGCGTCTCCGGCCGCGACGCCATCGGCCAGATTGCGAATGCCGCTGCCGTTCATCTCTATCCCCTGGGTTACGCTCACCTTGGGTGTAACCAGTCCGGTTTCGTCAAGCCGCGTCGTTTCCTGTGCAGCGACCTGATATTGCAGCGAAAAAGGCGAGAAGACGGCGGAGTCGGGAATGGGCAGGGGGGAGAGTGAAGGGGCGCTGACCAAGACCGCATCGCCGGACAATGTCCCGAACACGATCGCGCCTGCGTCCGAGGTCGTCCGATAATTGCCTGTCAGTGCGGTGCGGTCACCGTTGACGATGGCGGTGGGATCGATCGATTTCAGATTATAGCTATAGTCCTGGCCCGTGGTTTCATCGTAGCCAGAAGCGCCCTGGATATCGACGCCGATATTGCGCACTGTCGTTTGATAGTCGGAGTAGCGATTGAAATAGCCTATGGCGTTCGGATCGTTAATCGGCGTCAGCGAGCGAGACTTTCTGCCGATATATTGGGTCGTCAGATCGACCGTCGCGGCCGAATAGAAATTTGACGGATCCAGGCCTCCGAACGGGCCGGTCACTATGCCATCAACGGCCAGCGTGCCGTCGAAGTTGACCTGATATATACGTGACAGGCCATTGCCCACCTCTTCCGACAGAAATGTCACGTTCCGCGTGCCGGCCGTCCTGCAAATAGCAGGGGCATAGCCGCCATTTCCATCGCAATCGACGTCGCTGAGGGGGGTCTGGCTGATGACGGGTACAGTCTGGGCATGAGCCACGGCGTTCATCGGAAACGGAAGACAGGCAAGCGAAGTCGAAAGGCAAAACGCCTTCAATCCCAAGTTCATGGATAACCCCCATTGAAATGGCAAGAACCCCCACGGTTCCGGCCATGTTCAAATTCTTAAGAGTCCATTTTCATTGTGCAAGTCTTCGACATAGTGGAATAAAATATTCCAGCGCGTTGCGCCGGCAGCATGTAATTGCCGGGGCAACAAAAAAGGGCGGCCCCTTGCGGCGCCGCCCTTTTTAACGCTCTTGACGTCGCTTATTTCGGCGACAGCACCATCAGCATCTGGCGGCCTTCCATGCGCGGATAGGCTTCGACCTTCGCGACTTCCTGGACATTTTCGGCCACGCGCTGCAGCAGGGCCATGCCGAGCTGCTGGTGGCTGAGTTCGCGGCCGCGGAAGCGCAGGGTGATCTTCACCTTGTCGCCGTCGCCGATGAAATCATGCACCTTCTTCATCTTCGTATCATAGTCATGATCGTCGATGTTCGGACGCATCTTGATCTCTTTGAGTTCCTGCGTCTTCTGGGTCTTGCGGGCGATATTCGCCTTTTTCTGGGCTTCGTACTTGAACTTGCCGATGTCCAGAAACTTGCAGACCGGCGGGTCGGCATTGGGGGAGACTTCGACCAGATCGAGGCCGACATCGGCCGCCTGCTCGATGGCTTCCTGCGTAAACATCACGCCCAGATTTTCGCCTTCGTCGTCGATCACGCGCACCTTGGGCACGGTGATGAACTCGTTATACCGGGGGCCGGACTTCGGCGGCGGCGCCAGCGGGCGGCGCATCATCGGGGGACGTATAGCAGTATCTCCTATGGTCGTTTCAAAAACGAATGGCTCTTAGCGGCTTTTTGGCAAAGCCGAAAGGGGTCCGTGTCCCCGCCGTAACGGAATCACGAACCCTTGTGGCATTGCTGCCTCACCGCATATCGGGTGCAAGGCTCTCATTTGCAAGGCGCGAAATGACATCGTCGAGCGAAAGGACGCTTTGCCCCTCCTTGCCCAGTTCGCGCAGCGCGACCGTCCCCTCGTCCGCCTCGCGCCGTCCGACGACCAGCAGGTTCGGCACCTTGGCAAGGCTGTGTTCGCGGACCTTGTAATTGATCTTCTCGTTCCGCACGTCGATTTCGGCGCGGATTCCCGCCGCGCGCAGCTTCTCGACCGCTGCCTTCGCATAATCGTCCGCATCGGACACGATGGTCGCGACCACGGCCTGCACCGGCGCCAGCCAGAGCGGGAAGCGGCCCGCATAATGTTCGATCAGGATGCCGATGAAGCGTTCATAGCTGCCGAAAATGGCGCGATGGAGCATGACCGGCCGGTGCCGCTCGCCATCTTCGCCAATATAGCTGGCGTCGAGTCGTTCGGGCAGCACGCGGTCCGACTGGATCGTGCCGACCTGCCAGGTGCGGCCGATCGCGTCGGTCAGATGCCATTCCAGCTTGGGCGCATAGAAGGCGCCTTCGCCCGGCAATTCTTCCCAGCCATATTCGGGCGTGTTGAGGCCGGCGGCGGCGACCGCGTTGCGCAGCTCATTCTCCGCCATGTCCCACATCTCCTCGGTGCCGAAGCGCTTTTCCGGGCGCAGCGCCAGCTTGATCGAGTAGGTGAAGCCGAAATCCTTGTAGATGCGGTCGGCCAGCGCGCAGAAGGCGCGGACTTCCTCGACGATCTGGTCTTCGCGGCAGAAGATATGCGCGTCATCCTGCGTGAACTGGCGCACGCGCATCAGGCCGTGCAGCGCGCCATGCGGCTCGTTGCGGTGGCAGCAGCCATTTTCGTAGAAGCGCAGCGGCAGGTCGCGATAGCTTTTGATCCCCTGACGGAAGATCAGGACATGCGCCGGGCAGTTCATGGGCTTCAAGGCCATCCAGTCGGCGTCGTCCGACACCAGCGGGCCTTCATCGTCCACATTGGGCACTTCGTCGGGGATGACGAACATATTCTCGCGATATTTGCCCCAGTGGCCGGACGTTTCCCACTGGCGTGCGTCCATCACCTGGGGCGTCTTCACCTCGCGATAGCCCGCTGCGTCGATGGCGCGGCGCATATAGGCTTCCAGTTCGCGCCAGATGAGATAGCCCTTGGGATGCCAGAAGACGCTGCCATGCGCTTCCTGCTGGAGATGGAACAGGTCCATTTCCGCACCCAGCTTGCGATGGTCGCGCTTACCCGCCTCTTCAAGGCGCGTCAGATGCTCGGCCAACTGCTTTTTGTTGAGCCAGCCGGTGCCATAGATGCGGCTGAGCATCGCATTCTTCTGGTCGCCGCGCCAATAGGCGCCCGATACGCGCGTCAGCTTGAACGCGGCGGGGTCCAGGCGCCCGGTGGAAGCCAGATGCGGGCCGCGGCACATGTCGTACCAGTCGCCGGAGCGATAGACCGTCAGTTCCTCGCCCTCGGGCAGTTCGGCGGCCCATTCGGCCTTGAACGTCTCGCCGGCCGCGCGCCAGGCGGCGATCAGCGCGTCGCGGTCCATCACTTCGCGCACCAGCGGCTTGTTGGCGGCGATGATCTTGCGCATCTCCGCCTCGATTCCCGGCAGGTCTTCCTCGGTGAAGGGCCGGTCCCTGGGCGCGAAGTCATAATAGAAGCCATCGTCGGTCGACGGGCCGAAAGTGATCTGGGTGCCGGGGAACAACGCCTGCACCGCTTCGGCCAGCACATGGGCGAAATCGTGCCGGGCCAGTTCCAGCGCGTCGGCCTCATCCTTGCTCGTCACCAGGGCGAGGTGGGAATCCTGTTCCAGCGGGCGGCCGATATCGCGCAGTTCGCCATCGACGCGCGCGGCGATGGCGGCCTTGGCCAGGCCCGGCCCGATCGCCGCTGCAATGTCCGCCGGGGTAGTGCCGGGCGCGACTTCACGCACGGAACCATCGGGCAGGGTAATCTTGAGCATGGCGGACACGGACATGGCTTTCTGTGAAATGGGCGGGTTGCGCGGCCCCAATTGCCGCGCATTCCCCTTAAATGGGCGGCCCGCACTGTCAATAGAAGGGTTCGGAGGCGGACTGGCGCCGCCGGCGGCTCATGGAACGCTGCATCGCGAGAGCGCTCTTGCCAACGCCGGTCGCGAAGCGCATGTTTCATGTGTTGTTATAACATATTTCAACAGGAGGGTTTATGGCCTTGCACCGTGCACGCCCGGAGTCCGCAGACGCACCGATGGGCGAGATGAACACGACGCCGCTGATCGACGTCATGCTGGTCCTGCTCATCATGTTCATCATCACCATTCCGATGCAGACCCACAGCGTGGGCATCGACCTGCCGCAGGCGCCGGTTCAGCCGGCCCGGTTCACGCCCGACCCGGTCAAGAACAAAGTGACGATCGACGCCGCCGGCATAATCCGCTGGAACGGGGCGGCGATCGATCGGCTGACGCTGCGCCGCTATCTGGCGCGGTCGCTGGCGTTGCCGGTGGAGCCGGAACTGCAATTCCAACCGGATGCCGCGGCGCGCTACGTCATAGTGGATGAAGTGCTGGCCGACATCCGCCGGTCGGGCGTGACCAAGCTCGGCTTCGTCGGCAACGAACGCTATCGGGATTTCTGAAAAACGGCCTGCGCCTTGCCCCCGGTCTGCATCGCCGATAGCATCGGCGATGCGGAAAGGAGGGCAGGGCGCATGAAGACGGTTCGCTATGGTTTGATCGCCTGCTTCTGTCTCGGAGCGGCCTGGGGCGTTGCCCATCTCGCCACCCCGCCGCGTGCGGACGCGCTGGCGACGCCGGGTCTGTCGATCGCTCCCGCAGCGCATGACCGGTCGCAGGAGCGGTGGCGCTACCTGCCGATCCTGCGATAGCATCAGGCGAAGAGTAGCCGGGCCTGATCGTCGGTCGCTTGCAGGAAGCCGACCGGTCCGCCCGTTTCGACGCCTTCGGGAAGGTCCGTCGCCGTCATGCCGCACAGGGCAAGGCCGCTCTGGCAGGCGATCAGCGTCACGCCCAACCCCAGTGCTTCATTCAGCAGTGCGGCCAGATCGGGCAGGCCGGCGGCGCGATGGGCCACATCGCGGGGCGCGACGATCGGCGCGCGCAGCAGCGCCACCGCATCCAGTTGCAGGAAGAGGGTCGCCGCGCCGCCCAGAGCGGCCTGCGCCGCCGCCAGCACCAGCGCGCCGCGCAGCCGCTCCGCATCGGCCGTCGCGACCAGGATGTTCAGGGCGCGCATAGAGCCACAGCGCATGCCGTACAGGCGGGGTCTTTGGGCACATCCAGCGTGCGGAAGCGCATCGAAAGCAGGTCGGCGATCAGCAGCCGCCCGGCCATCTCCGCGCCGAACGGCACCAGCGCGCGGATCGCCTCCAGCGCGGCCAGGCTGCCCATCGCGCCGGTCAGTGCGCCGATGACGCCGGTTTCGGCGCAATTGCGTTCCGGCGCATCCTGCGGCGCGCCGACCAGGCAGCGATAGCAGGGCTTGTCCGCTTCCCAGCCGCGATAGGTGGCGATCTGCCCCTCGAACGGGCCGACCGCCGCGGATACCAGCGGGATGCGCAGGCGCTGTGCGCTGTCCGCCACCGCCAGCCGGGTGTCGAAATTATCGCAGCCGTCCAGAATTACGTCCGCGTCCCGCAGCATGATCGCGGCATTGTCCGCGTCGATCCGCGCGTTGATCGGGATCAGCTTCACGTCGGGGTTGAGCCGCGCGACGGCCGCCATCGCGGCCTCCGCCTTGGGCGCGCCGATATCGGCGGCGCCGAACAAAATCTGCCGCTGCAGGTTGGACAGGGCGACCGCGTCATCGTCGATTACCCGGATCGTGCCGACTCCGGCGGCGGCAAGGTAGAGGATCGCCGGGCTGCCGATGCCGCCCGCCCCGATCACCGCTACGTCTGCCGATAGCAGCCGGGCCTGTCCCGCGCCGCCAATTTCCTTCAGGATGATGTGCCGGGCGTAGCGGTCCAGTTGATCGTCGCTGAGCGTCACGGCGCGTCGGACCAGAGGAAGCGGACCTGAGAGCGCATCCAGCGAGGCTCCGCCGCCCCGGTCTTGGGGAAGGAACCGCGCAATGTACCGAGGATGCGGCCGCTCACATATTTTTCGACCTCGGGGCAACGCGCATTGACCGGCGCGATCTTGAGCGGCTTGCCTTCGCCCGACAGCAGGAACAGCATGTCGATTTCCAGCAGCCGCGATCCTTCATGATTGACCGCACCACTGCATTCGCCACGACGATAGAGTTTCGCGACATCGTCCGACCAGCGCGGCGACACCTTCCGCCCCAGCCAGCCGTCGATGACCGGGACGGCGGTCAAATCCTGCGGCATGGGCGGTGCATCGCCCGGAACCGGGCCTGGCATCGGGGTTGCAGCCAGCATCAGCGAAAGCAGCATCGTCATCGCGTCACACTCCTGTGGAACCGAACCCGCCCTGTCCCCGGACGGTATCGTCGAGACTATCGACTTCCGCGAAGCTGGCAAGCTGCACCGGCGCGACGACCAGCTGGGCGATCCGGTCGCCGCGCTGTATCGGGAAGGGCGCGTCGCCCAGGTTGATCAGGATGATCTTCAATTCGCCGCGATAGTCGGCGTCGATCGTACCGGGCGTGTTGGGCAGGCTGATGCCGTGCTTGAGCGCGAGGCCGGAGCGGGGACGAACCTGCACCTCATAGCCTTCGGGGATCGCCATCGCGAAGCCCGTCGCCACCGCATGGCGGCCACCCGGTTGCAGCACCAGTTCCTCGGCCGAAACGACGTCCATTCCTGCGGCATGGGCGGTCGCATAGGCCGGGACCGGCAGGCCCTCGCCATGGGGCAGGCGCTTGAGCCGGATTTCAATCGACGAGAGCGGAGAGGGCATGGGCGACCTTTTCGATGAGTTTGTCGGCGACCTCGCCCTTCGGCAGGCTGGGCCAGGATTCGATGCCGGCGGCGGTGACGATCTGCACGGCGTTGGCGTCGCCGCCCATTACGTCGCCGGATACGTCATTGGCGACGATCCAGTCGGCGCCCTTCTTCGCCAGCTTGGCCCGGGCATGGGCGGCGATCTGCTGCGTTTCGGCGGCAAAGCCCACCAGCAGGGCCGGGCGCTGCGCATGGCGGCCCAGAGTCGCGAGGATGTCGGGATTTTCGACCAGTGCGAGCGGCGCGGGCTGGCCGGAGCCGTCCTTCTTCAGCTTCTGGTCGGCGGCGTCTGCGGTGCGCCAGTCGGCGACCGCGGCAACCATGATCGCGGCGTCTGCCGGCAGGGCGGCTTCGACCGCGGCCAGCATCTGCCGTGCGGTTTCCACATCCACCCGGTCGACCCCCGCGGGCGTAGGGAGATGTACCGGCCCTGCGACCAGCGTCACCCGCGCGCCGGCCCGCGCGGCGGCGGCGGCGATCGCGAAGCCCTGCTTGCCCGACGATCGATTGGCGATGTAGCGCACCGGGTCGATCGGCTCATGGGTGGGGCCTGCGGTGATAAGGATGTGGCGACCCTGCAAAGATCCGTTCGTCTCGAGCGAAGTCGAGAGACGCTGGGCATCGCTGGCAAAATCGGGCTGACCCGCGAGCGGATCGGCGCCCCTGGGCAATGCCAGCAGCCGCTCGATTTCCACAGCGATCGCCTCGGGCTCGGGCAGTCGCCCCTTGCCATATTCGCCGCACGCCATCGCGCCATCGTCCGGCGTCATGACATGGACGCCGTCGGCGTGGAGCCGCTCCAGATTGCGCTGCGTCGCCTTGTGATGCCACATGCGCACATTCATCGCAGGGACCGCCAGCACCGGCTTGTCGGTCGCCAGCAGCAGCGTGGTGGCCAGATCGTCGGCGATGCCGTTCGCCATCTTGGCAAGGATATTGGCGGTCGCGGGCGCGACGACGACCAGATCGGCCTGGCGCGATAGCTGGATATGGCCGATTTCCTGCTCGTCCTTCAGGTCGAACAAATGGGTGAAGACCTGATCTTCGGTCAGCACCCCCAGCGACAGCGGCGTCACGAACTGCTGCGCGCTTTCCGTGAGCACCGCCCGCACCGCAACGCCGCGCTTGCGTAGCAGCCGCACCAGTTCGAGCGCCTTATAGGCGGCGATACCGCCAGAGACGATGAGGAGTACGCGCTGTTGAGTCATAGATGCAGATGTAGGAGCGCGGAGCCCAGCACGCCAGCCGCCGCCGCGATCGCCGCCACCAGCGCATAGCGCCAGCCGCCGCCTACGCGGATCAGCTTCACTTCCGTCAGCGGCGGCGGTGGCGGGGCGCCGCCCTTTTCGGGGAAGGCGTCCTCGATCCGCTTGACCAAACCCGGCAACCGCTGGAGCGTGCGCCAATTTTCGATCAGCGTGTCGGCGGCCTTCGCCTCCGGTCCCAGTTCGTCGCGCAGCCAGCCTTTCACATAGGGGCCGCTCGTCTCCCACAGGTTGATGTCGGGGTCGAGCGCGGTCGCCACGCCCTCCACCATCACCATCGTCTTCTGGAGCAGCAGCAAATGCGGCTGGGTCTGCATGTCGAAGTCGCGGGTGATCGCGAACAACCCGTCCAGCATCCCGCCGACCGAGAGTTCGCGCACCGGCTTGCCGCGCATCGGTTCGCCCACGGCGCGCAGGGCGGTGGCGAATTCGTCGACATTATGATGGCCGGGCACATATTGCGCCTCGAAGTGAATTTCGGCCACGCGCTTATAATTACCGGTGATCAGGCCGTAGAGAATCTCCGCCAGCCACATGCGCGCGCGCCGGTCGATCCGGCCCATGATGCCGAAATCGATCGCGACGATGTCGCCATTGGCCGTGACGAGCAAATTGCCCTGATGCATGTCGGCGTGGAAGAAGCCTTCCGCAATCGCCTGTCGCAGGAAGGCGTTGACCAGCCGGGCGGCCAGATCCTTCACATCATGGCCCGCCGCGATCAGCGCATCGCGATCGGAAATCTTGATGCCGTCGATCCACTCCATCGTCATGACCTTGCCGGTCGTGCGGTCCCAGTCGATGACGGGAATGCGATAACCGGGCATCGCCTCCATGGCTTCGCTGAGTTCGGAGGCGGAGGCGGCTTCGCGGCGCAGGTCCAGTTCGCGCACGGTCCAGCGCTTGAAGTTCGCGATGACCAGGCGCGGGCGCAGGCGCGCGATCTCGCCGCCCAGCATCTCGACATGGGCGGCGGCCCATTCATAGGTCTGGATGTCGCGATTAAACTTGTCGATGACGCCGGGGCGGATCACCTTGACCGCGACGTCGCGGCCGTCGGTCGTGACCGCGCGATGCACCTGCGCGATCGACGCGGCACCGACCGGCACCTCATCGAAGCTCTTGTAGATGGCGTCCAGCGGACGGCCGAAACTCTGCTCGATCTGTGCCCGGATCGTGTCGAACGGCACGGGGGGCAGGGCGTCCTGCAAGCGCAGAAGATCGTTCGCCGCATGATCGCCGACCAGATCGGGCCGGGTGGCGAGCGTCTGGCCCAGCTTGATCGCGGCCGGGCCGATCGACTGGAAGGCGTCGGCATAGCGTGGCTGCTTCGGCACGCGCGCGCCGAGCCGGGCGATGCGGACCAGCCGCCGGACGGGGCCGGGGGTCAGCGGATCGCGCTCGATGCCGGTCAGCGCGCCATGCCGCGCCAGGGTGCGCCCCCATTTCAGGAGGCGGAAGATATGGGTGATATGGGCGGTCATCCGGGCGTCAAATCTTCCAGCCGCTGTGAATGGCGACCAGCCCGCCCAATATCGGTTCGACCTTGGTATTCACGAAACCGGCGTCACGGATCATGCCCTCGAATTTGGGCATGGGCGGGAAGCGGCGGATCGATTCGATCAGATAGCGATAGCTGTCTGCGTCATTGGCGAACAGCTTGCCGAGGTGCGGCACCAGCTTGTGCGAATAGACGTCATAGACGTCCGAGAAACCCGGCCATGTGGTGGTGGAAAATTCCAGGCAGAAAAAGCGCCCGCCAAACTTGAGAACGCGGTGCGCCTCGCGCAGCGCCTGGTCGATATGGGTGACGTTGCGGATGCCGAAAGCGATCGTATAGGCGTCGAACGCCCGATCGCCGAAGGTCAGCGCCTCGGCATTCTGTTCGGACCAGATCAGCCCGTCAAACCCCTTCTTCTGCGCCCGCTCGACGCCAACGGCCAGCATCTCGGGATTGATGTCCGAAACGGTGACCTGCGCGCCATGCTTGTGCATCCGAAAGGCGATGTCGCCGGTGCCGCCCGCCATGTCGAGTATCTGTTCGCCGGCGCGGGGCTTCACCCGGCGCACGAACTGGTCCTTCCACAGACGATGCGCGCCGCCGGACATGGCGTCGTTCATCAGATCATATTTCGCCGCGACGTTGGAAAAGACTGCGCGGACCATGCCCTGTTTTTCGGCGGCATCGACGTCGCGATAGCCGAAGGATGCTGTGTCGTTCATGGGCTTCGCTCTAGAGCATCGCGCGCAAAAGTGGGAACCGGTTTTGCGCAAAAAGCGATGCGACAACAAAAAAATGAAAACAGGTGACGACTTCATCGAGCGCCGACTGGCTTTTGCCGCTGTTCCGGTGCCATGCCAGTGGGAAGGCGAGGGGCGGAACGTTTCGTGAGCGTCATCCATTTTTCAGGCAAACCATGTCGGGGGAGCCTCTAATCGTGCGTCCAGTCCTTGCTGCCCTTGCCGCCATGCTGTGCCTGGCCCAGGCCGCGCCGCAAACGTCCGCGCCGCCGCCCGGCCCGCAGCGCATCTACGGCCCTCTGTTCGAAGCGGTGCAGCGCGAGAAGATCTTCCCCGACGGCAAGACCTTCGTGGACGCGGTGCCCAGGGCCGATGCCGCGACGATCCTCGATCGCTATCGGCAGGAAAAGCCGCAAGGGCCGGCGCTGCGCGCCTTCGTCCTCAACTATTTCGATGTGCCGGGCGAACAGGCGGCGGCGCAGGGCCTGCGCGGCCATATCAGGGCGCTCTGGCCGCAACTGACGCGCCCGGCGCTCAGTCCGCCGGCGGGGTCGTCCGCGCTCGCCTTGCCCGCGCCCTATGTCGTGCCGGGCGGGCGCTTTCGCGAGATTTATTATTGGGACAGCTATTTCACCATGCTGGGACTCAAGGCCGACGGGCAACAGCCTTTGATCGATTCGATGCTGGTCGATTTCGAAAGCCTGATCGACCGCTACGGCTTCATCCCCAATGGCACGCGGACCTATTATCTGGGCCGGTCGCAGCCGCCCTTCCTGGCGCTGATGGTGGATATGGCGAGCAATCCCGGCGATCCCCGGCACCTCAAAGCCCTCCGCGCCGAGCATGATTTCTGGATGCGCGGCGCGGAGGGGCTGGCGACGGGCGCGGCCGACCGGCGCGTCGTGCGGATGCCCGATGGCGCGCTGCTCAACCGCTATTGGGACGACAGACCGGGGCCGCGCGACGAGAGCTGGGCGGAAGATGTCGCCACCGCCGGGCAAAGCAACCGCCCGGCCGCCGCCATCTATCGCCACCTGCGCGCGGGTGCGGAAAGCGGCTGGGACTTTTCCTCGCGCTGGCTGGACGACCCCAGGCGGCTGTCCACGATCCGCACGACCGACATCGTGCCCGTGGACCTCAACAGCCTGCTCTGGTCGCTGGAGCGGGCCATCGCTCGCCGCTGCGCCGCGGCGGGGGACGCCGCCTGCGCCCGACAGTTCGAATCGCTGGCCACCGCGCGCGCCAAGGCGATCGCCCGCTGGCTGTGGCAGCCGCGCGAAGGCCGTTATGCCGATTGGGACATGCAGGCGCGCAAGCCCACCGCCATCGTCTCTGCCGCCACGCTCTTCCCGCTCTTCGTCGGGCTTGCGGATCGGCCACAGGCGGACGCCGTCGCTCGCCTGGTCCGCGCGCAGTTGCTGGGGGAGGGCGGCCTGCGCACCACCCGCATCGCCAGCGGCCAGCAATGGGACAGCCCCAATGGCTGGGCGCCGCTCCAATGGGTGGCGGTGGAAGGACTGGCCCGCACGGGTCATGAAGCGTTGGCGAGGGATATCGCCCGTCGCTGGATCGGCACGGTCGATGCGGCCTGGCGCGAAACCGGCAAGATGCTGGAAAAATATGATGTCGAGACGCGCAAGCCCGGCGGCGGCGGGGAATATGCATTGCAGGACGGGTTCGGCTGGACCAACGGCGTCACGAGCGCGCTGATCGACCGCTGGCCGGATCTCGAGCCCGATACCCCTGTTGCAGCCGCCCGCTAACGCCTACATGCATCGCCATGCCTGAGCTTCCCGAAGTCGAAACCACCGTCGCGGGCCTGCGCTCCGTCCTCCAGGGGGCGGTGCTGACGCGAGTGGAGCCGCGCCGCGCCGACCTGCGCTGGCCGATCCCCGTCGACCTGCGTCAGCGGATGACCGGGGCGACGGTGACGGGGCTGTCGCGCCGCGCCAAATATGGCCTGATCGAAACCGATCGCGGCGACATGATGATTTTCCATCTCGGCATGTCGGGTCGCTGGCGAATCGACCCGGCGGAGATCGGCGCGCACGACCATCTGCTGCTGGAAACAGGGCATGGCCATGTGCTGTCGCTCAACGACCCGCGGCGATTCGGTTCGCTGGACCTGGTGCGATCGGACGCATGGCAGGCCTACACGCCCTTCACCCGCATGGGGCCGGAACCGCTGGGACCGGACTTCGACACCACCCGCCTGGCCGCCGCGCTCAAGGGCAAGGCGACCTCGATCAAGGCGGCCTTGCTCGACCAACGAATCGTCGCCGGGCTGGGCAATATCTATGTCTGCGAAGCGCTGAACATGGCGGGCATCGCCCCGACTCGCGCGGCGGGCAAGATCGGGCGCGTGCGCCTCGGCTTGCTGGTGGAGGCGATTCGCGATGTGCTGTCCGCCGCCATCGTCGCGGGCGGCTCCACCCTGCGCGATTATGCGCGGCCCGACGGGGAGTTGGGCTATTTCTCCAAACAATGGCGCGTCTATGGGCGGGAAGGCGAATCCTGCCTGTGCGGCGGCACGGTGCAGCGTCGGGTGGACGGGGGGCGATCGACCTTCTTTTGCCCCAAATGTCAGAAATAGCGTCGCCCGAATCCGTTGACGCCTGCCCCGAACCTCTGTAAGGGGCGCACCTTCACGAGGCATGTCGGTCGTTCGACGGGCCTCTTCCCGAGATTTGATGAGAACCGAGGAATAGAATGGCCAATACGCCGCAAGCCAAGAAGCGCATCCGTCGCAACGAGCGTCGCGCCGCAATCAATGGCGCCCGCATCAGCCGGATCCGCACCCTGGTGAAGAAGGTGGAAGCCGCCCTCGCCGCTGGTGACAAGGACGTCGCTGCCACCGCCCTGCAGGCCGTCCAGCCCGAGCTGGCCCGTGGCGTCGCCCGCGGCGTGCTGCACAAGAACACCGCCGCGCGCAAGTTCGGCCGCCTGACCAAGGCTGTCAGCGCGCTCGCCTAACCCCTCCGGGTTTTTCGGCAGATCATAAGGCCCGCCCCATCGCTGGGGCGGGCCTTTCGTCGTTCCTTCACAATATGGTCATTTTTGACGATTGGCCAATTTCCCGCGATTCGACGCACTGCGGCACGATTATTTCCTTACAAACTGTTGAAATAAGGTGATAATTTCATTCTCGTTCGATTCCCGCGGCTTTGCTGAGTCAACGGCTTTATTTCACTTTTTTGAACCATGCTGCCCTTGATCCGGCGCTGTCCCCCTGTCTATTTTTGAAATCCGGCCGCTGTCGAATCACCTTGATGCGGCCGTCATGTGAGATTGCATATCGTAAGGAACTCGGGATGGCGGGGGCTTTTCCGATCGAGTATCCTTGCGTCTTTTTTCCTGCCCGGATCAGGGGGCACAGTTGGTGGGGTCGTCAAAGTCTATGAAGGATGTTGTGGGCGTGGTTGGTTGGCAGGACGGAGAGATTAGCCAGGCCGATGCGGGCCTGGAATCCGCCTGGACCAGCATCCGCGCCGGCCTGCGCCGCGATGTCGGCGCACGGATGTTCGATCAGTGGCTCAAGCCCGTCCGCCTCGGTGACTATTGCGCCGAATCGCAGACGCTCGACCTGCTGGTCGCCAGCGATTTCAGCGCCAATTTCGTGTCCGGCCAGTTTGGCGACCGCCTGCGCATGGCCTGGCGCAGCGCCGGGGCCGGCGTGCGCGAGGTGCGGTTGCGCCGTGCGCCCGACGCCACCGGGCCGCGCCTGCTGGAAGTCGTGCATGTCGAGCCGCCGGTGCCGACTGAAACCGCCGCGCCCGTCGCCATCGCCTCCAATTTCCTGCCGCGCCACGGCTTTGACGATTTCGTCATGGGCGAAACCAACCGCCTTGCCTGTTCGGCCGCCCAGGCGATGGCCGGCGAAGCCACGCCGCGCTTCAGCCCGCTGTTCATCCATGGCGGCACGGGCCAGGGCAAGACCCACCTGCTCCACGCCATCGCCCGCGCCTTTTCCGCCCATGCGCCCACGTCCCCCGTGCTCTACATGTCGGCCGAACGCTTCATGATGGAATTTGTGAACGCGATGCGCGCCAATGAGACGATGGCGTTCAAGGGCCGGCTGCGCGCTGCCCGGCTGTTGCTGATCGACGATATCCAGTTCATTGCGGGCAAGGGATCGACGCAGGAGGAATTCCTCCACACGATCAACGACCTGATCGACAGCGGCGCGCGTATCGTCGTGACCGCCGACCGACCGCCGCAGATGCTCGAATCGATCGATCCGCGAATCCTGTCGCGCCTCGCCGGCGGCCTGGTCGCCGATATCCAGCCCGCCGGGCTCGACCTGCGCCTCGCCATCCTCGAATCGAAGCGCGCGGTGGCGGGCGACCCGCCGGTCCCCGATGCGGTGATCGACTTCCTCGCCCGCTCGATCCGCTCGAACGTGCGCGAACTGGAAGGGGCGTTCAACAAGCTGGTCGCTTATGGCCAACTGACAGGCCGCTCGATCGACCTCGACTTTGCGCAAGGGATGCTGGCCGACGCGGTGCGCGCCAATGCGCGGCGGATCACGGTGGACGAAATCCAGAAGGCCTGCGCTGCCCATTTCAAGATCGACCCGTCGGAAATGCGTTCCAAGCGCCGCGCCCGCGCCGTCGCCCGCCCGCGCCAGGTGGCGATGTACCTCGCCAAGAAGATGACGCCGCGTTCGCTGCCCGAAATTGGCCGCATCTTCGGCGGGCGCGATCACAGCACGGTGATCCATGCCGTGCGCACGATCGAGGCGCTGCGCGAAAGCAACCCGGACATGGACGCCGATGTTCGCGCGCTCCAGCGCCTGCTGGAGGGCTGACTGGCCCCTCTGGCGTCCGGCGGCGGAGAAGCTAGGGTGAGCGTATGATTCGCGTCCTTGCTATCCTGCTCGCCGCCCTTCTCGGCTTTTCGGCCGCCTTGGCCCAGACACCGCCGGCGCCAGCGCCTTCGACCGACGTTCGCGTCGCGCTCGACACCGATGCAGGACGCATCCTGATAGCGGTCCATGTCGACAAGGCGCCGGTCACCGCCGCCAACTTCCTCAAATATGTCGACCAGAAACGGTTCGACGGCACGCTCTTCTATCGCGGCGTGGGCGCGTCCGATTATGGTTTCGTCCAGGGCGGGGCGCAAAATGATCCGAAACGGATATTGCCGCCGATCAAACATGAACCAACCACCCAGACCGGCCTCACCCATGACGACGGCGCACTGTCGATGGCGCGCTATGCGCCGGGCAGCGCGACCGGCGACTTCTTCATCGTGCTGGGCAAGATGCCGGCCATGGACGCCCAGCCCCAGCAGGCGAGCGGCGACAATCAGGGCTTTGCCGTCTTCGCCCATGTGGTCGAGGGGATGGATGTGGTGAAGGCGATCCTCGCCGCGCCCAAATCGCCCACGGCCGGGGAGGGCGTGATGAAGGGGCAGATGCTCGCCGCACCGGTGACGATCCGTACGGCGCGGCGGGTGCCTTGATCTTGTGATCCAAGCCTTCCAACAGGTTTAGGATGCGTCCGCCGCCTGCCGATCCAAAATCCGGGCCGCCGCCATGTCGGCGGTGACATTGCCGACCGTGCGGAAGATGTCGGGCACCGTCTCCACCGCCAGCAACAGCGGCAACGCCTCCACCGGCACGCCCATGGCGAGGCAAATGGGGCCGGTGGTGGTGAAGAAGGTGATCTGGCTGGGCAGGCCGACCGCCGCCAGGCTGACGATCGCGGCCACCAGCACCCCCATCGCCAGTTGTGCCGGGCCGAGCGTCACGCCGTTCATCGCCGCCACATAGAGGGCGACGCCCAGATTGGCGGGCGGGCTGGTGATACGGAACAGCGATATGGCGAGCGGCAGGACGATGCTGCGCGTAGTTTCGCGCACCTCAAGCGGTTCGTCGCTCGCCTGGATCATCGCGGGCAGGGAGGCGATCGAGCTTTGCGTCGAAAAGGCGATGGCCTGGGCGGGCAGGGCGGCGCGGGCGAAGCGGCCCAACCCGATCCGCCCGGCGACCACGACCAGCGGATAGACCAGCAGCGTCACCGCGACGCAGATCAGCACGATGAAGCCGATATAATGAAGCAGCGCCCCCGCCGTCGCCAGCCCCGACCGCGCGCCCGCGACCAGCGCCAGCGCGAATACGCCGATCGGCGCCAGCCACAGCACCCAGCCGACCACGACCAGCAGCGCGTCGGCCAGCGCCTGGAAGAAGCCGGTCAGCTGCGCGCGCCGGTCCGCCGCGATGCGGGTGACGGCGAAACCGAAGACCAGTGCGAACAGCACCACGGCGACCACCTGCCCCTCGCTCGCGGACTTGAGAGGATTGACCGGGATGAAGCCCAGCAGCCATTCGGCGGACGGGCGCATGTCGGGTACTTCGCCTACCCCATCGGCGCCCGCCAGCGCCCCGACCGCGCCGGCCGGCACTGGCCACAGATGCAGCATCAGCGGCCCGATCAGCGCGGCGACCGCCGCCGATGCCGTCAGCAGGATTGCGAACAGCGCGATCGCGCGGCCGGCCATGCCGTTGGTCCGGACGCTGGTCGCCGCCTGGGTGATGCCCGTCACCAGCAGGGCGAAGATCAGGGGGATCAGCGGCATCTGCAGCCCGCCCAGCCACGCCTTGCCGATCGGCTGCGCCACCGCGATCACGCCTGTCCCCCAGTCTCCGCCCCATTCGGCCAGCGCGATGCCGCTACCCAGTCCCAGCACGAGCGCGATCAGGATGCGGACGGTCAAGGACATAGGCGTGGTTCCCCGGTGGCGCTGCCCATGGCAACGGACCGCGGCAGGCTATCCGCTATGATGGGGCATGGAACAGCGGAAAATGGCGCAGGGGACAATGCGGGCGGGACAGAAGGCGCGGCATGACAACGAAAAAGCCCGGCGCTTCGATGAAGCGCCGGGCTTTTCACATCTTGTTCGAGCCTGTCCTAGCCCTTTTTCTCGGGCGGCAGAGTGATCTTCACATCTTCCCCATTCTGGCCGGGGAAGTTGGTGAACATCGCGTCGATCAGGTTGGGCACCAGATAGGTCAGCTTGTTCGACAGCGACTGGGCGCTCGCCTTGCCCTCGAACAGGCGGCGGTTGTCGGCCGCGCGGTCGATCTTCATGCTGAGGTCGCTGGTGTAGACGGTGTAGCTCGACACGTCGTTATAGCCGCCACCGCCGAAGAGCCAGGGATCATAGAAGCCATAGCCCCATGGGCGACCCCAACGGCCGCCGAAACCGCCACCCCAGGGGCCGAAGCCACCGCCATAAGGGCCGCCGAAGCCGGTCGAGCGCACCTTCTCGCGCCCATTGTCGACATCATAGGCGACGCGCACGATCAGGTCGGCGCGGGCCGGGTCACTAGCCTGCACATAACCGGTCTGTGCCAGACGTCGCCCGACCATGTCCGCATAATGGGCGAACTCCAGCCCGCCCGCGAGCTGCGGATTGTCGGCGACGACAATATAGCTCTGCCCGGCGGGCGCGGGGAGTTGCTGGAAGCGGGCGACATCGGCTTTGAAGCCTGTGGTGCAGCCCGACAGCGCCACCAGCGCCAGAGCTGGCGCCGCAATCAGGCCGAACTTCTTGAAACGGGTCATTTTTCTGCGTCCTGTACCAAGGCATGAGCCTTTAAACATCATTGCGCTCTGCGATAGCAAAACGCAACTGAACATCGTTTGAACGCGCGAACCGACCGAACGGGCGCAAACCATGTTCCTGTCAGATCATGGACGACGCTCGCCCTGCTTTTCCGTAAACGACCATGCCCAGCGTCAGCTATTTAAGCCGATCCTGTGACATTATCGCATCAGCCCCATTGCGTCATAGGCCGCGCGCAGGGTCGGCTCCGCCGCCGCCGCTGCCTTGGCCGCGCCCTTGTCCAGGATGGCGTCGAGTGCGGCATCGTCGGTGCGCAATGCGAGAAACCGCTCGCGAATCGGGCGCAGAGTTTCGACCAGCAGATCGCCCAACGCCGGCTTGAACGCGCCGAACCCCTTGCCCGCGAACGCCGCGCAGACTGCGTCCGGCGTCGTGCCCGACAGGGTGGCGTAGATGCCGATCAGGTTGTTCGCCTCTGGGCGGCCGACCAGCCCGGCGGCCGTTTCGGGCAAGGGTTCGGGATCGGTCTTGGCCTTCTTCACCTTGTTCATGATGGCGTCGTCGTCATCGGTCAGGTTGATACGGCTCATGTCCGATGGATCGGACTTGGACATTTTCGCGCTACCGTCGCGGAACGACATGATCCGCGCCGATTCCCGGGGAATGATCGGATCGGGCAGGGTGAACAGTTCGACGCCGAAATCGCTGTTGAACTTGGCCGCAATGTCGCGCGCCAGCTCCAGATGCTGCTTCTGGTCCTCGCCCACCGGGACATGGGTGGCGTTATAGAGCAATATGTCGGCGGCCTGCAGCACCGGATAGACGAACAGGCCGATCGAGGCGCCCTCGCGGTCCTTGCCGACCTTGTCCTTGAACTGCGTCATGCGATTGAGCCAGCCGATGCGCGCGGTGCCGTTCAGCAACCAGGCGAGTTCCGCATGGGCGGGCACGCGCGCCTGATTGAACAACACGCTGCGGTCCGGGTCGATCCCGGCGGCGACCAGTGCGGCCGCCATGTCGCGCACGTTGCGGATACGCTGCTCGCGCCCTTCATGCACGGTGATCGAATGCATATCGGCCAGGAAGAAGAAACACTGACTCTGGCTGTCCATCTCATCCTGCATCCGCACCCAGTTGCGGATCGCGCCTAGGTAGTTGCCAAGGTGCAGATTGCCGGTCGGCTGGATGCCGGAAAGGACGCGCATGTCTGAATCCGTTCTTACTTAGGTTGCACTTTTGCGGCGCATCAGCGCCTTGATGTCGGAGAGCCGATAGGCCCCCGTGACGAAGGAGGCCAGCCCGTACAGCGCCACACCCGCGCCGACAAGCAGGGCGAGCGCGACATAGCGCTGCACCATCGCGCCGGTCAGCCAGGGATCGAGCAGATCTTCACCCGTCCACAGCGCGACACCCATGATGAGCGCGGCGACGGCGAGCCGGGGCAGGCGACGGCGCAGCCCCGCATCGGCGGCGAAATGGCCGCGCCTGACCAATGTCCGATAGAGCATCGCGACATTGACCGTGGAGGATAGCGCGGTCGCCAGCGGCGGGCCGATATGGCCCAGGGTCGGGATCATCGCCAGATTGCCGATGATGTTGATCACGATCGACAGCATCGCATAGCGCACCGGCGTCTTCGTGTCGCCGCGCGCATAATAGCCCGGCGTCAGCACCTTCACGAGAACATAGGAGGGCAGGCCGATCGAGAAGGCCGACAGTGCCCAGCCGCATCGCATTGCGTCCTCCGCGGTGAAGCGGCCATATTGGAACAGGCCGCGCACAATCGGTTCCGCCACGACCAGAAAGGCCACGGTCGCCGGCAGGGTCAGGAACAGGGCGAGTTCGATGCCCCGATTCTGCGTCTCCATCGCCGCGGCGTCCTCGCCCTTGGACAGCATCCGCGAAATGGTGGGGAGCAGGATCGTACCCAGGCCAATGCCGATCAGGCCCAGCGGCAACTGGTTCAGCCGGTCGGCATAATAGATATAGGTGATGGAGCCGGACGCGAGCAGCCAGCCTGACAGGGCGGTGGAAATCAGCAGGTTGATCTGCGACGCGCCCGCGCCCGCCGCTGCCGGAACGACCAGGCGCAGCAGTTCGCGCACATCCTTGTCGAGGCGGGGGCGTTTCAGCGTCATCGACACGCCCGCGCGCCTGCACGCCCAGATCAACCAGAGCAGTTGCAGCGCGCCGCCGATCGTGACCGACATGGCCTGCACCCGCGCCGTCTCATATTCGTCGGCACCGTGAAAGAACCACAGGCCCGCGATCATCGCGACGTTCAGCAATATCGGCGCGGCGGCATTGACCCAGAATTTGTCGAGGGAGTTGAGGATGCCGCCCAGCAGCGAGGCCAGGGAGATCAGCGCGAGATAGGGAATGGTGATGCGGGACAGGGTAACGGCGAACGCGAATTGCTCCGCGCTCGGGTTCTGGCGGGAAAAGCCGCCCGACAGCGCCCAGGTGATCGGCCAGGCCGCGGCAATCAGGATCAGGGTGAAGAGGATCAGGACCGGCAGCAGCACCGCCAGCGCGCGTTCGGCGAAATCATAGCCCGCCGGTAATCCGCCTTCCCCTGCCGCCTTCTTGTTGAACAGGGGGATGAAGGCGGCGGAAAAGGCGCCCTCGGCAAAGAGCGCGCGGAACATATTGGGCAGGCGAAAGGCGACGCCGTTGAACGCGTCCGACGCGAAACCCGCGCCGACATAACGCGCGGCGAGCGAATCGCGCACCAGCGCCAGCACCCGGCTGGCGAGGGTCAGCCCGCCGACCGAGCCAAGGGCGCGTACCAGTTTCATGCGCCCAATCCCTGTTCCGTTCGCCCTGAGCTTGTCGAAGGGCTCCCTTTTTCTTGCGAAGAACAGCAAGGGGCTTCGACAGGCTCAGCCCGAACGGACGTGGGGGTCATGGCAGATTATCAGGCGTGACCGGCCGGTTCGCCCGTCGTCACTTCCATCTGCTCGGCCTGCTGCAGATACAGCGCGCCGAAATCGATCGGGTCGAGCAGCAGCGGCGGGAAGCCGCCGTCGCGGATCGCGTCAGCCAGCACCCGCCTGGCGAAGGGGAAGATCAGGCGCGGCGCTTCGGCCAGCATGAAGGGCTGGATCTGGTCTTCTGGCACGTTGCGCATACCGAAAATGGCCGCGTAGAGCAGTTCGACGGCAAAGGCGGTGCCTTGCGGCGCGATCGCCTTCACTTCGATCTTCAGCGCGATTTCCAGCACTTCGTCGGCGACCCGTTCGGCGCCGATGTTGAACTGCACGTCGATCTGCGGCTGGTCCTGCCACTGGTAGACGGCCGGCGCGTTCGGATTTTCGAACGACAGATCCTTCACATATTGGCTGATCAGCGCGATCTGCGGCGCGGTGTCGGCGCCATTGCCCAGATTCGTCGTGATGTGATCCGTTTCGTCGGCCATGCTCTTCCCTAGACTTTCGCTGTTGGCGGCGGCGCCAGGCCCCCGGACAATGATGACCCGCGCGCTTAGCAGGGGCGTTGGATCAGGGCAATGGCGGGACGCCGGGAAAGACCAGCCCAAGCGCCTATTTGAAGTTGCGTGCAAACATGCCTATGTTGGCCGGAACATTGTCCCACACAAAAGGGTATAGCCTTCCGTGTATGTGATCGTCATCCTCGCCATGATCGCCGGTTTTCTGGCGCTGCGGCTCTATTCGGTGCTCGGCAAGCGTACGGGCCACGAGCAGGAGCCTGCCCTGCGCCCGGCCGACGAACGCGCCAAGGTGACGGTGCTGCAACCCGGTCCGGTCGCGCAGAATGGCGGCGATTCGGTCCGTCTGGCCGAAGGACTGATCGGCCCCGGCGCGGAAAATGGCGTCCGCGCGCTGATCGCCGCCGACCGCAGCTTCGATGTTCCGCAGTTCGTGGATGGCGCCAAGAGCGCTTACAAGATGGTACTGGAAGCCTTCTGGCGCGGCGACCGCGACGAACTGGCCTGGCTGTGCGACGATGACGTCCGCGCCTCCTTCGAGGACGCGATCGCTGCGCGCGAAGCCGATGGCCATGTGCTCGACAACCGTTTGGTCCGCATCGAAAAGGCGCAGATCGTCGAGGCGTCGCTCAATGGCCGCATCGCCGAAGTCGCACTGCGGTTCGAGGCGGACATCGCCGCCGTCACCCGCGACAAGGATGGCAACGTCGTCGCGGGGTCGATGACCGATGCGGTCGGCACCAAGGATGTGTGGACCTTCACCCGCGACATCCGCAGCGCGGACCCCAATTGGAAGCTTAGCGAAACCGACGAAGCGGCATGATCGCGCGTCAGTCGGGGGCGGCGCTGCTTGCAGCGCTGATGCTGCCTGCCTGCGCGGGCGGCATGATCCCGCCATCTGCCGGCGGTCCGGCCCCTTCCCGTCCAGTTCCGTCCGGCGAGGGCGCAACCCGTCCCGTTCCGGCTACACCGCGCCCGACCCTGCCGGTCGAATTGCCGGCCGATCCTGCGCTCGACAAGGGTATGGCGGCAGGTCTGGGCGTGACCCGTGGCCCGGATATTGCCAGCCTCATCCCATCGGGCGAACGCGCCCGCCTCGCGCTCCAGGCATTCCGCATCTCCTGCCCGACGCTGATGAAGCGCACCGACGCCAGCGGCCTGACGCGCGGCGCCGACTGGAACAATAGCTGCGCCGCCGCATCAAGCTGGCCCGAAGCATCGGCCGCCGAATTTTTTGCCCGCTATTTCGAAGCGGTGCAGGTGGGCGACGGCGCGGCCTTCGTCACCGGCTATTATGAGCCGGAAATCGCCGGATCGCGCGCCCGCCAGCCGGGCTATGAAGTGCCGATCTACCGTCGCCCGACGGACCTGATCGATGTCGATCTCGGCCAGTTCAGCGACAGCCTGAAAGGGCGCACGATCCGGGGCAAGGTGAGCGGCAGCAAGTTCGTCCCTTATGACGATCGCAGCCAGATCGTGTCCGGCGCGCTCGCCGGGCGCGGGCTGGAACTGGCCTGGGCCGCCGATCCGGTGGAATTCTTCTTCCTTCAGGTGCAGGGCAGCGGCCGGCTGAACCTGCCCGACGGCGGCGTCATGCGCATCGGCTATGAAGGGCAGAATGGTCGCGACTATACGGGCATCGGCAAGCTGATGAAGGATCGCGGACTGATCCAGGCCGGGTCGATGCAGGACATCATGCAATATCTGCGCGCCCATCCGGCCGAAGGCGCGGCTATCATGAACGAGAATAAGAGCTTCGTCTTCTTCCGCGAACTGACCGGGGCCGGGCCGATCGGCGCGCTTGGCGTGCCGGTGACGGCGGAAGCGACGGTGGCTGCCGATCCCAAATTCATCCCGCTGGGCGCGCCGGTGCTGCTTTCGCTCGACCGGGCCGAACCGGCAGGCGTGTGGATCGCGCAGGATACCGGCGGCGCGATCAAGGGCGCCAACCGCTTCGACAGTTTCTGGGGCGCAGGCGCACGGGCGCGGGGCATTGCCGGCGGCATGTCGGCGCGGGGCAGCGCGCTGGTGCTGCTGCCGATCGGCTCGGCGGCGCGCCTCGTTCGCCCCTGATCGGCGCCATGGCCCGGCGCCGCCTGTCCAGCGAGGAAGAAGCGCTCTGGTCGGCGCTGGCCCGCACCGTGCGGCCGATCCGACCGAGCGCGCGGGCCGCCGCCAGTCCGACCATGGCGCCGCTGCCGATCGAGCCGTCGGTCAAGACAAGGTTAACGCCACCACCGGCGCGGATCATTGCCGCACCGCCTGCACGGACGCCCGCAGCGGTGCTCGACACCGGCTGGGAGCGGCGAATCCGTAGCGGTACGATCAGCCCCGACACCAGCATCGACCTGCATGGCCACACCCTGTCGACCGCCCATGCCCGCCTTAACCAGGCGATCGCCGCCGCCCTGTCGCGCGATGCGCGGGTGTTGCTGGTCGTCACCGGCAAGCCGCCCAAAAGCGCGGCAGCGAACGGAAATGGAGGCGGGGCGGGACGTCGCGGCGCGATCCGCGGTGAAATCGGTCATTGGCTCGAAACCAGCCCCTATGCCGATCGCATCGCCAGCGTGCGCGTCGCCCATCCGCGCCATGGCGGAGACGGCGCGCTCTATTTGATATTGCGCCGCAAAAAGTGACGATTTTCGGACGCTTTGCTGACCCTTTCTTAACCACTGTCCTTCATATCCGGCTGATCGGGGGTCCTGCGGGACCGGTATCGGGCTGGGAGGCACATGCAGGGCGTGACGTTGAAAAGCCGCGCTGCCGCCTTCGCCTGCGCCGCGGGGGCGCTGGTGTTCATCCTGTCGCTGGTGCTGGGCTATACGCCGGGCCAGGAAGATGACCTGATCCAGATCGGCCGTTCGCTGATCATCGCCATATTGTGCGGCACGATGAGCTGGGCGTCGGCCCGGCGCACCATCGCCACCACCGCCACCGCCATCGACGCCGCCACCGACCGGCTGCTGTCCGCCGCCCATGGCGACCTCCATTCGGGTGTCGCCCGCGAGATCGGGCACGAGCTGCCCGACCTGTCGGTCGCGATGGAAAGCCTGTTCAGCCAGGTCCGCACCAATCTCGACCATGTCCAGGCGCTGGCGCTGTTCGACCAGATCACCGGCCTCGCCAACCGCACCAGCTTCTGCCGCCAGGTCGAACGGTTGCTGGCGGAGCGCGACGACAATGGCCTCGCCACCCTCTTCTTCATCGATCTAGACGGCTTCAAGGCAGTCAACGACACATTGGGCCATGCGGCCGGCGACCAGTTGCTGGCGCGCGTTGCAGGTCGCCTGCGCGAAGTCGTGATGGCGCAGGTCAGTACGGGCGGCGGCGATGCCGTCATCGGCCGCCTCGCCGGCGACGAATTCACGATGTTCTTCCCCCACCTGTCCGGTCCGGCGGCGGCGCAGCGGATCGCGCGCGCCATCCAGTTCGCACTGGGCGAACGGTTCGACCTGGGCAGCCAGCATGTCGACCTGGGTGCGTCGATCGGCATCGCCTGTTATCCCGACCATGGCGCGACGCTGGCCGATCTTTTGCGGGCCGCCGACATCGCCATGTATCACGCCAAGCATCAGGGGCGCGGCCGGGCGGAAATCTACACCGACGCGCTGGCGCTGGAGGCGGAGGATCGCGCCGAGCTGGAGCGCGACCTGCTGCGTGGGTTGGAACGGGAGGAATTCCTGCTCGAGTTCCAGCCGCAGATCGATGTCGCCAGCGGCTACGCCGTCTCGGCCGAAGCGCTGGTGCGCTGGGCGCATCCCGAGCGCGCGCTCGTCATGCCCGGCGCCTTCGTGCCGGTGGCGGAGGAAAGCGGCGCGATCGTCGCGCTGGGCGACTGGGTGATGAGCCGCGTGTGCCAGACCGCGGCCCGCTGGGCGCAGACGGGCGTGCATCAGCGGATCGCGGTCAATATCTCCACCCGCGAACTGGCGCAGGCCGACTTCTTCCTGCGCCTGCGCCACGCCATCGCCACCCACGGCACCCCGCCCGCCATGCTGGAGCTGGAGATCACCGAATCTCTGGCGATGGAGATGGACCCGCGCGTGCTGGAGCAATTGCGCGCGCTGCGCCGCGATGGCGTGCGCATCGCCATCGACGATTTCGGCACCGGCTATTCCAACCTGTCGCGGTTGAAGGAACTGCCGGTCGACCGGGTCAAGATCGACCGCAGCCTGGTCCGCGACATCGCCACCTCCGCCGAAGCCCGCACCATCTACTCTGCCGTCGTCGGGCTGATCCAGGGGCTGGGCATGGAAGTGGTGGTCGAGGGGATCGAAAGCGAAGCCCAGATGGACGTGCTGCGCGTTATCGGCTGCACCCTGTTCCAGGGCTATCACCTGGCGCGCCCGACCGGGGAACAGGAGTATCTGGCGCAATTCGGCGCGCGGCCAGGAGTTCAGGTTCGCGACGCTGGATAGGGTCTGGATGGGGCGGCCGATTGGGATGAAGGCGCCTTGTTCCGGTGGGTTCGGCGAGCTGCTGTCCTGTCCGCGATGAAGCGGTCGGCGCAGCGCATCTATTCTCCGGACCGGTGATGGACGCCGCCGATCCACCAATGGCAGAAGCCAGGCTTTGACGGCGCTTGCCGCCGGCTTGCCGTCGTCCACGAAAAAGGCGGCAACCGTAACGGCGCCGCCCTATATCCGCCGGCCAGAGCCGGGCCAATGTGCCCCGCATGTAGCGGGGCGCACCGATTACTTGAGTTCGACGGTCGCGCCGGCTTCTTCCAGCTGCTTCTTGACCTTCTCGGCCTCGTCCTTGCTGACGCCTTCCTTGACGGCCTTCGGCGCGGATTCCACCAGCGACTTGGCTTCGGTCAGGCCCAGGCCGGTGATGGCGCGGACTTCCTTGATGACGTTGATCTTCTTGCCACCGTCGCCGGTCAGGATCACGTCGAATTCGGTCTGCTCTTCAGCGGCCGGAGCGGCGGCGGCGGCAGCCGGGCCAGCGACGGCGACGGCAGCAGCGGCGCTAACGCCCCACTTTTCTTCCAGAGCCTTCGACAGCTCGGCGGCTTCGAGGACGGTGAGGGCCGAAAGCTGGTCGACCAGAGCGTTGATGTCTGCCATTTGTCAATTTCCTTATTTGGGGCGCTGCGCCCCGTCAGATGAGGGTCAAAAAATCGGGTCGGGAACGGCTCAGGCCGCTTCCTTCTCCGCATAGGCGTTGAAGACTCGCGCGAGCTGCGCAGCCGGTGCCTGGGTGACGGTTGCGAGCTTGGTAGCCGGAGCGACGATGAGGCCGATCAGCTTTGCACGCAGTTCATCCAGCGACGGCATCGATGCCAGGGCCTTGACGCCCTCCGCATCGAGCAGCACTTCGCCCATCGCGCCGCCAACGATCTCAAGCTTGTCGTTGGTCTTGGCGAAATCGATCGCAACCTTGGCGGCTGCGACCGGGTCGGCCGAGGTGGCGAGGCCGACGGGGCCGGTCAGCAGGTCGCTGAGCGGGCCGTAGGCGGTGCCATCAAGGGCGATACGGGCGAGGCGGTTCTTCGTAACCTTGTAGGTGGCTCCTGCGTCGCGCATCTTCTGGCGCAGGACAGTCGACTGGGCGACGGTCATGCCGAGGTTGCGGGTCACGACGACCACGCCAACTTCTGCCAGCTCTGCGTTCAGCGCGGAAACGACCTCAGCTTTCTGATTACGATCCATGCCATTACTCCACTTCATGTCCGACCGCTTGCACGGACGAACGACTAAACCCACGCCGGAGGCATGGGGCACTAAGTCCGAGGGGAGAGATCGACTGGCCCGCATCCATCAAAGGAACAGGCAGACCCGAATCGGGCATAGCGCCCGTCCGGCAAAGAACTTTTCCCCGTCTCGGCTGGAGATTAAGAAGGGCAGATCCCTTCACCAACTGTCTCGGACGGTGAACCCCGAAGGGTTCGCTGCGGGCGCCTTTACAGAGTCGGGGCAGCGATGTCACGCGGAAACTGGCGCGGGGCGGGTGCGCAGGAGCCGCGGGGCACGGGCCGGAAGTCACAGCAGCGCGCCACCGCCGAAGTTCACACCGTTGTCGCGGTCCGCCGACGCAAAATGTGGAAAAATAGAAGGCGATGCAACTGTAAAGCTCCCGCGAAGCCACAGAGAAGCCACAGAGGGGTAAGCCCGGCGCGCCTGCCGGGTCACGACCGGGTCATAAGGACGCGCCGCCGACGCGCCGCATTGCGCAGGAGGCTCCGTGCGTGGCCCGCAAGCGTGTGCGGTGCGGAGGGCGAAGGGGTGGCGCATCCATGAGGATAGACCAGAGAAAATCCTATTTTGGAAGGGGCCGCGTGGGCGGGTTTCGGAAGTGCCGTCGGGGCGGGATGGCTATGGCTGTCCTTCGGCTTTTGCCGGTCGGCATGAGGTGAGATAGATCGACCGACGAGTATTCCCGACCATCCGGCTACAAGACCATCCTGTCCGGGCACGAAGATTTTGCTTCGGGAAGCCTTGGGCGTCGATTGGGTGGTCCATGGATAGTCAGTTCTGGTCGAGCCTGGCGCCAGGCAGCCGCGGGCCATTTAACTGGATTTTCAACCTTCTTGGGCAATGCTGAGGCGATCGCTCCGTCGTCGCTGAAGAATTGCCGCCATGTCCTTCCTCGCCTCGTCCAGTCTAGGCCCGTTCGCGAGTGCCTATCCCCTGTCGCCAGCGATGCTCCGGCACAGCCTCATGGATCAACCGCTCCTGTCCATCGAGGCGCTGGCGCAAGCGGCGCTCGACCTGCCACCGGAATATGTCGAGCGCCGGATTGCGAACGCTCCCCATGGCGGCGATTTCGCGATGGACCGATCGGACGACGCCGATGCCGCAAGCGTCATTCGCGCCATCAAGACGAGCGGCAACTGGGTCATGCTCCGCTTCGTCGAGCAATTGCCGGCCTATCGGGACTTGTTGGACAGGGTGATGGGCGAGATCGGGCCCGTGATCTTTCCAGCGACCGGTCCGGGCCTGACGGTCAGAGGGTTTATCTTCATTTCATCGCCCGGCACTCTGACGCCATTTCATTTCGACTGTGAATATAATATCCTGTTCCAGATTGCGGGCGACAAGCAGTTCGCGACCTATCAACCCATGCCGCCCTGGCTGCCGCTCGACCGGCATGAAGCCTATTATGGCGCTGGCGACAATATGTTGCCCTGGAACGATGCCTATGAGGCGGAGGCGAATATCCACCCGCTGCGTCCCGGCGATGCGCTCTTCATTCCTTATGCGTCGCCGCATTGGGTGAAGGCAGGCGCGGAGCCGACCATTTCGCTGTCGATAACCTGGCAGAGCGCATGGAGCCAGTCGGTTGGGGCCGCCATGCAGATCAATCCGCTATTGCGCCGCTGCGGATTACCGGCCGGGGACATGCCCGCATGGCCAAAGGCGCCGAAATGGCGTTCGCTCGGTTGCCGTGTCGCCCGCAAGGCCCGGCTGTTATGAGCCGTCTATCCCCCGCCAGCGTATTTCGTGCGGGCAATCGCCATGAATGGCCGGTGGCGGGCGCCGGCCGGCCAACCGTTCGCCTGGTGCGTCACGCCGACCTGACGGCGCATGATCGGGCATGCTGGGCGGCGCTGTCCGCACAGGCCGGGGATGCGAACATCTTTGCGCAGGACTGGTTCATGGAAGCCGCGCTGTGCCAATCCGACGACGGCCATGAGGCGCTGCTGGCGGTCGTCAGCCATGAACATGGGCCGTGGCTGGGCGTGATGCCGCTGATGGCCGAATGGCGATTCGGGCGCTGGCCTGCCCGCATATGGCACAGCTGGTCGGCAACCAACCAGTTTCTGGGTACGCCACTGGTGATGGCGCAATCCGCCGATATTTTCTGGGAAAGCTTGCTCGCCTTTCTCGATACGTGCGCTGGTCGCGCAATATTGCTGCATTTCGAGAAATTCGACGCAGATGATCCGATCAGCATCGCGCTGTTCGACCATTGCAAGCGGGAAGGGCGTGCGGTCCACGCCATCCAGTGCGTCGAGCGCCCGGCACATCGCGCCGGCGACGAGGCCGAGGCGCGCAGCGACGCCAAGACGCAAAGCCGGCTGCGCAGCCTGTCGCGGCGGCTGGAGAGCGATCATGGGGCCGTTACGGTGACGATGCTCGATCCGGTTGCGCCATGCACGCCTTGGATCGACGCTTTCCTGGCGATGGAAGCATCCGGCTGGAAGGGCCGCGTGGGCAGCGCGCTCGGCAGCAGTGCGGCCACGGAGGCTCTGTTTCGCACCGTCATCGCGCGCGGCCACGCCAATGGCAGCGCGCGACTGAGCAGCTTGTCGGCCGGTGGCCGCGTGATCGCCATGTCGTGCTGGTTTGAATCCGCGACCTGGGGCCATGGGTTCAAGATGAGCTTCGATGAAGACTATCGCGCCTATGCCCCCGGTCAGCTTTTGATGCGGGAAATCAGCGAGGGGATCAGCCGCCGGCCCGACCTGTCTTTCGACACTTGCGTGCCACGCGACGCAAGCCATTGTCATCGGCTGTGGCGCGGCAATCGGCGGATCGTCGATGGAGCCGTGGCGATCGGCTCGACGTGGCAACGGTTGCATTTCGACGCCTTGATAAAGGCGCGGGCGGCTTATGCGGCGGTCAAAGCCCATCTTTCCAGGCTGCAAATGCCGTAGATGCAGTTCTCGCAGGCGATGCGCAAGGGGCTTAACGACGGCTAGTTCGGGACAGGCGATTGGCCCCCTGATGGGTGGGCCGTGCCCCCGCCACCGGTCCTCCTAAACCCGATCCGCCTGCACCACGACGTCGATTGCCCGCAACGCCGACAAGATCCGGTTCAGATGCTGCGCATCCGCCACTTCCAGGTCGATGATGTCGGTGTGGAAGGGGCCTTCGCGGTTTACCAGTTGCAGGTTCAAAATATTCGCCTTGGTCGCGCCGAAGACGTTGGCGACGGCGGCCAGCGCGCCGGGCTGGTTCTTGACGATGACGGACAGGCGGGCGGTGCCGCCCTTCGACTTGCCGTCCCAGGCCAGATCGATCCAGTCGTCGTCCTGCTCCACCTCCAGCGACCGGCAGTCGATGGTATGGACTTCGATCGGTTCCCCGGTGCGGCGCACGCCGACGATGCGATCGCCGGGGACGGGATGGCAGCAATCGCCCAGATTATAGGCGATGCCCGGCGTCAGGCCGCGGATCGAGACGGGTTCGTGCTGGCGGGGATGCGCCTCCTCCATGCCCTGCGCGCTGGTGGAGCCGGGCATCAGCGCCTCCATCACTTCGGAATCGAGCAGGCGATGGGTGGCGATCGCGACCATCAGCGACGCGCGATCGTCCAGCTTCAGCCGCTTGAGCGCGGCGGTCAGCGCCTTGTCGCCCAGCTCTTTTGCCAGGTCGGGGGAGAAGCGACCGACGATTTCCTCATAAAGCTTCTCGCCGAGCTGGATTTCCTCGCCGCGCTGCTTCTGGCGGATATAGCGGCGGATTGCGGCGCGCGCCTTGCCGGTGATGGCGAAGGTGAGCCAGCCAGGTTGCGGCTCCTGCCCTTCGGATTTCAGGATTTCGACCTGATCGCCATTTTCGAGGCTGGTGCGCAACGGTACGACGCGGCCATTGACCTTCGCGCCGACGGTCTGGTTGCCGAGCGAGGTGTGGACGGCATAGGCGAAGTCGACCGGGGTCGATCCCTTGGGCATCTGATGCAGTTCGCCCTTGGGCGAGAAGGCGAAGATGCGGTCCTGATACATCGCCATGCGGGTATGTTCGAGCAGTTCGTCGGCGTCGTGGCTCTGCTCCAGTATCTCGACGAGGTCGCGCAGCCAGGCGGCGTGATGATCGGCGGCGTCGCCCTTCTGTTTATAGGCCCAGTGTGCGGCGAGACCGAGTTCCGCGTCATTGTGCATGTCGCGGCTGCGAATCTGCACCTCGATCCGGGCGTTGTCCTGATGGATGACGGTGGTGTGCAGCGACTGGTAGCCGTTGCGCTTGGGGGTGGAGATATAATCCTTGAACCGCCCCGGCACCATCTTGAACGTCTGGTGGATGATGCCCAGCGCGCGGTAGCAATCCTCATGGCTTTCGGTGATGACGCGGAAGGCCATGACGTCGGTCAGCTGTTCGAAGCTGATATGCCGTTCCTGCATCTTCTTCCAGATGGAGAAAGGGTGTTTTTCGCGGCCCGACACGCTGACCGACATGCCCTTGCCGCTGAGCAGCAGTTGCAGTTCCGCGCCGATCCGGTCGACCTTGTCATGGCCGCCTTCCTTCAGTTGTTCCAGCCGCCTGGTGATGCTGGCATAGGCTTCCGGCTCGATCTCGCGGAAGGCGAGCAGCTGCATCTCGCGCATGAAGTCGTACATGCCGATCCGCTCGGCCAGCGGCGCGTAGATGTCCATCGTCTCGCGGGCGATGCGGCGGCGCTTGTCGGGATTTTTGATGAAGTGCAGCGTGCGCATATTGTGCAGCCGGTCGGCGAGCTTGACCAGCAGCACGCGGATATCGTCCGACATGGCGAGCAGGAACTTGCGGAGATTTTCCGCGGCCCGCTCATTTTCGCTCATCGCCTCGATCTTCGACAGCTTTGTCACGCCATCGACCATGCGGGCGACATCCTTGCCGAAGGCGCCCTCTATTTCCTCATAGGTGACCAGCGTATCCTCGATCGTGTCGTGCAGCAGCGCGGTCACGATCGTCTGGTCGTCGAGGTTGAAGTCGGTCAATATGCCCGCCACCTCGATCGGATGGCTGAAATAGGGATCGCCGCTGGCACGCTTTTGCGAGCCATGTTTCTGGACCGAAAAGACATAGGCGCGGTTGATCATCGCTTCGTCCGCATCCGGATCGTAGCGCTTTACCCGTTCGACAAGTTCATACTGGCGTAGCATCGTTTCCCGATTGTGTTGGAAGACCCTTGTCGTGCAACAAAAAAATCCCATCTTGCACGAATAAGGCGGCGATTTTGCAACGCCTGCGGCTTTGCGCTATGCGTGATGATATATGAAACATAATCTGGCCCAGGATCTGGAACAATGTGCGCTGCCCAGCGCGCTGGAGATGATGGGGGAGCGCTGGTCCTTTCTCATCCTGCGCGGCGCATTGTCGGGCATCCGCCATTTCGAGGAGTTTCAGTCGACGCTGGGCATCGCCCGCAACATCCTGGCCAACCGGCTGTCCCGGCTGGTCGAGAACGGCATATTGGTGCGCCAGCCGATGCAGTGCGACCGGCGCAAGGTCGAATATCGGCTGACCGAAAAGGGGCAGGGGCTGGCCCCCGCGATGATCGCGCTGCGCCAGTGGGGCGAGCGATGGGGCTGCGGCACGCCGGCGTGCCAGGTGCTGGCGGACAAGCGCGACGGCCAGCCGATCCGCCCGATCGGCATATTGGCGCATGACGGCCGCACCCTGGAGCTGTCGGACCTGGTCTGGCTATGCACCGACGAGGTGACGCCGATGACCGAAGAGCCGGCCGCAGCGGCCTGATCCCCGCCCTTCCGCAACCGGGCTCGCCGAAACCGGCTTTGACCGGCGGCCCAAATCGCTTAAGCCTGCACGCAATGTCCGTGACCGTGCCCCGCATCAAGCCTCAGCCCTTTTTCGCTGACAAGAACCGCGCCTTCTGGAACCTGCAGTCGCTCGGATGGGCCGGCGCGTTCCTGCTGCGCGGCTCGTCCACCATCGCCAATGGCCAACCGCTGTCCAGCCTGGTGCCGGTGCTGATTTCCACCGTCTCGGGCTATTCGGTGACGCTGCTGATCGCGGTGATGTTCCGTTTCCTGTTGAAGCGGCGGCCGATCGTGACCTGGGGCGTGTCGATCGTGACCGTGGTCAGCGCCGCGGCGCTGGTCGCCTTCATCGACGCCTGGGTCTTTTCGACGCAGAACCGGGGTAGCGAGACGGCGGGGTTGCAGCTTTTCCTGGGCGCCTTCTACCTGTCGATGACGCTGCTGGGCGCCTGGTCGGCGCTCTATTATGCGATCAATTTCTACCTGACGGTGGAGGAGCAGGCGGACCAGTTGCTGCGGCTGGAAAATCAGGCGGCCAATGCGCAACTGGCGATGCTGCGTTACCAGCTCAATCCGCATTTCCTGTTCAATACGCTCAACTCCATATCGACGCTGGTTCTGCTCAAGCAGACCGACCGGGCCAATGCGATGCTGTCGCGGCTCTCCTCCTTCCTGCGCTACACGCTGATTAACGAGCCGACGGCGCAGGTGACGATCGAGCAGGAGATCGAGACGCTGAAACTCTATCTGGAGATCGAGAAGATGCGGTTCGAGGAGCGGTTGCGCCCGTCCTTCACCATCGATCCGGCGGTGGCGCAGGCGCGCTTGCCCTCGCTGCTGCTCCAGCCGCTGGTCGAGAACGCGATCAAATATGCGGTGACGCCCAAGGAGGAGGGGGCCGAAATCGCCGTCAGCGCGCAGCCTGCCGGGGATAATGTCCGGATCGTCGTATCGGACAGCGGACCGGGATTGAACGAAAGCGGAATGAGGCCGCACATCCCCATGAGCGAGGGGACCGGGATCGGCCTGCCGAACATCCGGGACCGGTTAATTCAGGCCTTCGGGGAACGACAGAGCTTCGAAACGCGTTCCACGCCGGGCGGATTTTCGGTCATCATCGAAATTCCGCTTAACATGGATGAAACATCGAAAGTGGCCGCATGACCATCAGAACAATCCTCGTCGATGACGAAAGCCTGGCCATTCAAGGGCTTCAGCTACGTCTGCAAGCGCATGAGGATGTCGACATTATCGAAACCTGCACCAACGGCCGCGAAGCTATTCGCGCGATCAAGACGCATAAACCTGACCTTGTGTTCCTTGATATCCAGATGCCCGGTTTCGACGGCTTTTCCGTCGTCCAGGGTTTGATGGAAGTCGAACCGCCGCTGGTCATCTTCTGCACGGCCTATAGCGACCATGCGATCCGCGCATTCGAGGCGCAGGCGGTCGATTATCTGATGAAGCCGGTGGACGAAGGCCGTCTGGCCGATGCGCTCGACCGGGTGCGCCAGCGGCTCACCGAAAAGCGGCAGGTGCAGGAGATCGAGAAGCTGCGCGAAGTGCTGGCCGAGGTTGCGCCCCAGGCGATGACCGATTTCGCCGCCGACGACGACGCACCCGCGTCCAACCGATTCGAAAAGCTCATCAACATCAAGGATCGCGGCCAGATTTTCCGGGTGGACGTCGATTCGATCGAGCGGATCGATGCGGCGGGCGACTATATGTGCATCTATACCGCCGATAACTCGCTGATCCTCCGCGAGACGATGAAGGATCTGGAAAAGCGGCTCGATCCGCGCAATTTCCAACGGGTGCATCGTTCGACCATAGTGAATTTGTCGCAGGTGCGGCAGGTGAAGCCGCACACCAACGGCGAATGTTTCCTGGTGCTGGAAAGCGGCGCGCAGGTGAAGGTCAGCCGCTCCTATCGCGACGTGGTGGCGCGCTTCGTGCATTGATTTTTGGCAGAACGTGTCGCTGTGCGGGCACGCTAGGCGCCTTGCCTGACCTGGGTTCCCGCCTGCGCGGGAGCACGGCGATACCTTATTTGAACACCCACTGCCGGTTCAGCCCGAACATCACCGCAGGCGTCACGAAGATCATCGCCGGTATGGGCGACCATTCGGGCCAGCTCATGTAAGTGACGCACAGGAAGACCCATAGCGCGTTCAGCGCATAGCTGATGAGCGACACCGTCACGAACTTCACGCCGCGCGCCGCGTGGTTCGCTTCGCCGCCATGGCCGCGGAAGGTGAAGAGGCTGTGGCTGACATAGCCGATGGCGACGGCGGCGAGATAGCCGATGAAATTGGCGGCCTGCGGATGGAAGCCGGCCAGCGCTGCCAGGGTCCAGTAGATCGCGGCCTGGCAGGCGGTGACGAACAGGCCGGTCACGCCGTAGCGGACGATCTGCCAGAACAGGGCGCCATGCTCTGCATAAAGTCGTGACAGATATTTCATGGCTCGCCCCGTTGCGCTTTGAGGCGGACGCTCTAATCCACGCGCATGACCTTGCCTAGCGTCCAAACCCTGCGCGCCCATCCCCTCTATGCCCGCGCCCGGCATTGGGCGCCGATCCTGACCGCTTACGCCCAGCGGCACTGGAAATGGCTGACCTTGCTGATCTGGATCGTGACCGCGGTCACAATGGTCGCGACCCGCTGGCCCGCCATCCACTGGCTGGTGCTGAGCGATACCGATGACAATATCCGCTATGTGCAGGTGAAGGACTGGCTGGCGGGCCAAGGCTGGTATGACCTGCGCCAATATCGGCTCGATCCGCCGGGCGGGGCGAATATCCACTGGTCGCGGCTGGTCGATATCCCGATCGCGGGCCTGATCCTGTTCTTCCGCGCCTTTGTCGATCAGGGGCTGGCCGACCGGCTGGCCTGCGGCATTGCGCCACTGTTGCCGCTGCTGCTGCTGATGCTGAGCCTGGGGTTCATCGGGCGGCGGCTGGCCGGGCCGAACGGCTGGCTCCTCGCCGTGCTGGCGCCGCTGGCCGCGCAGATGGGGCTGGGCATGTATGCGCCGATGCGCATCGATCATCATGGCTGGCAACTGGCGCTGGCGGTGACGATGCTGGCAGGCGTCATCGACACCAACAGGCTGCGGGGCGGGGTGATGGCGGGGGTCAGCAGCGCGCTGTCGATCGCCATCGGCATGGAGATGATCGTCTATCTGGCGGCGGGCGGTGGCCTTATAGCGCTGCGCTGGGTGTTCCGGCCGGGGGCGGAGCGGCGGATGCTGCCCTATGCGCTGAGCCTGGGCGGGGCGACGTCGCTCTGCTATCTGCTGTTCGCCAGCTACGCCAATCGCGCCATGGTCTGCGACGCGCTGTCGCCGATCTGGGTCGCGGTGTTCGGGGCGGCGTCGGCGGGCATGGTGCTGCTGTCCTTGGCGCCGTTGCGCGGCTGGGCAGTGCGGCTGGCCGCGGGTGCCGTGGTGGGCGGCGCGGTTGGCCTCTTCTTCTGGCTCAACTGGCCGCAATGCCTGTCCCCCTATCAGATTTCGCCCGAGCTGGAGCGGCTGTGGCTGGCCAATATCCGCGAGGCCAAGCCGATCACGGCGCAGGCGCAGAGCATGGTGGTGCCGTTGCTGGCGATCCCGCTGGCGGGCCTTATCGGCCTGATCTGGGCGCTTTGGGAATCGCGCCGCGACGGCGAGCAGCTCTGGGCCTGGGCCACGGTGGGGCTGATGATGGTTTTTTCCACCGCCTTGCTCTTCTGGCAGCTACGCGCCGGGCCGGCGGCGCAATTACTGGCGATCCCGCCTGCTGCCTGGGCTGCGCACCGGCTGATCGGCATGATCCTGACGGGATCGCGTCGGGTGAAGATTGCGGCCGGAACGGGGGTGGCGCTGCTCGCGGTCATCGCCTGCGCCTATCCGCTCTATCCGCAGGTGGTGACATTCTATCAGGAAGCGACAGGCACGAAGCCCAAGCCATGGCGTCCGTCCGCCGTCGCCCGCACCGCGGCGATCAAGAAGGCGAACGGACGTTGCCGCACCCTGCCGGCGCTGGAGATATTGGACCAGCTGCCGCCCGCGACGATCTTCACCATGGTCGATCTGGGGCCGCGGCTGATCGCGACCACCCATCATAGCGCGCTGGCCGGCCCCTATCATCGCAACGGAGCGACGATCCTGGACATGCACCATGCCTATGACGGCCCAGCCGAGGCTTTCCGCCCGATCGCGGCGAAGCATCATGCGACCTATCTGCTGGTCTGCCCCAATTTCCCCGAAGGCACGATCTACCAGTCGCGCAGTCCGAGCGGCTTCTATGCCGGGTTGATGCGGGGGACGATTCCCCGCTGGCTGGTGCCGGTCACGCTCAAGTCGGGCATGACCCTGCCCTATCAACTCTATCGCATCGATTATGGGGCGGGACGTTCAGCGCCGGGCGGCAAAAAAGTCCCGCAGCAGCGCTGAGGCTTCGGCTTCGGCCAGGCCGCCATAGACGTCCGGCCGATGCAGGCATTGCGGCTGGGTGAAGAGGCGCGGCCCTTGCTCGATCGCGCCGCCCTTGGGATCACCGACCGCATAATAGAGCCGCGCGATGCGGGCGTGCGAAATGGCGCCCGCGCACATCGGGCAAGGCTCCAGCGTGACCCACAGGTCGCAGCCGGTCAGGCGGAAGTCGTTCAGATGGGTCGCCGCCGCGCGCATGGCGACGATTTCGGCATGGGCGGTGGGATCATTGTCGCGGCGGTTGCGGTTCTGGCCCTCGCCGATGATCGCGCCATCCTTCGTCACGACTGCGCCGATGGGCACTTCGCCCGCCGCCTGCGCCAGCCTGGCGAGGTCGAGCGCGCGGCGCATCGGGGCGGGAAGCGGGAAGGGCGGGGCCATAAGCCCCGCCGTTACAGGATTGCGGCGCTTTACGAAAGGCGCGCCAAAAGCGGCCTAGGGCTTCTTGACCGCGACGGTGGGCACTTCGACCGTTTCGTTGCGCGTGCCGACTTCCACCTTGGCGACGTTCGCCTCATATTTGGGCAGCGCGCCCTGCTTGACCGCGATTTCGGGCAGGCGGCCCTCGCTGGTCTTTTGCAGATCGATGAATCCGGTTGCTATCCCGACGCCGACCACGATAAGCGCGATCAGCAACAGTCCGCCGATGAAACGCATAATTCCTCCTCTATCCGATTGCAGGGAAGAACGCGGCGTCGGGCAAAATGGTTGCGCAAGCGCCACGATCGGCACGGCCAAATTCATGCGCGTGGTTGACGCTGGCCGCGAATCTGTTTATCGGCGCGGCTTTCCGAACGAACCCGAATTCAAAGGTTGATTGACTATGTCGCGCATTTGCGAGCTGACCGGCAAGGGTCGCCAGGTGGGTCACAATGTTTCCCACGCCAATAACAAGACCAAGCGCGTGTTCCTGCCGAACCTGCAGAACGTGTCGCTGATCTCCGAAACCCTGGAAACCAGCGTCAAGCTGCGCGTGTCGACCCATGGTCTGCGTTCGGTCGAACATAATGGCGGCCTGGACAACTGGCTGGTCAAAACCAGCGACGACAAGCTGTCGCTGAAGGCCCGTCGCCTGAAGCGCGACATCGTCAAGAAGAAGGCTGCCGTCGCAGCCTGATTCCCGCGATTCGTTTCGGCATAAGGAGCGGCCCCTCACCGGGCCGCTTTTTTGCGTGGACTTTGGCTCGACACGGCCCGCAGGCCGCGACTTTCTGCGCTGCCGGTGCTCACGTGCTGAAGTAGGCTGCGCGCCGGTTCTCGACATTCACGGCCTGCGAACCGGCTCGAACCAAATTCGCGCCGCTTAATCCATCCCGAATTTCAGCAGCAGGGTGCGCTGGAAAAATTCGTGATTGTCGTCGGAGACGATCCAGATGATCGGGCGGCCGCCTTCCTGGCTGACGGCAATCCCTTCGAAATTATCGGCCAGCAGCGGCGGGGCCAGCCGGGCGAGGGTGCGCGCCTTGAGGTCCATGCCCGGCGCCAGCTTTTCAGGCAGGTCCACGATCGCGATGGTGGCGGTGAAAAGCTGTTCCATCGTCAGGCGGCGGTTGAGTACCAGCAGGTGGCGGGCGTCCAGCGCGACCGCATCAGTCGGGCGATAACCGCGCGGCGGGGTGTAGCGCAAGTGGATGGGGGCGGGGGTGTCCCTTTCCGCGGGGTCGCCGGCGAATAACAGGCTGTCGTGCCGTCCGTCGGGCGTCATCCCTATCTCGCCGATCGCCAGGAAGCGGCCGTCGGGCAGGCGGGCGAGCGATTCGACCGACCCGGTCTTGGGCCAGGCAAGGATTTCGGGCCAGGTCCGGCACGCCTCCACCCGCGCGAAGCCGGGGGCATAGCGGCAGATCGCCTGTTGCAGTTCGAAGCCCACCCAATAGCGGCCGCTGACCGGATCACGGGTCATCGATTCCGAATCCCAGGCCCACCAGGGGCGATGACGATCCTGCGCACGGATCGGCAAGGGGGCGATGAAGGGGTGGCCTTCGCCTTCGCCGGGGCCGATGTGGAAACCCATCAATATGCCGGAGTCGCTGAGGCCCAGCATATCGCCGGCCGGTGACACCAGCAGGGAGGACAGGCCGCCGAAGCCGGGATTGGCGCTTTTCAGCTCCCAGCCGCCGAGATAGGCGAGCGCGCCCACATGATCGAGCGTCGGATCGATGCTGCTGAGTGGCAAGGCGCGCGCCGTCACCAGCAGCGCCCCGGCTGTCACTCTTTCCGGTTTGCCCATGTGCGGGGCCGGCAGCAGCAGGACGGCAAGGGCAAGGACGATCAGGATTCGCTGCATCGCGCCTGCCATAGGGCATAATCCGGCAGGACGCAGCAGGGCTGTGACAGGCCGTGTCCATCTGAACGGGGGCTGTCACCCCCATTCAGGCTTGGCTCAAGCCGACTCATGCATACAGACGTCAATCGAAGGGCAATCCCGTGTTTTTCATGCGACCGCCCAAGAGGATGGTATTGAGGAGCAACGCCATGAAGATGCAATTTCTTGTGAATATGGGAGCCGCTCTGGCGATGGGCGCTGCCTCCCTCGCGGCCGTGACGGCCACCCCGGCGATGGCGCGCGATCATTATTATTCGCGCGGCTATGATCGTGGCGATTATTATCGCGGCGGGTATGACCGCGGCTATCGCGGTTACGACCGTGGCGACCGCTATTATCGCGGATATAATCGCGGCTATCGCGGCGACGGCTATTATCGCAACAGCTATCGCGGTGGTTATCGCGGCGGCTATCGCTGCCGGGACAATGGCACGGGCGGCACCATCATCGGTGCGATCGCCGGTGGCCTGCTCGGTAACGAAGTCGGCAAGGGTTCGGGCCGCTACGGCCGTCGCGGCGACGGCACCACGGGCGCCATCATCGGGGCGGGCGTGGGTGCGCTGGCCGGCCGGGCGATCGATCGCAACTGCTAACGCGCTTGCGCATGCAAAAAATGGGAAGGGCCGTCCTGCGAGGGGCGGCTCTTTCCGCATGTCTGGGGTCGATTATCAGGGCGGCGGCGAGGGCGCCGTGCGGTTTCGGTCCGCGCGCGCGGCCGCCACAGCGGCGGGGTTGAGGCCGGGATCGGCGCTCTGCGCCGCGCCGGTCCGCGCATCGAGCCTGGCGGCCGCTTCATTGAGCGCCTTTGCCTCGCCAGCGCTCACGCCGCCGACGCCATCTTCCGAGCCGGAGCCGCAAGCGGCCAGCGCGAATGCGAGCGCAAGGGAGAAGAGGATACGGATCATGGACGGCGCTCCAAAGAAAAGGGCCGCGCCGTTGCCGGTGCGACCCCCTTCATCAATTCAAGACCCGAACGGGACCTGATTACATCGCGTTCGCGACGTTGTTGGTCGCGTTCGACGCAGCGTTCGCGGCGTTGTCGGCAGCGTTCAGCGCGGCGTTCATGGCGTTGTCGGCAGCGTTCGACGCGTTCTCGGCCGAGTTGGCGGCGTTGTTGGCGGCGTTTTCGGCACCGCCCGAGCAAGCAGCCAGGCCGAGCGAAGCGGCGAGAACGAGCGAAAGAGCAATCGACTTGGTCATGGGCACAAACCCCTCTCTGAGAAAAACAAAATGCAGACCACTCTCGGAGAAAAGCTCACCCCCCATTGCGCCTGCGCGCCGATTCGTAATGCTTTGGGCACAGCAAGGCAATCCCATTCATGCGGGGGAAAGGTCGGATGCGCGCCATTTTGCCGCTTCCTGGCCGAAAAATCCTTAGAAAAATGCCTGATCAAACGACCGCATTGACGTATATAAAGATTTCTTTATATGATGCTGCCATGCACGCGGCACTCGATATTTTCCGGGCACTTGGCGACCCGACGCGCTTGCGCATCGTCCATCTGCTGCGGGCGATGGAGCTGGCGGTGGGCGAGATTGCGCAGGTCGTGAGGCAGAGCCAGCCGCGCGTGTCCCGCCATGTGCGCATCCTGGCGGAAGCGGGGCTGGTGGAGCGGCGCAAGGAAGGCAATTGGGTGTTTTTGCGGCTGGGCAAGGCTACGTCGGTGGTCCCGTTCCTGGCCCTGTTCGATCGGCTCGACCCGTCGGAGGGCGAGATATTGTGGCAGGCGGCGGACCTGGCGCGGCTGGCCGCGGTGCGGGCCGACCGGGCGCAGGCGGCGGAAAGCTATTTTGCCGAACATGCGGAGGAATGGGACGCGATCCGATCGCTGCATGTCGCCGAAGCCGAAGTGGAGGCGGCGATGACCGCGCTGCTGGGCCGCGAACCGATCGGTCATCTGCTCGATATCGGCACCGGCACCGGGCGGATGATCGCATTGTTCGGCGAGGCTGCGCAGCAGGTGACCGCGCTCGATCGCAGCCCGGACATGCTGCGACTGGCCCGTGCCAAACTGCCGCAGGATGCGGGCGATAAATATGCGCTGCTGCTGGGCGATTTTTCCGCCCTGCCGCTGGATTCGGGCAGCGCCGACACGGTGGTGCTGCATCAGGTGCTCCATTATGCGCAGGCGCCCGAACTGGTGATCGCCGAAGCCGCGCGCGTGACGGCGCAGAATGGCCGGGTGCTGATCGCCGATTTCGCGGCGCATGAACGGGAAGAGCTGCGGCTGCGCGACCAGCATGCGCGGCTGGGCTTTTCCGACGAACAGATCGAAAGCTGGTTCGCGCAGGCGGGTCTGGCGCTGGAGCGGGTGGAGACATTGCCCGGCCAGGAATTGACGGTGCAATTGTGGCTGGGACGGCGCGCAAGCGCGCAGGTGCTGCCCATCGAAGAACGGATTTCCGCATGACCCTGAATGATCCCGTGGCACCGCTCTATGCCGATCTGGCCGGCGACGCGCGCGTCAGCTTCGAATTCTTCCCGCCCAAGACGGAGAAGATGGAAGCGCAGCTCTGGTCCGCGATCGAGACATTGGCGCCGCTGGGGCCGAAATTCGTGTCCGTCACCTATGGCGCGGGCGGCTCCACCCGCGAGCGCACCCATAATACGGTCGCCCGCATCGCCAAGGAAACACCGCTGGCCGCCGCCGCGCATTTGACCTGCGTAGCGGCGAGCAAGGATGAAATTGGCGAGATCGCCGACGCCTATTGGGAGGCGGGCGTGCGCCATATCGTCGCGTTGCGCGGCGATCCGCCGGAAGTCGGTGGCGCGTTCGAGCCGCATCCGGACGGGTATAAGGGCGCGGCCGAGCTGGTCGAAGGGCTGATGAAGCGGCATCCGTTCGAGATTTCCGTGTCGGCCTATCCCGAGGTGCACCCCGAAGCCGCGAGCGCGCAGAGCGATCTCGACAATCTCAAGCGCAAGCTGGACGCCGGGGCGACCCGCGCGATCACGCAATTCTTCTTCTCGCCCGAGGCCTATTTCCGTTTCCTCGACAAGACGGCGGCGGCGGGCATCACGGCCGACATCGTGCCGGGCATCATGCCGGTCAGCAATTTCGCCGCGACCCAGCGCATGGCCGCCATGTGCAACACGCAAGTGCCCAACTGGATGGCGCGGCTCTTCGAAGGGCTGGACGATCATCCGGCCTCGCGCCAACTGGTGTCGGCGACGATCGCGGCGGAACTGTGCCGCAGCCTTTACACCGGCGGCGTGCGCGACTTTCATTTCTATACGCTCAACCGGGCGGAGCTCAGCTTTGCGATCTGCCATCTGCTTGGGCTCAGGGCCAAGCTGATCGTGGGAGAGATGGCGTGACCTATTCTTTTCCGTTCGCCCTGAGCTTGTCGAAGGGCTTCACCGACCGCACGGAGGTATCTTCGCCTCCGCTCAGACAAGGGCTTCGACTTCGCTCAGCCCGAACGGAGTTTTTAGTATGACAGCCGAAGCCCAATTGCGCGCCCTGGCGGCGGACAAGATCCTGATCTTCGACGGCGGCTATGGCACATCGATCCAGAAACATGGGCTGACCGAGGCCGATTATCGCGGCGACCTCGACCTGGCGAAGGACCAGAAGGGCAATAACGACCTGCTGTGCCTGACCCGGCCGGACATCGTGGAGGGCATCCATGCCGCCTATCTGGCGGCCGGCGCGGACATGATCGAGACGAATACCTTCAGCTCGACCAAGATCGCCATGGCCGATTATGGCTGCGAACATCTGGTGTGGGACATCAATATCGCGGCGGCCAAGCTGGCCCGCAGCGCGTGCGAGAAGGCGACGGCGGCGGACGGCAAGCCGCGCTTCGTGTGCGGTTCGATCGGCCCGACGAACAAGACGCTGTCGATCTCGCCGGACGTCAACGATCCCGCCTATCGCGAAGTCGATTACGACACGCTCAAGGCCGATTATCGCGAACAATGCGAGGCGCTGATCGCGGGGGGCGTGGATTTCCTGCTGGTCGAAACCTGCTTCGATACGCTGAACGCCAAGGCGGCGGGCATGGCTGCGCGTGAGGCGGAGGAAGCGGCGGGCCGATCGGTGCCGCTGATGCTCAGCTTCACCATCACCGATATGTCGGGCCGCAACCTGTCGGGCCATACGATCAACGCCTTCTGGTATTCGCTGCGGCATCTCAAGCCGCTGACCATCGGTGTGAATTGCGCGTTCGGGGCGGATTTGCTGCGGCCCTATCTCAGCGAATTGTCGAAGAACGCTGACACGCTGATCCTGGCCTATCCCAATGCAGGGCTGCCCAACGAACTGGGGCAGTATGACGAACTGCCCGAAACCACCGCGCGGCTGATCCGCGACTGGGTGGATGAGGGGCTGGTCAACATGGTCGGTGGCTGCTGTGGCACGACGCCCGCGCATATCGGCGCGGTGGCGAAGGCGCTGGAGGGGCACAAGCCGCGCTTGGTGCCGGAACTGGAGGTCGTGACGCGGCTTGCGGGGCTGGAGCCGATGCATATCGCCGCCTGAACCCAACCGCCGTTCGTGTCGAGCGTAGTCGAGACACGGGCGCGAATGCTTCTCGACTTCGCTCGAAGCGAACGGACCCTTTGAAACATGACTCAGAAATCGACCGCCAATTTCGTCAATATCGGTGAACGCACCAACGTCACCGGCTCTGCCAAATTCAAGAAGCTGATCATGGCGGGCGACTATGCCGCCGCCATCGACATCGCGCGCGAGCAGGTGGAGAATGGCGCGCAGATCGTCGACGTGAATATGGACGAAGGGCTGCTCGACGCGGTCGAGGCGATGACGACCTTCCTCAAGCTCATGACGTCGGAACCGGACATCAGCCGCGTGCCGGTGATGATCGACTCTTCCAAATGGGATGTGATCGAGGCGGGCCTGAAATGCGTCAGCGGCAAGCCGATCGTCAATTCGATCAGCATGAAGGAGGGCGAGGAAGCCTTTCTGTTCCATGCCCGCAAATGCATGGCCTATGGCGCGGCGGCGGTCATCATGGCGTTCGACGAGACGGGCCAGGCCGACACGAAAGAGCGCAAGGTCGAGATTTGCGAGCGCGCCTACAAGCTGCTGATGACGATCGGTTTTCCGCCCGAAGACATCATCTTCGATCCCAATATTTTCGCCGTGGCGACGGGGATCGAGGAGCATAACAATTACGGCGTCGATTTCATCGAGGCGTGCCGGGAGATCAAGGCGCGCTGTCCGCATGTCCATATTTCGGGCGGCCTGTCCAACTTCTCCTTCTCCTTCCGTGGCAACGAGCCGGTGCGCCGGGCGATGCACAGCGTGTTCCTCTACCACGCCATTCCCGCTGGCCTCGACATGGCGATCGTCAATGCGGGCCAGCTCGATGTGTATGACACGATCGACCCGGCGCTGCGCAAGGCGTGCGAAGATGTCCTGCTCAACAGCGATTCCGACGCGGGGGAGCGGCTGGTCACGCTGGCCGAAAGCTATCGCGGCAAGGATGCGGCGACCGAAAAGGCGGCGCAGGAATGGCGCGGCTGGCCCGTCGCCAAGCGGCTGGAACATGCGCTGGTCAAGGGCATCGACATGTATGTGGTCGAGGATACGGAGGAAGCCCGCCTCGTCGCCGCCAAGCCGATCGAGGTGATCGAAGGGCCGCTGATGGACGGCATGAACGTGGTCGGCGACCTGTTCGGCGCGGGCAAGATGTTCCTGCCCCAGGTGGTGAAATCCGCCCGCGTCATGAAGAAGGCGGTCGCGCATCTGCTGCCCTTTATCGAGGCCGCCAAGGAACCCGGCGCCAAGGGCAAGGGCAAGATCATCATGGCGACGGTCAAGGGCGACGTCCATGATATCGGTAAGAATATCGTCGGCGTCGTGCTGCAATGCAACGGCTTCGACGTGGTCGACATGGGCGTGATGGTGCCGTGGCAGGACATCCTCAAGGCCGCGAACGACCATGACGCCGACATGATCGGCCTGTCCGGCCTCATCACCCCCTCGCTCGACGAGATGGTGACGGTGGCGCAGGAAATGCAGCGCGCGAACATGGTGATGCCGCTGCTGATCGGCGGGGCGACGACATCGCGCGTCCATACCGCGCTGCGGATCGATCCGGCCTTTACCGGCCCGGTCGTCCATGTGCTGGACGCCAGCCGCGCGGTGGGCGTGGCGACGGCGCTGGTGTCCGAAACGCAGAAGGACGCCTTCGTCGCCAAGACCAAGGATGATTATGAGCATGTCCGCGTCGCCCGCGCGAACAAGGGGCAAAGCGCGCTGGTGCCGATCGAGGATGCCCGCGCCAACGGCTTCGAGATCGACGAGAGCCTCAAGGCGCCGCGGCCGCGCCTGCCCGGCGTGCATCGCTTCCCGAACTGGGATCTGGCCGATCTCGTCCCCTATATCGACTGGACGCCCTTTTTCCGCGCGTGGGAACTGGCGGGCAATTATCCCGCGATCCTGACCGACGCGGTGGTGGGCGAAAGCGCGTCAAGCCTGTTTGCGGACGCGCAGGCGATGCTGGACAAGATCGTCAACGACAAGTGGCTGACCGCGCGCGGCGTGGCGGGCCTGTGGCCCTGCCGTCGTCAGGGCGACGACATCATCGTCCATGTCGAGGATGAAAAGCATGTCACCCTGCCGATGCTGCGCCAGCAGATCCAGAAGCGGGAAGGGCGCGCGAACATGTGCCTGGCCGACTTCATCAGTCCTGACGGCGACTGGATGGGCGGGTTCGCCGTGTCGATCCACGGCATCGAACCGCATCTGGCGCGCTTCAAGAACGCGATCGATGACTATTCGGACATTCTTTTGAAGGCGCTGGCCGATCGTCTGGCCGAAGCCTTTGCCGAGCGGCTGCATCATTATGTCCGCACCGCGCTATGGGGCTATGCCGAGGGCGAGCAACTGACCAACGAGGCGCTGATCAAGGAGCAATATCGCGGCATCCGCCCGGCGCCGGGCTATCCCGCCTGCCCGGAACATAGTCTCAAGCCGATCCTGTTCGACATGCTCGACGCGCATCATGCGACCGGCGCGACGCTCACGGAAAGTTTTGCGATGCTGCCGACGGCGGCGGTCAGCGGCTTCTATTTCGGCCATGCGCAGGCGGAATATTTCGGCGTGGCGCGGGTCGGGCGGGATCAGTTGGAGGATTATGCGGCGCGGCGCGGCATCGATCTGGAGACGGCGGAACGCTATTTGCGGCCGAATCTGGACTGATCTCCCTTGCATAATCCCCCTCCCTTTAGAGAGGGGAGGATAAGGGGCATCGTCGCCGCGACGGCATAAGGGCTGGCGCTCCGCCACCCGCACCCCATCTTCATTCAATGAAAATCTTCACCATCGGCTATGAGGGCGTGACCCAACCCGAACTGGTCGCCGCGCTGCAAGCGGCCGGCGTGCGCCTGCTGGCGGATGTGCGGGCGGTGCCCCTGTCGCGTCGCCCCGGCTTTTCCAAGAATATCCTCGCCGCCGGGTTACGGGATGCGGGGATCGACTATGTCGGGCTGAAGGCGCTGGGGACGCCGGCCGAAGGGCGGGAGGCAGCGCGCAAGCACCAGCATACGCGGCTGGCCGACATCTATGCGCGCCAGCTCGACCTGCCCGAAGCGATCGTGCAGGCCGAGCAATTGAAGGAGATGGCGGCGGAAACGCCCACCGCCTTGCTCTGCTTCGAACGCGATCCATCGGGGTGTCACCGATCGCTGCTGATCGATGCGGTTATGCCGGATGCGGAGCGGATCGATCTCTTCCCCGGCTGACACCGAGGCGGGCGGGATTTCCATAATTCAGGTTAAGTCTATCGGAATCCATCTATTCTTGTCGGCAAGAATATGATTATGTCCATGCCGAACCGGCAATTTGCCGGATCGGGGGGACATTCATGAAAGCGATTGCCGTTATTCTGGGCGCCTGCGCCCTGTCTTTTGCCGTGCCTGCCTTCGCCGGTGATCAGGACTTTACGCTGTTCAACAAGACCGGCTACGATATTTCCGAAGTCTATGTCTCGCCGGCCAAGTCCAAGAACTGGGGCGACGACGTGATGGAGGACGAAGTGCTGGAGGACGCGCACTCCGTGCCGATCACCTTCAAGGCCAAGAACGCCATCTGCAACTATGACCTGAAGGTCATTTTCACCGACGGCGACGAAGCCTATTGGACCAATTTCGACCTCTGCACGATCAGCAAGATCCAGATTTTCTGGAACCAGAAGACGCAGAAGGCGACGGCCAAGTGGGAATGACGCGGCGTTAACCCGGAGAACCGCTTCCGTCCCGCGATGGGGCAGTTTTTCGTTAACCCTATCCGTGCGTTGGCGCATGGGGGCGGGCGCTGTAGGCCTGTCGCCATGCGCATCCTGTCCACGACTCTGCTGCTGTCCGCAGCCATCACCGCGACCGCCTTTGCCCAGGGCGGCGGCGCGCCCTTCTCCGTGGCGGAAACCGGTCGCGCCTACGGCCGGCTGGGCGATGCGCTGGCGTCCATCGGTGACGGACAGGGCACGGTCGTGGTGGCGCCGGGCACCTATCGCCAATGCGCGGTGCAGCAGGGTGGCGACGTCACCATTCGCGCAGCGACGCCGGGCACGGTGATCTTCGACGGCGTGCCGTGCGAGGGGAAGGGCGCCTTCGTCCTGCGCGGCCGGTCCAGTACGGTCGACGGCATCATCTTCCAGAATATCCGCGTGCCCGACGGCAATGGCGCGGGCATCCGCCTGGAGAGCGGCAACCTGACCGTCCGCAACAGCCTGTTCCGCAACAGCGAGGAAGGCATATTGACCGGCGATCATGACGGCGGGCAGGTGGTCATCGACAAGTCGACCTTCCGCAAGCTGGGCCGCTGCGATCGCGATCTCGACTGCGCGCATGGCATCTATATCGGCCGGCTGGCCAGCCTGAGCGTCACCAACAGCCGCTTCGACCAGGGCGATGGCGGCCATTATCTCAAGACCCGCACCGCCCGCGTCAGCATCAGCGGCAACAGCTTCGACGACAGCGGCGGGCACCTCACCAATTATATGATCGACCTGTCCAATGGTGCGACCGGCACCATCACCGGCAATGAAATGGTGCAGGGCAAGGACAAGGATAACTGGTCTGCCTTCATCACCGTGGCTCCGGAAGGGCGTGAACATTCGAGCGCCGGACTGGTGATTGAAGGGAACAAGGCGGGCTTCGTGCCGGGGCTGGAGCGCGGCTCCACCTTCGTCGCCAATTTCACCGACGATGCGGTGCGGATCGGCGCGAACGAACTGGCGCCCAGCATGAAGGTCAAGGACCGGCGCTGACTTGGCCGCGTTGGCGTGATAGGATGGCCTCATGCGAACCACTTATGACAGCGCGACCGTCCGCCTTTATCATCTGGGCGATGATGGGGCCGCCATGACGATCATGTATGGCCCGCTGAGCCAGGCCCTGCATGTCGCCGAGCAGCAGCCGGCCGAGGTGCAGGATGGGCTGTTCCTGGCGACCGACAATGATGTGGTCGCCTATCTGGACCTGATCGAGCAGTAATTAGCCGCTCAGCAGCGCGAGTTGCTGGCGGATGACGTCCAGATTATGCTGCGCCAGATGGCTGCCGCGCCCCTCCACCGATCCGTCTAGCTCGGGGCGTTCGCCAATCTCCAGACAGCGTTCCCACGCCGTTGCGGCGAGGGGTAGCCATTCGGTGAGCGCATGAGCCGGCTCGGCCAGCGCCCGGTCCATGGCGAGGTTGCCCAGAACGAAGAAGAAATCGGGCGACTCCTGCCAATGGGGCATCTGCTCGCCGGCGATGGCGATGCCCTGTTCCGATGCACCGGACTGGCCAAGGCAGTGGAGCCGGCGGATCAGCAGCCCATGCGTCCATGGCGCGCCATCGGGAGTGCGGGCGCTGGCCTGTTCGTACCAGTCCGCCGCGCGGCCATAGTCGCGCGCCGTCTCCGCTTCCTTGCCCAATTGGTAGAGGAGATAGGGGTTTTGGGGATCGTTGCGCAGTTCCGCCAGCAGCATCGGCGTGTTGCGGTCGCGCTTGTCCGCCGCCTGCGCATCCTCATAGCCGTCATGGTCGAGCAGAAGGTCGATCCGCTCGACCGGCAGGCCTGACACCGGCTGTTCGTGGATGCGCCCGGTATAGCGGACGCCGCGCGGCAGCAGTCGGGCGATCCAGCTTCGGGTCGAAGGCAGGGCGTTGCCGCCATGTTGCGGCAGGTCGAAGCTGCTGCGAATGCAGAGCGCGCCGAGGCGCGGCGGACCGGCGCACCAGTCGCGCAAAGCCTCGCCGCCGGACACGATCCATTCGTCGCAGTCGATCACCAGATGCCAGTCGGCATCGGCCAGCGTCAGCACATGGTTGCGCGCGGCAGCAAAATCGTCGGGCCAGTCGAGATGATGGACCTGCGCCCCGCACGCCCGCGCGATCGCGACGCTGCCGTCGGTCGATCCGGTGTCGAGCACGACCATGGCATCGACATGAGGCCGCACGCTGTCGAGGCAGCGGCGGATGCAGCGCGCTTCGTTGCGCATGATGAGCGTCGCGGCGATCCGGGGCGGTGTGGCGGTCATGCCTCTGTTTCGCTTGGCCGGCCTAAAATCCTGTTAACCACGGCTGGCGCTCAACCATCGGCAAAGCCGAAGGGCGCGCGGGTGCGGCGATAATCGTCAGGCAGCATGTCGCGGCCGATCGGCGGGGCGGATCGGGCCATGCACTGGCTGCGGTGGCACAGGCGGCAGGTGACACCGATCGGCGTGGGTGCTGGCGGCGGCGAATCCTGTGTGTAGATCAGCCGATGGGCGTGCTCGGCCGCGCAGCAGAGCGCGATGGCACGCTCCACCCGTGGCGCCCCCCAGCCGCCACCCCCCGCCGTCACCGTGCGCGCGATCGAGAAGAAACGCTGGCCGTCGGGCAGCTCCAGCCATTGCGTCACCACTTCGCGTGGGGTTTCGAACACGCGATGCACCGACCAGAGCGGGCAGGAGCCGCCATGGCGCGCAAAGGGAAAGCCCGCGCCGTCGAGCCGTTTCGACACATTGCCGGCGGGATCGACCCGCAGGAAGAAGAAAGGAACACGCTCCTGTCCCGGCTTTTGCAGCGTGGTCAGGCGATGGGCGGTCTGTTCGAAGCTGGCGCCGAACTGCCGGGCCAGCGCCTCGACATCGTAGCGGCGCGCCTCCACCGCCTTGGCGAAGGCGGTATAGGGCATCAGGATCGCGGCGGCGGCGTAGCTGGCCAGCGCGCGGCGGGCGAGGCGCTGGCCGCTTGTCCCGGCGAACTGGCCGTCCTTCAGGATCGCGTCGAAGCTCTTGCGCAGGTCCAGATAGGCGATCTGGAGCGCGAGCTGGAAGGATGAACTGGCGCCATCCAGCGCATCGTCCAGCAGCACCGCGTCGCGATGCCGGTCGAGCCGCCGCATCGATCCCGCCATGACGTCGGAGGGCAGGCGGCGCACCCGCAGATTATGCTTCGCCTTGAGCCAGGCGATGAGGCCGCCTTCGGTCTCTGCCTCCACCGCCAGTTTCTCCGCCGCATCGTCCAGCAGGGGGAAGCTGTTGCGGCGGGCGGCGAGGAAGCGGCGCGATTCGGCGACGGGATCGGCAACGTCCTCCTGCGGCTGCGCATCCGCCCCTGCGTCCCGATCCGCCAGCGCCAGATGCTCCTCGCGATAGCTGGTATAGAGGCGCAGCAGCGCTTCGGTGATGCCGGGATAATTGACCGCCACATCCCCGGTCGCCAGTTGCGGCAGGTCGATATCGGCGAACATCGGGTCTTTCAGCACCGCCTGTAGACGCGCCGTCTGCTCCGCGCCGCCGTCGCCCGCCACTTCGGCCATGTCGAGCTTGTACGTCCGCGCCAGCCGCAACAGCATGTCAGCAGTCAACGGCCGCTGATTGCGCTCCAGCAGCGCGACATAGGAAGCGCTGATTTCCAGATCGGCGGCCATGTCGGCCTGGGTCAGGCCCAGTTCGCGCCGGAGCCGCCGCAGTCGCGGCCCCATATAGACGGGACGATCCTTGGCCATGACTCACGCTCCTGTGTAGGCTTTACAACTTTACAGCAGATTTTTGTAAAGATCGACAACTGAACTTCAGAAGGGCTGCCGCACTGCACAAGACACGCGTAGGCGAGGGGCAACAGCTCACCGACCGCAAGGACAACGGCCCATGACCTATCAGGACAATATCGCGAAGGCGCAGAGCCTCATCGGCAGCCACCCCGGCACCTGGGACGGCATCAATGCCGAGTCCGTCGCCCGCATGAAGTTGCAGAACCGTTTCAACACAGGCCTCGACATCGCCAAATATACCGCTGGCATCATGCGCCGCGACATGGCCGCCTATGATCTTGATCCGGCCAACTACACCCAGTCACTGGGCTGCTGGCACGGCTTTATCGGTCAGCAGAAGCTGATCGCGATCAAGAAGCATTTCGGCACGACCAGGCAGAAATATCTGTATCTGTCCGGCTGGATGGTCGCCGCGCTGCGCAGCGATTTCGGCCCGCTGCCCGACCAGTCGATGCATGAAAAGACCAGCGTCGCCGCGCTGATCGAAGAACTCTACACCTTCCTCAAGCAGGCCGATGCCCGCGAACTGGGGATGATGTTTCGCGATCTCGACAAGGCGCGCGAGACGGGCAATGAGGTCGAGGCCCAGCGCCTGACCCACGCCATCGACAATTATGAAACCCATGTCGTTCCCATCATTGCGGATATCGACGCGGGCTTCGGCAATGCGGAAGCGACCTATCTGCTGGCCAAGAAGATGATCGAGGCGGGCGCCTGCGCGCTCCAGATCGAAAATCAGGTCAGCGACGAAAAGCAATGCGGCCATCAGGACGGCAAGGTCACGGTGCCGCATGAGGATTTCCTCGCCAAGGTCCGCGCCTGCCGCTACGCCTTTCTGGAACTGGGCGTCGACGATGGCATCATCGTCACGCGGACGGACTCGCTGGGCGCCGGCCTGACCAAGCAGATCGCGGTCAGCAAGGAGCCGGGCGATATTGGCGACCAGTATAACAGCTTCCTCGACTGCGAGGAGATCGACCCGGCAACGGCGAAGAATGGCGATGTCATCCTGAACCGCGACGGCAAGCTGCTGCGCCCCAAGCGCCTGCCCAGCAACCTGTTCCAGTTCCGTGAAGGCACCGGGGCGGATCGCTGCGTCCTCGACTGCATCACCAGCCTCCAGAATGGCGCGGACCTGCTGTGGATCGAGACGGAAAAGCCGCATATCGAGCAGATCGCGTCGATGGTCGACCGCATCCGCCAGGTCATCCCCAACGCCAAGCTGGTCTATAATAATTCACCCAGCTTCAACTGGACGCTGAACTTCCGCCAGCAGGTGTATGACGCCTGGGTCGAAGCCGGCAAGGATGTCAGCGCCTATGACCGGGCGAAGCTGATGAGCGCGGACTATGATGCGACGGAATTGGGTCGCGAAGCCGACGAGAAGATCCGCACCTTCCAGAAGGATGCGGCGGCGCGGGCGGGGATTTTCCACCACCTCATCACCCTGCCGACCTATCATACGGCGGCGCTCAGCACCGATAACCTGGCCAAGGACTATTTCGGCGAAGCAGGGATGCTCGGCTATGTCGAGGGCGTCCAGCGCAAGGAAATCCGCCAGGGCATCGCCTGCGTGAAGCACCAGAATATGTCCGGCAGCGACATCGGCGACGATCACAAGGATTATTTTGCCGGGGAAGCCGCGCTCAAGGCGGGCGGCGCCCATAACACGATGAACCAGTTCGCGGCGTAAACTTAACCGAAACGGCTAATAACTTTGCGGCGTACAGGCCGCAAGCGCCTCCATCTTCTCGGCGGGAACCCGATACCGGCCGGGAAGATGGTTGCTTCAAATTCGCGGCGAAAGCCGTGAGACGAGCCAGTTCGCGGGGACTTCGACACCCTCGCGATTTGGGTGGAAGAGACTGGACGACCCGGCGGCGCACCGCCGGGTCGTTTTTTACCTTTTACAAGGAATGCGTGTTCCCGCGTCTGATCCGGGTTCCCGCCTGCGCGGGAACACGCTGTGTATTTAAGCAACCCCCATCCGCTGCCGCACGGTCTGCTTCAATATATCCAGCGGCATCGCGCCCAGCGTCAGCACGTCATGGAACGCCTTGATGTCGAACCGCGCGCCCTGCTTGGCCTTTACCTCGTCGCGCAACTGCGTCCACACGGTATGGCCGATCTTGTAACTGCACGCCTGGCCCGGCCAGACGGTGTAGCGGTCGATCTCGCCCTGGCTGCGGCCGCGCGCGATGCCGGTGGTGGCGATGAGGTAATCGGTCGCCTTCTCGCGGCTCCAGCGCTTGGCGTGCATCCCGCTGTCGACCACCAGACGGGTGGCGCGGAACAGGAGCGATTGGAGATAGCCGACCTGCCCCAGCGGGTCGCCCTCATACATGCCCATTTCGTCAGCCAGTTGCTCCGAATAGAGCGCCCAGCCTTCGGAATAGCCGCTGTAGAAGCCGCGCCGGCGGATCATCGGGATCGAATCCGATTCCAGCGCCACCGACACCTGCAGATGATGGCCCGGCACCGCTTCATGATGGGTGAGCGTGGCGAGGCCGAATTTCGGCCGGTCGAACGTGTCGCGCAGGTTGATGAAATAGATGGCCGGCCGCGACCCGTCGAGCGAGGCATTCTGATAATAGCCGCCCGGCGCGCCCGCCTGGATCGTCACCGGCACGCGGCGCACCTCGACCGGCGCCTTGGGCACGGTGTTGAACGATTCGCCAAGACGCGCCTGCATCGCCTTGATCTGGGTGTTGAGCTGCGCCAGCAGCGCCTCGCGACCCGGATCGGTGTTGGGGAAGAGCTGATCCGGGCGTTTGTTGAGCGCGACCAGCCGGTCGCCGACGCTGCCCTGGCTCATCCCTTCGCCCTTCAGGATCGCGTCGATCCGCGCGCTGATTTCGGCGACCTGATCCAAGCCCAGTTGGTGAATCTCGTCGCCGGTCAGCTTGGTCGTGGTCGCGGCCTCGGCGGCGGCGGCGTAGAAGGCTTCCCCATCGGGCAGGCGCCAGCAGCCCGCGTCATGGCTGGCCTTCGCCCGCAACTGCTGCACCAGAGCGCGCTGGCGATCGACGGCGGGGAAGATTTTCTCCGCGACGATCTTTTCCGCCTGGGCGGCGCGTTCGGGCGGCAGGCCCGCGGCGGCGAGCTTCTTGGCGAAACTGGCGACCAGCACGGTCTGCGCAGCGGGCTGGTCGCGCAGTGACGCCTGCATCTTCATCGTGGTGTCGAGGATATAGTCGGGCGCAAACACGCCCTTGGCCGCATCCGCTTTCTGCCGGGCCAGTTCGCCGTCCATGGCGGTCGGGAAGGCTTCGAGGCGCGAGAGATAGGCGTCGGCGTCCGCGGCGTCCTTCACCCGATGCTGCGAATCGAGGAAGTCGGGGACTTCGCGATAACTGCCGGTCAGTTGGCTGAGGATATAGGGCGCGTAACGGCCCGCCGTCTCGCCATAGCCGAAGCGTTCGCCGCCGACCGTGCGGTCGAGCTGATAGGCGACGACGTCATAGTCGAGTTGGCTGGCCGGGCTGAGCTTTGCGCGATCGACGCTGGCCAGTTGCTTCACCTGCGCTTTGGTGCGGGCCAGGCTGCGGGCCGCGCCCGCTGCGCTGGTGTCGGACAGCTTGCCGCGCAACGCTGCGCGCGCGCCGGTGTCGAGGCCGAGGCGCGTCGCCTGTTCGGGCGATTCGGCGAGGCGGCCGTAGAAGAAATCGTCCAGCATGGCGCGGAAACGGGTGTCGGCACCGCCCGCCTGCGCGAAGGCGCTGGGGGTGGCGGCGGCGATGGCGGATGCGCCACTGGTGGCGAGAAATTGGCGTCGGTTCACGACAAAAGGCTCCGTGGTTCAGGGGAGGGCGGCGAGGGGGCACCGCCCGCGATGCGCTCTTTTGACGTGCGTTCAACAGCTTGGCTAGGCCCACTCGCAACCTCCGTGCGGTTCGAGCCCTTCGACACGCTCAGGACAGGCTTGTCGAGAACGGGGGCAGGGTTCTCGACAGGCTCGAACCGAACGGACCTTGTCTGATAAGCCCAGCTTGTAAGCTGCATGGATCGTTGCCGCTGTATCGCCGTTGTCCGATACGGTAAGCCGCGCGCACCTTGCACAGGGAGGAACCGCATGTCCTACACGCTCATCACCGCCAACCGTAACTACAGCAGTTGGTCGCTGCGCCCCTGGGTGCTGATGCAGGCGTTGGGTATCCCGTTCGAGGATCGGATCGAGCCGTTCGCATCCGCGACCAACTATGCCGCCTTCCGCAGTTTCTCGCCGACGGGGCAGGTGCCGGCGCTGGTCGACGGGGCCGATGGGGAAGAGCGCACCGTCTGGGATTCTCTGGGCATCATCCTTTATCTGGCGGATCGCCATCCGGGCGTCTGGCCCGCGGACGAAGCGGCGCGCGCCTTCGCCCAATGCGCGGCAGCGGAAATGCACAGCGGCTTTGCGACGCTGCGCAACGATTGCACGATGAATGTGGGCGTGCGGGTCGAGCCGCATATCCATTCGCCCGCGCTGGGCCGCGACATCGCCCGCCTGCGCGAATTGTGGGAAGAGGGGCTGGACCGGTTCGGCGGCCCGTTCCTGGCTGGCAGCCGGTTCACGGCGGTCGACGCCTTCTACGCGCCGGTAGCGTTCCGCGTGCGCACCTATGGCCTGGATGTCGGTCGGCAGGCGCAGGCCTGGGTCGACCATATGCTGGCCCATCCTGCCATGCTCCGGTGGGAGGAAGAGGCGCTGGCCGAAACCTGGCGCGAGGACAGTCATGAGGCGGAGATCGGCGCCGCCGGAAAGATCGTAGCGGACTACCGGGCAGTGTAACATTCTTGCCCGGTCGGTAGGAAAAACTGCCGATTTCGGTCGCTCACCCCCTTTCCCGATCGGTCGGAGGGGTCTAGGGGATGAGGACTATGGTCAAAGCTCGCACCCTCTACGAAAAGATCTGGGACGCGCACGTCGTCGAACGGCGTCCCGATGGCACCTGCCTCATCTATATCGACCGCCATCTCGTCCATGAAGTGACGAGTCCGCAGGCGTTTGAAGGGCTTCGCCTCGCCGGTCGCAAAGTGCGCCGACCCGATCTGACGCTCGCGGTGCCGGACCATAATCTCCCTACGACGCCGCGCCGCGATGCGGACGGGCATCGCATTCCGATCGCCGATCCGGAAAGCGCGCAGCAGCTTGCCGCGCTGGAGCGCAACGCGCCGGAATTCGGCGTGCGCCTGATCGGCGACGCGGATCTGGAGCAGGGCATCGTCCATGTCGTCGGCCCTGAACAGGGCTTCACCCTGCCGGGCACCACTTTGGTCTGCGGCGACAGCCATACGTCCTCGCACGGCGCGCTGGGCGCGCTGGCGTTCGGCATCGGCACGTCGGAGGTCGAGCATGTGCTGGCGACGCAGACGCTGCTGCTCAAACAGTCGAAAACCATGGAAGTCGTGGTCGACGGCGTGCTTGCGCCCGGCGTCACGGCCAAGGATGTCGCGCTGGCGATCTGCGGCACGATCGGCACGGCGGGCGGCACCGGCTATGTCATGGAATATCGGGGTTCCGTGTTCCGCGACATGTCGATCGAAGGGCGGCTGACTGTCGCCAACATGTCGATCGAGGCAGGGGCCAGGTCCGGCCTGTTCGCGCCGGACGACAAGACCTTCGCCTATATCGAGGGTCGCCCGATGGCGCCCAAGGGCGCGGATTTCGACGCGGCCGTCGCCTATTGGCGCACGCTGCACACGGACGAAGGCGCGGTGTTCGACAAGACCGTGGTGATCGACGCCGCCGACATCGTGCCCAACGTCACCTGGGGCACCAGCCCGGAAGACGTCGTCGCCGTGACCGGCGTGGTCCCCGATCCGCTGAGCTTCGAGGATGCGTCCAAGCGCGCCGCGGCGCAGAAGTCGCTCGACTATATGGGGCTGACCGCGGGGCAGAAGATGGCCGACGTCGCCATCGAACATATTTTCATCGGCAGTTGCACCAACAGCCGGATCGAGGATCTGCGCGCCGCCGCCGCGCTGCTCAAGGGGCGGCATATCGCGTCGGGCATCAAGCATGCGATGGTCGTGCCGGGTTCCGGCTTGGTCAAGCGCCAGGCGGAGGAAGAAGGGCTGGACCGCGTCTTCCTCGACGCCGGGTTCGAATGGCGCGAGCCGGGTTGTTCGGCGTGCCTGGGCATGAACCCGGACAAGGTGCCCGCGGGCGAACGCTGCGCGTCGACCAGCAACCGCAATTTCATGGGCCGGCAGGGGCCGGGATCGCGCACCCATCTGGTGTCGCCCGCCATGGCGGCGGCGGCGGCGATCACTGGCCGGCTGACCGATGTCCGTGAACTGTTGCATGAAAAAGAGGGTGTGGTCGCATGAAGAAGATTTTCTGGCTGCTGACGCTGGGCGCACTGGCCAGCGCGGCGATGGCCGCGACTCTGGGCCGTGCTGAAGACACGCCCGCTGCCGAGGCGAAGAAGGTTCACTGATGGACAAGCTCACGATCGTCGACGGCCGGGCCTATCCGTTCGGGATGAAGAATGTCGATACCGACATCGTCATCCCGGCACATTGGCTCAAGACGATTTCGCGCAACGGCCTGGGCCGCGGCGCGTTCGAAGTGCTGCGCAAGGAACCGGGCAACGTCTTCGACGATCCTGCCTATGTCGGCAGCCCGATCCTGATCGCGGGCGACAATTTCGGCTGCGGGTCCAGCCGCGAACATGCCGCCTGGGCGCTCGGCGACCTGGGGATCAAGGTCGTGATCGCACCCAGCTTTTCCGACATCTTCTCCGGCAATGCCTTCAAGAACGGCATCCTGACGGTAGTGTTGCCGCAGGCGGCCATCGACCGTCTGATGGACGTCGCCAAGGGCGTGAACGGGACGCCCGATCCGATCCATATCGATCTGGAATCGCAGACCGTCACCACCCGGTTCCAGGATCGCTTTGCCTTCGAGATCGATCCGTTCCGCAAACATTGCCTGCTGGGCGGCCTGGACGAAATCGGCCTGACTCTGGACCAGTCGGACATGATCGGCCGCTATGAGGCCAGCCAAGCGCAAGACCGCCCCTGGATCGTGCCCGCAGCCGTTGCGTAACGGCGCGCTTCTTCCTATCTTTCGTAATCAGACGGCATTTCAACGGGGCTTTGACGCATGACCACCTTTGACGATCGCGAACGGGCGTTCGAAAATATGTTCGCCAACGATCAGGAACTGCAGTTCCGCATCCAGGCGCGGCGCAACCGCCTGCTGGGCGAATGGGCGGCGGCGAAGATGGGCCTGACCCCGGAAGAAACCGACGCCTATGCCAAGGCGGTGGTGCAGGCCGATTTCGAGGAAGCGGGCGACGAGGACGTTATCCGCAAGCTGGTGGGCGACATGACGTCGGCCGGGATCGACATCGACGAGCCGGGCGTGCGCGCCGCGCTGGACGAGCAGGCGGTGATCGCCCGCCGCATGTTCATCGAAGCCCAGTAAGGCGACGATCCATGCCGATGGCCGCCGACGATATTGCGGACATGATCCGCGCCGCGATTCCGGATGCTGAGGTCGAGATTACCGACCTGGCCGGGGATGGCGATCATTATGCGGCGAAAGTCGTGGCGGAAAGCTTTCGCGGCATGAGCCGGGTCGCGCAGCAACGCGCCGTCTATGCGGCGCTGGGCGGACGCATGGGCGGCGTGCTGCACGCCTTGCAACTGACCACCGCCGTTCCCAACTAATCCTTCGATAGATTTGCGCTCCGCGGACGGGGCGCCAGACAGGACTGGACCTTAGACATGACCGACGCCGTGCATCAGCGGATTGCCGAACTTGTGGGCGCCCATGACGTGGTGCTGTTCATGAAGGGCACGCCGCTCTTCCCGCAATGCGGCTTTTCCAGCCGCGCCATCGCGATCCTGGAGCATCTGGGCGTCGCCTACGACACGGTAGACGTCTTGCAGGACCAGGCCGTGCGCCAGGGCATCAAGGCCTTCTCCGACTGGCCGACCATCCCCCAGCTCTATGTGAAGGGCGAATTCGTCGGCGGCAGCGACATCATGATGGAAATGTATGAAGCGGGCGAACTGCAGCAGTTGATGACCGACCAGGGCGTCGCCGCCAGTTAAGCGGGGCTGGGTTCGACGGTTTGCGAAGGGCGGTCCGGGTTCGGCCGCCCTTTTTTGTTGCTTTGGGTGGTTTTCCGCCATTCCCGTCCCGCTTGCGGGAGGGGGAACATGTCCGATTCCGGTCGCACACAGTCACTTCGAGAGCATTGTCGAGGGATAAAGGGATAGCGCCACCGGGTGGGGGATGCTGGCGGAGACGGCCTGCATCCCCCGATAGGTAAACGGTGGGAACGCGACCAAAGTCGCAATGACTGTGCCACAATGGCGCGTTTGCGGGAAAGCACGGGTTCCAAAGGTTAACGCCTCGACAGCCTTCATCCGCTTTGTCAAAATTTCCGACATGTCGCGCCTTTTCAATGCCAAGAACCACGTCCGACCCATTGCGAACGGCTATTGACTACATCCGTAATCGATGCGACTACATCTGTGGTTGTTAAACATGCGAGTCGGATGAAGCCCAGTGAGCGAGAAGATCAGCGAAGCGGAACTGGTGGTGATGGAGGCGTTGTGGGAAACCGCGCCGCAGACCGCCAATGATGTGTCGGATCGGGTCGCCGCCGACCGCGACTGGAGCCTGCAGACGGTCAAGACATTGCTGTCGCGGCTGATGGCCAAGGATATCATCGCCGCCGACCAGGATGGCCGCCGCTTTCTCTATCGCCCGATGGTGGCGCGCGACGATTATGTCGCGGGCGAATCCGGACGGTTGGTAAACCGGCTGTTCGGCGGGCGCATATCGCCGCTGGTCGCCCAACTGGCGCAACAGGATCAATTGACGGCGGACGATATCGCCGAGCTTGAGGCTATCCTGAAGGGGTTGAAATCATGAGCGTCTGGCTGGCCGAAACGCTGATCGCCACCACTTTGCTGATGGCGCTGGTCATGATGCTGCGGCGGCCGGTGGCGCGCTGGCTGGGGGCAGGGGCGGCCTATCTGCTCTGGGCGCTGCCGCTCGCGCGGATGCTGTTGCCCGCGCTGCCACGCGACGTCGATCCCTCGCCGCTGCATGTCGCGGTCGATCAGGTTGGCTTGCCGGACCTGCTGACGGTCGCACCCGCCGCATCGGTCGCTTCATCCGCGCCGTCTTTCCCCTGGCTGGAGATCGGCATCGGCATGTGGTTCGTCGGGCTGCTTGCTTTTCTGGCAGTGCAGGCCGTGGGCTATGGGCGGTTCCGCCGCCATATGCTGGATGGCGCGACGCCGATCGGGGAGGAGGGGCGCATCCGCCTCATCACCAGCCCCCATGCGTCCGGGCCGCTCGCCTTCGGGGTGTTGCGCCCCTATATCGTGCTGCCCGCCGATTTCGCGCTGCGCTATGACGCGCAGGAACAGGATATGGCGATCGCCCATGAACGGGCGCATCATGAGCGCGGCGACCTGGCCGCCAACATGATCGCGCTGCTGCTGCTGGCGGTGCATTGGTGCAATCCGGTCGCATGGATCGCCTATCGCGCCTATCGCGCCGACCAGGAAACCGCCTGCGACGCGCGCGTCCTCTCGCTCTACGGCCGCGATCAGGCCCATGCCTATGGCCGCGCCATCTTGAAGGCGGCGGGCGGCCGGCAATTTGCCGGCGCCTGCCATCTCACCCGTATCACGACGTTGAAAGGGAGGCTGAAAATGCTGTCCAACCATGATGTTTCGCTCCAGCGTATCAGTTGGGGCATGGCCGCCGTCGCCATCGTCACCGCCGCCGGCCTGGCGCTCACCGCATCGGGCAGCCGCGCCGCGCAGCAGATGGCGGCGATCACCGACAAGGTGGAAAGCGCCGACTTTGCCAAACTGTCTGACTTGGTGTCGCAGCCCGCAGCGGCGACCGCGCCAGCGCTGGCTGAAGTCGCGGCGGTCCCATCTGTGCCAGCCGTCCCCGCGGCCCAGGCGGCCGATGAATCCTGGCCCTCGCCAGCCCCCATGGCCCCGCCCGCGCCGATCGTGCCCGCTGCCGACATGATCGCCCCGGTGCCGCCCGTGCCGCCGGCCCCGCCCATCGTCCGCAATGAAAAGGGCCGGATCACCGTGACCCATGCCGACGGTCGCGTCGAAACGCATCGCGTGCCGACCGAGGCGGAGATCGCCCGCATGGTGCCGGTGGTCGACGTCCGTGAAGGCTGCGATGGCGGCAGGGACGTCACCACCCGCCGGGAAAGTGTGGACGCCAGCGGCCGTCGCCATATCCGGGTGCGCATCTGCAACGCGGCGATCGAGCGGGCGGCCCAGCGCTCCGCCGACATGGCCGGGATGCAAGCCGATCGCGCCGCGCGGCAGGCGGATATTGCCGAGGCCCGCGCCGAACGGGCGGCCCGCCGTTCCGAGCAGGCGGCCGACCTTCAGGCGGACCGGGCGGAGCGGCAGGCCGACATCGCCGAAGCCCGCGCCGAACGCGCCGCGCGTTCCGACCATGTTGCGGCGCTGAATGGCCTGCGCACCGCGCGGGGCCAGATCGCCCGCAACACGTCCATGCCTGCCTATGCCCGCGCGCAGGCGCTGCGCGAAATCGACCAGTCGATCGCGGAACTGCGTAACGACCAGCCCTGATGTTACCGAGCGGCCCTAGACCGCGACCACTTCGGGCAGGATCGCGTCGAGCAGCAACATGCCGGCCGGCGCGACCTGCAACCGGGTGCCGGTCAGGCGGATGAGGCCGAGGCCGGTGAGCTGGTCGATCGCCCGTTCGTCGACCAGCCGGTCGGCCTTGATCCCCGACAGGGCGGCGATTCGGGCCAGGTCCACGCCTTCGCCCAGCCGCAATCCCATCAGCAGCGCCTCGCGCGCCCGGTCCTCGCCCGACAGCGGCTCTTCGCGCTGGAGGCCGTGACCGTTGCGGCCGACCGCGCTCATCCAGTTTTCGGGCTTCTTGTGGCGCAGCGTCGCCATGCCGCCGCGGCGGCCATGCGCGCCCGGCCCGATCCCGGCATAGTCGCCATAGCGCCAATAGGTCAGGTTATGCCGGCTTTCCTCGCCCGGCCGGGCGTGATTGCTGATTTCATAGGCGGGGATGCCGGCCGCACCCGTCATCGCCTGCGTGAGTTCGTACAGGGCCGCGCCATGGTCCGGGTCGGCGGGCGTCAGCTTGCCCTGCGCGACCAGCGTGGCGAAGCGCGTACCCGGCTCGATCGTCAGTTGATAGAGCGAGAGATGGCCAGTGCCGAAGGACAAGGCGCGGGCCAGTTCGGCCTGCCAGTCCGCCTCGCTCTGGCCGGGGCGGGCATAGATGATGTCGAAGCTCACCCGGTCGAACACGGCCTGCGCGGTGTCGAGCGCAGCCAGCCCTTCCGTGACGTCATGGGCGCGGCCGAGGAAATGCAACGCCTCATTGTCGAGCGCCTGCAGGCCAAGCGAGGTGCGGTTGACCCCGGCGGCGGCCAGATCGGCGAAACGCGCCGCCTCGACCGAATTGGGATTGGCCTCCAGCGTGATTTCTATGTCCGACGTGAAGCCCCAATGATGCTGCGCCGCGTCGATCAGCGTCTCGACCAGCGCGGGCGGCATCAGGGAGGGCGTGCCGCCGCCGAAGAAGATGGAGGAAAGCGGCCGCCCCGCGGTCAGCGCCGCCTCATATGCCATGTCGGCCAGCAGCGCGGTCCGCCACGCGTCGATGTTCACGCCGTCGCGGACATGACTGTTAAAATCGCAATAGGGACATTTGGATACGCAAAAGGGCCAATGGATATATAAGGCTTGGGCGTCGGCACGGACAGGGTCTGGGGCCGTTGCGATTTGGGGGGTAAGGGACGACATGGCTGGGGGCAGCCCTAAAGCGTTTTTGCGCGCTTCGCTATGGGCAGCGACGCTGCCGGTTCTGCTGGTGACGGCGGGCGGCGCACAGGGGGCGAGCGATAGCGACGGGGCAGGGGCGCCCAAGGGGGGCGCGGCGGGCGCGGTGATGCCGGCGGCCTATTATGGCATGGCGGAAGCGGCGCGCGGCGATTCGCTGCTGCGCGCGGTGATGCTGGACGCGCATAATGGCGAGCGGGCATCGCTCGGCCTGCCCTTGCTGGACTGGGACGATGCACTGGCGGCCGATGCGGCGCGCTATGCCGACGACATGGCGCATAGCGGCGTCTTTCGTCATTCGCCGCGCACGGGCCGCACCATCCCCAGTGGCGAAAATCTGTGGATGGGACCGCGCCGGCTCTATGGCTACCAGGCTATGGTCGGGTCGTTCCTGGACGAAAAGCGCTTCACCCGGATCGCGGGCAAGCTGCCCGATCTCAGCAGCACCGGGCGCTGGCAGGATGTCGGCCATTATGCCCAGATGATCTGGCGCGGGACGAGGCAGATCGGCTGCGCGCTGGGTGAAGGGGCCAATGCCGATTATCTGGTGTGCCGCTATTTCCCGGCCGGCAACGCCTTCGGTCGGGGGCCGCTGGATGCGGATGCGGCGCCGATGGCGGAAACGCAGGTCGCCAGCGCCGCCAAATAGGCGGCAATGGATATTTCTCCCGACGGCGTGCATTGAGCAGGGAAGATCGCCAGAGGAGAAGAGGATGCGCCACGCGTCATTGTCAGGGATCGTTTCGGGCTGCGCGTTGCTGGCGCTGAGTGCCTGCGGGACGCCATCACAGCCGGAGCGCAAGGCGGACGAACTGGCCAGCAATGGCGTCGCGGCCCCGGCAGTCGAAACGCCCGGCAACCAGAATGTGGCACAAAGCCCCATGCCTGATGCCGCGCCGGCTGCCGAGAGTGCGAGCGCCGCGCCGCTATCCTGCGCGGCGGATATCGGATCGGCCGCGGCGGCCAAGCGCGTGGCGATCTGTCGCAACGTGTCGCCCGCCACCCATCCGCCCTGCAATGCCGCCAATAGCTGCGCCATGATCGAGGATGAAATCGCCCGCAGTTGCGCCCTGTTCGACGGCAAGGGCGAACCGATGGCCGGATGCGATCCCGCGCCCAAGAGCATGGCGGCGGCGGTCGCGGTGGTGCAGCGCTATTATTCGGCGATCAACGCGCGTGACTATGGCACGGCCTGGGAGCAATGGGGGGATGACGGCCCGCCCAACCAGACGCTGGACAAGTTCCAGGCGGGCTTCGCCGGCACCCGATCGACGCGGGTGACGATCGGCAAGCTGGAACCGGGCGATGCCGGCGCAGGATCGATCTACCAGACGGTGCCGGTGACTGTCGATTCGCAACTGCAGGACGGGACGCGCCAGCGCTTCGCCGGCGACTATGTCGTGCGCCGCGTCAACGATGTCGACGGCGCGTCGGCCAGCCAGTTGCGCTGGCATATCGGCCAGGCGAAGCTGAAGGCGGTGCCGGCGCGCTGAAACGCCGGTCACTTTTGATTAGAAAACTGCGGCCACCAGCTTGTCGAAGGCCTTGGCGCGGTGGCTCATGGCGTGCTTGGCGTCCGGGTCCATTTCGCCAAAGCTGATATCATGCTCGTACGGCACGAACATCGGATCATAGCCGAAGCCCTGGTCCCCGCGCGGCGGCCATACCAGCGTGCCGTCGATCCGACCCTCGAACGCCTCGACATGGCCGTCGGGCCAGGCGAGGGCGAGGGCGCAGATGAAATAGGCGCCATGGCCGGCGTCCGGCCCCTTGGCTTCCACACCATCCCACACCGTCTGCATCGCCATGGCGAAATCCTTGGTCGGGCCGGCCCAGCGCGCGGAAAACAGGCCGGGATCGCCGTCCAGCGCCTCGACGCACAGGCCGCTATCGTCGGCGAGCGCGGGCAGGCCGGACAGGTCGGCCGCCTGCATCGCCTTCAATTCGGCATTGGCGATGAAGGTTGTGCCGGTTTCTTCCGGTTCGGGCAGGTCCAGCGACGCGGCGGAAATGGGCTCGATCCCGAACGGGCCGAGCAGGGCGGCGATTTCGCGCACCTTGCCGGGATTGTGGCTGGCGATCACCAGCTTGCCGGGGGCGAGCTTGCGGATCGCCTGTTCCTGTCCGAAATCGTCGCTCATGCAGCTTACTATCTCCGTTCACTTCGAGCTTGTCGAGAAGCGGTTTCAAGGAAAGGTTCTCGACAGGCTCGAACCGAACGTCTGTGCTTACCGGCCCGTCGCGACATCCTGCGCGGCGAAGATATTGGCGCAGCCGATGCGGGCGAGGCGGAGCAGGCGGAGCAGCTCTTCCTCGTCATAGGCGGCGCCTTCGGCCGTCGCCTGCACTTCGGCGAACTTGCCGTCGCCGGTCAGGATCAGGTTGGCGTCCGTCTCGGCATTGCTGTCCTCGGCATAGTCGAGGTCGAGCACCGGCGTGCCTTCGAAAATGCCGCAGCTGATCGCGGCAACCTTCTGGATGATCGGGTCTTCCTTGAGCGCGCCCGACGCCAGCAGCTTGTCGACCGCGATTCGCAGCGCGACCCAGCTACCCGAAATGGCTGCCGTGCGCGTGCCGCCATCGGCCTGGATCACGTCGCAATCGACCACGATCTGGCGCTCGCCCAGCTTCTTGAGGTCCACGACCGTGCGCAGCGACCGGCCGATCAGGCGCTGGATTTCCTGCGTGCGGCCCGACTGCTTGCCCTTGGCCGCCTCTCGGCTGCCGCGCGTATGGGTGGCGCGGGGCAACATGCCATATTCGGCCGTGACCCAGCCCGACCCCTTGCCGCGCAGGAAAGGCGGCACCTTTTCCTCGACCGATGCGGTGCACAGCACGCGGGTGTCGCCGAAGCTGATGAGGCAGCTTCCCTCGGCATGGATGGTGAAGCCAGGCTCCATGGTGATGTCGCGCATCTGGTCGGGCGCGCGGCCGGAAGGACGCATAATTTCTACTCCGAAGCGTTCAGATAGCGGCCGTCCCTGCGGAATGCCGCCAATGCGCCGAAAAGCGCACTTAACAGGCCGCTTAGCGCCCGCTGACGTTTCTTGCCAGTGTCACGGCGACAATTAGGCGATAAGGAGGGGGCATGGGACGCATATCGACACTCACCGCCATGCTGCTGCTGGCCGGTTGCACGGCCGCCGAACCGGGGCTGGAACCGCCCAAGGCGCCGGGCGACATCATCCGCTTTACCGCCGGGCGCTGCTTCGGCGCCTGCCCGGCCTATACGTTGCAGGTGTCGCCGGACGGGTTGGGGCTGCTGGAGCCGGAACGCTTCACCTCCGTTCCCGGCCCGACGCGCTTCACCGTGACGAGTGCGCAATATCGCAAGCTGGTGACGACGCTGGCGCCGCATCGCCCGGCGGCGGGGACGGTGCAGAAAATCGCTCACGGCCAGAATTGCGAGCGTTTCGCCACCGACATGCCCGGCTATGTCGTGGAATGGAGCCGCCCGGGGCAAAATGCGACGCGGCTGGAATTCCAGTCCGGCTGCATGGATACGCGCTATGGTCGGCTGCGGGTCGCTTTGGCGGCGGTGCCGAAGATATTGGACGTGCAATCCATGCTCAATCCCAAGGCGGTCGCGCCTTGAGCCTGCGCCCCCGTCTGCCTAGATAAGAACCATGTCGGTCACTCCGATCTCCGAATTGAACGAGCGCGCGCGCGATGTCTTCCGCCTGGTGGTGGAAAATTATCTCGGCACCGGCCTGCCGGTGGGATCGCGCACGATCAGCAAGCTGGCGACATTGAGCCTGTCGCCGGCGTCGATTCGCAACGTCATGCAGGATCTGGAGGAACTGGGCCTGCTCGCTGCGCCGCACACCTCCGCCGGGCGGATGCCGACCGAAACGGGGCTGCGCCTGTTCGTCGACGGGATGATGCAGGCGGCGGCGCCGTCGGCCGAAGAACGGCGCGCGATCGAGGCCGGGCTGGTCGAAAGCGGCCCGATTGAGGAAGCGCTGTCCGCCGCCACCGCGGCGCTGTCGGGCCTGTCGGCCTGCGCCGGGATCGTCATGGTGCCGCGGCGCGAGCCGGTGCTGCGCCAGTTCGGTTTCGTGCCCCTGAACGACCGGCAGGCGCTGGCGGTGCTGGTGGGGCAGGACGGATCGGTCGAAAACCGGGTGCTGGACCTGCCGCCAGCCGTCACCCCGTCGATGTTGAACGAAGCGGCGAACTTCATGTCGGCGCGTTTTGCCGGGATGACGCTGCGCCAGGCGGGCGACCAGTTGAGCCGGGAGATGGAGACGGAGCGCAGCCTGCTCGACGGCGCGGCGCGCGAACTGGTGGAACGCGGCATCGCCATCTGGTCGCAGGATGCCGACGATCGGCCGGTGCTGATCGTGCGCGGGCAGGCGCATCTGATCGATGACGGCACCGCCGCCGACCTGGAACGGGTGCGCCAGTTGCTGGAACAATTGGAAGGCAAACAGGAGATTTCCCGGCTGCTGGAAAGCGCGCTGGCGGGCAGCGCGACCAAAATCTTCATCGGCTCGGAAAACAAGCTCTTTTCCCTGTCGGGTTCTTCGGTCATAGCCGCCCCCTACCGTGGCGCGGACGGCCGGGTCGTCGGCGTGGTCGGCGTGATCGGCCCCACGCGCTTGAACTATGCGCGGGTGATCCCCATGGTGGACTTCACAGCACAGACGCTATCGAGATTGATGAGATGAGCGAAAACAAAGACACTATCGAAAACACCGAAGTCGTGGACGCGCTGCCGGAAGACGCCGCGCCCGCTGGCGATGCCGCAGCCGAGAAGATTGCAGCGCTGGAGGCGGAACTGGCCACCGCCAGGCAGGACATTCTCTACGCCCATGCCGATACGCAGAATGTGCGCCGCCGGCTGGAAAAGGAACTGGGCGACGCGCGCGCCTATGCCGCAACGGCCTTCGCCCGCGACATATTGTCGGTCGCCGATAATCTGAGCCGTGCGCTCGCCGCCATTCCCGCCGACCTGCGCGAGGATGAGAAGTTCAAGGGTCTGGTCATCGGTCTGGAAGCCACCGGCCGTGAACTGGACAGCGTGTTCGGCCGCAACGGCATCACGAAGATTGAATCGGTCGGCCAGCCGCTCGACCCCAACAAGCATCAGGCGATGATGGAAGTTCCCTCGGCCGACGCCGCGCCGGGCACGATCCTGATCGAGATGCAGGCTGGCTATATGATCAAGGACCGTCTGCTGCGTCCCGCCATGGTCAGCGTGGCGAAGGCGCCGGAATAAGCTTTTCGATCCGTTCGGGCTGAGCCTGTCGAAGCCCTTTCTTTTCTTAAAGAAGAGAGGCCCTTCGACAGGCTCAGGGCGAACGGAGATTATAGGTGCGCCACGACCTCAACCTGACCACCGATCGCCCCACTTTCGTCACCCATCTGGAATGTTCGCTGACCGGCGAGCGTTATGGGGCCGATGAACTGCATGGGCTGTCGGCGGCGGGGAAGCCGCTGCTGGTGCGCTATGATCTGGACGGCGTGCGCGCGACGTTGACCAAGGCGGCGTTGGCGCAGCGGCCGATGGACCTGTGGCGTTGGCGAGAATTGCTCCCGGTGCGGCAGACCGCCAACATCGTCAGCCTGGGCGAAAATGCGACGCCGCTTATCCCGCTGCCGCGCACCGCCGCGCGGCTGGGCGGGGCACATCTGATGGCCAAGGATGAGGGGCGGTTACCCACTGCCTCGTTCAAGGCGCGCGGTTTGGTCATGGCGGTGTCCATGGCCAAGGAACTGGGCGTGACCCAGGTGGCGATGCCGACCAACGGCAATGCCGGCGCGGCGCTGGCCGCCTATGCCGCGGTCGCGGGGATGGAGGCGATCATCTTCTGCCCCGACGACACGCCTGAGATCAACGTGCGCGAGATCGCGGCACAGGGTGCGCGCGTCTATCGCGTCAACGGCCTGATCGACGATTGCGGGGCGATCGTGGGGCAGGGGGCGAAGGCGCGCGGCTGGTTCGACTTCTCGACGCTCAAGGAGCCCTATCGGATCGAGGGCAAGAAGACGATGGGGCTGGAACTGGCCGAACAGCTCGGCTGGGAGCTGCCCGACGCGATCTTCTATCCCACCGGCGGCGGCACCGGCCTGATCGGCATGTGGAAGGCGTTCGACGAACTGGAGAAGATCGGTTTCATCGGCGCTAAGCGGCCCAAGATGTTCGCGGTGCAGGCCGAAGGTTGCGCGCCGATGGTCCGCGCGTTCGAACAGGGCGTCGAGTTCGCCGACCGCTGGGAGGATGCCCACACCGTCGCCATGGGCATTCGCGTGCCGCGCGCGGTGGGCGACTTCCTGATCCTGCGTGCGGTGCGAGACAGCGGCGGTGCGGCGCTGGCCGTGTCTGACGCGGCGATCATGGCGGCGGTGTGCGATGTCGCGCGCGACGACGGACTGCTGCTCTGTCCGGAGGGCGGGGCGACGTTGGCGGCCTATCAACGCGCGCTGGACGAAGGGCTGATCGGGCGGGAGGATCGCGCGGTGCTGTTCAACTGCGCCAGCGGCCTGAAATATCCGCTGGAGGACCAGAGCCGCACGCTGGATCGCCACGCGCCGATCGATTTTGCTGCGCTCTGAAGCTGGCTCCGTTCAATCAGGCTGCGTGTTCCCGCGCAGGCGGGAACCCAGTCCCGTGGTCTAAGGGCTGTGGGGATTTAGGATTCCCCTTTTGCTGGAGTTGTGATTCACACTCTGGATGGATCGCTTTGTACTGACGGACGCCCAATGGGCGCAGATGGAACCGCACTGTCTGGGCAAGATCACCGACCCCGGACGCAGCGGCAGAAACAACCGGCTGTTCGTGGAGGCAGTGCTGTGGATTGTCCGCACTGGAAGTCCATGGCGCGACCTACCGGCGATGTTCGGCAATTGGAGCACGGCATTCCGCCGATTTCGCGATTGGCGGGAAGCCGATGTTTTCAAGCGGATTTTCGATGCTCTGTCGGATGAACCCGACATGGAATACGCCATGATCGATGCCACCATCGTCAAGGTTCACCGGCACGGCCAGGGCGCAAAAGGGGGACTCAGAGCCAGGCCATTGGTCGTTCCAAAGGAGGCATGACGACCAAGATCCTGGCTTTGACCGATGCGCTGGGCAACCTTGTCCGCTTCCGCTTGATGCCCGGCCACCGCTTCGACACGGTTGGCGTTGCTCCACTCATCGACGGCATCAAGTTCGGCGCACTGCTCGCTGACAAGGCTTTCGACAGCAACGATATCGTCGCCGATCTCAACGAGCGGGGTGCAAAAATCGTCATCTCGCAGCACCCGCGACGCGCCAGACCCATCCCGCTCGACGCCGAAATGTACAAGTGGCGCCACCTCATCGAAAACTTCTTCTGCAAACTCAAGGAATTCAAGCGTATCGCCATGCGCGCCTGCAAAACCGATCGCAGCTTCGAGGCCATGATCCACCTCGCTGCAGCCGTCATCAATTCCCGGTGAATCCCCACAAGCCTTAAACTGGGTTTCCGCCTACACGGAACACGTAATCTTTTTCTCTTGGCGACGGCCTCCGATACAGAATGATACATTTAAGATCTATCGTAACTCTTGACGGCCAAGATTTTTAAGATATATCGCAATGCATCATGACATATATGAAAGACCTAATGATGCATTTCCCCTATTCTCATCGCGGCCGCCATGGCGGTCATCATCCCGGCGCTGGCCGATTCGGTTCGCCTGACGGCTTTGGTCGTGGCGACGGATTCGGCGGGGGGCGTGGCGGCCCGTTCGGTGGCGATCCCTTCGGCGAGGACGGCCTGCGCGGCGGCGGCCATGGTGGCCGGGGCGGTCGTGGCGGCGGCGGCGGTCGCCGACGTCTGTTCGACAATGAAACGCTGCGCCTGATCCTGCTGAAGCTGATCGCCGACGAGCCGCGCCATGGCTATGAGCTGATCCGCGCGATCGAGGCGCTGTCGGGCGAAGCCTATGCGCCCAGCCCCGGCGTCGTCTATCCTACGCTGACCATGTTGGCGGAGATGGACCTGATCGTCGAGGAACCGAGCGAAGGCAGCCGCAAACGCTTCGCCATCACCGATGCCGGGAAGGTCCAGATCGAGGAGCGCAAGGCCGCGCTCGACCTGGCGCTGGCCCGGCTGGCCGCGCTGGCGCAGAAGGCGGAGCGGGTCGATGGCGCGCCGGTGCGCCGCGCGCTGCACAATCTGCGCATCGCCATCCAGCATCGCCTTGAAAAGGAGGGCGCCGATAACCAGACCATGTTCGATGTCGCGTCGTTGATCGACGAGGCTGCGAGCAAGATCGAAAGGCTCTGACATGACCGTGACCGCAAACGTGCCGACCACCCATGCCAGCCGCTATCTCCAGCAGTTGTGCAAACATTGGAGCCACAAGTTCGAAACGGATTTCAGCCCCGAACAGGGCGTCATTGCCTTCCCGATGGGGCCGATCCGCATGGCGGCGCAGCCCGAGGCGCTGGTGGTGACGCTGGAGCCCAATGCGGACGCCGACGTGGAGCGGTTCAAGCAGGTGGTCGCCGATCATCTCGACCGCTTCGCCTTCCGCGAAGCGCCGCTGCCGTTCGACTGGCGGTAGGTTGCGTGTTCCCGCTTTCGCGGGGAACATGTCTATCCTCAAATATCCTCGATCATCTCCGCCAGCACCGCCAGGCAATCCTTGGCGAGCTGGATCGACCGCGCCGGAGACCAGCCGAAATCGGCGTCCGGCAGGTCGTCATTATCCTTGAACGGCATCTCCAGCGTCATCGCCACCGCGCCGAAGCGTTCGGCGAGCTGGTTAGTGGACATGGACAGGTTCGCCTTGCCCGCGCCCGCCACCGGATAGCCCAGCCGCGTCTGGAAATCCGGGGTGCGGGCCGCCAACGTGTCGCGATAGCGGTGATAGAGCGCGACCTGCCGATCGGTGATCGACGGGATACCCTCGAAACCCGCGATGAACACCGCGGGAATCGCCTCGTCGCCATGGACGTCCATGGCGAAATCGACGCCGGTCTCGTCCATCGCATTGCGCGCCATCAGCACTTCGGGGCTGCGCTCGGCCGTCGGCTCATGCCATTCGCGATTGAGGTTCACGCCGACCGCATTGGTGCGCAGATGGCCGCGGCGGCTGCCATCCGGGTTCATATTGGGGATCAGATGGATCGTCGCTTGTCGGCGCAGCAGGCGGGCCACCGCATCTTCCTCGTCGCACAGCCGCTCCAGCGCGCCTTCCATCCACCATTGCGCCATCGTCTCGCCGGGATGCTGGCGCGCATAGAGCCAGATCTGCTTCGGTCCGTCGCCGATCGTCAGCAGGTCGAGCGGCTGGCCGTCCAGGGTCAGCCCCAGTTCGCGATGTTCGACGCCCGGCTGGGTCGCGGCCCAGGCGATGAGGTCGTGGTGCCGCTCCATCGAATAGGGCGCGAAATAGGCGATCCATACCGCATTGCTGTCCGGCTCCAGCCGGATCGTCAGCATGCCGTCGGCATAGCTTGTGTCGGCCTGGACCCAATTGTCGCGATCCTCGCTCACCCGCGCGCTGTAACCGGCCCAGCCGTCGGGATAGGCCGATCCCGCCGCGTTCACGATCGCCAGTTCCACTTCGCGGCCCGCCGCATTGGCGAGCCGGAAATGGAACCATTGGTAGAAGTCGCTCTGGTGATCCGTCACGATCTCCAGCACGGCGCGGACGCCGGCCGGCGTGTCGGCGATGGAGAGGACGCGAATATTGCCGCTGTCGAAGCCGCTGGAAATGCTGATGCTCATTTGACCGTTATAGTGCGCCCCGATTCACCCGGATAGCCCCCGATCAAGGCTGAAGCGAGTTTCTGGGCGGCGGTGGCGGGTTGGGCCGCGGCCGACCCCTGCTTCGCCTGGGTCGATGCGCGGCCTTCCCAGATCGCCGTCGAATCGGACCTGCGGCGCAACTGCACATGGAGTTCGGTCGTCACGATATCCTTGGGCTTGCCCGACAGGTTGATGCCGACGCCCAGGCCAAGCCCGCCGAAGGTGCCGCCACGGCGACCGCCCCCGCTGCCGATCCCGCCGCCCACGCCGACGCTGACCGGGCTTTCGCTGCGGCGGTCCGGTCCGGATGGGCGGAAGGTGCGGGTGAAGCTGACCAGCGCGACATAATCGCTCTGGGCGCCGTCCCCAGCGGTGAAGCCGATACGCTGCAATTCCTGCGATACCGCGCTGGCATAGGTGCGGAATTCCAGGCTGATATCCGGATTGCCCGGCATTTCCTCTACCGCGACGGTGCCCGACTGGGCAGGATTGCCCATATGGAAGCGGGTCACTTCCACGCGCGGCGCGGCCGTCGCGCTGGCGCCAAGGGAAAGGCCGCCCAGAAGGAGGGCGCCCAGAAAAAGCTTTGGGGCGGCAAGGCGGGGACGGCGCTTCGACATGAGTTCAACTCCAACGGGCATGCGGCATGACAGGGCACCACATAGACGGTGCGGGGGCCATAATCCCCTCAAACGCTTGAAGCCACGAACTTGCTGCATAGGGGATGAACAGAGTCGAAAGAGCGGCTGCCACCCTTGACTTTGGCCCGCCCGACCCATAGGGGCTGCGCTTCGAAATTCGACCACACCAGATTCATCAAGGGCCGTCTGCCATGAAGATCCGCAACTCGCTCAAGTCGCTCAAGGGCCGCCACCGGGACAACCGCGTGATCCGTCGTCGCGGCCGCACCTACGTCATCAACAAGACCAACCGCCGCTTCAAGGCCCGCCAGGGCTAAAAGGCAGGAGCTATCGCCCATTCGGGCGGTGGGTCTTTAGGCAATGTGGCAGGCGCCCGGTCGATGATCGGGCGCCTTTCCGCGTTCGCTTGGGTGCGTGATTTGCCGAATCGACGGTCGGGTTTCCCAAGGCCGTTCGTTTCCAGCGAAGCCGAGTTTAGCGAAGCTGAGCGCAAAGCTCGGTGCTACCGCTTCTCGACTTTACTGGAAGCGAACGGAGGGAATTGGCCTCACCCGGCCTGCGTTCAGCCCTCGTCGCGGCCCTTCAACTCGTCGCCGCGAATCGCCGTGACGTGCAGCACGTTGGTCGATCCGGGCGTGCCGAAGGGAACGCCGGCCAGCACCACGATCTTGCCGCCCTTTTCGGTCATGCCGTGGCGCAGCGCCATACGCCGGGCCTTGCCGATCATTTCCTCGAACGTGCCGATATCCTTGGTGCGGATGGCGTGGACTCCCCAGGTCAGGCCCAGCTTGCGCGCGGTGTCGGTGCGCGGGGTCAGCGCCAGGATCGGCGCGTCGGGGCGTTCGCGCGCGACGCGGCGCACCGTGCTGCCCGATGAAGTGAAGCAGGTGATGGCGCTGGCGCCTACCACCGCGACGATATTGCCCGCCGCTTCGGCCAGCGCGTCGGCGGTGGTCGGGTCCGGCTTCGTCTCGGTGTAATGGAGCCGGCCGAAATAGCCCGGATCGCGCTCCACGCTATGCGCGATGCTGTCCATCATCGTCACCGCCTCAACCGGCCAGTCGCCCGCCGCGGTTTCCGCCGACAGCATGATCGCGTCCGCGCCGTCATAGACCGCCGTCGCCACGTCCGACACTTCGGCGCGGGTGGGGGAGGGGGACTTGATCATCGATTCGAGCATCTGGGTCGCGACCACCACAGGGCGTCCCATCCGCCGCGCGGTGGCGACGATCTGCTTCTGGAGCGGCGGCACGGCCTGCGGCGGCAGTTCGACGCCCAGGTCGCCGCGCGCCACCATCACGCCGTCGGCCAGTTCGATAATCTCCTCCAGCCGCTGCACGGCCGACGGCTTCTCGATCTTCGCCATCAGCGCGCCATAGCCGCCCATCAGCTTGCGCGCCTCGGCCAGATCCTCGGGCCGCTGCACGAAGCTCAAGGCAATCCAGTCGCAGCCCTGGCTCATCGCGAAGCTGAGGTCGCGCCGATCCTTGTCGGTCAGCGCCGGCACCGGCACCACTACGTCGGGCACGTTTACGCCCTTGCGGTTGGACAGGGCGCCGCCGACTTCGACGATCGTGTCGATCCGGTCGGCGCCGATCGCCTTCACCCGCAGCACCAGCTTGCCATCGTCCAGCAGCAGCCGGGTTTCTGGCACCAGCGCGGCGTAGATTTCGGGATGGGGCAGGTTGACGCGGCGGGCATTGCCCGGCGTTTCGTCCCGGTCGAGGATGAAGGCCGCGCCCGTCTCCAATATGGCGAGGCCCTTTTCGAAGGTGCCGACGCGCAGCTTTGGTCCCTGCAGGTCGCCCAGGATCGTCGTGGGCCGCTGGAATTCTTTTTCCAGCGCGCGGATGATGGCGATGCGCGCGGCATGATCCTCATGCGCGCCATGGCTCATATTGATGCGGAAGGCGTCGGCCCCGGCGACGAACAGCGCCCGGATCATTTCGGGCGTATCGCTCGCAGGACCAAGGGTCGCCAGGATGCGGACCTTGCGTGAGCGGGGCGGTAACTTCGTCATGGCTTCTCCTGACCGTCATGATCGTCCCCGGCTTGGCCTTGTCGGCCTTGCCAGTGCGTCGTTATGGGTTATCCGTACTGCACGACAGGATGATGTAGATCAGCGAAAGGTTTCTCACGCCGATGACCGACAGCATAGTCACAGATGCCGTGGCCGCAACCGCCTTCCGCCGTCTGGTCGCGCATTTGCAGCACCGCACCGACGTCGAGAATATCGATCTGATGGGGTTGGCGGGCTTTTGCCGCAACTGCCTGGCCGACTGGATCGCGGAAGCGGACGGTGAGATGACGCGCGATCAGGCGCGCGAAATCATCCACGGCATGCCTTTTTCGGAATGGAAGGACCGGCATCAGGGCGAAGCGACACCGCAACAGATCGCAAAGATGCAGGAGAGTGTGGCGAAGAACGCGGACAGGCATTAGAGGCGTCCGCCAGCCCGATTCACATTTCACACCTGCACGGAGATTCCCATGAGCGAACCCAATGTCGCCGCCGACCAGCTACGCCTCTTCATAGAGCGCATCGAGCGCCTGGAAGAGGAAAAGAAGGGTATCGGCGACGATATCAAGGACGTCTATCTGGAAGCCAAGGCCAACGGCTATGACGGCAAGATCATGCGCCAGATCGTCCGCCTGCGGAAGATGCAGCCGCATGACCGCCAGGAAATGGAAGCCATCCTCCAGACCTATCTTGCTGCGCTGGGGATGGAATAACTTTTTACAATCAAGGAGAAGCGCCCATGTCCGAGATCATCGTCAGCACCACCAGCCGCCTGGAAGGGCGACCGGCGAAGGACTATCTCGGCATCGTCACCGGCGAGGTGATCGTGGGCGCCAATCTGTTTCGCGACCTGTTCGCCAGCGTCCGCGACATCGTGGGCGGGCGGTCGGGCGCTTATGAGGATGTGCTGCAACGCGCCCGCGAACAGGCGATCGCCGAAATGCGCACGCGCGCCGCGACGCTGGGCGCCAATGCCGTGGTCGGCGTCGACCTTGACTATGAAGTCATCGGCTCCAACGGGTCGATGCTGATGGTGTCGGCGTCGGGCACCGCGATCCTCTACTGAGGCAAAGAGATGCCGGCAGCGGCTGGACCGCGCTGGCGGTTGCCCTTTGGGCGGCCGCTGGTGTAAGGGCGCGCATCACAGTCAACCGGCAGATAAGAATTCAGGACCATGGCAGGCCATTCCAAATTCAAGAACATCATGCATCGCAAGGGCGCGCAGGACAAGAAGCGCTCTTCGATGTTCTCCAAGCTCAGCCGCGAAATCACGGTCGCGGCCAAGATGGGCATGCCCGACCCGGACATGAACCCGCGTCTGCGCCTGGCGGTCAACGCCGCCAAGGCCCAGTCCATGCCCAAGGATAATATCCAGCGCGCGATCGACAAGGCGAACGCGGCGGGCGGCGAGAATTACGAGGAAGTGCGTTACGAGGGCTATGGTCCCGCCGGTATCGCCATCATCGTCGAGGCGCTGACCGACAACCGTAATCGCACGGCAACCAACATCCGCACCGCCTTTTCCAAAAATGGCGGCAATCTGGGTGCGTCGGGTGCGGTCAGCCATGGTTTCGACCGGGTCGGCCTGATCAGCTATCCGGCGAGCGCGGGGGACGCCGACGCGATCTTCGAAGCGGCGCTGGAAGCGGGCGCGGAGGACGTGTCGTCCAACGAGGACGAGCATGAAATCTGGACCGCCATGGACGCCCTTCACGAGGTCGCCAAGGCGCTGGAAGCCAAGCTGGGCGCCGCCGACAGCGCGAAGCTCGCCTGGAAGCCGCAGATCACCGTCGATGTCGATGAAGCCAATGCCGCCACGCTGATGAAGCTGGTCGACACGCTGGAGGATGACGACGACGTCCAGACCGTCTGGGGCAATTATGAAGTGTCCGATGCTGTGATGGAGAAGCTGGGTTGATGCGTCTGCCCTCTCCCCACGGGGAGAGGATGCGCGCATGATCCTGCTTGGCCTGGACCCCGGCCTTGGCACCACCGGCTGGGGCCTGATCGCCGCGGATGGCAATCGGCTGACCCATATCGGCAATGGCCAGATCAAGACCGACAGCAGCATGGCGCTCTCGACGCGACTGCTGGCGCTCGACCTGGCGCTGACCGACCTGATCCTCGAACATCGGCCCGATGGCGCCGCAGTCGAGGAGGTGTTCGTCAATGTGAACCCGCAATCGACGCTGAAGCTGGGGCAGGCGCGGGGCGTAATTCTGCTCAATGCCGCGCGATCGGGCATGGAGGTCGGCGAATATGCCGCGCGCCTCGTCAAGAAATCGGTGGTTGGCGTCGGCAATGCGTCGAAGGAGCAGGTCCATGCGATGGTGTCGCGCCTGCTGCCCGGCGCGAAGATCGTGGGGCCGGACGCATCCGATGCGCTGGCGGTGGCGATCACCCACGCCCATCATCTCGCCAGCGCCCGGCGCATTCCGACCCGTTAAGACAGTCCTGTTTTCGGCTTTTATCCGAACAGGTCGCCCAGAAAATCCGTCATCGCGCGGAAGCTGCGCCGGTCGGCGCTTGGGCTATAGGCCAGTCCCTTTTCCGGCATATTGACGCCCTCGTCGGTGAAGGCGTGGCCGGTGCCGCCATAGGCGTGAATCTGCCAGTCGCAGCCCGCATCGGTCAATTCGCGGGCCAGACCCACGGTCGCCTCTGGCGGTGCGATCGGGTCGTCCCAGCCGTGGCAGACCAGCAATTTGGCCGTGATCGGCGCGTTGGGGAAAGGCGTCGGGTCATAGACGCCGTGGAAGCTGACTCCGCCGCTAATGTCCGCGCCGGAGCGGGCGAGGTCGAGCACGCATTTGCCGCCGAAGCAGAAGCCGATCGCGGCCGTCCGGTCGGCATCGACCTCCGCCAGCCCCTTGAGCACTGCATGGGCGCCATTCGCCCGGTCACGCAGCAGAGCGCGGTCGGCGTTCAGTTCGGCCATATAGCGCCCGGCATCGGGATCGGCGCGGGTGGTTCGCTTGCCCTGGCCAAAGACGTCGGCGACCAGCACGGCATAGCCGAGCGCCGCGACCTTTTCCGCATAGGCGAAGTCGGCCTCCTTGGCGCCCAGCACATTGGGGAAGAGCAGCACCCCCGGCAGCGGGCCGGCGGCTGCGTCGACCACGGCCAGGCTTTCGAAAGGCCCATCCGGGCCATCATGCAGGGTGACGCGGCGGATGATGGCCATGGCTGAGCTCCTCTAAAAGTTCAGATACTACCGAAGCCGGGCGCTTCGCCCCGCGCGGCCGGATTGATGCGGCGCGGCCGTTTCCAGCCGATGCTGGGCCGCTTGCGCAGGCGCAGGGTCGGCCATTCGCCGCGGTCGCTGCGTTCGGCCAGCCGCATTCCCTGCGCACGATAGGCGGCGATCACCGCGTCCGCCTGCCCGTTGAGCAATCCGGCCAGGACGATGGTGCCACCATCCTCGACCAGCGCGCACAGCGTCGGGGCCAGTTCGATCAGCGGCCCTGCCAATATGTTGGCGATCAGCAGGTCGTAGGGCGCGCGCCCGATCAGCGCGGGATGGTTGCCGCCCGCCGCCGTCACCAGCGCCAGCCGGCCCGCCCCGTCGCCCAGCGCTACGCCATTGGCGCGCGCATTGTCGGCGCTGATCTCTACCGCCACGGCGTCGATGTCGGACGCGATGGCGCGGGCGCGGGGCCACAGGTTCATCGCGGCGAAGGCGAGCAGGCCGGTGCCGGTGCCGATATCGGCGACATGGGCAAAGCGCATCCCCACCCGGCGCATCCGGTCGAGCATGGCCAGGCAGCCCGCCGTCGTTTCATGCTGCCCGGTGCCGAAGGCGCGGCCCGCCTCGATCAGCAGATTGACGTGGCCGGGCAGTTCGGGATCGCTCGCGATGTTGCGGACATGGAAGCGGCCGGCGGTGACAGGCTCCAGCCCCTGCTGGCTCAGCGTCACCCAATCCTCGTCGGGCAGCGCCTCGACAACGGGTTTCACGCGGCCCGCGCTGGGCACCAATGTCTTGAGCAGCTTGATCGCGGCCACGCTGGGCTTGCCTTCGAAATAGGCGTCGAGTTGCCAGGCATCTTCCCCCTCTTCCTCACCATCGGGCGTCGCTTCGCTGGTCATCAGCACCGGCGGATGCTCCATCAGCGTGAAGGCGGCGATGTCCCCGTCCAGCGCTTCGGCTTCGGCGCGGGTGCAGGGCAGGGTGACTTTCCAGCTTTGGACTGAAGGCGCGACATCGTTCATCCCGCCGCCTTTAGCCGAGGCAGAGAGGGAGGGGAAGCGGGATGGGATGGCGGCGGCTTAGGCTACCTGCCGACCGAAGTCGGACGAAGCGTTGCGCAGGCTGGCGAGCTTGCCCTCGACGCTGACGAAGCCGCGTTCGAGCTGGTCGATTTCCGACGCCACCACTTCGGTGTCCTGGCGGATCGCGGAAATGGTGGTCGACATCGAATCGGCGGCCAGCGCGGTTTCGTCGACCGCGGCGGTGATCATGGTCACGGTCTGCGCCTGCGCATCCATGGCGTGGCGGATGCGCTCGGCGCTGGCCTTGACCTCGCCCACCGTGTCGCGGATGCGTTCGTTGGTTTCGACCGACTGGCGGGTCGATGCCTGGATATCGGCGATCTTGCCGGCGATCTCGTCGGTGGCGCGGGCGGTCTGGTTGGCCAGGCTCTTCACTTCCTGCGCGACGACGGCGAAGCCGCGCCCGGCGTCACCGGCGCGGGCGGCCTCGATCGTGGCGTTGAGCGCGAGCAGGTTGGTTTGCCCTGCAATGTCGCGGATCAGGCCCAGGATCGATTCGATCGACTTGGCATGGTCGGACAGGGTGGAAGACATGGACACCGCATCCCCCGACTGGGCGGAGGCGCGCTGGGCGACCTCTGCCGCGCTTTCGACTTCGGTGCGGGCATCCTCGATAGCGCGGATGAGCCCGGCGGAGGTGCGGGCGGCTTCGCGCATGGCGAGGGCGGATTGTTCGGCGGCGGCCGCCACTTCGGACGCCTTGCCCAGCATGCCGCGCGTGGCGGCGGACGCATCCTTGGCCTGTTCGCGCAGCGATTCGCCCAGTTTCGACGCGCCGTCGATCTCACCGACGATCCGCTGTTCGAACAGCGTGCCGTAACGCTGGCGTTCGGCGCGCTGCGCTTCGGCCTGGTCGGTGGCCAGCACATTGCTCATGAAACCCGAATCGATCATCGCGATCTGCAGCATCATGCGCAGCAACCGGCGACAGCGCGGCGCATCATCATGGCACCGTTCCCAGATCAGGTCGGTGACGCGTTCGTTGGCATTGGCGACCGCGTTCAGGACCGCGCGCACCGATACGTCATGCTTGCGGGCGTGGCGCACGCAGTCGGCAGCCGACCGCGCCCAGCGCCCCTCCGCGAAATGCATCAGCTTTTCGCGGACATAAGTATCGGCTTCGCGTTCGATTCGGGCGATGACGCCGCTGCCCAGCCGGTCCTGAAGGCCGGTTTCGCGCATATAGCTGGTGAAGAAGGCGGCGCCCACGCTGCCCAGATCATCGCCGATCAGGTCGCCCACTTCGCGCGCGGCGCGGGCGACATCGCCGTTGGGATCGACTTCCGCCAGAAAATCCGATGTGGCGGTGGCGGAAGAAAGACTGGACGGCATGAGGGAACGGCCCTTGCTGATGACGTGATCGGTTGGACGTCGATCTTTAGCGCACGTTGGTTAACCACTTCTTATGGCTGTCCGGGCTGATCGCAGAAAGCGGCGTCGGCAATCTCCCGCTTTCCGCTTCTTGCCCTCTTGGCGTATCGCTCTTAAGGGGGGCGGACTCAGGGACAAGTATCTAAGGACTAGGGTAGACATGGCGCGTTCCAACAGCCGGCCGCTCTCGCCGCATTTGACGATCTGGAAATGGGGACCGGCCATGGCCGTGTCCATCATGCACCGCGTGACGGGCAATGGCCTTGCCACCGCCGGCGCGCTCGGCCTCATCTGGTGGCTGATGGCCGCCGCGACCGGTCCGGAGGCCTATGCGACCTTCGTCAAGTGCGCGACATCGCCGATCGGCTATCTGGTGATGATCGGCCTGACCTGGTTCTTCTTCCAGCATCTCTTCTCGGGCCTGCGGCACTTCGTGCTCGACATGGGCGCGGGGTATGAGCTGAAAAATAACAAGATGTGGTCGATCGCGACCTTCGTCGCATCGCTGCTGGTGACCGGCTTCGTCTGGCTCACCATCTTCGGAAAGGCGCTCTGATGGGCAACGGTACTGGCATCGGTCGCGTTCGCGGCCTGGGTTCGGCGCATCATGGCGCGCATCACTGGCTGGCGCAGCGCTATACGGCCGTCGGCAATCTGCTGCTGACGCTGTGGCTGCTGTTCAGCCTGCTGAGCCTGCCCGGCCTCGATTATGAAAGCGTCGTCGGCTGGATCGCCAACCCGGTGGTCGCCGTGCCGCTGATGCTGATGATCGTCAGCATCTTCTGGCACCTGCGCCTCGGCATGCAGGTGATGCTGGAGGATTATGTCCATGACAAGGGCCTCGCCTTCTTCTCCATGCTGCTGCTGAATTTCTATGCCTTGGGCGGCGCTGCCGCGGGCATTTTCGCGATCGCCAAGATCGCCTTCATTGGGGTCGTCAAGCCATGACCGAAGCCTATAAGATCATCGACCACACCTACGACACGGTCGTCGTGGGCGCGGGCGGCTCCGGCCTGCGCGCGACCATGGGCAGCGCCGAAGCGGGCCTCAAGACCGCCTGCATCACCAAGCTGTTCCCGACCCGGTCGCATACCGTCGCGGCGCAGGGCGGCATCGCGGCCTCGCTGGGCAATAACAGCCCCGACCACTGGACCTGGCACATGTACGACACCGTCAAGGGGTCCGACTGGCTGGGCGACCAGGACGCGATCGAATATATGGTGCGCGAAGCGCCTGCGGCCGTGATCGAGCTGGAACATGCCGGCGTGCCGTTCAGCCGTAACGAGAATGGGACGATCTACCAGCGTCCCTTCGGCGGCCATATGCAGAATATGGGCGCCGGCCCGCCGGTGCAGCGCACCTGCGCCGCGGCCGACCGTACCGGCCACGCCATGCTGCACGCGCTGTATCAGCAGTCGCTGAAATACGACGCGGACTTCTACATCGAATATTTCGCCATCGACCTGATCATGGAAGACGGCCCGAACGGCAAGGAATGCCGCGGCGTCATCGCCATCTGCATGGAAGATGGCTCGATCCATCGCTTCCGCAGCCATGCCGTCGTGCTGGCGACGGGCGGCTATGGCCGCGCCTATTTCTCCGCCACCTCGGCGCATAGCTGCACCGGCGACGGCGGCGGCATGGTGCTGCGCGCTGGCCTGCCGCTCCAGGATCTGGAGTTCGTGCAGTTCCACCCGACCGGCATCTATGGTGCGGGCGTGCTGATTACCGAAGGCGCGCGTGGCGAAGGCGGCTACCTCACCAACTCCGAAGGCGAGCGTTTCATGGAACGCTATGCCCCATCGGCCAAGGATCTGGCGTCGCGCGACGTCGTGTCGCGGTCCATGGCGATGGAAATGCGCGAAGGGCGCGGTGTGGGCGAGCATAAGGATCATATCTTCCTGCACCTCGACCATATCGATCCCAAGGTGCTGGCCGAACGCCTGCCCGGCATCACCGAAAGCGGCAAGATTTTCGCGGGCGTGGACCTGACCCGCCAGCCACTGCCGGTTACGCCGACCGTGCATTATAATATGGGCGGCATCCCCTGTAACTATCATGGCCAGGTTGTGACCAAGAAGGGCGACGATCCCGAAGTGATCGTGCCCGGCCTGTTCGCGGTCGGCGAAGCGGCCTGCGTGTCGGTCCATGGCGCGAACCGCCTTGGCTCCAACTCGCTGATCGACCTTGTCGTGTTCGGCCGCGCCACCGGCCTGTTCCTCAAGGACAACCTCAAGCCCAACGCGTCGCACAGGGCGCTGCCGGCCGATGCGGCGGACCTGGCGCTGTCGCGCCTCGACCATTATCGCAATGCCAAGGGCAGCACGCCGACGGCGGACATCCGCCTCGACATGCAGCGCACCATGCAGAAGCACGCCGCCGTGTTCCGCGACAGCGCGCTGCTGGCCGAAGGCGTCAGCCAGATGCAGGCGGTCAACAAGCGGCTCCAGGACGTCAAGGTCACCGACCGTTCGCTGATCTGGAACACCGACCTCATCGAGACGCTGGAACTGGACAACCTCATGAGCCAGGCCATCTGCACGATGGAAGGCGCCGAAGCCCGCAAGGAATCGCGCGGCGCCCACGCGCACGAGGATTTCCCGAACCGCGACGACGAAAACTGGATGAAGCACACCATCAGCTGGTTCGAAGGCTGGGGCGGTTCGGGCGGCAAGGTGACGCTCGATTACCGGCCGGTCCACGACTATACGATGACCGACGAAGCGGAATATGTGAAGCCCAAGGCGCGCGTCTACTAAGACCGTATCTACGGCTCAACATTCTGGAGGGGGCGAGCCGCAAGGCTGGCCCCCTTTTCGATTCTGGACGGGAATGATGACGATATGACGCAGGACGCGGTGGCCATCCTCTATCAGGCGCTGCCGCCGCCGGTGATCGACGGGCTGCGCAAGGATGCCAAGCCCGGCGGCTATTCGGATGGCGGCGCGGATATCGGCTTCGTGCTGCGCGGGCAGGGGCATCATGTCCTGACCCCGATAGCCGATCCCGATCCGATCCGGCCGCTGGACTGGGTGTTTCCCGATACCGCGGAAGGCATCGCGGCGGCGATCGCGGCGGGTGCGACGATCCTCTGGGCGAACAGCGTGCTGTTCGAAGGCCATCCGATCGAAACTGTCGTCGGGCAGGTACGGATCGTTGGGCAATTGCCGACCCTGACGCAGCGCTATGACGACAAGTTCACGACAAACCGGATGCTGGAGGAAGCAGGCCTGCCAGTGGCACGGTCCTTCCTGATGGCGCAGGCTACGCGGCCGGGCGTATGGGCGTTGGCCGATGTAGAGGCTGCGCTGACGCAGGCGGCCCTGACCTTGCCGCTGATCGTGAAGCCGGTGCGCGGGCGGGGCAGTCAGGGCGTCACGCGAGTCGCCGATCTGGCAGCGCTTCGCACGGCGGCGATCCTACTGATCGAGGACGCAAAATTCGGTGATACGCTGATCGTCGAGGAATATCTGGATGGTGAGGAAGTCACGGTGACATTGATGCCGCCAGCCTCGCCGCTCCCGTCGGGGGCGGTGCGGGCCGCCCACTGGCCGCTGCGCCCGGTCCGCCGCTTCGACCAGAAGGACGGCATCGCTCCCTATAATGGCGATGTCGCGGTGACAGCCAACAGCGTGGCGATCGACGTGGAGGAACTGGCGACACCGGCCGTGCAGGCGATGCTGGCCGCCTGTGTCCGCGCCGCAGGGCTGGTGGATGCGCGGGCGCCGATCCGCATCGACTGCCGGGCCGCTGCGACTGGCCATTTCAAACTGTTCGATCTCAATATGAAGCCCAACATGACCGGCCCCGGCCGTCCAGGCCGTGACGATCAGGACTGCCTGTCCGCCATCGCGGCGCGGGCGGAAGGTTGGAACTTCGCGCGGCTGCTGAAGGCGATGCTGGCGGCGGCCTGGTGACAGCATGATCGGCAGCAAGCGACCAACATCGGACATGTGCCCGCTCGCGGGAGGGGGTTAGGGGGTGGGCAGGACGTCGCAACGGCCCACCCCGCTGCGACCAACGCGCTCCGTGCGCAAGTCTCGCTGCCCCTCCCGCAAGAGGGAGGGGCATGGCGGAAAAGTAGCCAAATCAGCCCCGCTTACTCTCTGAACGGCAACAGCGCCTCATACACCGCCACCCCCGGCTTACCGGCCACCGCGACGCCCCGTCGCAGCAGAAACGCATGTCGCACGATCTCCGCCTGCTGCTCGATGCCGTAACGCGCGAACGGCTTGCCCGGCACGACGTCATAGCCATAGCGGCAAAAGGGATGGCGCATCAGCGGCAACCACCACTTGCCCGACCGCTGGGCCTGCCAGACATGGGTCATTTCGTGGATGAAATGCCCCTGCAAATGCAGCGGCCCGTCACAAAAATCCGCGCAGAACAGGCCGCTATCGGGGTGGAACCACAGGTTCCCATCCGGCGCCATCGTCACGCCCTTTGGCTGGAACGGCCACCATTTGCGCTCATGCACCCGCACCCGGCCATAGTCGATTGCGTCGCCGAACATGCCCCGCGCCAGCGCGACCTCCTGCTCCGTCAGCGCGCGGCTGCTCAATGGCCCTCATGCCCTTCCGGCTTGGGCGAAGCCGCACCGGCGGCTTCGGGCTTGCGGATCACCGCATCGACCAGCAGCCGGTCGCCATTGCCCATCAGGAAGGTGAGTTGCATCTTGCCCCGGCTGATCGCGGTGTCGTTGATGCCCCACAGCATCAGATGCTTGCCGCCAGGTGCGAAGGCGACCTGGCCCTTGGCCGGCACATCGACCGTGTCGATCGCCTCCATCGTCACCATCCCGTCCTTGTCGATGCTTTCATGCATCGCGACCTTGAGCGCATAGTCGGTCAGCACCCCGCGCAACTGCGTGCCCGCATCGCCGCCATGGATGACGAAATAGCCGGCCGACGGCCTGTCCTTGTTCGGCGAAAGCTGCACCCAGGCCTGGTCGATATAGCTGGGCGCTGGATCGCCGCAGGCGCCGAGCAGCATCGGTGCGGCAAGGGCGAAGAGGATAAGGGGCGCGCGCATCGGATGCTCCATGACTGTCTCGTTTCCGGTCGAGAGCATAGGTAATCGCCACAACTTCTTGTGCCAAGCGAAAGCGCGCCTATATCCCACCTGCAAACCGGCCTTGCCTTGGCGCTTATGTGAGGTATTGGGCCGTCAACCGCTGAATAGAATTTGGGGTTCAAAGAGGACACAATGGCAAAAGTTATCGGTATCGACCTTGGCACCACCAACAGCTGCATCGCCGTGATGGATGGCGGTAAGCCCAAGGTCATCGAAAATGCGGAAGGTGCGCGCACCACGCCCTCGATCGTCGCCTTCGCCAAGGATGGCGAGCGCCTGATCGGCCAGCCGGCCAAGCGCCAGGCGGTCACCAATCCGGACAACACGATTTTCGCGGTGAAGCGCCTGATTGGCCGCCGCTTCGACGATCCCATGACCAAGAAGGACATGGAACTCGTCCCCTATGACATCGCCAAGGGTCCGAACGGCGACGCCTGGGTCAAGGCCGGTGGCGAGGATTACAGCCCGTCGCAGATCAGCGCCTTCATCCTGCAGAAGATGAAGGAAACCGCCGAGAGCTATCTGGGCGAAACCGTGACGCAGGCGGTCATCACCGTTCCCGCCTATTTCAACGACGCCCAGCGTCAGGCGACCAAGGATGCCGGCCAGATCGCCGGGCTGGAAGTGCTGCGCATCATCAACGAACCGACCGCGGCGGCGCTGGCCTATGGCCTCGACAAGCAGGACGGCAAGACGATCGCGGTCTATGACCTTGGCGGCGGCACCTTCGACATCTCGATCCTGGAGATCGGCGACGGCGTGTTCGAAGTGAAATCGACCAACGGCGACACCTTCCTGGGCGGCGAAGATTTCGACGCCAAGCTGGTGGAATATCTGGCCGCCGACTTCAAGAAGGCAGAAAGCATCGACCTGACCAAGGACAAGCTGGCCCTCCAGCGTCTGAAGGAAGCCGCTGAAAAGGCGAAGATCGAGCTGTCCTCGGCCCAGACGACCGAAGTCAACCTGCCCTTCATCACTGCCGATCAAAATGGTCCCAAGCATTTGGTGAAGACCATCACCCGCGCCGATCTGGAGCGTCTGGTGGCGGACCTCATCAAGCGCACGATGGAACCCTGCAAGAAGGCGATGGCCGACGCAGGCGTTTCGGCCAGCGAGATCAGCGAAGTCGTTCTGGTCGGCGGTATGACCCGCATGCCCAAGGTGCGCGAAGCCGTGAAGGAATTTTTCGGCAAGGAACCGCATACCGGCGTGAACCCGGACGAAGTCGTCGCCATGGGCGCGGCGATCCAGGCGGGCGTGCTTCAGGGCGACGTCAAGGACGTGCTGCTGCTCGACGTGACGCCGCTGAGCCTCGGCATCGAAACCCTGGGTGGCGTGTTCACCCGCATGATCGACCGCAACACCACCATCCCCGCCAAGAAGTCGCAGGTCTATTCGACCGCCGACGACAATCAGCAGGCGGTGACCATCCGCGTGTTCCAGGGCGAGCGTGAAATGGCGGCGGACAACAAGATCCTGGGCCAGTTCGACCTGCTCGGCATCCCGCCCGCACCACGCGGCGTGCCGCAGATCGAAGTCACGTTTGACATCGACGCCAATGGCCTGGTCAACGTGTCCGCCAAGGACAAGGGCACTGGCAAGGAACAGCAGATCCGCATCCAGGCGTCGGGTGGCCTCAGCGACTCCGACATCGACCAGATGGTGAAGGATGCCGAACGTTTTGCTGAGGACGACAAGAAGCGTCGCGAGGCGGCCGAAGCGAAGAACAATGCCGAAAGCCTGGTCCACACGACCGAAGCGCAGCTGGCCGAACATGGCGACAAGGTCGATGCCAGCCTGAAGGGCGAGATCGAAACCGCGATCGCCGACACCAAGGCGGCGATCGAGGGCGGCGAGCCCGAAGCGATGAAGGCCAAGGCGCAGGAACTCGCGACCGTCGCGATGAAGCTTGGCCAGGCGATTTACGAGAAGGAGCAGGCTTCGGCCGCCGCTCCGGGTGCGGACGCGCCCAAGGCCGATGACGATGTCGTCGACGCCGAATTCTCGGAAGTCGACGAAAACAACAAGGCGTAAAACTATGCCCATCGCCCGTCATTCCGGCGCAGGCCGGCATGATGGGCGATGCAGGCGGGGGCCTCTATGACCACCGAAGTTGATTATTATGAGCTGCTCGAAATCGAGCGCACCGCCGACGGTGCGGTGATCAAAAGCGCCTATCGCAAGATGGCGATGAAATATCACCCGGATAAGACCGGCGGATGCGCGGACAGCGAAGCGAAGTTCAAGGCCGTGTCCGAAGCCTATGACTGCCTGAAAGACCCGCAGAAGCGCGCGGCCTATGACCGGTTCGGCCATGCGGCCTATACCCAGCAGCAACAGGGTGGCGGCGGCGGCGGTTTCCGCGGCGGCGGCGCGGGCGGCTTTTCCGATCTGGGCGATATTTTCGAAACGATCTTCGGCCAGTCCGGTTTCGGCGGGCAGGGCGGCGGACGCCAGGCCAATCGCCGCGGCGCGGACCTGCGCTACGATATGGAGATCACGCTCGACGAAGCCTATCATGGCAAGAAGACCGAGATCGAGATCGAGGTGTCTACGGCCTGCGATAGCTGCGAGGGATCGGGCGCGCAGCCCGGCACCGGCGTCAAGACCTGCGGCACCTGCAAGGGTCATGGCCAGGTCCGTGCGCAGCAGGGCTTTTTCGTGGTCGAACGCACCTGTCCATCCTGCCACGGTGCAGGCCAGGTGATTGAAAGCCCGTGCCGTTCCTGTCGCGGCGAAGGGCGCACCGACAAGCCCAAGACCCTGTCGGTCAACATCCCCGCCGGCGTCGATGAAGGCACGCGCATCCGCCTGTCGGGCGAGGGCGAGGCTGGCGCGCGTGGCGCACCGGCGGGCGACCTCTACATCTTCCTGCATGTGAAGCGGCACAGCCTGTTCGAACGCGACGGCACGACGTTGTTCTGCCGCGCGCCGGTCAGCTTCACGACGGCTGCGCTGGGCGGTTCGATCGACGTGCCGGGTCTGGACGGCAACCGGCACGAGATCAAGATTCCCAGCGGTATCCAGTCGGGCAAGCAGATCCGCCAGCGCGGCGGCGGCATGCCCGTGCTGAACGGGCGCGGCCAGGGCGACCTGGTGGTCCAGATCGACGTCGAGACGCCGACCAAGCTGACGGCGAAGCAGAAGGAACTGCTCGAAGCGTTCCGTGAGACGGAAACCGGCGAAGAATGCCCGCAGGTCAGCGGCTTCTTCTCCAAGCTCAAGGATCTGTGGGCGGATTGAGCGCCTGCTACGCTCAGGGTTAGTAACGTACAGCGTGTTCCCGCGTAGGCGGGAACCCAGTCCCGCCGTCTGAACTGGATTCCCGCCTGCGCGGGAACACGGCGTGCGTTGCTCAATCGGCGGTTCGCTCCCGCCGCGCCCACCAGTAGAAGGGCAGGCCGGCCGCCATCAGCAGGATGCTCGACCCGCTGGCCACTAACCCAGCGCCCCACAATGTCCAAAGCGCATAGCCCAGCCCGATGACCGCCGCCGGCACCACCAGCCGGAACCGCAAGCTCGCCAACGCGCAACCCACATAGAGCCACAAGGTCGCTGACGTCGCCAGCAGCGCCATCGCCGTGAACAGCGCCACCAGCCCTTGCAGGCTGTTCGCTATCAGCAACAGGCTGGCCAGCAACGTGGACAGGATCAGCCCGCGCACCGGCGTTCCCTTGGCATTGGTGCGCGCCAGCCAGCGCGGCAGTTCGCCTGCGCGGGCCATCGCCAACGGCACTTCCCCCTGCAACAGGGTCCAGCCATTGAGCGCGCCCAGGCAACTCACCACCACGAAGATGGCGATATAGCGCGCCGGTCCCGGTGACCAATAATGGCTCACGAACGCTCCAAAGGGTGATCCGGTCTGGGTTTCCGCCGCGGGCAGGGTCAGGGCGATGCCCGAACAGACCAGCAGGTAGATCAGTCCCGTCGCCGCCGTGCCGATCAGCGTGGCGCGCGGGATGGTGCGGGCGGGGTCGCACACCTTGTCTGCCGCGACGCTGGCGGATTCGAAGCCGAGCAGCGCCCACAGCGTCAGCGCGGCCGACGCGGTGATGCCCGCGCCGGTCAACCCCTGTGCGGGAAAGGGCGCGACCTGCGCCTCGCCGCTGCCCAGGATCAGCACCAGCAGCACCATGACCACGATGATGGGGATCAGCTTGATGCAGGTCGTGGCGATCTGCGTCATTCCCGCCGCCCGCGCGCCGATCAGGTTGACGCCGGTCATTGCCCAGAGAAAGCCGATCGAGCAGATCGCACCGACGCCCGGCTTCGCCAACACCGGCAGCACGCTGCTGAGGTTCGCGGTCGCCGCCACCGCGATGGTGACGTTGGTGATGATGATCGACAGCCAGTAGATCCAGCCGATCGCGAACCCCGCCAGCGGCCCATAGGCGCGCGCGATCATCTGCGACGCATTGGCGTCGGGCAAGGCGACGGTCAGCCGGGCGATGACGAAGGCCAGCACCAAAGACCCGGCGATGGTGAAGACCCACCCCGCCACCGCATCCCAGCCGAACGGCGCGAGGGCGGCGGGCAACAGGAAAACGCCCGATCCGATCATATTGCCCATGACCAGCGCTATGCAGGCGGCCAGACCCAATGTGCGGGATGCGGAGGGCGTCGAAGGCGCGGCGATGTCGGGGGCTTGCATGGGTGGATGCTAACGGGAGCCGGGAGTGATGGCTAGTGTTTCAGGGTGCTGCGTGCTCCTGCAAATACTATGATGCGGGTCATGGAATACATTAACTGCAATCGCCTTGACCCGCATTGCATTTGCGAAGGCCCGCCCAAAAGCCCAGATGAACCTTGATGCTGCAACGCAGCAAATCCATCAATCGAGGCTCTACGATGTTTTCCCTTCTGTCGCTCTATTTCGCCTATCGCCGTGATGTCGTCACCGCCGAACGCTATATCGCCGGACTGGCCAAGGTGCAGGCGCCGGTCGCGGACGATGTGACGCCGACGCCGGTCGAGGAGCAACTGCCGCTCGCGGCCTGACGCAAAGAAAAGGGCGACCCACAGGCCGCCCTTCCTTCGCACGATGCTGGTCGTTACGATCAAGCCGCCAGAAACATATCCGGGTCCAGCGCCATCAGCGCGTCGGCGCCGCCCTCGATCTTGCGGCGCAGCGATCCAGCGTCGGGCATGATGCGTTCGGCAAAGAAGCGCGCCGTCACCAGCTTGGCCTCCAGGAACCTGGCGTCCCCTTCGCCCGCTTCCAGCAGCGTCACCGCCGCCTTGCTCATGCGTAGCCACATCAGCCCGGTCGCGACGATGCCCATGATGTGCATATAATGATGCGCGCCGGCCCCGGCATGTTCGGGGTTCTTCATCGCATTCTGCATCAGCCACATGGTCGCCGCGCCCAACTGGGCGCTCGCCTTTTCCAGCGCCTCGGCAAAGCTGCTCAGCTTCTCATGCCCCTTGGCGTCGGCCACCTCGTCCGCGACGATCTTCAGGAAGGCCTGCAACGCCCGCCCGCCGTTCATCGGCAGCTTGCGGCCGACCAGATCCATCGCCTGCACGCCGTTGGTGCCTTCGTAGATCTGGGCGATGCGCGCGTCGCGCACATACTGCTCCACGCCATTTTCCCAGATATAGCCATGGCCGCCGAACACCTGCTGGCAGGCGACCGCCACGTCGAAGCCCTTGTCGGTGCCATAGCCCTTGATGACCGGGGTCAGCAGGCTGATCAGGTCGTCGGCGGTCTGGCGCTCTTCTTCCGTGGCGGCATGGTGCGACAGGTCGACCTGCAATGCGCCCCACAGGATGAAGGCGCGCAGCCCTTCGGTGATCGCCTTGGCCTCCATCAGCATCCGGCGCACGTCGGGATGGACGAACAGCGTGTCGGCCTTTTCGTTCGGCTCCTTCGGTCCGGTCAGCGCCCGGCCCTGACGGCGATCCTTCGCATAATGAACCGCATTCTGGAACGCGATCTCCGCCTGGCCCAGCCCCTGCAGGCCCACGCCCAGCCGCGCGGCGTTCATCATGATGAACATCGCGGCTAGGCCCTTATTCTCCTCGCCCACGATCCAGCCGGTCGCGCCGTCATAATTCATGACGCAGGTGGCGTTGCCGTGAATGCCCATCTTATGCTCGATCGACCCGCAGGACACGGCATTGCGGTCGCCCACTGTACCGTCGTCACCGACGAACAGCTTGGGTACGACGAACAAGGAAATGCCCTTGCTGCCTTCGGGCGCGTCGGGCGTCTTGGCGAGGACGAGGTGGATGATATTTTCCGACAGGTCATGTTCGCCCGCCGAAATGAAGATCTTGGTGCCGGTGATGCTGTAGCTGCCATCGGCCTGTGGTACCGCTTTCGTCTTGATGAGGCCCAGGTCCGTGCCGCAATGCGGTTCGGTCAGGTTCATCGTGCCGGTCCATTCGCCCGACACCATCTTGGGAATATAGCGCTGCTGCAATTCGGCGCTGCCCTTGGCGATCAGCGCCGCGACCGCGCCGGCGGTCAGGCCATGATACATTTCGAACGCCTGGTTGGCGGACAGCACATATTCGTCCACCGCCGTCGCCAGCACGCTGGGCAGGCCCTGGCCGCCAAATTCCGCCGGGCCGTGGATCGTCGTCCATCCGCCCGCGACGAATTGGTCGAACGCCGCCTTGAAGCCGGTCGGCGTCGTCACGCTGCCGTCCGGATGCCGGGTGCAGCCTTCCTTGTCGCCCACCGCGTTCAGCGGAAACAGCACTTCGGACGCCATCTTGCCGCCTTCGGTCAGGATCGCCTCGACCAGGTCGGGCGTGGCGTTCTCGAAGCCGGGGAGGTTGGCGTAGCGGTCCAGCCCGACCACATGGTCCAGCACGAAACGGGTGTCGCGAACGGGGGCGGCATAGCTGGGCATGGTCTTCTCCTGCGATATTTTTATTGAAGGGTAGGGGAGGGAATTAGCGCTGTTCGATGGTCGCGACGAAGGCGTCCAGTTCGGCAATCGCAGCGTCGATATCTTCTTTCTGCCGGGTCAGAAGGTCGATTCGCGCCTTGCACTTGTCCACGGTGACGCGGCGCTGGGCCTCATGCTCTTCGTCGGCGTCGTACAGATCGATCATCTCGCGGATTTCGGTCAGGCTGAAACCGACGCGCTTGCCGCGCAATATCCAGGCGAGCCGGGCGCGGTCGCGCCGCGAATAGATGCGGGCCAGCCCCTGCCGTTCCGGCGAGATCAGTCCTTCATCCTCATAGAAGCGCAGCGCGCGCGCGGTGACGCCGAACTCCTCGCTCAGGTCGGTGATGCTGTAGCTCTGCCGTTCGCTATGGTCGGGCAGTTCGATTCCGGCGATGCTGCTGCGGTTGTCCATCCATAAGGATGTAAATCGACTTTACGTTTACGTCAAGGTTAGTAAGCGGCGCTCGTTGGACCTTTTTGACCGGATGACAGAACGTCCCGTCGCCGCTAGGGAAGCGCCATGATGGGGGCGATCAGACAATCGGAGGGCGCGCGCGACTGGCTGGCCGCTCTGGCGCTGCTCGTCCTCGCCATCCAGTTGATCGCGCCCGCAGGCTTCATGCCGGTGCGCACCGAAAAGGGCGTCGTGGTGACGCTATGCACCGGGCAGGGCGCGGTCAATGTCGTGGTGCCCCGTGGCGAGGCGCCGGGCAGGCATGGCCAGCCGGACGATGGCATGACCGGCCAACAATATTGCCCCTTCGCCGCCTCGATCCAGCCCGTGGTGCCGCCGCTCGTCGCCGCCGACCTGCCGTTGCCGGCCTGGCAACTGGCTTATGGCGTTATAGCGTTCGCGCTCAAGACCGGCGTCATCGCACGGCTGGCCGCGCCGCCGCCGCCCTCATCCGGGCCACCTGCGACTTTCTGATTTTCCACGCGCTCTCGTGCCAGGATGACGTGTTCCCGTGAAGGCGGGAAACCAGTCCTGCCGTCCGACCTGGGTTCCCGCCTACGCGGGAACACCCGGATTCGAGCGCCGATCCTGCATTTTCCATTTCCAGAAAGTCGTTCCATGCGTCCTATCCATGCCGCGCGCAGCCTGTCGCTGTGCGCCCTCATTCTCGCCCTGTCCGCCGTTCCCGCCTTTGCCGAAGACGCCGAACACAGCGCCATCATCGTCACCGCCAGTCCCGCCGTAGAGGCCGCCGCCGCCCGCGTGCAGCGCACCCCCGGCGGCGTCGATGTCATCGCCGCGGAAGCGTTCGAGAATAAACTCGCCGTCTCCCTGCGCGATGCGCTGGCCTTTTCGCCGGGCGTCTATACCCAGCCGCGCTTCGGGCAGGAGGTACGGATATCGATCCGCGGATCGGGCCTGTCGCGCGGCTATCATATGCGCGGGCTGACGCTGTTGCAGGATGGCGTGCCGATCAATTCCGCAGACGATAATGGCGATTTTCAGGAACTGGACCCGCCGCTCTTCCAGCATATCGAGGTCTATCGCGGCGGCAATGCGCTGCGCTACGGCGGATCGACGCTGGGCGGGGCGATCAATGCGGTGACGCCGACCGGCCGCAGCGCGCCGGGGGCGGAGCTGCGCATCGATGGCGGCAGTTTCGATACGATCCGGGCCAAGGCCGCCTATGGCTATGCCGACGACCATGGCGACGCCTATGCCGCGCTGACCGCCGACCGATCCGACAGCGACCGCGCCCATGGCGATCGCAAGGCGCTGCGCTTCAACGGCAATGTCGGGTTGAAGCTGAGCGAGCATGCCGAAACCCGCTTTTACGCCAGCGCCCAGACGATCCGCCAGAAACTCGCCGGTGCGCTGAGCGAGCGGGATGCCCTGAACAATCCGGCCAAGGGCAATGTCACCGGCGATCAGGCCCGCGACATCGATTCGATCCGTCTGCAAAATCGCACGACCGTTGACTTTAGCCATGGCGCACTCGCCTTCGGCCTCTTCTACAACGCCAAATCGCTGTCCCATCCCATCTATCAGGTGATCGACCAGAAATCGGAGGATCGGGGCGTCTTCGCCAGCCTCGATCTGGCCGGCGACCTGGGCGGCATGCCGCTGGAACTCACGCTGGGCAGCCAGGCCCGTTTCGGCGCGGTGCAGGCGCGCCAGTTCGTCAATACCGGCGGACGCAGCGGCGCGATTACGGCCAACGCCCGGCAAAAAGCCCAGACCATCAACAGCTATGGCGAAGCGCGCATCGCGCCGGTCGCCAATCTCTGGCTGATCGCCGGCGGCCTCTACAGCCATGGAGAGCGCCGCATCGCCAATCGCTTCGCCCCCGCGCGCAGCGGCAATGCGGATTTCGACGCCTTCGCGCCCAAGGTTGGCCTGCTCTACCAGCCCTCGCCGGCCGTGCAGCTCTACGCCAATTATAGCCGATCGGTCGAAATGCCCGGTTTTGGGGAACTCAGCCAGACGCCCGCAGGCGGCGCGCCCGGCTTTACCCCGGTCGGCCTGCAAAGGGCATGGACCGCGGAGGTCGGCACGCGTGGCCGGCGGGGCATAGCGCGCTGGGACGTCAGCCTCTACCGCGCCGACATAAGGGGCGAGATGCTGCAATATAGCGTGGTGGCCGGCACCATCCCCGCCGCCACCTTCAACGCCGATCGCACCCGGCATCAGGGGCTGGAGGCCGGCCTCGACCTGATATTGGCGCCCTGGGCGACGCTGCGGCAGGTTTATAGCTATAGCGACTTTCGTTTCCGCGACGACATGCAGTTCGGCGACAATCGCCTTCCAGTGGTCCCGCGCCACGCCTATCGCGCGGAATTGACGCTGGGGACGGACCGTCTCAGCCTGTCGCCGGCGATCGAATGGCTGCCGCAGGGCGCCTGGGTCGATTATGCCAACACGAAGCGCGTGGGTGGCTATGCGATGCTGAACCTGGGCGCGCAGGCGCAGGTGCGCAATGGCCTCACCCTGTTCCTCGACGCCCGCAACCTGACCGCCCGGCGCGCGATCGGCGATATCAGTGCGCTCGTCCGCTACACGCCGGACAATGCCGCCACCGCCGCCGACGAAGGCAGCGTCGCTTTCTACCCCGTCGAACGCCGCGCGGTTTACGCCGGCGTGCGTGCGCACTTCTGACGGGGAGCCGAACCATGGCGGAAGGCGCATTCTATCGGGCGATGTGGCGCTGGCATTTTTATGCCGGTTTGATCGTCCTGCCCATATTGGCGTTGATGGCGGTGACCGGCGCGCTCTATCTCTACAAGTCGGAGGTGGAGGCCTTGCTCTACCCGATGCGAATTACCGCGCCGCCCGATGCGCGGCCATTGCCGCCCTCGAAAATCATTGCGATATCGCAACGAATATCGGGCTATCGGGTTACGCAGTTGTTGATCCCGGCTGCTCGGACGGAAAGCTGGCGGGTCACGGCCAGGGCCGAAAATGGCGATTCAACTGTCCAACTCGTTGACCCATTTAACGGTCGCGTCCTCGGCGCGATGCATAGTGGCGGGGTCATGAAGACGATCAAGGATCTGCACAGCCTGGCGCTGACCGGCCCGATCGGCAACCGGCTGGTGGAGGTCGTCGCGGGCTGGGCGATCATTTTATGCGTCACCGGCGTCTATCTGCGCTGGCCCCGCCGGGGACAGCCCGCACTGGCGATCCGGGGACGGACCGCCGGGCGGCTGTTCTGGCGCGACCTGCACGGCACGCTGGGTTTCCTGTCGGCTGGCGTCATCCTGTTCCTGGCGGTGACGGGGATGCCCTGGACCGACATCTGGGGTGGCGGATTGCGCGCGGTCGTCGCCGCCAACGATTGGGGCCGGCCGAAAATGGCGGTCATCCCATGGACCGCACCGGCCAGGGACGCGCTGCCCTGGACCCTGCGCGACGGCGGCGGCGCGGTGGGGACCATCGGCGACATCGGCGTGGATGCGGTCGCGGGGATCGCCGCGGCGCGCGGGCTGCGCCATGGCTATCAGATCATCCTGCCGTCCCATCCCGGCGCGCCCTATCTGGTCGCGAGCCTGGTGCAACGCGCCGACGACGCCCGCGCCCTCACCATCGACGCGGCCAGCGGCGCGGTTGTGCAGAATATCGACTGGCGCATGTTCGGTCCGGGGGCGAAAGCGGTCGAATGGGGCATCGCCGCCCATCAGGGCCAGCAATATGGCGAGGCCAATCGCCTGCTGATGCTGGCGGGCTGCCTCTGCCTGCTGGCGCTGTGCATCACCGCGCCGATCCTGTGGTGGAAGCGGCGCAAGCATGGCCGCCTGCTCGCGCCGCCCGCCACCACGCCCGCCGCCCGGCGCATGGTCGCAGCGCTGATGCTGGGACTGGGCATATTCTTCCCGCTCACCGGCCTGTCGATGCTGGCCGCGCTGGCGGGCGAATGGCTGGTCGGGCGGGTGCGGATGGCCTGACCGCCATTTCATTTCCGGTCCCGACGCACTATGGGCGATGCCATGATCCGCCTGTCCGGCCTGAAATTGCCCCTCGACCATAGCGCCGAGGCGATGCCCGCCGCCATTTGCGACCGCCTCGGCCTGGAGCCGCACGAATTGCGCGGCCATAGCCTGGTGCGGCGCGGCAACGACGCGCGCCGCCGCTCCGCCATCCTGCTCGTCTACACGCTCGACGTCGATCTGGCGGACGAGGCGGCCGTGCTGGCGCGCTTCGCTGACGACCATGACGTCCGGCCGACGCCCGACACCGGCTATAAGTTCGTCACCCATGCCCCAGACGGCTGGCAGGGCAAGCGCCCGGTCGTCATCGGCGCGGGGCCGTGCGGCCTGTTTGCAGGACTGATCCTGGCGCAGATGGGCTTCCGCCCGATCATCCTCGATCGCGGCAAGGTGGTGCGCGAACGGACCAAGGACACATGGGATCTTTGGCGCCGTGCCGAGCTGAACCCCGACAGCAATGTCCAGTTCGGCGAGGGCGGGGCAGGCACCTTCTCCGACGGCAAGCTCTATTGCCGGGTGAAAGACCCGCGCTTCCTGGGCCGCAAGGTATTGGAGGAGTTCGTCGCCGCCGGTGCGCCCGACGACATTCTCTGGGAAGCCCATCCCCATATCGGCACGTTCCGGCTCGTCACCATGGTCGAGGCGATGCGCCGCCAGATCGAGGCACTGGGCGGCGAATATCGCTGGCAGCAGCGCGTCGACGATCTGGTGCTGGAACGCACGGGCACGGGCGAACAGCGCTTGCGCGGCCTCGTCCTCCACGACGGCAGCGTGATCGATACCGACCATGTCGTCCTGGCCGTCGGCCACAGCGCCCGACCCACCTTCGCCATGCTCCACGGCCGCGGCGTCCATATCGAAGCCAAGCCCTTTTCGATCGGCGTGCGGATCGAACATCCGCAAAGCTGGGTCGATCGCGCCCGCTACGGCCAATGCGCCGGCCATCCCGATCTGGGCGCAGCCTCCTACAGCCTCGCCCATCACTGCGCTAACGGCCGTACTGTCTATAGCTTCTGCATGTGTCCCGGCGGCCGCGTCGTCGCCGCTACCTCGGAAGAAGGGCGCGTCGTCACCAACGGCATGAGCCAATATAGCCGCGCCGAATTCAACGCCAATTCCGGCCTCGTCGTCGGCATCGATCCGGCGCGCGACTATCCCGACGGGCCGCTGGCCGGGATCGACCTGCAACGCCATTGGGAATCCATGGCCTATGTCGCGGGCGGCTCCTCCTACTGGGCGCCGGGCCAGACCGTGGGCGACTTCCTCGCCCGCCGCCCTTCGACACAATTAGGCGAGGTCGTGCCGTCCTATAAGCCGGGCGTGACCCCGACCGACCTGGCGCGCTGCCTGCCCGATTATGTGATCGAGGCGTTCCACGAAGCGCTGCCCGCCTTCGGCCGCCAGATCGCCCATTATGACCATCCCGACGCGGTGATGACGGGCGTGGAAACGCGCACCTCCTCGCCCATCCGCATCACCCGCGGCAAGGATTTCCAAAGCCTCAACGTCATCGGCCTCTATCCGGCGGGCGAGGGCGCGGGCTATGCCGGCGGCATCCTGTCCGCTGCGATCGACGGCATCAAGGTGGCGGAAGCGGTGGGCATTCAATTGGCATAAGCCGCCTGCGTCAGCGATGAAGCTTGACTGGCTCACATCCTTCCGCGACCTTCGGGCCATGACTCCGATCGAACGCGCCGCCCGCGCTCTATGCGCCCTTGATGGCCAGCCTGAAGACGCACCCGTCGCTGACGGGCTGATGTGGCACGGCTACATGCCCCAGGCGCTGGTGGTGATAGAAGCGCTACACGAGCCGAGCGCGCGGATGAGCGAAGCCGGAGCCGAACTCGTTCGCTATGTGAGTCCTGAACAGCCCCTGCCGGCGCATCAGGGGGATGCCGCCAATATATGGCGTATCATGATCGACGCGATGCGGAAGGACATACCCTGATCTGCCCATGAGCATGGCGCGCATATCGGCGCCTTTGCCATGTTGCGGCGTGACTATCTGGGGAAGTTTTGGATGCCCGACAAGGACTCGAACCTTGATTGACGGAGTCAGAGTCCGCTCTCTTACCATTAGAGGATCGGGCATCAGCCAAGCGCGTGTCTCGCTTGGGAGGCCGCAAATAAGCGCGGTTCTGGCGATGGTCAAGAGGTTTGTGACACGGATCGACCCACTTTTTGAAAGTCGGGCGACCGATTTTTCCCCGCAAAAAGAAAGCCCGCCGGCACGCATGGCGCGTCCGGCGGGCACGGTCTTCTCTCCCTTGCGGGAGCGAAGGGCATGGGAGCCACCGCCTATATAGGAAGCGGCTCCCGCAGTTTCAAAGGGCTTATTCGCCGTCGCTCTTCAGCAGGTAATCGCCCGCGTCCGCATCGGTGCCATGGGTTTCCCCTTCGACAGCGGCCAGCGGATCGTTGCCGATCGCTGCTTCCGGACCCTGCGCCAGTTCGGCCGCACGTTCGGCTGCGGCCGACTTGGGGGCGATCAGATCGACCTGGCTCGAAGCGCGCAGCGCGGCCCGCAACGCCGCGTCACGCGACGAGGCGGCGACGCGCAGGCGGTTCATGCCCGCACCGGTACCTGCCGGGATCAGGCGGCCGACGATGACGTTCTCCTTCAGGCCGACCAGCGTGTCCTTCTTGCCCTGGACCGCCGCTTCCGTGAGGACGCGGGTGGTTTCCTGGAAGGACGCCGCCGAGATGAACGAACGGGTCTGCAGCGACGCCTTGGTGATGCCGAGCAGCACCGGCTTGCCCGCCGCGGGCGCGAAGCCCGCTGCCAGCTTGCTGTTGATCTCGTCCATTTCCTCGCGGTCGATCTGCTCGCCCACCAGCAGGGTGGTGTCGCCGGACTCGATGATCTCGACCTTTTGCAGCATCTGACGAACGATCGTTTCGATGTGCTTGTCGTTGATCTTCACGCCCTGCAAGCGATAGACTTCCTGGATTTCGGCGACCAGATATTCGGCCAGCGGCTCGATGCCGAGCACTTCCAGAATGTCGTGCGGATCGGGCGAACCGCCGATCAGGTTGTCGCCGCGCTTCACGAAGTCGCCTTCCTGAACGTCGATCACCTTGCTCTTGGGGATCAGATATTCGACCGGCTCGCCGCCATCTTCGGGATTGATGGCGATCTTACGCTTCGCCTTGTAATCCTTCAGGAACTGGACGCGGCCCGACACCTTGGCAATGATCGCATTGTCCTTGGGCTTGCGGGCTTCGAACAGCTCGGCGACGCGCGGCAGACCACCGGTGATGTCGCGGGTCTTGGCCGCTTCGCGGCTGACACGCGCCAGCACGTCACCGGCCTGCACCTGGGCGCCATCGTCGACCGACAGCGTCGCACCCACTGCCAGCATATAGCGGGCGGCTTCGCCGGACTGATCGTCCAGCAGGGTCAGGCGCGGGCGAAGGTCTTCCTTGGTGCGGGCGGCACCACGATGTTCCGTCACGACGCGCTGGGCGATACCGGTGGCTTCGTCGGTCTGTTCGGTCAGCGTCTTGCTGTCGATCAGATCGACATATTTCACGATACCCGGCTTTTCCGTGATCACCGGCATGGTGAACGGATCCCACTCGGCGAACCGCTCGCCCTTCTTCACGGCGTCGCCATCGGCAAACAGGATGGTGGCGCCATAAGGCAGGCGATGGGTTTCGCGCTCGCGGCCTTCGCTGTCGATGATTGCGATCTCGCCGTTGCGGGCGAGCGACAGGCGACGGCCATGCTTGTCGGTGATGGTCGGCATGTCACGCAGTTCGATCGTGCCGTCCGCCATCGATTCCAGGTTCGACGTTTCGTTGAAGTTCGCCGCGCCGCCGATGTGGAAGGTACGCATGGTGAGCTGCGTGCCCGGCTCGCCGATGGACTGCGCCGCGATGACGCCGACCGCTTCGCCGATATTCACCGGCGTACCGCGGGCAAGGTCACGGCCGTAGCATTTGCCGCACACGCCCATCCGGCTTTCGCAGATCAGGGGTGAGCGGATCTTGACGGCCTGGGTGCCGATCGCTTCGATCTTGGCGATCATCGGTTCGTCCAGCAGGGTGCCGATCGGGATGACGATGCTGCCATCCTTGCTGTCGACGATGTCCTGCGCCGTGGTGCGGCCCAGGATGCGCTCGCCGAGCGAAGCGATGACGGAACCGCCCTGGACGATCGCCTTCATCTCCAGCGCCTTTTCGGTGCCGCAATCTTCCTCGACGATGGTGCAGTCCTGCGACACGTCGACCAGACGGCGGGTCAGGTAACCCGAGTTCGCCGTCTTGAGCGCCGTATCCGCCAGGCCCTTGCGCGCGCCGTGGGTGGAGTTGAAATATTCAAGAACGGTCAGGCCTTCCTTGAAGTTCGAGATGATCGGCGTTTCGATGATCTCGCCCGACGGCTTGGCCATCAGGCCACGCATGCCGGCGAGCTGCTTCATCTGGGCCTGCGAACCACGCGCACCGGAATGCGCCATCATGTAGATCGAGTTGATCTGCGCGAGGCGGCCGGTCTGCGGGTCCTTGGGCTGGGCCTTGATCTCGTCCATCATGGCGTTCGCGACCTGGTCGCCGCAACGGCTCCAGGCGTCGATCACCTTGTTGTACTTTTCCTGCTGGGTGATCAGGCCGTCCTGATATTGCTGCTCGTAATCGGCCACCAGCGCCTTGGTTTCGGCGACGGTGCCTTCCTTCGAGTCCGGGATCACCATGTCGTCCTTGCCGAACGAGATGCCGGCCTGGAACGCGTGGCGGAAGCCCAGGCTCATGATGGCGTCGGCGAACAGCACCGTGTCCTTCTGGCCGGTGTGGCGATAGACCTCGTCGATCACGTCGCCCACATCCTTCTTGGTCAGCAGGCGGTTGACGACGTCGAACGGCACCTTGTGCGACTTGGGCAGGCATTCGCCCAGCAGCATCCGGCCCGGCGTAGTCTCGTAGCGCTTGAGATAGGCGTTGCCCGCCTCGTCGGTCTGCGGCACGCGACTGATGACCTTGGAATGCAGCGTCACCGACTGGGTGAAGAGGGCCTGATGGACCTCCTGCATGTCGGACAGCAACATGCCTTCGCCCGGCTCGCCTTCGCGTTCCATCGACAGATAATAGATGCCCAGCACCATGTCCTGCGACGGCACGATGATCGGCTTGCCGTTGGCGGGCGAGAGGATGTTGTTGGTCGACATCATCAGCACGCGCGCTTCCAGCTGGGCCTCAAGGCTCAGCGGAACGTGGACGGCCATCTGGTCACCGTCGAAGTCGGCGTTGAAGGCCGAGCAGACCAGCGGGTGAAGCTGGATCGCCTTGCCTTCGATCAGCACGGGTTCGAACGCCTGGATGCCCAGACGGTGCAGCGTCGGCGCGCGGTTCAGCATGACCGGATGTTCGCGGATCACTTCGTCCAGGATATCCCAGACTTCCTTGCGCTCCTTCTCGACCCACTTCTTGGCCTGCTTCAGGGTCATGGACAGACCCTTGGCGTCGAGGCGGGCGTAGATGAAGGGCTTGAACAGTTCGAGCGCCATCTTCTTGGGCAGGCCGCACTGATGCAGCTTCAGCTCAGGACCGGTCACGATGACCGAACGACCCGAATAGTCGACGCGCTTGCCGAGCAGGTTCTGGCGGAAGCGGCCCTGCTTGCCCTTGAGCATGTCGGACAGCGACTTGAGCGGACGCTTGTTCGCGCCGGTGATGACGCGACCACGACGGCCATTGTCGAACAGGGCGTCGACGGCTTCCTGCAACATGCGCTTTTCGTTGCGGACGATGATGTCCGGCGCGCGCAGTTCCATCAGCCGCTTCAGGCGGTTGTTGCGGTTGATGACGCGGCGATACAGGTCGTTCAGATCCGACGTCGCGAAGCGGCCGCCGTCCAGCGGCACAAGCGGGCGCAGTTCGGGCGGAATCACGGGGACGACGTCCAGGATCATCCATTCGGGGCGGTTGCCCGATTCCAGGAAGCTCTCGACGACCTTCAGGCGCTTGATGATCTTCTTGGGCTTCAGTTCCGACTTGGTGACGGCCAGCTCGTCCAGCAGCGCCTGCTTCTCGCCTTCCAGGTCGAGATCCATCAGCATCTGCTTGACCGCTTCCGCGCCGATGCCGGCGGAGAAGGCGTCTTCGCCATATTCGTCCTGCGCGTCGAGCAGTTCGTCTTCGTTCAGAAGCTGGAACTTTTCGAGCGGGGTCAGGCCCGGCTCGGTGACGATATAGGATTCGAAATAGAGGACGCGCTCAAGCTGCTTGAGCTGCATGTCGAGCAGCAGGCCGATGCGCGAGGGCAGCGACTTGAGGAACCAGATGTGCGCGACCGGGGCGGCCAGCTCGATATGGCCCATGCGCTCGCGGCGCACCTTGCTCACCGTGACTTCGACACCGCACTTTTCGCAGACGATGCCCTTGTACTTCATGCGCTTATACTTGCCGCACAGGCATTCATAATCCTTGATCGGACCGAAGATGCGCGCGCAGAACAGGCCGTCACGCTCGGGCTTGAACGTGCGGTAGTTGATGGTTTCCGGCTTCTTGATCTCGCCGAAGGACCAGGACCGGATGCGTTCGGGCGAGGCAAGGCCGATCTGGATCTGGTCGAAGGTTTCCGGCTTCTGGACCGGGTTCGCGAAGTTGGTCAGTTCATTCATAATATCAGTCCCTCTAGAGGGTAAATGTCCGGGCGAAGAAGGGGAGCGGGCACTGTCTTCGGGAGACAGCGCCCATAGAGTCCCTTATTCTGCCGCCTGCGCGAAGCCGTCGTCGTCGGGCACCTCGTCCATCGTGGCGAGTTCGACGTTGAGGCCCAGCGAGCGCATTTCCTTGACCAGCACGTTGAAGCTTTCGGGAATACCGGCCTCGAACGTGTCGTCACCCTTGACGATCGCCTCATAGACCTTGGTGCGGCCGACCACGTCGTCCGACTTCACCGTCAGCATTTCCTGCAACGTATAGGCCGCGCCATAGGCCTGGAGCGCCCAGACCTCCATTTCACCGAAGCGCTGGCCACCGAACTGCGCCTTACCACCCAGCGGCTGCTGCGTGACAAGCGAGTAGGGGCCGATCGAACGGGCATGGATCTTGTCATCGACCAGGTGATGCAGCTTCAGCATGTAGATGATGCCCACGGTCACCTTGCGGTCGAACCGATCGCCGGTGCGGCCGTCATACAGGTCCGACTGGCCCGAAGTGTGCAGGCCGGCCAGCGACAGCATCGCAGACACGTCCGCTTCGCGGGCGCCGTCGAACACCGGCGTCGCCATCGGGATGCCCCGCTGGAGATGCTCGGCCAGATCGATGATCTGCTCGGGCGAGCGTGCTTCGATCTGCTCGGCATAGCGCGGACCATAAGAGGTCAGCAGCCGTTCCTTGACCGCGTCGGGCATGTCGCCCGCCGACGGGTTCGGATTGGCCTCGCGCCAGTCTTCCAGCGCGTGCTTGAGCTGCTGGCCAAGGCCGCGGGCAGCCCAGCCCAGATGCGTTTCGAAGATCTGCCCGACGTTCATGCGTGACGGCACGCCCAGCGGGTTCAGCACGATGTCGACATGGGTGCCGTCTTCCAGGAACGGCATGTCCTCGACCGGCAGGATGCGCGAGATGACGCCCTTGTTGCCGTGACGGCCGGCCATCTTGTCGCCCGGCTGCAGCTTGCGCTTCACCGCGACGAACACCTTGACCATCTTCAGCACGCCCGGCGGCAGTTCGTCACCACGCTGGAGCTTGTCGACGCGATCCTCGAACTTGTCGACGATCGACTTCACCGCTTCGTCATACTGACCCTTGATCGCCTCGATCTGGGCCTGGCGGCTGTCGTCCTCGACCGCGAATTTCCACCACTCGTGACGCTCGACTTCGGCCAGCAGGGCCTCGTCGATCACGACACCCTTCTTGACCCCCTTGGGAGCCGCAGACGCGATCTGCGTCAGCAGCATTTCGTGCAGCCGGTTGAAGGTGGCGCGGTTGAGGATGGCGCGTTCGTCCTCGCGATCCTTGGCGAGGCGGTCGATTTCCTCCCGCTCGATCGCCATGGCGCGCTCGTCCTTGTCGATGCCATGACGGTTGAAGACGCGGACTTCCACGACGGTCCCGGCAACGCCCGGCGGCAGGCGCAGCGACGTGTCGCGCACGTCGGACGCCTTTTCGCCGAAGATCGCACGCAGCAGCTTCTCTTCCGGGGTCATCGGCGATTCACCCTTGGGGGTGATCTTGCCGACCAATATGTCGCCCGGCTCCACTTCGGCGCCGATGTAAACGATGCCCGCCTCGTCGAGGTTGCGCAGCGCTTCTTCACCGACATTGGGAATGTCGCGGGTGATGTCCTCCGGCCCCAGCTTGGTGTCGCGGGCCATGACCTCGAACTCCTCGATATGGATCGAGGTGAAGACGTCGTCCTTCACGATCCGTTCGGAGATCAGGATGGAGTCTTCGTAGTTATAGCCGTTCCAGGGCATGAACGCGACGAGCGTGTTCCGGCCCAGCGCCAGCTCGCCGAACTCGGTCGACGGGCCATCGGCGATGACGTCGCCGGCTTCGATCAGGTCGCCCACCTTCACCAGCGGACGCTGGTTGATGCACGTGTCCTGGTTGGAACGCTGGAACTTCTGGAGCGTGTAGATGTCGACGCCCGACTGACCGGCTTCGATGTCGCCGGTCGCGCGGATGACGATACGGGTCGCGTCGACCTGATCGACGATGCCCGCCCGCTTGGACGCGACGGCCGCGCCGGAGTCACGGGCGACCGTGCCTTCCATGCCGGTGCCGACGAACGGCGCTTCGGCCCGTACCAGAGGCACGGCCTGACGCTGCATGTTCGAACCCATGAGGGCGCGGTTCGCGTCATCATTTTCCAGGAACGGAATGAGCGATGCGGCGACCGACACCAGCTGCTTGGGGCTGACGTCCATCAGGGTGATGTGATCGCGGGGCGCCATCAGGAATTCGCCGGCTTCGCGCGAGGAGATCAGATCCTCGACGAAATGACCGTCGGCATTCACTTCGGCGTTGGCCTGCGCGATCGTGTGCTTGGCCTCTTCCATCGCCGACAGATAGACGACGTCATCGGTGACCTTGTTGTCCACGACCTTGCGGTACGGGGTTTCGATGAAGCCGTACTTGTTGACGCGGCTGAACGTCGCGAGGCTGTTGATCAGGCCGATGTTCGGGCCTTCAGGCGTTTCGATCGGGCAGATGCGGCCATAGTGCGTCGGGTGAACGTCGCGGACTTCGAAGCCTGCGCGCTCGCGCGTCAGACCGCCCGGCCCAAGCGCCGACACGCGGCGCTTGTGGGTGACTTCCGACAGCGGGTTGGTCTGATCCATGAACTGCGACAGCTGCGACGAGCCGAAGAATTCACGCACCGCGGCCACGGCGGGCTTCGCGTTGATCAGGTCGTTGGGCATCACGGTCGACACGTCGACGGACGACATGCGTTCCTTGACAGCGCGTTCCATGCGCAGCAGGCCGACGCGATACTGGTTTTCCAGCAGTTCGCCGACGGAACGGACGCGACGGTTGCCGAGGTTATCGATATCGTCGATTTCGCCCTTGCCGTCCTTCAGGTTCACCAGTTCCTTGACCACGGCGAGGATGTCCTCGACGCGCAGGGTGGTGACCGTGTCCTCGGCATCGAGGTCGAGGCGCATGTTGAGCTTCACGCGGCCCACGGCCGACAGGTCGTAGCGCTCCGGATCGAAGAACAGACCGGCGAACAGCGCTTCGGCGGTTTCCTTCGTCGGCGGTTCGCCAGGACGCATGACGCGATAAATGTCGCTCAGCGCCTGATCGCGATCCTCGGCCTTGTCGGCCTTGAGCGTGTTGCGGATCCAGGGACCGGTGCCGACATGGTCGATGTCCAGCAGTTCCAGGCGGTCGATGCCCGCCTTGTCCAGCTTTTCGAGATTTTCAGGCGACACTTCGTCGCCGGCCTCGATATAGATTTCGCCGGTGCTCTCGTTGATGAGGTCATAGGCGCTGTAGCGGCCATAGACTTCCTCGGTCGGGATCAGCAGCGTTTCCAGGCCGTCCTTTTCCGCCTTGTTGGCGGCGCGCGGCGAAATCTTGGTGCCGGCGGGGAAGATCGCTTCACCGGTCTTCGCATCGACGATGTCGAAGGCGGGCTTCAGGCCGCGCCAGGCTTCGGCGAGATAGGGGATCACCCAACCGCCTTCGCCGCGGACATAGGTCACCTTGTTGTAGAATTCGCCCAGGATATCTTCCGGCGTCAGGCCCAACGCGAACAGCAGCGCCGTGACCGGCAGCTTGCGCTTGCGGTCGATACGGACGTTGACGATGTCCTTGGCGTCGAATTCGAAGTCGAGCCACGAACCGCGATAGGGGATGACACGCGCGGCGAACAGATATTTGCCCGACGAGTGGGTCTTGCCACGGTCATGGTCGAACAGGACGCCCGGCGAACGGTGCATCTGCGACACGATGACGCGCTCTGTGCCGTTGACGATGAAGGTGCCGTTGCCCGTCATCAGGGGCATGTCGCCCATGTAGACGTCCTGCTCCTTGATATCCAGGACCGAACGGGTTTCGGTGTCCTGATCGACTTCGAATACGATCAGGCGCAGGGTAACGCGCATCGGCGCCGCATAGGTGATGCCGCGCTGACGGCATTCCTCGACGTCGTACTTGGGGTCTTCCAGCTCATAATGGACGAAGTCCATTTCGGCGGTGCCGGCGAAATCGCGGATCGGGAAGACGCTGCGCAGCGTCTTTTCCAGGCCCGACACATAGCCGATCGACGGGTCGGACCGGAGGAACTGTTCATAGCTCTCCCTCTGGACCTCGATCAGGTTGGGCATCTGCACCACTTCGTGGATGTCGCCGAACACCTTTCTGATGCGCTTCTTCGCGCCGGTGTTGCTGATCGGGGGGAGAGCTCTGGTCGCCATGCGTTGTCCTTGCCTTCATTCGTCGCGTTTTTCCGCATCCCAGCGAAAACTCAGTCCAAGCGCGATGGAATAGGGGGTGATTCGCACCCGCCAATCCACGCAAAAAAGTGCGGGCCGGGACTGTCCGATCCGCACTATCAGCACTTTGTGACCCGCCAAAATTCGCCCAATTCCGCCAGCTTCGCGCGCAATTCGAAGCCAGACCCCGAGCGATCCGGGGGACGGCCTATCCCGTTACGCACAGCGCAGAGGACGACCGGATTGCCGCCGATATAGGCGCTGGCGCCCGGTTTGTGAAGGGGGCAGGCAAGCCGCCAAAACGCCAAGCGTTCAAGGTGTCGCTGTTCTTGTCTCACCGGCGGGCGTGATCGGCGCGATCTTCACCGTTTCGAACCGCCCCTTGCGCCGGACACCGGCCAGCGCTTCGGTGGGCAGGGTGGGGACAATGGTCGGCAGGCGCTGGCGCATACATTCCCCCTTCGCCGTCCGCGGCGTCTGCGCGCAATTCCACAGCGCCCGCTGCAAGCCGCTGCCGGCGTTATGGATATAGGCGAAGCTCATCGTCGCCATCTGCGCGTCGCTGAGAGGCAGGCCCGCCGGTGCAGCGCCCTGTCGCCAGGCCATGATCCGGCATTCGGCGCGCCCCGCGCAGAAGGTCTGCGCCATCGCCGGCCAGCCATCCGCGCCGCCGCTGCCGGCGGGCAGTTCGACCAGGAAGCTCTTCGCCCCCGGCGCGATCGCGATCAGCCGAACTCCCGCCACCGTGCGCCCCAGCGAATCCGCGCCGATCGTCTGTTGCGGCCGGGCGGCGAGCGCTGCGGCAGCCTCCGCCGCCGCCACGGTCGGCGGCGGCATCAAGGGGGTATCCGTCCCACCCTGGTGCGCAGGCGAGAAGCGCGCGATCCGGCCGATCAGCGGCTCGCCCTTGTCCTCGCTCTGGCGGAAGGCGGGGGGCGTCCCCCACCAGCCGCGCCAGCGAAAGAAGAGGTGCGTGCCCACCGCCGCGATCTTGTCCAGGCTGCCGCTCCAGTATGGCACGACCCAGTCGGTATGATAATGGGTGGCGTGGCCGACCGGCTTGTAGACCTTGCCCGCCAGCGCGGCGCGGGCGATCTCGCGCGCGCGGCCCCAAGCGGCCTCGCCCGGCGTGCGGGTCAGCGCCCCGTCGCAACTGAAGGTGAACTGGCATCCGGTGCGCCGTTCCTGTCCCTGAAACACGACGCCGCAGACCGTCTTGGGGAAGGCGGGGTGGCGCACGCGGTTCAGCACCACCTGCGCCACCGCCTGTTCGCCCACGGCGTCGTCGCCCGCCTCGAAGATTTCCGCCGCCGCCAGGCAATCGGTCGCACGCGCCAGATCGGTTTCGGAGCCCGAAAAGCGGAAGGGCCGGGCGGCCGGGTTGGGATCTCGCGAAAAGGGGATGGTCGCGTTGAACGCCACCGCCTGGTCCCGCTCTAGCGCGAAGACCTCGACCGGCTCCACTGGTGGCGGCGGCGTGGTGGGGCGTTTCATCCGCCCGGCTTCGACCACGGCCATCCGGCGCGCGCCCGCGTCCGGCCGCGCCCGCGTGTCCCAGGCGGCGACCAGTGCGGGCAGGCCGACGAACAGGAGTGCCCAGACCAGCCACAGGAAAGGATGCGGCCGGGCCGGGGGAGGTAGGTCGGTCATGCCTCGCTTGCCGCCAATAGCCTATTCGGGCAGGAAGTCGGGCACCGACAGATAGCGTTCGCCGGTATCATAGTTGAAGCCCAGAACCCGGCTGCCCGCGGGCAGTTCCTTCAGCTTCTGCGCGATCGCCGCCAGCGTGCCGCCCGACGAGATGCCGACCAGCAGGCCTTCCTGCGTCGCGGCGCGGCGGGCATAGTCCTTGGCGTCGGCCGGATCGACCTGGATCACGCCGTCCAGCAACTGGGTGTGCAGGTTGGCCGGGATGAAGCCTGCGCCAATGCCCTGGATCGGGTGCGGGCCGGGCTGGCCGCCGCTGATGACCGGGGACAGGGTCGGTTCGACCGCGAAGATCTTGATCGCCGGCCACGCCTTTTTCAGCACTTCGGCCACGCCGGTGATGTGGCCGCCTGTGCCCACGCCGGTAATCAGCGCGTCGATCGGCGCGTCGGCGAAATCGGCCAGTATCTCCTGCGCCGTGGTGCGGACATGCACGTCGATATTGGCGGGATTTTCGAACTGCTGCGGCATCCAGCTACCCGGCGTCTGCGACACCAGTTCCAGCGCGCGTTCGATCGCGCCCTTCATGCCCTTTTCGCGCGGCGTCAGGTCGAAGCTGGCGCCATAGGCCAGCATCAGCCGGCGGCGCTCGATCGACATGCTTTCGGGCATGACCAGCACCAGCTTGTAACCCTTGACCGCCGCGACCATGGCCAGGCCCACGCCGGTATTGCCCGATGTCGGCTCGATGATGGTGCCGCCCGGCTGCAATTCGCCGCTGGCCTCGGCCGCTTCGATCATCGCCAGCGCGATACGGTCCTTGATCGACCCGCCGGGATTGGACCGTTCCGACTTGATCCACACTTCGGTGCCGGCGGGCGCATCGCCGAACAGCCGGTTGATGCGGACATGTGGCGTATTGCCGATGGTTTCGAGAATCGTGGCAGCTTTCATGGGTTTTTCTCCTGGCTGTTCTCTTCTCGCCCGATGTCGGGTGGATCGAAGCTTCGTGCAAGGCGCAATTCGGGAAAGAGTCGCGCCCAGAATAGGGTGATGATGATAGCACCGACGCCGCCGCCGATCACCGCCGCGACCGGGCCGACCAGCGCGGCGAGGAAGCCGGACTCCGCCTCGCCCAGTTCGTTGGAGGCAGAGATGGTAAGCTGCGACAGGCTGGACACCCGCCCGCGCATTGCATCGGGCGTGTGCAGCTGGACCAGCGACTGGCGCACGAATACCGACACCATGTCCGCGCCGCCCAGCACGACCAGCGACGCGATGCCCGCCTCGATCGCGATGCTGCGCGGCAAGAAGGCGGTGCAGCCGAAGGCGATGGTGGCCAGGCCGAACAGGATGACCGATCCCAGCATCTTCATGCCCACTTCGGTCTTCATCGGGCGGAAGGAGAACCAGAGCGCGGTGACCGCCGCGCCGATGCCGGGCGCGGCCGCCAGATGGCCCAGCCCGGCCGACCCCACATGCAATATGTCGCGGGCATAGACCGGCAGCAGCGCGGTCGCGCCCGCCAGCAGCACCGCGAACAGGTCCAGCGTGATCGTCGCCAGCACCAGCCGGTTGCCCTTCACATAAGTGAAGCCGTCGATCATTTGGCGCACGGGGTGGCGCGTCGTGTCGCGCGGCGGTTGCGGCACCGGGCCGATCAGCAGCATCGCGCCCAGCGCTACGCCATAGAGGATGGCCGCCAGCGCATAGGCGCCCCAAGGGGTGGCGGCATAGGCATAGCCGCCTACCGCCGGTCCCGCGATCATCCCGGCCTGCCACGAGACGCTGGAAATGGCGATAGCGGTGGGCAGCACGGCTGGTGGCACCAGATTGGGCGCCAGCGCGCCATAGGCCGGGCCGTTGAAGGCGCGGGCGATGCCCACGATCACGGCGATCCCGAAGATCAGCGGCAGGTTGACCCAGCCTTCATAGGTGGCGAAGGCAAGCAGCCCGGCCGCGATCGTCAGCAAGGTGAGCGTCAGCCGGGTGATGATCCGCCTGTCATAATGGTCGGCGACCCATCCGGTGACGGGTGTCAGGAAGAAAAGCGGCAGGAACTGCGCCAGCCCGATCAGGCCAAGCTGTGCGGAGGCGCCTGCCGTCGTCATTGTTTCGCGCGCGATATTATAGGCCTGCCACGCCAGCACGATCATCATGCTGTATTGCGCCAGCACGGCGCAAAGCCGTCCCGCGAGATAGGCCCGGAAATTGCCGAAATGCAGGGGGTGGCGGGGGGAGGGGGCAGCCGTCATGGCCACGGCTTTAGCGGCGCTTATATTGCCGAAGCAACAGGGGTGCGGCCCACCATGCAACAAGATTTGCTTTGCGACCTATGAGCGGGGCGGGCGGCGATCCATCGCTCCGCCCCACATAGCCGATCAGCGTTGCAACAGCACGCTGCTGACCGATCCGTTGCGCACGGAACACATGAAGGGCACGGCCCCGCCATCGGCAAAGCCGATCTCGCCCTCCACCTCCCACCCGGTCGCCATGGTGCTGGCGCGGGGTCGACCGATCAGCTTGCCGTTGGGGCCGGCCTGGTAGAGCGCCTTGGCAGCGCAGGCGTCGCGCGCGGCGGCGACCGATGCGATCGGGCCATAGCCAGGTGAGGCATAGGGCGTGCGACGGGCGTCGCGCTCGGCCTGCCGGTCACGCGCGATGTCGCTGGCGATCGCAGCGCCGATGACATGATGGGGATCAATCGTCTGGGCGTGGAGCGGGCTGGCCGCGACCAGCGCTATTACTGTCCAAATCGCTGTCTTCTGCATGACGCGCCGCCTCCCTGCCGGTAGACCGGCATAGCCTATTTGAACAGGCTGCCCAAGATGCCGCGGACCAGATTGCCGGCGATCCCGCCCGACGACGACTTGCGGCTCGTGCCCCCGAACACCGCGCGGCCCAGTTCGTTGGCGACCTGCCGCCCGACCGACGATCCCGCCGCCCGCGTGGCCGACTGGATCGCCTTGTCGAAGGCGCTGGGCTTGGCCGCCTCGCGCGCTTCGGCCGCGTCGCGTCGCGCTTGCTCCTTCAGTTCCGCTTCGCGCTGCTTCGCTTCGACCTTGGCCTGCGCCGCAGCGGCCTTGTCGGCTTCCGCCTGCGCCTTGGACGCCTGCGCGGCCGCAGCCGACGCCTGCCCGCGGGCGGCAAGGATTTCCTCGGCCGATTCCCGGTTCACCGCGTCATCATATTTGCCGGCGCAGGGCGATATCGACTGGATGATCGCGCGCTCTTTCGGTTCGACCGGGCCGAGGCGCGATCGGGGCGGGGCTATCAGCGTGCGCTGCACGATGCCGGGCGATCCATCCTCCTGCAGCAGCGACACCAGCGCCTCGCCCACTTTCAATTCGGTGATCGCCGTCTCGACATTCAGGTCGGGATTGATGCGGAAGGTCTCCGCCGCCGCCTTGATCGCGCGCTGGTCGCGGGGCGTGAAGGCCCGCAGCGCGTGCTGCACCCGGTTGCCCAGTTGCCCGGCCACATCTTCTAGAATGTCGATCGGGTTCTGCGTGACGAAATAGACGCCCACCCCCTTGGACCGGATCAGCCGCACGACCTGTTCGATCTTGTCGGTAAGCGCCTTGGGCGCGTCGTCGAACAGCAGATGCGCCTCGTCGAAGAAGAAGACCAGCTTGGGTTTGTCCGGGTCGCCCACTTCGGGCAGCGTCTCGAACAGTTCGGACAGCAGCCACAGCAGGAAGGTCGCGTAGAGCTTGGGACTCTGCATCAGCTTGTCGGCCGCCAGCACGTTCACATAGCCGCGGCCTTTCTCGTCCACTTGCAGCATGTCATGGATATCGAGCGCGGGTTCACCGAAGAAATGGTCGCCGCCCTGGCTTTCCAGTTGCAGCAATTGCCGCTGGATCGCCCCGACGCTGGCCTTGGTAACATTGCCGTAGCGGGCCGACAGCGTATCGGCATTCTCCGCGCAATAGGCCAGCATCGCCTGCAAATCGCCCAGATCGAGCAGCAGCAGCCCTTCCTCATCGGCATATTTGAAGGCGATGGACAGCACGCCTTCCTGCGTCTCGTTGAGGCCCATCAGCCGCGCGAGCAGCAGCGGCCCCATCTCGCTGACGGTGGTGCGGATCGGATGGCCTTGCTCGCCATATAGATCCCAGAAGATCGCCGGATTGTCGGCATAGGCATAATCGGCAATGCCGACTTCCGCCGCGCGCGCCACCAGCTTGTCGGCATTTTTGGCGGTGGGCGATCCGGCCATGGATATGCCGGCCAGGTCGCCCTTCACATCGGCCAGGAACACCGGCACGCCCAGCGCGGAAAAACTCTCGGCGATGCCCTGCAACGTGACGGTCTTGCCGGTGCCGGTCGCCCCGGCGATCAGCCCATGGCGATTGGCGCGGCGCAGGTTCAATGTCTGCGGGACGCCCCCGTCCTTGTCCGGTGCGCCAAGCCCGATGAAGATACCGTCGCTCATCTGAAATCCCCGAAAAAAGAAGACCCGCTCGCCCCGGGCCTGTCGCGCGATGTCGACAGGCCCGGCCCGAACGGGTCTGATTGGCTATCCCAACTCTAGCGAGCCAGACACCATCGGCAAGTGCCGCTTATTTGTCGCGCAGGCGGATCGGCAGGAAGATGGCCGGCTGGCCGCGGCGCAACACCTGCAGCAGGATGGCGTTGCGGCCCTGCGCCGCCACGGCCTTCGCCTGCGCGTCCAACTCGGCTTGGGTCGCGACCGGGCGGTTGTTCGCGCTGATGATGACGTCACCGCGACGCAGGCCCTTGGCGCCCGCATCGGTCGATCCGTCGACGGCGGTGATGACAACGCCTTTCGTGTCAGCCGCAACGCCGAGCTGGCGGATGATGCCGGGCGTCAGCGGGATCGCCGAAATGCCCAGCGCCTGCTGCGTCGCCTGGCCCGGATTCTGGTCCTGCTGGCTGAAATCTTCGTCCCCCTGCGGCTGGGCGAAATTGTTCAGCTCGTCTTCGGAAGGCCGTTCGCCGACGATTGCCGTGACGGTCTGGCGCTGGCCGTTGCGGATCAGGACGATCGGCACGCGCGCGCCGATATTCTGGTTGGCCACGATTGACGACAGATTCTGGTCCGCGGTCACTTCCTGGCCGGCGACGCTGACGATCACGTCGCCCGCCTTGATCCCGGCCTTCTCCGCGCCCTTGCCCGGTTCCACGCCCTGGACGAATTCGCCGCGATTCTTGGCCAGGCCCAGCGAGTCGGCTAGGTCTTCGCCCAGCGGGCTGATCTGCACGCCCAGATAGCCGCGCTTGATCGCCTGACCCTTGCGCAACGTATCGACGATCGGCGCAGCCTGTTCCGAGGGGATGGCGAAGCCGATGCCGACATTGCCGCCCGATGGCGAGAGGATCTGGCTGTTGATGCCGATCACATTGCCGCGCATGTCGAACATCGGGCCGCCGCTATTGCCCTGGTTGATCGACGCATCGGTCTGGATGAACTTGTCGTAGCTGCCGCCGGTGCCGCGATGCAGGGCGGAGATGATGCCTGCCGTCACCGTGCCCGACAGGGCGAAGGGGTTGCCGATCGCGACCACCCAGTCGCCCACGCGCGACTTGGTGCTGTCGCCGAACTTGACGAAGGGCAGGGGCTTTGGCGATTCGATCTTCAGCACCGCCAGGTCGGTCGCGGCGTCGCGGCCGATCAGCTTGGCGGGAAATTCCTGCTTGTCGGTCATCGTGACCGTGATCGAATCGACGCTCGCGCCCTCGGCCCCGGCCGACACCACATGGTTGTTGGTGACGATATAGCCGTCGGCGGAGATCAGGAAGCCCGATCCCAGCGACTGGGCCTGGCGGGTCTGCGGCTGTCCGCCCTGCTGGCCCTGGCCGAACAGATCGCCGAACGGCGTACCGGCGAAGGGGTTCTGCACCTTCACCCGCTGCTTGGTGGAGATATTGACCACGGCGGGTTGCAGCTTCTCGACCATGTCGGCGAGGCTGGCTGGCGCGCCCGCGGGCGCTGCTGCCGTCAGGCCTTCATTCTGCGCGGTCTGCGCCCCGACATTGGAACTGGTGGTGACGGCAATGGCAGTGCCGCCGAGGAGCAGGGCGCCGGTGATGGCATAAGCGTAACGCACTCGTGACGGTCCTCTTCAAAGCTTCAGGGGTAAGGAAGGCGGGACTTTTAGGAAGCCCTCAGATGCTCCGCCTTGCCTTAACCCTCATTGAATGACGCTGGTTCCGTAATGATCTCCGGGGGATCATGACGAAAGTTTAACGTCGTCCCTGAAATTGCCGCAGGAATTCATTGTCCGGCGACAGGATGATGTTGGTCTGGCCCGGCCGATCGGGCGCGAAGGTGTAGCGATAGCTCTGCATCCCGCGATAGAAATCGTAGAAGGACGGGTCCTTTCCGAAGCTCTCGGCATAGATGCGCGCAGCGTTGGCGTCGGCTTCCGCGCGGATGATCTGCGCCTGCTTGGCGCCCTGGGCGCGAATGGTGAGCGCTTCCTGCTCGCGCGCGGTGCGCATCCGGGTGAAGGCGCTTTCCAGCGGCGTGCCGTCGGGCAGGTCGGCGCGCTTGATCCGCACGTCCACGATCTCCGCGCCATATTGGCGCGCGACCCGGTCCAGCCCCGCCTCGATATTCTGCATCACCTGGCCGCGTTCGGGGCTGAGCAGTGCGGCGAATGGCCGCTTGCCCAGTTCGTTGCGCAGCGCGGACCCCAGGATCGGGCGCAGCGCCTCGCCCACGCGCTCCTCATTGCCCGCCGCGATATACATGCGCAGCGGATCGACGATGCGATAGCGGGCGAAGGCGTCGACCTGCAGGCGCAACTGGTCGGTCGACAGCACCTGCTGCCGCTCCATCTCGACCGAGAGGACGCGCTTGTCGATCCAGACGATCTGGTCAACGAACGGCCAGCGCCAGATGACGCCAGCGCCCGTCTGGCCGAAGCTTTCATTGGGACGGTAGCGGTTGATGATCTCCTTGGGGTCGCCGAAACGGACGACCACGCCCTGCTTGGTTTCGGGCACGATGGCGATCGTGCTGCCGACCAGGATCAGCAGGCCCAGCAAAACCAGGGCAAGGGCGACCGGATGACGCAAGATACCGGGCATCACTGGCCTCCCGTTCTGGTGGCGTCCGCCGGGGCGGCCTGCGCACGGCGCTTGATTTCGGGTAGCGGCAGGTAGGGCGTCACATTGTTACCTTCGACGATGGTCTTGTCGACGTTCGACAGCACGCCCTCCATGGTTTCATAATACATCCGGCGGCGGGTCACGTCGGGCGACAATTTATATTGTTCATAAACCTTGTCGAAAGCCGCGGCCTCGCCCTGCGCCTTGGCCGTCACCTGCTGGGCGGCGGCGCGCGCTTCGTTGAGATAGGTCTGCGCCGTCTGCTGCGCGGCGGACACCGCCTTGAACGCGTCGTTGACGGCGGTCGGCGGATCGGCCTGCTTGATCGCGACGCCCTGGATGCGAATGCCCGACTTGTAGCCGTCCAATATCTCCTGCATCCGCAATTCGACCTGCTGTTCGATCGCGGTGCGCCCGGCGCCCAGCGCATCGTCCAGGCTGACGCTGGCGAGCACGGACCGCATCGCGCTTTCCGCAACCTCGCGCACGCTGGCGTCCGGGTCCGACAGCTGGAACAGATAGAGTTCCGGATTGCGGATATTCCAGCGCACCGAATAGGCGAGGTCGATGATATTCTGGTCGCCCGTCAGCACCAGATTTTCGCTCTCCGCGCTGGCGGAGCCGATATCGATGGTGCGGATTTCCTCGACATCGACCGTCGTCACCGCCTCGAACGGAGCGGGCAGGGTCAGGCTGATGCCCGGCGTCAGGGTGCGGCTATATTTGCCGAGCAGGGTGACGACGCCGCGCTCCTGCGGCCCGACCCGGTGGAAACTGGTCAGGACCAGCCACAATATCACCACTATGCCGATCGCCGCGGGCCACAGCGCCTTGCCGGCCCCGCGCGGGGGATGCCGCCAAAGCCGCCGCCACCACCGCCCTGGCCGAAGCTTTCGCGGCCGCGGCGCAGCAGTTCGTCGATCGCGGACGGTCCCTTCTGACCGGCGGTGGGCTTGCTCGGCTGGGTCCATGGGTTGCGCGGGCCGCCGTCGCCGCCGCCCTTCTGCCCGTCCCCGTCGGGTCCGTCATTCTTGCCGCCCCAGGGGCCTTGGACCATCGCTGCGATCGCGGGCATCCACCCGAATATTCTTCTCATGGCATCTTCTATAGGAAGGCTCTTCTCCGAAAAACAGTGCAAATGGCCGCGATTATTTCCTACAGGGCATGGCCATGACCGATCTTGCCGATTTCTCCGCCCGTCTGACCGCCCTGACCGATGGCCGCGCCAGCGCGCCGCGCCTCAAGGACGGGGTGATGACGATCGCCCTCGACGTGGGCGGACTGGACCCCGACCGGCGCGAAGGGCTGGCCGCGGCGATCCGCGAAGGCGCGCTGACCGTGTCCGGCGTCACCGACGTCCGCATCGCCATGACGGCGGAGCGGAAACCCGGAGAAACGCCGGCCCCCAAGGCGCCGTTGCGCATCCTGGCCGTTGCGTCGGGCAAGGGCGGGGTGGGCAAATCGACGCTATCGGCCAATCTCGCCGTCGCGCTGCACCGGCTGGGGCTGAAGGTCGGGCTGGTCGACGCCGATATCTACGGCCCGTCGCAGGCGCGGCTGATGGGGAGCGAGGATCAAAAGCCGCAGGCCCGCGACAAGAAGCTGATTCCCGTCACCGGCACGCTGGGCATCCCGATGCTGTCGATGGCGCATCTGGTGGAACCGGGCAAGGCGCTGGCCTGGCGCGGGCCGATGGTGGGCAATGCGCTCAGCCAGTTGATCGACGCCGAATGGGGCGACGCCGAATTGCTGGTGGTCGACATGCCGCCCGGCACCGGCGATATCCAGTTGACCATGGTGCAGAAGCACAAGCCCGCCGGCGCGGTGATCGTGTCCACGCCGCAGGATCTGGCGCTGATCGACGCCACCCGCGCGGTCAGCCTGTTCCATCAGGCCGGGGTGCCGATGATCGGCCTGGTCGAAAATATGGCCGGCTATGCCTGTCCCCATTGCGGCGAAGTCTCCGATCCTTTCGGCCATGGCGGCGCGGAAAGCACGGCTGGCGACCTGTCCATGCCCTTCCTCGGCCGCGTGCCCCTGGCGATCGACATCCGTCGCCGCTCCGACGCGGGCGATCCGCCGGCGGCGGGCGAGGGCGTCCATGCCGACGCCTTCCACGCCATCGCGCGCAAGGTCGCCGACTGGCTCAGGGCATCGGCCTGACTACAGCATCAGATGCAGATATTGGCTGAAGCCGTTGGGTTCATAATCGCCGAACGCGTCGCCATCAGTGAAGCCATGGGCGCGGTAGAGCCACAGGGCCGGTTCGAACGCGGCGCCCCGGCCGGTTTCCAGGCTCAGTCGCGCCATGTCACGGTCGCGCGCCGCCGCGATGATGTGCCGCAGCAGCGCTTTGGCCACCCCACGCCGCAGATAATCGGGATGGGTGCGCATCGACTTGATCTCGCCCTGCTCGCCATCCAGCATCCGCAACGCGCCGATTCCGGCGATGGCCGCGCCGTCCCATAGGGTCCACACGCTGATATCGGGCGATCGTAGCCCGGACAGGTCGAGCGCGAACACCGCGTCGGCCGGGCTGTCGGTCTGCATCCCGGCCAGGTGGAGCGCCAGCAGCGCGCGGGTTTGCGGGTCGGTCAGGTCGTCGGGGCGAATGGCGAACATGGCCTGTGATTATCGCGGATGCGCGATGAAAGGAACGTCTTGCGTTCGCCCGCGTCCTCCCCATCTCGGTCGCAAAGGAGATACGCCATGCCGCTCACCGCCCCGCAGGACATCGCCGCCTTGCTGTCGGAAACCCGCACCATCGCGCTGGTCGGCATTTCCGATCGCCCGGACCGCCCCAGCTATGGCGTAATGAAATTCCTTCAGGACCATGGCTATCGCGTCCTGCCGGTCAATCCGCAGATTGCCGGTGAGCATGTCCATGGCGAATTTGTCTGGGGCCGCCTGTCCGACATCGGCGTGGCCGTAGACATGGTCGATATCTTCCGTCGCAGCGAAGCGGCGGGGGAGGCGGTGGACGACGCCATCGCCGCCGGGGCCAAGGCGGTGTGGATGCAACTGGGCGTCGTCAACGAAGCGGCGGCAGCGCGCGCCGACGCGGCCGGGTTGAAGGTGGTGATGGATCGTTGTCCGGCAATCGACATCCCCCGGCTCGGCCTCGCGCCGATAGGTGCCGATTAACGCTAGGCAGCGCGCGCCTGCGGCTCTATCAGGCTGGCATGGCGCGCACCCCGCGGAAGCAATCCGGCAAACATCAGGGCATCAACCGGCGCACGCTGCTGATCGGCGGTGGCGCAGCGGCGGGGCTGCTGCTCGCCTGGGGCGTATGGCCGCGCAGCTACCAGCCCAATCTCAACGCCGGTCCCGGCGAAACCATCGTCAACGCCTTCCTGAAGATCGATGCATCCGGCCAGATCATCGTCGTCGTGCCGCAGACCGAAATGGGGCAGGGCGTCACCACCGTCCTGCCGCAGATATTGGCCGACGAACTGGGCGCCGACTGGCGCACCATCGCGGTGCAGAGCGCGCCGATCAGTCCGCTCTACGCCAACACCCTGCTGGCGCGTGAATGGCTCGCGAGCGACTGGACGCGGCTGCTCGGTGACGCTGGCGACTGGGCGATCGGCCAATATGCGACGCGCGGCGCGCTGATGCTGACCGGCGGCGGCACCTCCGTTCCGATGTTCCGCGATGCTTATCGCGACTCCGGCGCCGCGGCTCGCGTTCTGCTGTGCAAGGCGGCCGCGGCGCGCTGGACCATTCCCTGGGAAAGCTGCGACATTCAGGATGGCATCATCTCTGACGGCGGCGCGCGCCGCATGAAGATCGGCGATGTGGTCGCGGATGCCGCCCGGTTCGACCTGCCCGATATCCTGCCCTATCGCCAGGGGCAGGATGGCCGCCTTTCCGGGCAGGATCTGCCGCGGCTCGATACCCCGTCGAAGATCGACGGCAGCCATAATTTCACCGCCGACATTCGTCTGCCCGACATGGTCTATGCCTCGATCCGGCAGGGACCGATCGGCGACGCCCTGCTGGCCGGGCTGGACGAACGCGCCGCCGGCAGCGTCACCGGCTTCCTCAAGCTCGTGCGGCAGGAACGCTGGGTCGCCGCGGTCGCCAGCAATTGGTGGGCCGCCAACAAGGCGCTCGACCTCGCCGACCCGGTCTTTACCCTGCGCGGCGTCCCGGTCAGCAGTGGCGGCATCGACGATGCGCTGGAGGCGGCTTTTGCGGGATCGGACGGTCGCCGCCTCTATGCCCAGGGCGATCTGGCCCCGGTGTTCGAGGGGGCGACCATCCTCGCCAGCGAATATCAGGTCGATGCCGGGCTGCATCTGGCGCTCGAACCCCAGTGCGCCACCGCCCGCGTCACCGACGACGGCGCGGAAATCTGGATGGCGACGCAGGCGCCCGGCCTCGCCCGCGCGGCGATCGCCGATGCGCTGGGCCTGCCGGAACGGGCGGTGACGCTCTATCCGCTCCATGCCGGCGGGTCGTTCGGCCGCAGGATGGATTGGGATGCCGGGGTGCAGGCGGCGCTGCTGGCGCGCGACATGGGGCGGCCGGTGCAACTGCTCTGGTCGCGGCTGGAGGATGTGGTCCAGGATCGGCCCAGCGCCCCCGCCCACGCCCGCATGGCGGCCAAGCTCGGCCGCAACGGCGCGATCGAAGGCTGGCTGGCGAAGGTCGCCGCGCCCTGCGCCCTGACGCAGACATGGGCGCGCATCGCCGATGGCGTCTTGCCGCACGTTGCGGCGGCGGATGCAGTGGACAAGGCGACCCGGCTGGCCGTCGCCGGCATGGCCCCGCCCTATGCCATTCCCAACTGGGCGGTCGATCATTTCCCGACCGACGTCGGTCTGCCGCTCGGCTTCACCCGCGGTAATGCCCATCTCCACGGCGCTTTCTTCACGGAAAGTTTCGTCGATGAACTGGCGCATCTGTCGGGGATGGAGGCCATGTCCTTCCGCATCCAGATGCTGGGCGGCAATCCGCGCCTCGCCCATTGCCTGTCGACCGCGGCGTCGATGGGCGGCTGGCAGGGCGGCATAGCGGGCAGCGGGCAGGGGCTATCCGCCCATATGATGGACGGCGCCTATGCCGCCATCATGGTGGAGGCGGCGATGAACGGCGATAAGCTCAGCGTCAGCCGCATCGTCGCGGCCGTCGACGCCGGCGATCAGGTCAATCCCGACATCGCCCGCCAGCAGATCGAAAGCGGGCTGGTCTATGGCCTCGCCTATGCGATGGGCGCCTCCATTCCCTATGAGCGCGGCCTGCCGACCCGCGCCATCCTCGGCCGCATGAACCTGCCGCGCCTCGCCGACATCGGCGAAGTCACGGTGGAACTGATGCGCAGCACCGCCGATCCGGCCGGCGTCAGCGATCTGGCCGCCCCGCTCGTCGCGCCCGCCATCGCCAACGCCCTGTACACATGGACAGGGCAACGGCTGCGCAGTCTGCCGCTAGTGGGCACCGCATGACCCTGCCACCCGATCATCCCGCCATCCCCACGCCCAAGGTCGGCGTGCTGCTCATCAACCTCGGCACGCCGGACGCGCCGGACGCCGGTGCGGTGCGCCGCTATCTGGCGGAATTTCTGTCCGACCGGCGCGTGGTGGAGATTCCGCAACTCCTCTGGCAACCGATCCTGCGCGGCGTCATCCTCACCACCCGGCCGAAGAAATCCGCCCATGCCTATCAGCAGGTGTGGACGCCGGACGGTTCGCCGCTGGCCGTCCATACCCGCGCCACCGCCCATGCGCTGCAACAGGCGATGGGGCAGGGCGTGGTGGTCGACTGGGCGATGCGCTACGGCAATCCCGCCATTGCGGAGAAGCTTGCGGCGATGAAGGCGCAAGGCTGCGAGCGCATCCTGCTCGCGCCGCTCTATCCCCAATATTGCGCGGCCACCACGGCGACCGCCAATGACGCTGCCTTCGCCGCGCTGGCCGCGATGCGCTGGCAGCCCGCCATCCGCACCCTGCCGCCCTATCATGACGATCCGGCCTATATCGCCGCGCTCAAGGCGTCGATCGACCGGCATGTCGCGGCGCTCGACTTCGTGCCCGACGCCTTGCTGGCCAGTTTCCACGGCATGCCCGAACGCACCCTGCATCTGGGCGATCCCTATCATTGCCAGTCGGTCAAGACCGTTCGCCTGCTCCGCGAAGCGCTGGCTCTGCCGGTTCATATGAGCTTCCAGTCACGCTTCGGCCGGGCCAAATGGCTCGAACCGGAAACCGAAGCGACGCTCGCCAGATTGGTGAAAGACGGTGTCCGCAATATTGCTGTGGTCACGCCCGGATTCGCGGCGGATTGCCTTGAAACCCTAGAGGAAATCGCCCTGCGCGCGAAAGCGGTTTTTTTGGACCAAGGTGGCGAAAAATTTGCCCTTTTGCCCTGTCTAAACGCATCAGCGGAAGCTATCACTCTCTATCAGAGGCTTATGGGCCGCGAGCTTTCGGGTTGGATCGACTGACCCCTGTTGCAGGAAGAGGACGCTGATATGTCGAGAGTGGCGATTGTGACCGGCGGAACGCGCGGCATCGGCGAGGCGATCAGCCTGGCGTTGCAGGAGATGGGCTATACCGTCGCCGCCAACTATGCCGGCAATGAGGAGAAGGCGAAGGCCTTTACCGACAAGACCGGCATCGCGACCTTCAAATGGGACGTCGGCGATCATCAGGCCTGCCTCGACGGCTGCGCCGCGGTGACCGAAGCGCTCGGCCCGGTTGACATCGTCGTCAACAATGCCGGCATCACCCGCGACGGCGTGCTGGCCAAGATGAGCTTCGACGACTGGAACGAGGTGATGCGCATCAACCTCGGCGGTTGCTTCAACATGTCCAAGGCGACCTTCGGCGGCATGCGGGAACGCGGCTGGGGGCGGATCGTCAATATCGGCTCGATCAACGGCCAGGCCGGCCAATATGGCCAGGTCAATTATGCCGCCGCCAAGTCCGGCATCCACGGCTTCACCAAGGCCCTAGCGCAGGAAGGCGCCAAGTCCGGCATCACTGTCAATGCGATCGCGCCCGGCTATATTGACACCGACATGGTCGCCGCGGTGCCCGCGCCGGTGCTGGAGAAGATCGTTGCCAAAATCCCGGTCGGCCGCTTGGGCCAGGCCAGCGAGATTGCGCGTGGCGTCGCCTTCTTCTGCAGCGAGGAAGGCGGCTTCGTGACCGGCAGCACCCTGTCGATCAACGGCGGCCAGCACATGTATTGATGGTGACGGGCGACCCTGACGATAGCCCGGAAGGGCTGGAAGGGTCGCCCTTCGCGCCGCCGGTCAAGCGGAGCGTGACCATCGCCGGGCATCAGACCGCAATCAGCCTGGAACCGATCTTCTGGGACGCCTTGCGCGCCCATGCCACCCGACACAATCTCCCGATCAACGCGCTGGTCGCCCGCATCGACGCGGCGCGGCTGGCCGTGCCGCATCCGCCCAATCTGGCCAGCGCCATCCGCTGCTGGCTGTTTGCTGATACATTTTGCGACAACGATAAGAATTATTCTCAATAGCGTTGACTCTGAGAAAGACTCTCAATAGCAGTTCCCCAACAATCAAAGGGGGATCTGCGAACATGCCGAAGTCCGGGAATATAACGTCCTTTCTGGCGCTGAGCTGCGTCGGCGCAATGGCCTTTGCGACGACCGCGAGCGCGCAGGAAGCTGAAAAGGGGCCGCGGCTGGGCGGCATGACCGTCACCGACACTGCGATCGATGAATCGGCGATCAAGGTGGAAAAGGCGGAATCGCCCAAATATACCCGGCCCCTGCTCGACACGCCGCAGACCATCACCGTCATCGGCAAGGAAACCATCCAGCAGCAGAATCTGCTCACCCTGCGCGACGTCCTGTCCACCGTGCCCGGCATCACCTTCGGCGCGGGCGAGGGCGGCTTCGGCTATGGCGACCGCATCATCCTGCGCGGCCAGGACGCGAAGAACGACGTGACCGTCGATGGCGTGCGGTCTGGCGCCTTCCTCAACCGCAACGAAGTCTATAATATCGAGCAGGTCGAGGTCACCAACGGCGCCAATTCGGTGATGAACGGCGGCGGCTCGGTCGCCGGCACGATCAACCTCGTCACCAAGCGGCCGCTGGCTGACGACCAGACGATCCTGAACGCGGGCATCGGCACCGACAATTATTACCGCGCCACGATCGACGCCAACCAGCGCGTCAACGACCTGATCGCGGTGCGCCTCAACGCCGTCTATCACAAGAATGACGTGCCCGGCCGCGACGTCGAAAATTACGAGCGCTACGGCTTTGCCCCCGCGCTCACCATCGGCATCGACGGCCCCACCAGCCTGACGCTGCAAGGCGAATATCTGCACGACGACGCCATGCCCCAATATGGCGTGCGCTATTATCCGCGCGAGGGCGGCTTCCTGAAGGAATTCGACCGGTCGGGCTATTATGGCTTCGCCAATCTGGACCAACAGAACAGCAGGACGCGCTCGCTCCAGGCCATCTTCAGCCATGCGTTCAGCGACATGGTGAAGATTCGCAACCTGACCCGTTACGAACATATTCGCCAGAACACGATCACCAGCCAGCCCAACGGCACCTTCTGCCTCGCCTCCACGGGGCTTCAGCCGCCAGACGTCAACACAGGGATCGGCGCGGCCTGCACCACCACCGTCAACGGTGCGAATTTCACCGTACCGGCCGGCTATTATCTGCCCACCGGCGGCCGCGGCGTACAGCGTTTCATCAACAACACCACCGCCTATAACCAAATCGACCTCAGCGCCGATTTCGACACCGGCGGGATCGGCCACACGCTGGTGCTCGGCGCGTCGGCGATGTGGGAACAATATCGGCAGGAGCAGGGCGCGCTTCCCCGCAACGCCGATGGCTCGACCCCGCTCTTCCCGTTGGTCAGCATCGCCAACCCCGGCGACATCGTCCAGGGTCCGGCGGGATACACCTATGGCAACAACGACTATAATGGTCCCATCAACTTCATCCGCTCGGCCCGGTCGCTCGGCGAACAGACCAGCTATGCCGCCTATCTGTTCGACACGATCAAGTTCAGCGACTTTTTCGAGATCAACGGCGGTCTGCGTTATGAAAATGTGAAGGGTCTCAGCCGCAGCTTCGCCTACAGCACCGCGGTCGACGCGACGCTCGGCCAGTTGACCAGCGTGACCAACCCGCCGCGCACCGACGACAATCTCTTCTCCTATCGCATCGGCGCGGTGGTGAAACCGACGCCCGACACCAGCCTCTATGTCGCCTATGGCAACAGCAAGCTGCCTTCGAAAGCCTCGGTCGACGGCACCTGCACCGTGGCCAATGCGGCGGGCGGCAGCGGCACCTGTTTCGTGAAGCCGGAAACCACGAAAAATTACGAAGTCGGCGCCAAGGCCGACCTGTTCGACAGGAAGCTGCTGCTGACCCTCGCCGCCTTCCGCAACGATCGCGACCAGATCAAGGTCGTCTCGGGCGATCCGACCCTGCCGGACCAGGCGACCGACGGGCATCAGCGGGTCGAGGGGATTTCCTTCGGCGCGTCGGGCAATATCACCGGCAACTGGACGATTTCTGCCAATTACATGTATCTGAAATCGAAGATCAAACAGGGCGTTTCGGATTACTGCCTCGCCCATCCTGGGGCCACGGACCCGGCGGCCGGCACCTGCGCCAACAGCCCGGCCTTTCCCGATCCGACGGCCGGCTATGCGCTGACCAACACGCCCAAACATTCGGGCAGCCTGTTCACCACCTATCGCTTCGCCTTCGGCCTCGAACTGGGATATGGCCTCACTTATCAGGGCAGGTTCTTGCTGAACCAGCCGACGCTGGCCCAGCTTACGGCGGGCACCTATGTCGGCTATCATGTGCCGAGCTACACCATCCATCGTCTGATGGTGAACTATCCGATCACCCCGAACCTCAAGGCGCAGGTCAACGTCCAGAACTTCACCAACGAGAAATATGTGACGACGGTGCGCAATGCGATTGGCGGAAGCTGGGCGCAGCCTGCGCCGACGCGGTCGGCCGTGTTCAGCCTGAACTATCAGTTCTGATGTCCGCCCTTTCCCCGGTCCGATGCGGCCGGGGACGCAGGACGGGCGGCGATTTATCCCACCGCAAAGGCCCATGCGCTCCGGGTGGCCGCCCGTCTCATTCTTTCTCCATGTTTCTCTGCAAACATCGCAATTGATTCGCATTAGTCTACAGGCTATCGGCAAACGCTACGGGGTCACGCAAGGGAAGACACTGTCATGTTGCAGGCGGCGAGCCAGCCAATCGACGATTATGATGCGGTTTCGGAGCAGGCGAACGCGTCCGCTTCGGTTGCGTCCAGGTCGTTCGAATCGTGGGCGACATCGCCGGACGATCGCTATGGCGCGCGATCCCGCCCCAATATCTCCGCCATTGCGGCCATCCTTGTCGTCCACGCGCTGTTGATCGGCGCCCTGATCCAGGTGCGTAACCATGTGCAACGGGCGGAAATCGCCAAGCTGACCGTGGTGAACCTGTCGCCGCCGCCCCCGCCGCCGCCCGCAGCGGAAACCCCACCGCCGCCGCCTTCCGCGCCGCAAGTGGTCGCGCCGCCGCCGATCGTGCAGACGCCGGTGCCGCCGGTGCAGATCCAGACATCACCCGAGCCGGTTCCGGCGCCGACGCCCGTACCTGTCACCGTGGCCGTGCCGGGACCGCCCGCACCCGTCACCGCGCCGCCTGCGCCGCCCAGCATGGTGCAGGGCGGCGACCTCGGCACGCAGATGGTTGCGGGCAAGCCGCCGCGCTATCCGATCGACAGCCGCCGCAAACATGAGCAGGGGACCGTGGTGCTGACGATCACGCTCGCCGTGGATGGCGGCGTCGAAAGCATCGCCGTCAGCCAGAGCAGCGGTTTCGCCCGGCTCGACAATGCCGCCAGGGATGCGGTCAAGGGCTGGCGCTGGAAGCCCACCATCCGCGGCGGACAGCCGGTCCGCGTGCGGGGCGTGGTCGAAATCCCCTTCATCCTGCGCACCGATGCCGCCTGACGGACACGCTTTTCCATGCTGATTGCCATACCCGACCTGATCGATGCCGCCGGCGTCGCCGCCATTCGCGCCGTCGTCGATGCTGCGGACTGGGTGGATGGCAACATCACCTCCGGCCATCAATCGGCGCTGGCCAAGCGCAACCTGCAATTGCCCGAAGACTGCGACGCGGCCCGGCAGGCGGGGCAGATGGTGCTGGATGCGCTTGGCCGGTCGCCGCTGTTCATCGCCGCCGCGCTGCCGCTCAAGATATTCCCGCCCTTGTTCAACAGCTATGCCGGCGGGCAGAAGTTCGGCGTGCATGTCGACAATGCTGTGCGCATCCAGGCGGGGACGGGTTTTCGCGTGCGCTCCGACCTGTCGATCACCGTCTTTCTGGAAGAACCCGACGCCTATGATGGCGGCGAACTGACGATCGAGACGCAATTCGGGGTGCAGCAGGTGAAGCTCTCCGCCGGCCATGCGGTGCTCTATCCTTCTTCCTCGCTGCACCGGGTCGAGCCGGTGACGCGCGGACGGCGCGTGGCGAGCTTCTTCTGGCTCCAGTCGATGGTGCGGGACGATGGCGCCCGGCAGATGCTGTTCGACCTCGACCGCAGCGTCCAGGGCGTGGCAGCGGCCATGGGGCAGGATCATGACGAGGTCATCCGCCTGACCGGCGTCTATCACAACCTCCTGCGCCGCTGGGCCGACGCCTGACGGGGAACGGCCTTTTTCGGCCATATCCCTCTGGGATGACGGAGGAAAGCAGACAGTCCGCTAACCACCCGATCCTGCCACCCGTCTCTGTCCTACATCGCCCGATTCCGCTATGGCTTCGGGCGGCTCCTTCCCATCGTCAACGCCCCTCAGCCGCCAGCCGGCACCCGCTGGCGGCAAAGTCGCGCGAAAAATTCGCCATGCGCGATATGCATGAAGTTCCGGAAATTCCGGCGCCCGCGGCCGGGGCCGGGGCCGGCAAAATCAGCTGCGCCTTGTCCGGCAAGGCCGCATTTCCGGCCCCGGTCACGCCAGCATCGCAGCCAGCGCGGGGGTCATATATTCCTGCGCGCCACCATCCGTGCGCAGCACCAGCCGGGCGGCGAGATCGTGGCGGGTGGCCAGCGCCATGCCCCGATCCGGCCCCATCACGGTGATGGCGGTGGCCCAGGCATCGGCCAGCATGGCGCTGTCGTGCAGCACGGTGACGGAGGCGACGCCGGCCGCGATCGGGGCGCCGGTCGCGGGATCGATACTGTGGGACAGGCGCGCGCCATCCTCGATGCGGAAGCGGCGATAGTCGCCCGAAGTCGCGACCGACAGGCTGCACAGCGCGATGCGCAGCTTGGGGACGGCCAGGTCGGGCGGCGCTTCGACATCGACCCACCAAGGCTGAATATCGGGCTTGACGCCCTTGCCGCGCAGCTCCCCGCCGATCTCGATCAGGAAATTGGCGACGCCCATGGCGCGCAACTGCGCTGCGGCTGCATCGACCGCGAAGCCCTTGGCAATGCCGGAAAAGTCGAGCGCGACGTCGGCAAGTCGGCGGGCGCGATCGTCTTCGACTTCGATGCTCGTCCAAGGAGCGGGAACGGTAGCTGACGTCGCGGGCTGGAGGCCGGGGCCGAAACCCCATCGGTCCACCAGCCGACCGATCGCGGGATCGAAGGCGCCGCCGGAGCGGCGGGCCATGTCCAGCCCGGCGCGCAACACCGTCAGCATGTCGGCGGGGAGCCGCATCCATTCGCCCACGGCCAAGCGGTTGAAGCGACTGATCGCGGAATCCGTTTCCCAATTGCTCATCTGGTCGATGACGCGCGCCAGCACCGCTTCGATGGCGCTTTCGCAGCGCGCGGGCGGATCGACGACTTGCGCCGACCAGCTCGTCCCCATGGTGGGTCCACCATATGGGACGATAGCGCCCCTGCGCTGTCGCCCGACAAAATGGTCAGGCGACAGGCCGGGCGCTATCGCGATGCGGATACCGTGGGGATTGGCCGGGTTCAGGGCGCCAGCACTTCCAATGTGGTGATATAGGCGGCGCGCCGCTGCGGCGGGCCTGCGGGCGCCTGCGGACGGGGCGCTGGCGGCGCGCCTGCCCCACCCGCGCCACCTTCGCCGCCCGTACCACCCGGACCGCCTTCACGGCCGCCGCCGATGCTGGCGTTCAGCCAGTAGAGGCCCGGCTGCGGCCAGGTGACGGCGACCTTGCCGTCCTTGTCGGTGGTCAGGTCGATCTGGCCCAGCGCATCCCGGTAACGAATGCCGCCGGGGATGACCGTGACCTTCAGGTCCGACGCAGGCTTGCCGTCGAGCAAGAACTGGAAGGTCGCGGCTTCGCCCGACACCAGGTCATTGGGATGGGTGACGGGGACCAGTTCGATGCCGCTGCCAGTCGGCTTGAAGATGGTGGTGCTGGGCGCGCCCAGCGTTACGAAAATCTCGTTGCGGTTCGACATTTCGGCCGTCTGCACGTCGGTCGCGCCAGCGGGGATGGCGGTGGCCAGCTTGTCCTTGGTCGTGCCGCGGGGCAGGCGTTCCTGCTTGCCGTTCAGCATATAGCTGCCCATCACGCCGGTCGAGACGCTGGCGATGCGATAGGTGCCGGGCTTGGTCAGATGCACGTCGAAGGTGGAGCGATAACGGCCCTTGGCCGCATTCTCGATCTTGCCCGTCGCGCCGTCAGGCTCGGTCACGACGATATTGTCGGTCTGCATCGGGAAATGTTCGAAATAGAAAAGGTCGTTGGACACGGCGGCGTCGACCGTCACCCAGCTATCGGTGCCTGACAGGGTGGTGGAGGAGGGGAGCATCCACTGACGATGCGCCTGTGCCGCGCCGGAGACCATCAGGACAGCGAGCGCGCCCGCGATGAGAAATCTGCTTTTCATGGTTTAATCCCTGTTATTTGCCGAAAGTGAGGGCGATAGCGCCCAGTTCGCTGCTGCCCTGCACCTTGACGGTCGCGCCGGGCTTGGGTGGCCAGGCGAAGGGCAGGCGCAACACTTCGCGTCCGCCCACTTCGCGCGCCGCCTCCACGATCAGCGTGTAGTTGCCGGGCCCGAGCGCGCCCAGCGGCCCCTTGCCGGCGGTGAAGGCGATCTTCTGTTCGCCCGGCGCGCGCGTCGCGCCGGAAACACCGTCGGCCGGGAAGCTGAGCGACCGGCCCGATGCGCGCCACCACTGGCGCACGTCGCGCAGCCATTTGGTGCCTTCGCCTTTCGCCTTGTCGACATCATACCAGACCGACAGGGTGCGGGGGGCGGCACCCTCTTTCTCGATCCAGATGGCGACATAGGGACGATGATATTCGGCGACCGACAGGCGCGGGATATTGACGCTGAGATTGAGCGTCTGCGCGATGGCGGGCGCAGCCGCGGTTCCGGCCGCGCCGAGCGCCGCCGCGCCGGTCAGAGCCAGACGATGGCTGATCTGCATGGTTGGTCCCCTTTAATGGATGAAGATGATGGCGAGTAGCGCCGGAAGCGCAAGGCCGATCGCAACCAGCGGCCAGGTGCTGGGCCGCTTCTTGGCGTGAAGCTGAAGCAGCACCAGCCCGGTCAGCGCGAAGACGAAACAGGCGATCGAGAAGATATCGATGAACCATTTCCACACGCTGCCCGCATTGCGCCCCTTGTGCAGATCGTTCAGATAGCTGATCCAGCCGCGACTGGTGCTTTCGCTGGTGACGGCGCCGCTATGCCGGTCGATCGATACCCAGCCGTCGCCGCCGGGACGGGGCAGGGGCAGATAGATTTCATCGGCCGACCATTCGGCATTGCCGGCGCCTGCCTGTCCCACGGATTGTTGGACCCAGGCGGCGACGGGCGCGGGCAGGGGCTTTTTCACGTCGGGCGCGTCGTCGGCCGCGACCTGTGTCAGCAGGTCGGCGGGCAGGGTGGCGCTTTTCTCGATGGTCCGGGGCGATGCCTCGACATCGGCGGCATGGTTCAGCGTGATGCCGGTAAAGGCAAAGAGCAGCAGGCCGATCAGGCTGACGGCGGAACTGACCCAATGCCAGGTATGGAGCTGCTTCATCCAGAAGGCTTTGGCGCTCTTCTTTCTGGGCGACTGGATACGGGTGGTTCCATGCATGGGGTAGGATTGTTCCTGCGATATACTGCCCCTCGCATAACGAGAACGACTCGCAGTTGCAAACGAGTCGCAGCAGGAATTTTGTATCAAAATGTATAGGGTGGCCGATCGACTGCGGTGAGCGGCCTCTTCAGACCGGTCTAGGGCATGGCCTTGCTATTGACGATCATGGCCACCACCTCTAGCCGCACCATATGCCTGATGTAACACGGATTAAACATGTCCGGGACGTCACGGCTCTTGACGGCTGCGCGGGGGAGAGCGTGTGGCCGCTGCTAGGACATGAATATGCTATTGCCGGCCGTTGCTGCGGGAATGATGATGATCGGGACGCAGGCGGAAGCCGCCGCGCCGCAACTCGCTGTGGCCGCGGAAGTCGCAGCCGGGTCGCAGGATGCCGCGCCGTCCGTTCCGCCCGCCGATCCGGCGCCCGCGGCCCAGGCGCTCGCCGCACCACCTGATCCGCAGGGCGACGCGGCGCAGGATATCGTCGTGACCGGCGACAAGGGCGCGCCCAAGGGCGATCCGCTGGAGCAGCTTAACGCCAAGAGTTTCGAGGCGGTGCAGTCGGTCGACAAGGCGGTGGTTGAGCCGGTGGCGAAGGCCTATAACAAGGGCCTGCCGCGCCCGGTCCGCAAGGGGTTGCGCAACTTCTTCTCGAACCTGGGTGAACCGGTCGTGGCGGCGGCTTATCTGCTGCAATTCAAGCCGGGCAAGGCGTTCGAGACGGCGGGGCGTTTCGGCGTCAATACGACGCTGGGCTTCGTCGGCCTGTTCGATGTTGCAAAGCGCAAGCCGTTCAACCTGCCCCATCGCGACAATGGCATCGCCAATACGCTGGGCTTTTATGGGGTGGGGCCAGGGCCTTATATGTATCTGCCGATCGTCGGGCCGACCACGCTGCGCGATATCATCGGCGACACCGCGGACAAGATGATCCTGCCCTTCGCCTTGGGCGGCAAATTCTTCAAGCCGGCCTATGTCATTCCCGCGACGATCCTGAACCAACTGGGCGAGCGCGCCGCGTTCGACGAGACGATCACGGCGATCCGGAAAGAGGATGATCCCTACACCGTCTACAAGACGCTGTATCTGAAGCAGCGGCAGGCGGAGATCGACGCGCTGCATGGGCGGGTATCGGCCGAACCGGTCATCCCCATCTACGGCGACGCCATCCCCACGCCGGGCAAGAAGGACGCGCCCAAGGTGGTGCTGCCCGATCCTTATGGGGACGATGACGCCGCCGAACCGGCGACGGACGCGCCGCAATAAGGGTTGCATTCGCGCGACACAGAAAGGGCGTCATTCTTTTCGCGAGAATGACGCCCTTTCTGTAGGCGGCTAAAGCATCCCGTGTTCCCGCGCAGGCGGGAACCCAGATCAGACGGTGGGACTGGGTTCCGGCCTTCGCCGGAACACGCCCGTTTTTTACCGCCCCAGCAGGCCACGCGCCTGGCCCGCTATTTCGGCGAGCATCGCGACATTGGGCGTTGCGGCGGCCTTTGCGCGCTGGACCAGGGTGCGGAATTGACGGATGCGCGCGCCCTTGGCCTGTAGCCAGTCCTCGACATGAATGGGGATGTCCTTGCCCTTTCCGTGCGCGAGGAAATCGAGCCGGACCTGCTGCATGTCGCGGGCGACGCCGGAAATGAGCAGTCGTTCCCACGGATCGGTCGGTTCCATGCGCGCGGCGGCGGACTGGACCCAGTCGATGCCGACCGCTTCGCCCAGATGGGTGAAGGCGCGGGTGAGCGCGACTTCGTCCACGCCCATGCGCGCGGCAAGGGCGGCGATGCCGACCGCGCCGTCGAGCTTGAACAGACCCGCCGTGCGCAGCGCCAGGGTTTCGGGCGCGCCAAGGCCGAGCAGCCGGTCGGTGACGGCAGCGGTGCGGCGTTGCGCCTCGCTGGTCAACAGGTCGTCGACCTGGGCAGCCAGGGTGCCGACGCCCTTGGACAGGCGGTCATGCCCTTCGCTGGGCAGCGTCCCGGCAGGCAGGGCGCGCAATATGTCCGCGATCTGCGCGCGCATGCCGCTGGCGATGTCACTGAACAGGGCAAGGCGGGCGCCTTCGGCCATGTCCGCCGCGTCGATATCCGCCCAGAGCGCGCGAATATCATAGAGCCGTTCGGCGATCAGGAAGGCGCTGGCAAGGTCGGCCATCGAGCAGCCTTCCTCCTCCGCCAGTTCGAACGGATGGATGAGGCCGAGGCGATTGACGATGCGGTTGGCGACCTTGGTGGCGATGATCTCCTTGCGCAGCGCATGGGCGGCGATGGCGTCCGCTTCCTTCTTCTGCATCGCGGCGGGGAAGGCGGCCATCAGTTCGCCGGTCATGCTGTCGTCGGTGGCGAGGTCGCCATGCTCGATCGCATCCTGCAGCGCCAGCTTGGCGGTCGAGAGCAGCACGGCCAGTTCGGGCCGGGTCAGCCCCTGGCCGTCCTGTCCGCGGCGCAGCAACTGGTCGTTGGCGGCCAGCCCTTCGACCTGGCGGTCGAGCCGTCCGGTTTCCTCGAATGTTTCGATCAGGCGGACATAGGAAGCCAGGTCGGCCGCGCCGCCGGCTTCGGCGATGGAGAGGCCCAGCGCCTGGAGGCGGTTATCCTCCAGCACGATGTCGCCCACTGCGTCGGTCATGCTTTCGAGCAGCGCGTTGCGCTTCTCGAAGGGCAGGCGGCCCTCGATCATTTCCTTGTTGAGCGCGATCTTGATGTTCACTTCGTTGTCCGAACAGTCGACGCCAGCGCTATTGTCGATGAAGTCGGTGTTGATCCGCCCGCCATGCAGCGAGAAGGCGATGCGGCCGGCCTGCGTCGTGCCGAGGTTGGCGCCTTCGCCCACCACCTTGACGCGTAGTTGTTCGGCGTTGATGCGCAGGCGGTCGTTGGCGGGATCGCCGACATCGCCATGGCTTTGCGCTGCTGCCTTCACATAGGTGCCGATGCCGCCGAACCAGAGCAGGTCCGCCGGCGCCTTGAGGATGGCGGATATCAGCGCGGCCGGTTCCATTTCCTTGTCGGTGACGTCCAGGACCGCCTGCATTTCGGGCGTCAGCGCGATCCGCTTGAGACTGCGCGAGAAGACGCCGCCGCCCTTGGAAATAAGCTTTTTATCATAATCCTCCCAGCTGGAGCGGGGCAGGGCGAACATACGGTTACGTTCTTCCCAGCTCTTCGCCGGATCGGGCGTGGGATCGAAGAAGATGTGGCGATGGTCGAAGGCGGCGACCAGTTTGATGGCCTTCGACAGCAGCATGCCATTGCCGAACACGTCGCCCGACATGTCGCCGCAACCCACGACGCTGACCGGCTCGCTCTGCACATCGACGCCCATTTCGGCGAAGTGGCGCTGCACGCTGATCCAGGCGCCGCGCGCGGTGATGCCCATCGCTTTATGATCATAGCCGTTGGAGCCGCCGCTGGCGAAAGCATCGCCCAGCCAGAAATCGCGGTCCAGCGCGATCGCGTTGGCGACATCGGAGAAGGTTGCGGTGCCCTTGTCCGCGGCGACGACAAAATAGGGATCGTCGCCATCATGGATGACGACCTGGGCCGGATGCTTCACCTTGTTCTTCACGATATTGTCGGTGATCGACAGCAAGGACCGGATGAAGATGCGATAGCTTTCGGTGCCTTCCGCCAGCCAGGCGTCGCGATCGACCAGGGGGCTTGGTAATTGCTTGGGATAGAAACCGCCCTTCGCGCCAGTCGGCACGATAACGGCGTTCTTCACCCGCTGCGCCTTCATCAGGCCCAGGATTTCGGTGCGGAAATCGTCGCGCCGGTCGGACCAGCGCAGCCCGCCGCGGGCCACTGGACCGGCGCGCAGATGGATGCCCTCCACGCGGGGGGAATAGACCCAGATTTCGCGCCAGGGGAGCGGCGCGGGCAGGCCGGGGACCAGCGCGCTATCCAGCTTGAACGCCAGCGCTTCCTGCGCGGCGGGCGCGTAAAAGTTGGTCCGCAGCGTGGCGGTGATGACGGCGCGCAGCAGACGCAGCACGCGGTCTTCGTCAATCGCCGTGACCTGTTCCAGGCCCGCCTCGATTTCCGCCTGGGCATGGGCGATGCGGTCGGCCGCGCCATCCTGCGCCGCCGGATCGTGCAACGCCTCGAACAGGATGATGAGGTTGGCGGTCACGCCCTGCGCCTTGCGCAGCGTTTCGGCGAAGGTCGCCATGCCATAGGCGACGCCGGTCTGGCGCAGATAGCGATAGAGCGCACGGAACAACACGACCGATCTCGGCGACAGGCCGGCTGTGACGATCAGTTCGTTGAACCGGTCATTTTCCGCCCGGCCTTCGAGCACCTGGGCGATCGCTTCGGTCACGACGTCGGCGCGGACGATGACGGCCTGCGCATCGCCACCCGCGGGCAGTTCCAGCACGAAACGCTGGACATGGCCGAGCGTGCCGCCGTCGATCGCGGTTGTCATTTCCTCGATCACGCGGAAGCCGAAATTCTCGAACACCGGGACGACTTCGGACAGGGCGACGGTATGGCTGCTGTAGAGTTTGAGCCGCAGCCGTTCGCTGCTGTCTTCCGGATTGCGGTAGATGCGGATCGACTTGTCGCCTTCACCCGACAGGCCGTGGAGCAGGCGGATGTCGATGGCAGCCTCGGCCGGGCCGGCGCCGTTGCGATAGGCGAGCGGAAAACCGGGCGCGAAGCGCTGGGCCAAGGCGGCGGCGCGACCGCCTTCCTCGTTTTCGGCAAGCGCCTCCTCGACGGCTGGCACCCAGCCGCGCACCATCTGCTTGAGCTGGCGGTCGAGCACGGCGTCATCGGGCACCACGCCGCCTTCGCGCAGGTCAAGCGTGATGCGGAGCAGCGCAAGACCGCCTTCTTCGAGCGCGATCGACCAGCTCAACACGGGGCCGTTCGCCGCCTTCGCCAGCATATCCTGCACCGCAACGCGGCGGGCGGTCGACAACTCGTCGCGCGGCAGCCACACGAAGGCATAGAGATGGCGGGCCAGTGCGCTGGTGGCGAGCGCCAGCTTCGGGCGTGGCCGGTCGGTCAGCGACATGAAGGTCAGCGCCAGCCGCTCCAGCGTGTCGCGGTCGAAGCCGATGGTGATGTCGTGCGGCAGGGCAGTCAGTGCATGAGCCAGCGTCTTGCCGGCATGGCCGACTGGATCGAAGCCGAACTTGTCCATCAGGGTCGAGAGCGCCGAGCGCAGCAGCGGCACCTTGTCGGGGGTCGCCGACAGGCCGGAGCTGGTCCACATGCCGGCGTGGATGGACAGCGCCTTGACCTCCTTGCCTTCGCGCACGGGCACGATGACGAGGTCGAGAAGCACCAGGCGATGGACGCGCGAGATGCGGCTGGACTTGATGATGAGCGGCGTGCGCTTGCCTTCCTCGAACCAGGCGAAGGCGGCTTCCAGCGAGGCGGGAGCGATCAGCGGCTTGTCGTGGCGGGTGCAGATGCCGAGCGGCGCGCTGCTGCTGCCGTCGCGCTTGACGATCTCATGGCCGGTCTGGGTGAAATGACGCGCCAGGAACCAGCGCAGCAAGGCCGCGCCTTCCTCGTCGGGCACGGCGTCCGCGTCGGCGCCCATGGCTGCCTGCATCTTGGGCCAGTCCGCCACGGCGGCCCGCACATCGGCCAAGGTTTCCTGCAGAGCCTTTTCAAGCGCGCGGCGCGCCTTCGCGTCGGCGCGATCGGTTTCGACATAGATCATGGATTCGCGTCGCGCACCGGGCGTGTCGTCATCCAATATGGCGGAGAGGGCGCCATTCCCGTCGCGCGTCACCGACAGCACGGGATGGAAGAGGCGGTGGATGGTGATGTCGGCTGCGGCCAGCGCATTGGCGATGGAATCAACAAGGAAGGGCATGTCGTCATTGACGATGGCCAGGCGCATGAAGCGGCCATTGGCCCCTTCGCCCAACGTTTCGACCAGGATCGCCGCCTGTCCCGGCTTGCGGCCATTGGCTGCGCGTCCCAGGAAAGCGGCGGCGGCGGCCAGCGCGGCTGCGTCAAATCCCTCGCTCTCGCCCGGCAGGGCGCCCCGGCTGAGTGCGCCTTCCAGCGCCTCGCGGATGCTGTTGTCGACTTCCTTGTTCTTCGCTTCCGCCAGCGCCGTCATTCGCTCACCTCTCAACGCGGTTAGATCCGCTTCGATCATGAAGGAGGAGACGCTGGATCGCCGCCATACGACTCCTCGGCTTTCAGGGCGCCTATATGCGCCCGGCAGGGAGGCGGCTCAACCCTCGCGAGAAATAAAATTTCTGATTCTTGAAATTAAATGATGCAGCGCAATAAGGCCCGCGCGAAGCCCGCGGGACCTGCCATCGAGGCGACTATCGACCAGCCAGCGCCGCATGTCGAGCGTCGATGCGACGCCATTTGCGGCATTTTACCATGGATGCTGGAGGTGCCACAGCGGGAGATGCCGCGTGTCAGCGCGCGACGGCGCTGATTACCCGCTGGTTGAGGTCGCTATCCTCCGGAAGGGCGGCGACGATCGCCAGCGTCCCGTCGGCTTCGCGTCGGGCGATGACGACGGCCAGGCCGTCCGCATCGGTGGCGACCGCCACCGGATCGAGCGCCGCGGCCGCCTTGACCGCATCGCGCGCGATCCTGCGGCGATCGGGCTTGGCCGGCTTGTGCGACCGACGGAGCGCGCGCTCGTCACGGACCAGGGCCTTGAGGCCCCCGGCATAGGCGGAGAGATAGGCGGCGAGCGATCCGACGCTGAGCCGGGCCGCCAGCGCATGATCGAGCGCGGTAGCATATTCGGTGATGCGCGTCTTGTCGTAGGTAGCGCCGAAGACCAGCTTGATGACGGCGGTCATGGGGCTGCGTGCCTGCGCCTTGATGCCATAATCATGCAGCAGTTCGGCATAGTCGTCGGGGCGGACCTGCGCGACCTGGGCGAAGTCGTAGGACAGGCTGACGGCGCGATAGAGAGCGGCATGGCTGCGTGCTTCGCTGATGCGCACGCGCGCGGCGCCGTCGCGGGCGAGCGCCAGCCAGTCGGCGAGCGGCGCATCCTCGGTCGGGCATTCCATGCCGGCCAGGTCGAGTGCGTCGTCCTCATCCTCTTCGATGTCGAACGCCAGGCTGTTGCTCTGCTGGTCGGCAGCCGGCCCGTCGGCCCAGATGGGGGTGGCATCGCGCGCGGCAGGTGCGCTGCGCATCGCCTCATCGACCTCCAGTTCCAGCGCGTCGGACAGGCTGCGGCTGGCCAGTTCCTTCCAGTTGATGACGCCGAACACGAAGTCGATCGTCTCGTCATCGGAGGAGAAGGGCATCAATATACCGCGATACATGATCTCCGCGCCGCGCTGATTGACGAATTCGGCTTCGAAGCCGATCGGCGCGGCATTGGCGATGATCTGCAGATAATGGTCTGTCAGGCGCGACAGCAGCGAGCGGGCCGGGACGTCATCGATGTAGTCGATCGTGCCCTCGATCTCGCATTCCTGGCGCAGCGCGGTGCCTAGATAGACGATGGCGGGATTGTCGAGGCCGACGCTGAAGTCGAGCAGCACCGCATGCGGGCCGAAATCCTCAAGCTGGTCGGGATTGAGGTCCTCGATCGAGGGCAGGGTGCGATCGCCCAGCAGCGACGCCCAATAATTATAGGCGCGCACCTGCATACGCCGCTCGTCGGATATGACGGCGGGCGGCGTTTCGATCAGCGCGTCGCCGGCATAGTCGAAATCGTCCTCGTCATTGGCGGCGTCGTGCCCCCGCAGCGTGTCCATCCGATCGTCCTACTTTCAGGTCAAAATACTATTCCGGGACTCGACAGTGGCATGGGATGGTAAATTTCGTGTAAACAGGGCTGGCGTGATCGGGACCGGACGAGGCGGTTGCGCCAGGGTCGGAAAAAAGGCTCTGCGGCGGGAAATGTCTGCTTGTCCTTCGTCCCGTCCGCTGTTATCTGCCCGCCCCGACGCCGCTTTAGCTCAGTTGGTAGAGCACATCATTCGTAATGATGGGGTCACGTGTTCGAGTCACGTAAGCGGCACCAGAAAATCCAAGAAAATCAACGGTTTCTCGCCGCTCCATGGAGCCGGTAGCGAGAAACTTTGAGCGTAGCATACATTCTGGCATACAGCGGCGGCTACTTGGAGAAATCCGAGGCAACGGCCGCAAGCGATGCACGTGAATAATGAAAACGGCTCACGGCGTTTCGTAAGCTGGCTCCCATCAGGCGAATGATGGGACATATGATGTTGAAAGCATGGAATCACAAAGCTCTGCTGGCTTATGGCTATGGCGGCGAAGGCGGGAAACCAGAACGGCTTCGCGACCCGACGGGCAATGCGCTTTTCCTTAAAGTGTCAGCGTCCAGTAAAACATGGATCGTCCAAATGCGGACGCCGAAACCAACGACGATCACAATAGGCAAGTTTCCGGCCGTTGGGCTGAATGATGCGCGTCGACGCGCGGCAGACCTGCAACAGAGGAAGGAAGCAGGCACCCTGCTGGCACCTGTTTCTGAGCCCGTTAAAGCGATGACATGTCAGGAAGCATGGGACATGTGGATCACCGCTTTGACCACCGGGACCAACTTCCACGGACGTAAGAAGGTGAACAAGCCCAACACGCTGGCTGCAAAGCAGGTATCATGGCGCAACGTGTTTCAGGATGCGATCGGGAATCGTTCCGTCTGCGACATCGGAGAAGACGAACTTGCCGACTTGATCGATGAAGTGCGTGATGATGGCCTTTATGCGAAGGCGGACGCAGCAGTCCGGCACATCAGAGCTTTTTTCAGTTGGGCAAAACGAACGGCGCGGAAGACAGGCGTCAAAGCGAACCCTGCGGAAAACCTGATAGTGGGCGAGAGGGCCGAACGGAAGCGGCACTTCACCAACGAAGAGGTGAAGTGGTTCGCGATGGCAGTCATGAAGGAACCTCCGATCTGGCGCGATGCATATTTGCTGACGCTGTTAACTGGCATGCGTCGCTGCGAGGCTCTCCATCTGGCACGAGCGGAAGTGAATACGGAGCAACATAGTCTCGATCTGCCCGCTTCGCGTATGAAGCCCGGTGTAGATTTCCGTTTTTCAGTGGGCCCTGTCGCATGGCAGATTATCGAACGCAGGCTGCGATCATCCAACAGCGCGTATTTGTTCCCGTCCACTTCGTCGAAGGCGGACAGCCCGATTTCCGGTTATTCATCGGTCCAGCGGCGTGTGCGCAGGAATATGCAGTTGGAAGCTGAGAAGGCGGGCAAGATCATCGAACATTGGATACTTCATGATCTGCGCCGGACCTTCTCTAGTGGAGCTAACGCCATGATGGATAGAAATGAATCCCGGCTGCTTCCAAAAGATCATATCGAGCGTTGCCTGAGCCATGTCATCGGTGGCGTTGAAGGCACATATGACCAAAACGACTATTTCCGCGAGAAGCGGCGGGTTTGGTCCTGCTGGGAAGGTGAGGTTCGCAAAATAATTGGCCACAAGCTGTTCGGGAATATTGAGAATCCCGTAGGCGATTGACCATGGTGGGCGGGCAACAAATGAAAGAACATCAATGTCCGTCCATCATTTTGTGGATCGGCGTGCAAAAAGGACCCCGTTAGCGGGGTGATCGGCGTCTAAAAGGGACCCCTCATTTCGATGGTTTAAACAGCTGCCTGGATTTTCAGGCGGCGAGATCGGGATGTTGGTTTTGGAGACAGTTGTTCGGATCCGGCGCGAGTATGCCGGGGGCAAGGCGATCAAGGCGATCGCGCGGGATCTGCATGTGTCGCGGAAGGTCATCCGTAAGGCGATCCGAGCGCCGGAGGGCGCATTCGACTATCAGCGCAAGATTCAGCCACTGCCCAGGATCGGTCCGTTTCAGGATCGTCTGAACACGCTGCTGGAAGAGAACGAGGTGCGCGGCAGGCGTGAACGGCTGCGGATGACGCGGATCCATGACCTGCTGGTGCGCGAAGGCTTTGAGGGTTCCTACGATGCCGTGCGGCGCTACGCGGCGCGATGGAAGATCGAACGGCGCAAGGATGCCGGCGATGGCGTCACCGCCTTTATCCCGTTGATGTTCAGGCCAGGCGAGGCCTACCAGTTCGACTGGAGCCATGAGGATGTCGAGATCGCCGGCAAGCCGATGCGGGTGAAGGTCGCGCATATGCGACTGTGCGCGTCACGCGGGGTCTATGTCCGAGCCTATCCTCGCGAGAGCCAGGAGATGCTGTTCGACGCGCATGCGCGCGGCTTTGCCTTCTTTGGCGGCGTGCCGGAGCGCGGCATCTACGATAATATGAAGACGGCGGTGACGAGCGTGTTCACCGGCAAGGAACGAGTCTTCAACCGGCGGTTCCTGATCATGACCGACCATTATATGGTCGAGCCCACGGCCTGCTCGCCTGCGGCGGGATGGGAGAAGGGCCAGGTCGAGAACCAGGTGCAGACGATCCGTGGCCGCTTCTTCCAGCCCCGGCTGCGGTTCGCCAGCCTCGAAGAGCTTAATGGCTGGCTGGAGGCCGAGTGTCGGCGCTGGGCGGAACGGCAGGCCCATCCCGAACAGGGAGAGCTGACCGTGGCGCAGGTGCTGGAGATCGAACGATCCGCGCTGCAGCCGATGCTGGGGCCGTTCGACGGCTTCAATGAGAGCGAGCATGCCGTGACGGGCACCTGCCTGATCAGCTTCGACCGCAACCGTTACTCGGTGCTCTCGACGGTGGCACGGCGCACTGTGCAGGTCCGCGCCTATGCCGATCGTATCGTCGTTCGCTGCGGCGAGGAGGTTGTCGCCGAACATCCTCGCTACTTCGGGCGCAACCGCACGATCTATGATCCCTGGCATTATCTGCCGGTGCTGGCCCGCAAGCCCGGCGCGCTGCGGAACGGCGCCCCCTTCCAGGGCTGGGATCTGCCACCGGCGCTTGCCCGCCTGCGCCGCAAGCTGGGTAATGGCGACGATGCTGATCGCCGGTTCGTCCGTGTGCTGTCGGCTGTGTTGACCGATGGCCTGGAGCCTGTCGAAGCGGCGGTGCGCGAGGCACTGGCGACGGGCACGGCAAGCGACGACCTGATCCTGAACATCCTGGCGCGACGCCGGGAACCGCCGCGTCCACTCACGATCATCACCTCCGAGGACAGCGCGCTGCGCCATCCTCCGATCGCCGACTGTGCCCGTTACGACCAGCTGAGGACCTTCGATGCAGCGGCATGACATGATCGAGGCCATGCGCGGGCTCGGGCTCAAAGGCATGGCAGGCGCGTTCGACGATGCGGTCACCACCGGCCTTCAGCGCCAGCGCACCACGATGGAGATATTGACCGATCTTCTGAGGGCGGAAGCGACGCATCGCCACGCCGCGTCGATCCGATACCGGATGGCGGCCGCGAGGCTGCCGATCGTGAAGGACATCGACGCCTTCCGGTTCGAGGGCACCCCGATCAACGAAGGACTGGTGCGTTCATTGCACAGCGGCGCGTTCCTGCCCGCGCGGCGCAATATCGTCCTGGTCGGCGGTACAGGCACCGGAAAGACCCATCTGGCCATCGCCATCACCGCTAATGTCGTGCGCTCGGGTGCGCGGGGCCGCTACTTCAACACCGTTGATCTTGTGACCCGTCTCGAAGAGGAGGCCAGGATCGGCAAAAGCGGCACACTCGCCGCCCAGCTATCCCGCCTCGATCTCATCGTGCTCGATGAACTGGGGTATCTGCCGTTCGCCCGATCGGGCGGCCAGTTGCTGTTCCATCTGATCAGCAAGCTCTACGAGCAAACCAGTGTCATCATCACCACCAACCTCGCCTTCGGGGAGTGGCCCACCGTGTTCGGTGATCCCAAGATGACCACCGCGCTCCTGGATCGCATCACCCATCATTGCGACATAGTCGAGACCGGCAATGACAGCTGGCGCTTCAAAAACCGGAGCTGATCCTCCCCATCGGCCCTCAATTAAAAGATGCTTTGCGCTGCGCGCGCCTTCGGTCGGGCTACGCCCTCCCTACGCCGCGCGCAGCGCAGGAGAGCGCGTCAGATCAACCTTGCGCCATCTTGAAATGGGGTCCCTTTTGCGCGCCGATAGGGGGTCCCGTTTGCACGCCGATTGACAGCGTCACGCATTCCTGTATTCTGGCGGACGGCTCCGAAAAAACAATCAAGGCCGCTGTGAAGGCTGTATATGACGCATCCCGGCGAGCCTACGGTTGGCAGGGTTCAACGCCAGAGATGTTTGAATCCGTCCTGCGCGGAAAATGATAGATTGAGTAGCCCCTAGTTTTCTAGACGCCGTCTGCTTTCAAAATCTGCTGCCGTTCGAACTGGGCGGGTGACAGCATTCCGTTCCTGGCGTGCTTGCGCACCGGGTTGTAGAACATCTCGATGTAATCGAACACGTCCTGCCGGGCTTCCTCGCGTGTTTTGTAGGTCCGGCGCCGGATACGCTCTCGCTTGAGCGAGGAGAAGAAGCTCTCGGCGACGGCGTTGTCATGGCAGTTGCCGCGCCGGCTCATCGAATGCTCAAGATTGTGAGCCCGGATGAAGGCAGCCCAGTCCATGCTGGTGAACTGCGAGCCCTGATCCGAATGGATCAGCACCCGCTGCTTCGGCTTGCGCCGCCATACCGCCATGTGCAGCGCCTGCAGCACCGCATCGGTGGTCTGCCTGCTCTGCATCGACCAGCCCACCACGCGGCGGGAATAGAGATCAATCACAACGGCCAGATAAGCAAAGCCCTCCAGGGTGCGGATGTAGGTGATGTCGGTCACCCAGGCCCTGTCGGGGGCAGCGACGTCGAACTGCCGGTCCAGAGTATTGTTGACCGCCAGGGATGGCTTGCCGCCATAGCTCCCCGGCCGACGCTTGTAGCCGATCTGCGCCTTGATACCTGCCAACCTGGTCAATCGGGCAACCCGGTTCGGGCAGCAGGTCTCGCCCTGATCCAGTAGGTCGTCGTGCAACTTGCGGTAGCCATAGACTTTGCCGCTGTCGTTCCAGGCTTGCCGGATCAACTTCGTCTGCCGAACATCTTCCCGGGCCCGCGTGCTCAGTGGGCTCTTCTGCCAGGCATAGAAACCGCTGGGCTGGATGCGCAGGCACCGACACATCGACCGAACCCGGAACTGGTCACGATGCTCGGCAACAAATGCGTATCTCACTTTGCATCCCTGGCGAAATACGCGGTGGCTTTTTTTAGGATGTCGCGCTCCTCGGTCAACCGGGCCAGTTCGCGCTTCAACTGGCGGATCTCGGCATCCTTGCTGGCATCGCCAGACACCACCGTCGCCAGTTGCCGCTTCCATGCGTACAGCGAATGCTGACTGACGCCGAGCCGTTCAGAAACCTCCGCTACCGGATACCCGCGCTCAGTGATCTGGGCCACCGCATCACGCTTGAACTCATCGCTGAAATTAGCATTCCCCATCGTCGTCTCCTGTCCTCAAAATTAGGACCCAAGGCGTCCAGAAATCTAGGGGCCATTCAACCGGTCCCAGCTAAACTGCCGCAACGTCCGGACGCGCCGTCCCCCAAAGCAATTTTGCCTCATCGGAATCCAGCAACTCGGGAACCAGCCAGGCGCGATCGGGGCCGGTTGAACGAAGTTTGTCGAGATAGTGCCCCATCCCTTCTTCATCGGCATCACGCTTTAACGCGAGCCGATAGGCGGTCCGAATATATTCAGAAGGGCTGAGTTGCCTATCCTGCATCAGCAGCAGCAACTCCACTCCAATGGCGCCGCTTTCTTGGGAGGGTTCTTCGTCTGAAAGCGGAGACTGATCTTCGACATGCAATCTGACGGCGTCTTTGAAAAAGGCGCTTGATTGCAGCCGGGCAGGCGAAAGTCGGACCTCGGATGTGTTGGTCAGATGAGAGACCAGGTTTTCTGTCCCGAGTTCCGCCCACTCGGCCAGCCAATAATTGACGTCTTCCACCGACTGATCATGGTCAAATGGCAATCTCAGCAATGCTCGCATCGCTTCTGAACGCTTATGTTGGGCGGACCCGAAGCGGCTGGCGTAAAGGGTCGCCATCACGGCGCAATCCCAAGCATTTGGCTTGCTTCCGCCAGATGCCATGGAGGGCACCTGGGCGAGATTGGCTCGCGTGCTTTCGCGCCAACTGGCGGTTGGCTCCAGCAGTTGCGCAAATTGCACTTTCATGCGCGCAATATAGGCGTGCCGCTCATATGTTGCGGCGTGTATCTCGACTGACTCCTGCCAAGCGTCGATGGGGAGGCGGCCAAGGTCGCACAAGACTTCCTGCGACAGAATGGCGTCGCAAAATCCAACCAACGCCTCCGTCAGTTGATCGACATTGCCTGCAGCATGGGTCAGGCTAAAACCGCCGCCGACCTCCCGCAACGCTCCGGCATCCGAACAAATGACGGGTGTTCCCGACAGCAAAGCCTCAACGACCGGCATACCGAAACCTTCATGCATAGAAGGCAGCACGAAGGCATCGGAGGTCAGATATAATTGCCGTATGTCAGCCCGGTCCAGGTCGAACGCAAAGCTCACCTTCACGTTCTTCGGGAGATTGGCAGCCAGCAGCTTTAGATTTTCGATATATCCCTTTTCGGAAAACTGTCTTTTGCCGGCCAAGGTGAGATGGATCGGATGCGCAATGCGACCGTCCACATTAATCAGCGCTTCAAGTAACTGATCGACGCCTTTGCTCGACGCGAAGCGTCCGCAATAGAGAAGTTTGATCGGATCATCGCCGTCGGGTATCGCTTTAAGATGCGGCGAGATCGACGGCTGATTAGGCCCGAACAGCGGAACGACCTCGATGTCCAGGTCCATGCCATAGCCAGCGAGCTGGCGTGCCGAAAAATCCGATGCTGCGAATATCTTGTCGGCGGTCAGGAAATTCCCAATCTGCTGGTAGGATTGATGAATCAACCATTCCGCAGAAGGCGCGCAAAATTGCGGCTGCGTCACATTGTGGAAATATATCGCCATTTTTGCATTGCGCCGGGCGGAATGCATGGCGTGATGAATGTCGTTAAATATTCCAAAGTGGAAATAATATATATCGCTCGTTTTGAAATGATCGTCGTTGATCACTTCATCCAATGTATTGGTGATGCAAACGCGCGTATCATTCAGGTCAGATTCCCGGCAGAATATTTTTACATCGAAATTCCTGCGCGTTTCGGCGGACAGCGCATCGATCGCTTCGATATCTGCAAGGATGGTTTCACTAATCGCATCGCCTTTGTTGACGATGCCCGAAATAATCGAAATGCGCGGAATATAATTATTGTACAGCATCGCGGCTCACCCTTGAGAAGAGGCTGGCGTGGTGGGTTTCAGCAGACTCAGCATTTCCCCAAGCGTCTGATCGATGACGATTTCATTTTCATAGACCTGCAGAAACCGTTTGCGCGCCGCCTTGCCGATGCGCGTTCGCAGCGACTTGTCCATGACCAGCCGTTCCAGCTCTGCCTGAATGGCGGCACTGCTTTCCCGGGCGCAAAGTATGCCGGTCACTTCATTTTCGATGATGTCGCGCGCGCCGCCAATATCCAGTGCGACGACAGGCAACCCATAACGCATGGCTTCGATAAAGATGATGCCAAAGGACTCGTAACGCGACGGCACGCAGAAAATGTCGGCGTCATGATATAGGTCCGGCAAAGCCGCGTTCGGCAATTCGCCGTGAAAGACCACATTGGTCTGGCCGGGATATATCCGTTCGAATTGCGTTCGCAAGCTGCGGTCGGGATCATCGGCATGACCATCCCGTCCGACTATGTCCACCTGAACATCGCCATGCTTGCGAACCAGACGAGCAACCGCCTCCAGGAAAAGATCGGTCCCCTTCCTCTTTTCGAGCCGGCTGACGTACAGAATTTTCACCCCGCCATCCCTTGTCGGGGCCTTTCGGGCTGGAGCAATTTCTGCGGACATGGACGGCGCGTCCTCGACGCCGTGGGGGGCATGAACGATCCTGACATCCGGTCCGACCTGAAAATCGTCACGAAGATGCTCTGCAGACGAACTGCTGTTCGCGTGAAACAGCCTGGCTGATCCGACATACAGATTTTCCAGCATCGTAAGCTCCTCGATCGTCGCCCGCGCCAGATTGCGGAACTCGATATCAGCGAAGCGACGAAAGGTCGTGTTCATGGAAACCACTGTGGTGAGGCGGCGGTCGAGTACGCAATAAAGCCCCTCCTGATCCCACACCGGCGCCACGACGAGGTCGATATAGCGATCTTGTCGCAAGCGCAGAACCTCGGCATGAGCCGCCTTGGCCCAGCCGATATTCAGTTTCGCAGCACCTGATTCCAGATGGCCGAACACGTCCGCGACGTCGGAATCGATTCCATCATTCTGCAAGGCGTCTTTTGAGATATGACGGATCCACAGCCCGTCATGAAACTCCACCGATGAAGGGCCGTCCGTCAGCGTGATCAGGTGCGTTTCATGCCCGAGCCGGGCGAAACCGAGCGACAGATCCCAGATGTAACGCGCTATCCCGCCACCGCCCTTGCGGAAGTTGCCCCGAGAGATGAACACAAAGGTTTTGCGTCCGCCAGCAGGTTTTTGCGTCGGGAATGGCAATAATGCTTCGGGCTTCGCAGGCGTGATCTCCACCGATTTGCGGCTTTGTTTCAGCGCACGCTCCTTGCCATCATGCAGACCGCGTTCCACATCCCGCATGAAGGAATCATATTCCTTGCGGGTTATGCCGCCATGATCCAGCTGCCAGCGCGCACCGTCCCGCAATTCCTGCAGCCAGTCGTCGCATTGCGTAAGATAGTCGCTCAGCGATCCCCCGTTGCGTCGCCAATCGGATAAGCAGACATAATATTTATTTTTCACGACGGGATAGGGATGAGTCAGGAGTCGCCGCTCATCGCGCGTGATGCCTGGCGCAAACTGGTGATGAACCGACGCGCCTTCATTCAGGAAACGAATCTTCCGCCCGGTTTCTGAAATCCGTCGGCAAACCTCCGACTCGTCCAGAAAATATTCAATTTCCTCATCAAATCCGCCAATTTCCATCAACGCTTCCCGGCTGAAGGAACTGGAAGCACCCAGAATATGCGGGATCGTGTGCGCCCCAGCGAATTCGAACCCCCACAAGGGCGGCTGCGCTTCGAAGTTGGGGTTATAATATTTGTCGATGAGGAACGGGTTCATCTGCCACCGAAAACCGGTATGATCGTATACGCGCGTCCCTACGCCGCCAACCGCATCATCTTTATATCCCGCGACAATGTTGGCGATCCAATCCGGTTCGGCGAAGGCGTCATCATCCAGGAAAAGAACCAGCTCTCCCGATGAGAGGTTTATACCAATATTCCGAGATTTCGAGAGATTTGCTTCGTCCAATTCACCGATAACGATGCGGCCGGAATATTTGTCGAGCACATCTGTCGTGTGATCCGTGGATGGGCCGTTCACTACTACGACTTCGAAGTTGGAATAGTTTTGCTGCTCTAGAGACTTAAGGGATTTTTCCAGCAACGTCGCACGATTTAGCGTAGAAATCACAACGCTGACCGATACTTCAGCGGTATGCAACTGTGGATTGGACATTGAAATCCCCGAGATTAGGACATTTTTGGACATAGCTGTGGGAGATTTTTGATTAATCGATCTTCCCCAACGACCGACTTACGACCCTGATTCGACGTTCATGTTACTCTTAACTGTATTGAATCGGTTGTCGAGTTGTCATTGGCTGGGCGCTTCGACGCTTCGATATGGGGCGAGGGATGCCTTTTCATGGTCTCAGTCGAGGCGCTCGACCCCCAATTCCTTCGCCAGCAATCGGAGCGCAGGCGATGCCTTGCCTGAAGTCGATCGCCATTGCGGAGCGTTGGGATATCCCACAGGATGTTGTTCTTCGGGTAGAAGAAAATAATAGAAAGACGGTTCAAAGGAAAATATTGTTGCTCGTCCTTCCAGCCCGCGTTTCATCCACTGGATGATTACGGATGAGGGGCAGCTTTTCTGATTGGCGCAGGTCCAGGATTGATCGGACAGGCCGAGCGCGTGGACAGTATGCCCGACCGCTGGTCGATATCGCTTTAACCAGCTTTGCCAGGCGCTGTCATTGGTTCGTGCCGCTTCGCCGGGCAGGTTGTTGGCAAATTGCAGGACGAGAAGGTCGCTATAGCGCCCCGAAGCCAGAAGCGTGGCCAGTTGCTCTTCTTGCGCGATCGTCCCTTGATCCCACTTCCAGTCGGACCAGAGGATCATCATCCGATGGCGTCTGGCAAATTCGAAAAATGGCCTGATCTTCGACGGTTGGAGAATGTTCCGCTGACGTAGATTGCGTTGGAAGTGATCGCACCAGTCAACCCGGTTCGGCCCGGACTTACTATCAAGGCACGCCTTAACCGTAAAATCCACCGCAGCTACTTCATGGAAGCGAATGCCAGCGAAAAACGGCCCGATCAACGGATCGCGCTTTATCTGCTCCAATGCTTTCAAAGAGATGGCGAGCCCTTCATGCGGGATCGCATCGGCGCGCACGCGCGTGCCAATATTCCCGATGGCTATCACATCCGAAGAATAGACGTCGAGGATGAACCGCATCCGATGCCGTGCCGTCGCGGCCAGCACGCGCTTGAGCCTGTCCGTCCGTGCCGTCAATGGCGAATAGAGGGCATAGACCTTGTATTTGGTTTCGAAACTCTGGACCGTGTCTAGTGCCCGATCCAATCCGCCCAAATCCAGATTCTCGATTATGCCGTTGGGCATCCCCTGGTCGAGATTGAAGATGAGAGAAACGCTTTTCGGCTTCTCTTGCGTTGCTCCATTGGACGATGAGACCATGCTCAATGCCATCAAGGCGAGCAGGAACCGCCCATAATATCTGTGCATGAGGCTCTTCATCTCCATGTCCCATATGTCGGCGAGTGCCGTCGCATGGCGGTCATGGCAAATGCACCGTCAAACAAACCGTTGATCGGGGCAGGTCGAGGCATTGTCATGGGGTCTCTGCCAACAGCGTCTTCCATGCCGCGCCAACGATGTGCGGACTGTAATGCGCCGTGATGTGGGAATGTGCCGCCCGCCCCAGCGTTTCGCGCCAATCGGCATCCTCCACCATCCGGACCATTGATTGGGCGGCGCGCCGTAGGTCAGGCTCCGCCCAGCGCTGTCCACGGCCGAAGGGATAGTCGCCATCCTTGAGCGACCGAAGTCCGACGGGCACCAGCGCTGCATTATCAAAATTCGTGAAATCCATATTGCCCGAATGCGCGCTGACGATCACCGGCTTCTTCAGCATCATCATCTCTGCGATGTTGCGCCCGAAGCCTTCGCTGCGATGGAGCGATATAAAGGCGTCGGCCGCGCGATAGAGATCCAGCAAAGATGGGCGAGATAGGGACGCGGTGATCAGATATATGCGCTGATCCGCCGCCGCGATCCTTTCGATTTCCGCCCAGGCGGCGTCGTTGGCTACCCGCAGCCCCTTCAGCACCAGTCCGACCTTGGCATCGGCATTGGGGAAAGCATGTTGGAACGCCTGGATGCACCCCAACGGATTCTTGCGCGCAAAGGATGACAGTCCGTCGAAGGCATGAAGAAACAGGAAGCGATCGTTCGGCAGGCCAAAATCCGTTCGGGTTTTCCCCTCGCCGTCGGAAACCGACACGGCCATGGGTACGTGGCGGACCGGAATGGGTGACGATCGTGCGTATGCCGCATAGCTATAATGGCTGGTCGCCCAGATTTCGTCGACCGTTTGATAGGCATGTGACCAGAAGGGTGGCCACTCCTCCAGCTCCCACGGCCACATCCCGATATAGCGCCGGCTACCATCTCCCAGGGCGCGATCGTTAATGACCGAGGTGACCGTCGTCATGCCGGTCATGCAAAACAGGTTTGCCGAATAAGGCAGCTCTTTCGAATAGGCATCCCGTAGCTGGCTATCGTCCTCTTCCATATGCGCGCCAGGGGCGACATTGTAGATCGAGAAGGGAATGTCCGCGCTCGTCAAGGATAGCGCGGCCATGCGTATATCCTCGCTCAAGCCCGACCGGCTGAGCGCATGGCCGATCAGGTTGACCCCCCACGGGCGAGGCATGACGCGATTGCGGGGCGGTATGCCGATGTCGATCCGCTTATGCGCAAGTATGGGATAGTCTCTTGCGCCAGAGGTGCGGCACCAGAGCAGAAAAGCGGGGTCTTCGGCAGACCCATAGGCTGCGCGCAACTGGGGATCATTTTCCCAGATCAGATGATGGAGACGTGACGCATTCCCCGTCTCTTCCCTTTTCGAAAGAAGCGCGTCGGCCTGCTGCTGCGTCAGGAATTCGTCGAGGTGGAAATCGGTTAGCCCCTTGGTAAAATACCAGGCCAATAGTTGCGCCTGACCCTCGGGTGTTTTCCGCGGCGGAAAAGCAATATCGCTGCGTTTGCGCATCTCCCACATCAGCCAGGTCACAGGCAGATAGGTATGTTGTGGAAGCCTGGCGATGGGCGTGTTCAGCAAAGGCGCCATGGCGAGGCTGTCCGCATCTCCTCGCAGGCCCAGCTCCCGATACGCATGGAACAGGTACCAGATGAACAGTCCCTCGCGCCCCGCTGTGCGGTCCAGGTCGAAACTAGCCTGAAGATCGGGGCGCTGGCGCCAGATCATCAGGAGGCGGGGAACCAGGGCCGCACGGCGTGGCAGGCGCTTGCGCCTCATCAGCGCCGCCATCGGCCGATAAACGGGCCTCGGGTGGTTTTGCATAAGGTGCATTGTCCGGCTCACACGCACCATATCATCCCTATGCCATGTCCCGGAGGTCGAGATGCGTGCATTTCGGCGTCATCATGCCTTCATCATAGCGACGGGGCAGGATCGGAGGCATTGAAATGGCCGGACTTCACCAATTCGACCACCTTCTTGACGTCTTGCGATCGGCTGCGGGGCATCACCAATATACCGCTGGCGGTCGACACGACAATCATGTCTTCCAAACCCAGCGCCGCGATCGGGGGACCGTCTTCGACGTAGAGAAGATTGCGCTGCGCGTCCACGGTCAACGCGGCGCCCTTTATACAATTGCCATTCTCGTCCCGGTCGCGGACCGCCCATAGAGCTTCCCAGGACCCGACATCCGACCATCCCATTTCAACGGGAACCACGACCGCCTTCTGTGTCTTTTCCATGACAGCATAATCGATCGATAGATCAGGCGATGACAGGAATGCAGATGCTTCGGGATAAACCAGCGGATTTTCCCTGCGCGCATTCGACAGCGCTTCGGCGCACGCGCGAAGCACTTCAGGAGCCCATTGCCGAAGCTCTTCAATATAACTGCGAGCCGAGAGCAGGAAAATGCCCCCGTTCCAGTGATATCCACCGTCCGCAACAAATGTTTCCGCTACCGCCAGAGTAGGTTTTTCAACGAATTTCGCCACTTCATACACGCCCGGCACCCCAGGAAGCGGGGCGCCTTGTGCGATATATCCATAACCGGTTTCGGCATGAGCGGCGTGTATCCCGAATACGACAAGTTGCCCATCGGCCGCGGCAGGCAGTGCAAGGGCTATGGCCCGCCGGAACGAGTCGACATCGGCGATGACATGATCCGAAGGCATGACCAGCATGAGCGCATCGTCCTGCTGTTCCAGCAGCCACAGAGCCGGCAAGGTGATCGCGGCCGCGGTGTTTCGGCCGGCGGGCTCCAGGAAAACCGCGCTCGGCGGCATATCCATATCACGCATCTGTTCGATGACCGTGTCGGCATGTCCAGCGCTGGAAACAATGATCGGCTCGGCAAAGCCTTCATGAGCGGGCAAGCGCAACGCCGTATCCTGCATCATAGTCTTGTCGGTGATAAGCGGAATGAACTGCTTGGGACGTTTTGATTGCGATAACGGCCAAAGCCGCGTGCCAGATCCACCGGAAAGAATAACGGGATGAATGGCAATGTGACTGTCGACCGGCTGCTCTGGCACTGTAATCCTCCGATTGCACAAAAGCTTTTGACCGATACGCCCCCTATTGCAAGCCCTAGTTTTTGGGGCAAAATTGTTTCATTCCCGAACATTGATGGCCGTAACGAGAGCCGTCGCGCGGCGGTTATGCTGGGTCAGGACCATGCCGGACCGGCGGCGCGTGGGGGCCTTTTGCAGTGGGTTGAGGCATGGCGGAAGTGCTTGAGGTGAAAGCCGATCCGTCCGCGATAGCGATGCTTGTCATATTGGATGGATCGCTGGGATTGCGCCTGTCGGTGAGGGCAGGGGACGTCGCTTGATCGCCTAATGTCCAGTGGCGTTTGGCGTCTGGCCGTGATCGGCGCTGCCGCATTGGTGAATAGGAGCCTCCACGCTCCGGCGTTGCAGCGCATCATCACAAAGTGAAAGCCAGTATCTTGGTTTGAATGCCAATCAGTTGATACGCTCAAGCAGGGTCTGTTTGCCCGAAAGACGAGGGGAGAATGAGGCTTCGCAATGCTGTTGCGCCGCTGGGCCGACGGTGCGGACTGTCGACGGGGCCGCGAGGGTGGGGTCGGTTGACTTGACACGCGAACGCAAGACGCTGTTGCCCTTGGAAGGGCATTCTGTTGTAGCGCAGCCTTCACGACCCTTCACGCAATAAGAATCGACTGCGAGAGCAAATCCAGACTGATTTATGAATGTATTATCAGAGACAATATTGTTGTTTGAAGCATCTCTGAATTTGATTTGATCGCCGCAACCCTTTTCGAATATGTTGTTTTCAATCCTGTTGTTTGATGACATGGATCTTAAATATATTGAATGCATGCCTCGGCAGCTATTTACATTCTCGATATTGAAAAAATAATTATTTGAAATAATGTTATTTCTCGAATTTACTAAAATAATGGCGCTAAAGCTTTTTCCAGGATTATTGCCGAAAACGCCGATATTTCTAAACGACATATTACGAACTATATTTCCACCATTCCACTTGGCTGCGTTTTGCTTGCTGCCATAGAAAATAATGGCTTGGCGGTAATTTCTCACCGTTATATTTTCTATTATAACATTACTGGGTCTGCCATATTGTGCTTTTATGCTTAGCCAGCTTTTTGGAAGTGAACTCGGCGCGACCATGCTGCCATCAAAAATGGTTTGATCCGGGGTCTTTCCGCTGCCGGCTATGACAATCTTTCGGATATTGGGAGAAAAAGGATCGAGTACGACGGTTTCGTTGCGATACACGCCCGGTGCAACCGCAATCCGGACTTCGGCTTCGCCTCGATAGCGGCGACGAAATTCCGCAATGCCGGCCGCAAGAGTGGAGATCGCGCTGCCCGGCGCAACACGGATTGTTAATGATTGAGGGGAAGAGGCTGCCACTGCCGTTGTCGAGCCCAAAAATACGACGGATAATATCATCAGGCCAAGGCAGATCAGGCGTGAATTAAAAGGCATGTGATCTGTCCTCGCCAATATATTCATTCGGCAGCGATAAGCGTTTCTTCGTCACAGATGATGTCGTTCAAAACCGTCGACATCGGCCGTACTTTTTTGCCGGCTTTACGGGGAGAGGCCGCTTTTGCCGATCGATCAAGGAAGGTTTCTGCAAAGCAACGCATGACATGAGCGACGCCCTCCGGCTTCACTTCCCGCAAATCATCGTCAAAATATGCGCCACGGTTATAGGCGCCCGTGATAATCTCGTATGATGGGAAATATTCGCAGTCGCTCAAGGCGGCCGTCACTTCTTCAGCCGCCACCCGCAGGGCGGCTTTCGAATATGTGGTCGATACCAGAACATGGCGATGCGCGGCGGTTGCGATAAGCGGCACTGGCGATACGGTTACGACAAAGCGGACGTCGGGATTTTTGGCGCGAATGAATTCCAGCGCCAGACGAAGGTCGCTGGCAGTTTCAGACGCAGTGAAATTCACAAACTCATATCGATCGGGATCGAACGTGCCTGTGCCGCAACCGGGGCACACGGGAAACACCGCTCCATCGATCCGCGATACCCAGGCCTCGGTCAATCCGAGCGTAAATACGAAAACATTGCATTCTTCGACCATCCGCCGGACCGCTGCGAAATGTTCCTGGCGATCCGCCAGGTAACTTGCTTCGTCAGGGAATCCCTGCGGCTGAATTAGGGGGCGATAAGGGTCGTAATAGCGATCGCCCTCGATCCAGACATCTTCGGCCGGTTGAAACGACCCATATGCCCGGTGGAACAGCTGCAGAAGCTGGCGCGGCGTGTATATGTTTCCGAACCTGGCCGAAAACGTTCCGTAATTATATTTCTTCCCTAGGTCAGGCGGCACGATGGGATGCGCATTTTCGGGAATGAAATAGTTATAGCCCGCGCCGACCAAATGACGTGCGATATGTTGCGCGAAACAGCTTCCAGCCGTCGCGACCGCATCCGTCTGAGCAATCCTGAAGCTGGGCTTGCTTGCGGGATTAACATCCTTCGCTGGCGTCTGCACCAACGCCTTTCGCCAATATGCCTCTGCTGGAAGTGAGCGGAACGGACATGTGGAATGACTGTCGCGGTCAGCCATGAGCAATACCTTCCTGCTGGGCCTTTATTAGATTCGCCGCCTCATCGAGTATGGCCGTACCCCATTTGGCGTTGCCGTGGATTGCGTCTCCGGCCGAATCGAGTCCACGAAATCCGTCATCATCGATCAACGCGTTCGTGGGAGCCAGATAATGTACTCCCAAGCGTTCGCAAATGGCCTGGGTCACCCTGGATTCCAGGCGCCACATGCGCAGCCGCGAACTGTCCGGCGATATCTCGATGTCGTCTTTGGTGGCGCCCCGCCGGAGCGCCGCATTGATCGTGCGTTCGGACAGCAGGCCGCGGACCTGCTCGGCCCCGCGCAGCGGGGGCGGGGGGGCAATTTGCACGACGCCCTCCACGGACTGCCGCACGAACAGGCCCAATGCGCGTTCAAGCCCCTCCAGATGGCGCTGCATGACATCGACGAGAAGGTCATAGGGCAACAACCTGGCGGTCGGATCGACCGGCTCGCCCGGATGGAAAGGGTCGACAAAATCGAACGGTTCGGGATGGCGAAGCAGGGACAGCCGATTGGCCTCATTGCCGCTCAGTGCCGAAACCAGCCAAACTCTGGGGGTCGGCTTGCGCCGTCGATATGTCGCCAAAGCTTTATGGATGATGGGCGAGAGCATTGGCTGCCCGTCTGCCCGGAAGACGGTCGCGCCGCCCGGCAGCCCGTCGGTGCCATGTGCCAAAACGCGAAAAACGAAACTGGATGTGTCTGTCTCGAACGTTTCGTTCGCTCTTTTCAGAGCATTGGCATGGCTGGCGCCAACCAGCAGGGCGACCGTCTTACCGACTGTAGGCGCAGGTTCAGAAGGCGGAGCTTCCAGAGTATTGACGGCCACGGGTATGCTTGCCTCCCAGTTCAGTCAATGTGTTGCTATCTGACTCAATATATTCCGCAGGGAGGCTCGTCCAGCGCTTTCGTGCTGCATTGCCGCATACCGCACAGTTCGGATTTCGCCACATCCCATTCTTCATATGATCGACGATCTCAAGGCGTCGATTGCGAACGTGGCGAAATTTTGGCCGGCGCAATCTTCGACTATTCCATTCCGTGCGATCCGCGGGGCTCGCAGGGAGGGGCATCGAATTAGCGTCGGTGCCCTCGTCAGGAGCCTGGCTTCTCCATGGCGACCAAGGTCTGCCAGAATGCGCCGTGCTGCGTATCGTCATCGCCATCCGTGAAGCGTGGAGAGGTGAAGCCGATCCTTTTCGCCCATAAGGTAATCCAGTCGCGATGGAGAAAAGTGTCCAGCAACGGGTTTTGATTGCCCCTGCGCAGGGTTTCGACACGGTTGTCGAAAACAACGCCATGCAAGGGTTCGTTGATTTCCAGGAATGAGAAGATCAACTTGCCCCCCGGCTTCAGGGCGCGGAAGCTGTCTTCCATGTAGAGAAAACATTCTTCGACCGACAGATGCGTGAAAACAGACCAGTGGTAAAGCATGTCGATTGTGCCCGATGCAGCCCGGATTGTCGGCTGGCGGTGCACATAGGCTTCATAGGTCGGGCATTTTTCCCTGAGTTCTCCAATCAGGCCATCGACGACATCCGTGCCGGTATATGTGCCGCTCCACCCGTTGCGCTGCAGCGCCTGCGCGGTTCTCCCGCATCCGCAGCCTAAATCGAAGACCGCCATGCCATCGGCAAGCCCATGGTGTTTCAGCACCCTGAAATGCCCGTCGCCCTGCTCCCGGAACAATTCCATGGAGGTCGCCCCGATCGCTTCGGCAAAGGCGAGTTCACGATCGCCCTTTCTCGCCTTCAGGCGGGAATTTAAATAACGGGTATAGGCTGTTGTGGAATCATATCCTCTCTGACGTACTTTTCGTTTCAACAATCGCCATATGCCCATGTCAGAATCCACTTCAAAAAATATCCGAAGCCCGCCAACTGCTCCGTGGAGGAATCGTCCAGGCGCCGCTGGAGGCCTTGCCGGCCGGAAAAATCAGTTTGCGTTCAATTCGATCGGGCTGCTGCTGCGATAACCGATGGGTTATCTCCGGGGTGGGGGGCACTCACGCCGTTCGGGCTGAAAGCTTGGATGGAGCAGTCCTTGCCCTCGCGCGAAACCGCGCCACTAGTGGACGGAAAGCCATGCCTCTTGTCGATGCTTTCGCGCATGATGGCGATCGAGGCCCTTGAAAATGGCACGCGCCGGTGGGGCTGGGACGCCATCCGCAGAGCGGTACGGGGTTGTGCGATTTCGACCGGCGCTTCGTCAAAGTCAAAAGCCGTCAATTCTTTCACGAAAATCCCCAGACTTGCAGCATGATCGTTGCAATCGAACATGGACTAGCCATCATACCGTATCGCGTCCATATGGTTGACACTGAACCAGCATTTTCATTGGCTATGGCATCCGGGCGGCAACGACGCCGATGTTCTCGGAACGTTATATGGAAGTCAAACCAATTAGAAAGCCTTCTTCTGTCTCGATGTGAGGCCGGCGATGAAGGCGAACTTGCAGCCGCTTGCCTGCTCCAGCCTTCGATGTTAGGCGCCGGTGCATATGCGATCTGCCTCTTAGGAACCTGATACATGAAGCAACTGATAGCGTTCGATCTCGATGGGACTCTGGCGGAGAGCAAGCAACCATTGGGGGACGCGATGGCCGAAGCGCTCACCCGTCTGTTGGGCGTCGCCCATGTTGCCGTGATTTCGGGTGGGGACTGGCCACAGTTCGACAAGCAGGTGGCGAGCCGCCTGCCGGGAGAGGCCGATCGGTCTCGCCTGTGGCTGATGCCGACGACGGGTACGAAGCTCTACACCCATCAGGAGGGTGCCTGGACGCCGGTCTATGCGGAACTATTCGACGATGAACAGAAGCGGGCGATCCTGGAGGCATTTGATGCGTCGTTGGAAGCAACCGGCTTTGTGCCCGAACAGACATGGGGTGAACGGATCGAGGATCGCGGCAGCCAGATTACCTTCTCTGCTTTGGGTCAGCAGGCGCCGATCCACGCAAAGGAAACATGGGACCCGGATTTCGCAAAGCGTAAGGTGATCCAGGCAGACCTGCGCACGCGCCTGCCGGGCCTGTCGATCAATATGGGCGGCGCGACATCGATCGACATCACGCGGGAGGGCGTGGACAAGGCTTACGGCCTTAAGAAACTGCGCGACGCGAGCGGCATTGCGCTCGACGCCATGATGTTCATCGGCGACGCGATCTTTCCGGGCGGCAACGACTATCCGGCCAAGGAACTGGGCCTCGACACAGTGCGTGTGCGCGATCCGCAGGAAACATTGTCGGTGATCGACGCGATCGTGGCCTGCCAGAAGGCGTAAGGCGCGGCGTTCATCTCTTTCGTGAGCGCCTGTCGGCTATCTCCTGCAGCGACTTATGCCGTGTCGGATCTGCCCGTGGTGCCGCCGAAATTTGACATCGCCGGCGGCGGCACGTGTGGACCATTGTGCCGCCGGCCGCGGATGCCTCTTCCGCAAGCCCGATGAGAGCAGCCCTACAGATTCCTACGATCGTTCTGTCGCTTTCGCCCAACGTCTGTAGCCTATGGCGGCCAACAGGATCATCGCTGCATAAAGACCGGCCGTCAGTCGCAAATCCTTGAAAGCGAACATGCCGACATAGACGATGTCCACTGCAATCCAGAGCAGCCAGCTCGCGGCATGGCGGCGCGCGGTCCAATATTGGGCAACAAGGCTGAAACTGCTGAGCGCCGCATCCATCCAGGGCAGCGCCGCATCGGTGAAGCGATGCATGAACCAGCCGATGGCGATGGCGCCGATCGCGCCGGCAGCCAGATTAGCGGCGGCCCGCGTGGGCGGGAGAGGCATCGCCACCACCTCTCCGGCATCGTCCCGGCCCCGCGCCCAGCGCAGCCAGCCATAGAGGATCGCGACGCCGAACAGCGATTGCAACAGCATGTCGGCATAGAGGCGGACGTCGAGGAAAATCTTGAAATAGAGGGCGCAGGCCAGCAGATTGACCGGCCAGCACAGCATGCGTCGTTTCGCCGTGAGCCATATGCCGATGAAGCTGACGGCGACGGCGACGATCTCCAGCATCGACATCAGGCCATCGCCTCTTGTGCGAACCGATGCAGAAAATCCTGTCCCGGTGCGGACAGGAACCAGTCGGCGTGGCCGATCAGATAATCCCGCCAGGCGACAAGCGCCTGATCGGGATCGCCGACGATGCCGGCGAAATAGTCGATTTCCGACAGGGCGAATTCCACATGGACCAGCGGCAGGAGATGCACGAGCGCGTCCACATCGGCGCGCCCGAGCGGCATCATCGTCCGATAGCCGGCCAGGATCGCCATGGCTGCATCGACATCCCCCAGCGCGTCGTCCTGCCCCATGTCCAGCCATCGGAACGCGGTGCGCTCGATCGCGGTGGCGAGGTCGTAGAGGGCGCAGGTGCGCGTCGCCAGTCCGAAATCGAAGATGGTGTCGACCTTGCCATCCGTCGACCAGAGGAGATTGGACGGATGCCAGTCTCCATGAGTCCAGAGCGGTGCCTGCCCAGCCAGCCGCTCGGCAAGTCCTTCGCCCAACGCTGCGAACAGGCGCGCCAATGTCTGCCTCCAGGGCTTGGCCGCCAGATAGCGCGCAAGCGCCGGACGGGCTGCGACATAGGCGTTAGCGGCCGCCAGAGGATCGCGGGCGGGCAGGATGGTGAAGCTGGCGATCAGCGGATGGTCGCCGCGCGCCGGTGCCGTGAAATCCTGCGCGGCGCGGTGCAGCCGTCCCAGCGCCGCACCGGCTTCACAGGCATGGCCCGGCGTCAGGAACGGCGTCCAGGACAGCCGGTCGCGGTACAGGTCGATGCCCGGCGCATCGCCGTGCAGTTCATAGGTCCATGCGCCCAGCGCGATGGCGCGCGCGCCGTCCGCCGCCGCCATGACATCGGGCACCGAAAGGCCTGCCGCCCGCAGATGCGCCATGAACCCATGTTCCTCCGCCAGCGCGGCAGGCGTGCGGAGCCGTTGATGATGGCGCTTGAGGAAATAGGCGCCCCGGTCGGTGTCGATCAGCGTCGCCGCCGAAAAGGGGCGCGGCGAATGCCAGCGAAGATCGATCAGTCGCCCCGCATCGGGAAAGCGATCCAGCACGACTTCCGCCTCGGCCCGCGTGACGGCCGGCCATGTCGGCGCTTCGAGCGCCGTTCCCATGCCATGCACGCGATGGCCGCCGCTCATGGTCAGAAGGCCCGCGACAGCGTCGCCACGAACGCGCGTCCGCTGCCGATATAATAGCTGGGGGCGGAACCCGCGATCAGCGTACCGTTGCGGCCGATCGTATCGCGCGCATTGCTGCTGATCGCCGATACGCCCGACAGGACGCGCGGGTTGGTGACGTTGATCGCGTTCAGGCGCAGGTCCATGGCGTTCGCGTCGATCAGACCGGCCAGATGCACGCCGATCGCCAGGTCCAGCGTGGCATAGCCCTTGATGCTCTCATCATTCATGAAGGTCGCATATTGGCGGCCGACATATTTGAGCGCGGTGCTGCCGAACAGGCGACCGTCATCATAGGTGCTGCCGACGGCGAACTGGACGCGCGGGCTGCTGACGGCGTGCTTGCCCTTGGTCGGCAACAGATCGCCACCCACCAGCAGATCGTCGTTCAGCCGCGTGTGCAGATATTCGCCCGAGGCATAGAGGCTGAACCCCTTGGCCGGGCGATAGTCGATCTCGCCATCCAACCCGTAGCCGGTCTGGCTGCCGCCATTGATGGTCGAATTGACCAGCGCCCCGCCGCTATTGACCACTGTTGCGACTTGCCGGTTGCGGAACCGATAGTGAAAAGCGGTCAGCGAAAGCGACAGGTTGGGGCCGATATAGCGATAGCCCAGTTCCTGCGAGACGCTAGTTTCATTCTTGAGCGCGCCGGTGCCCTGGCTGACCAGTTCGCCACCATAATAGCTGTTGTAGAGCGCGAACTCGTTGGGCGTGCGGAAATTGGTGGTGATGTTGGCGAACAATTGCTGCCGATCGTCCAGCCGGTAATGAACCGCCGCGCGGGGCAAGGCGGCGAAGCTGTCGACATGCACTTTGGACTGCGGCCCCGGCAGATAGTTGCGGCCATTGCGCAGCAGGCTGACGCCCTTGAACCCCATATCGACGGTCAGGCGCGGCGTAACCGCAATGCTGTCCGCGAGGAAGAAGCCCTTGGTCACGGTCACGGTCCGCTGATTTTCATAGGCGAGCAGCCGCCCATCGGCGGTGCGGATCGCCTTGTCCTGATAGCCCCAGACATCGACTGGCCGCCCGCTCGCATCGATCGAGGTATAGCTTTGGGTCACGCGGTCGGTGCCATAGTCGAACCACAGGCCTGCGGTGATGGTGTGGACGCCCGCCTGCACCGTCAGCTTGCTCACATCGCCGACGCGCCGCTGCTTGCCGGTCCAGTTGCCCAGCACGGTCGCCACGCCGTCCACCGCGCCCGGCAGCGCGATCGGCTGCGTCAGTTCTTCCGTGCCCAGATAATTGCCGGTGGTGGCGAGTTGCGTGCCGTAAGGCGAATTGCCGTGACCCATTTGCAGATAAGCGCTGCTGTCGAAGGTCAGCCCGTCGCTCAGTTGCAGATGCACCGGCGCGGCGAAATAGAGGTTGCGGAACGGGGCGCGATAAAGCCGCCAATAGCTGGTGTCGCCTTCGCTGTATCGTTGGGTGAAGTTGAAGCCACGCCCATTGGCCTTCCAGTCCGCCATGGTGGGGCTGGGATAGGTGGAGGTGATGGCGTCATTATAGGAGACGGCCAGGCTCGCGCGGTTGCCCTCCCCCCATTCGTGCAGCAGCTTCGCGTCGATATGCTGGCGCTTGTCAAAGCCCGCCCCGCGCCAGTTATCCGCGCGGTTGTTGGAGTAGGAGACGAACGCCTTGAGGCCGCTCTGCCCGATCTCCCCGGTGTCGAACCGCAGGAAGGCGCGCCGCTGGTCATAGGAACCGACCGACAGATTGAGCAGTCCGCCCATATCCGCCTTGGGATCGGCCAGCGTCAGCGACAGCGTGCCGCCCGCCGCCGCAACGACCGGTGCATCGATGTCCGCCGCGCCCTGCGCCAGCGCGATCTGCCGCACATTTTCGGCGTCGGCGAATTGCGAGGGATAGGCGTAATAATAGCCGATGTCGTTCTGCGGCGCGCCTTCCAGCAGCACGCCGATCTGATCCTGCCCCAAACCCCGCAGCGTCAGGCTGGAGGTGGCGGACAGGCCATAGGGATCGCTGGACGACACATTCGCGCCGGGCAGCAGGTTGACGAGCTGGAAGGCGTTGAGCGTCGGCGCCTGTTTGTTGATGAAGGCTTCGGCGATCGAACTGACCGCCTTGGGCGCGCTCTGGTCGGGCAGCAACCCTTGGGGATCGGGATAGCCTATGACCTCTATGGTCGCGCGACCCGGCTCGTCGGCCTCCGCCGCCCATGCGATATTGGAAGAAAAGATCAGCGCGGTCGCCAGCGCCGCACGGCCAACAGGGATAAATGCAATCGTCATCGTCACGCGTCCACTCCACATGGAGGGACTAGCAGACACGCCGCTTTGCCCTCCCTACGCCGGTATCAGCCGGATCAGGTTCAGCGGGTCGTGGTCTGCTGACCACCTCTCAGCCGCGCATGAGCGGCCCCCCGGGGATGCGCCCCTCTAATATGCGGAAGGCGACGTGGAAAGGCCTATCGGTCGACAACGGCTTGGTTATGGCGAAACAGGCAGGATGCGGCTGTCGCAGGAGAGTAGGAACAGGCCTAATGCTATTCGCGCATGGTCACGACCAGCGCGGAAAGCCGCTCGGCTTCGCCGATATCGTGCGTGACGTAGAGGATCGGGATCGGGCTGCGTCCACGGATCTGGTCGATCGCGTCCAGAATATCCGCCTTGCGGTCACGATCGAGCGACGACAGGGGTTCGTCCAGCAACAAAAAGCGCGGACCGGATAGCAAGGCCCGCCCGATGGCTACGCGCTGCGCCTCACCGCCGGACAGGCTGTGCGGCCATCGGTCGAGCAGATGTCCGATGCCCAGGAAGGCGAGCACATCGTCCATGTTCATCGTGGTGGCAGCGCGCCGGCCATATGCCAGGTTGGCGCGCACGCGCATATGGGGGAACAGGCGACGATCCTGAAAGACGTATCCGGCCTGCCGTTGCGCGGCGGGGATGTCGATCCCGGCGTCGCTGTCAAACAAGGTCTGTCCGGCTACGGCGATGCGGCCCCGGTCGGGCGAGGCGATCCCGGCGACCATATCGAGGACGCTGGTCTTGCCAACGCCGGATGGGCCGACCAGCGCTACCAGCGGAGATTCCGTGCTGCAGGATAAGGCGATCGATCGCCCTCCGACCGTTCGTTTGACGTCGATGTCAAATGACATGACGTCCTCCCCGCGCGATCCGCCGCACCAATATTTCCGATAGCATCAACGCGCCGAGCGACAGCAGGATCGATATTATGGCGAAGCGGGTGACGATCGGCTCCCCATTCGGCATCTGCATGGCGGCGTAAATGGCGATGGGCAGGGTGCGGGTTTCTCCCGGCACGTCGGACACGAAGGTGATCGTTGCCCCGAATTCGCCCAGCGACCGGGCGAAGCCCAGCACGACCGCGGCCAGCACGCCGGGCAGCGCCAGCGGCAAAGAAATGGTGAGGAAAATCCGCATCCGCGAGGCGCCCAGGGTCGCAGCCGCACACTCCAGCCGCCCGTCGATCGCCTCGATCGACAGGCGGATAGCCCGCACCATTAACGGCACCGCCATGATGGCGGCAGCGAGCGCTGCGCCGGTCCAGCGGAACAACAACGTGACGCCCAGCACTTGGGATAACCAACTCCCGATCAGTCCGTTCATGCCGAACAGCAACAGGAGCAGCCATCCGGTTACCACGGGCGGCAGCACCAGCGGCAGATGGACCAGCGCGTCGACCAGCAATTTTCCCGGGAAATGCCAGCGCGACAATATCCAGGCGAGGAAGAAGCAGATCGGCAGGCTCAAGGCGACGGCGACCAGGCTGACCTTGAGCGACAGGGCCAGGACGATCCATTCGTCAGGCGACAGGGGGGCGATCAAGGCGCGGTGAAGCCGTAGCGCGTCAGCACGGCGCGCCCCTTGGGCGAAAGCAGGAAGCGGCGGAACCCGTCGGCATCAGCGTGCCGGCTGTTCTTGAGCCGGGCAACGGGATAGCGGATAGGCGGGTGGCTGGCGGGCGGGAAGATCCCCACGATCTGCACCTTGCGCGACGCGCGCGCGTCGGTCGCATAGACGATGCCGAGCCGCGCTTCGCCGCGCTCTACCAGGGCCAGCGCGGCGCGGACATTTTCCGAACGCACGACTTTGGGCGCTACCGCCGACCAGACACCAAGCGTCGTCAACGCGGCCTTGCCATATTTGCCGGCTGGCACGCTGTCCGGGTCGGCCATGGCGAGCCGCGACGAACCCAGCGTCTTGGCGATCGGCATGTCCCGACCTATCGTCAGCCGTACCGGCTGACGGAGGGGGGAGACCAGGACCAGCCGATTGCCGGCGATGTCCGCCCGCGTGCCGGCCTGGACCGAGCCTGCCTTCTCGACGACGTCCATCCAATCCTCGTCGGCGGAAACGAACAGGTCGGCTGGCGCCCCGGCCCGAATCTGACGCGCCAGTGCGGATGAACCGGCGAAGGAGAGGATCGGCTGCGGATGCCCCTGTCGCGCCCATTCGACCGCCGCAACCGCGAGCACATCCTGCAAGCTGGCGGCGGCCAGCACCAGCGGGCCGCGTTCATTCGCGGCGCCGGCCGGGTTGGACAGCGCCAGAATGAGCATAGCGGCGAAGGATCGAAGGAGAGCGCGCATCATGCGGCCTTTTTGCGCCGCATCGTCGGGCAACTCAACCGCGAACGCGCTTTGCGATCTTTTTCCCGACATCCCGATCGGTTACATGCGCGATGATGACGGCAATTAAAACGCTATGCGGCCGATGCGCCATGGGCTGTGGCGTGCGGGCCATGGCTGGCCTGAGCGACGACGATGCGCGGGGCGTCTTCATCGAGGGCGACCGCATTCACCCGACCAATATGGGCTGGCTCTGTCCGGCAGGCGAGGCGCTTGCCGCTGACACGGGACTGGATGGCCGGCTATTGCATCCGTTGCTGGCCGGCAAGCGCGTCGGCCGGGACCGCGCGATCGCCCATGCCGCGCGTCGCCTGTCCGACATCATCGCCCAGCATGGTCCCGCAAGTGTTGCACTCCATGTCGCAGGCGACCTGCCGACCGAGGATTATTTCGCGGCCAACAAGCTGATGAAGGGTTTCATCGGTTCGGCGCATATCGATGTTCCGTGGAATAACATCGCCACGCGTGCGCAGATTGCGGCCTTCGGTGAAGATGTTATGCCCGCGAGCGGCGAGGATGTCGATGGCGCGGAACTGATCCTCGCAATCGGTGCGGGCGTGCTGCGGCGCCATCCGGTGCTGGCGCACCGGGTCGCCATGGCGCGGGAGGAGAGGGGCACGCAACTCGTCATCGTCGATCCCGATCCCGGCGCGCGGCTTCTGCCTGCGGACCTTCATCTGGCGCCGGCGTCCGGCAGCGTCGCCACATTGCTGGGCGGACTGTTGTTGCACTTGCACGACGCAGACTTGCTGGATCGGTCGTTCGTCGCGAAAAATGTGGCGGTGCCGGACGGCTATTGGGAGGCGCTGCGGCCGGGGCACGACCTATGGTCGGTGGCGGGCATGACCGGCCTGCCGATCGCGGCGATACGGGAGTTTCAGGAGTTGTCCGCGCGCGCGCCGAGCATGGTGACAATGTTCGATCCCGACGTTGGGGACGGGGATGCGCGCGCGGCGGAGGCGATCCTGGCCCTGCACCTCGTCACCGGCAGGATCGGTCAGCCTGGTGCGGCGCCTTTCGCGCTGCCCGGGGCGCCCAACGCCATGGGCGCGCGCGAAGTCGGATGCATTGCAACGGCCTTGGCCGCGCATCGGGATTTTTCGGCAGATGCGCTGGCTTCCGTCAGTCGTTTCTGGTCGACGGACAGAGTGGTCGTGACGCCCGGCCTGTCTGGAGATGCGTTGCGCGAGGCGATCGGCGATGGCCTTATCAAGGTGCTGCTGATGCTCGGGGATGCGCCCGCCGCCTTGCTGGATGCCTTTCCCGACAATCGTCCCTTCACACTCTTTGCCGGCGACCGGCTCGATCCCGCGATGGCGGATCGTATCGATCTGGCGATACCGATGCCTGGACTGCTGGAGCGCGACGGCACGATCACCGGCGCAGATCGCCTGATCAGCCGACAGCGGTCAGTTTTTGCCCTGCCGGGTGAAGCGCGACCGGGTTGGTGGATCGTGACGCAGATTGCGCGCGCCATGGGATGGCACGACGCCTTTCATTACGAGCGAGCGGCGGACATCTATCGCGAACATGCCCGGCTATCGGTCTATCAAGGCGCGGGGCGGCTGCTCAACCTGCGTCGTCACGCGCCATTGTCAAACCCGGCCTATCAGGAGTTGACGCCCTGGCGTTGGGGGGAAGTGCCCTTCGACGGCGGCCATTTCCCGACATCGGATGGCAGAGCCCGGCTGCTGCGCTTCTGGGACTAGGTTTCCGCTTTTCCCGCGATCGCCTGAAGATGGGCCAGCAAAGTGTCGCCATTGGCGGTCCAGGTGAAGCGCAGCGCTGCCTCTCGCACATCTTTCGCCGCAGGCGGGGCATCCAGTATCGCTCTGATCGCCTCGGCGATCGCTTCTGGTTCGCGCGCGACGATCCGACCGGCTTCAGACCGATCCAGCAACTCGCGTGCGCCGCCGACGTCGGTGATGACGATCGGCGTGCCGCAGGCGAGCGATTCCACCCAGGCGTTGGCCAGCCCTTCGGATTCGGACGGCAGCACCATCACGTCGGCCGCCGTATAGATACGGGGCAGTTTGTGATGCGGCACCGATCCCAGGAAGCCGATGCGCCTTTCCACGCCCAGTTCCTGCGCCAGATTTTCCAGCGTGCGCCGGAAGGCGCCCTGGCCTGCCAGCAACAGCGTCACATCCGGCAGCATGGGGAGCGCGCGCACCAGAAGATCCTGCCCCTTGCGCGGGATGAGCGCGCCGACGCACAGCAGGACCGGGCCGCTGAAATCCAGCGCGGCCTTGGCGGCATCGCGGTCGCCCATCTCGAATGTGTCGAGGTCGACGCCCGTATAATGGACACGGATTTTGTCCGCATCGATCCCCATTCGCGCCATCGACCGGCGCATCGCGTCCGATACGGCGAGCAGGCCCGCCGCGCCGTCTGCCGCTTGCAGCACCATCTTGCGCGTGCCGCTTTGCGTGCCCCAATAATGGATGTCCGCACCGCGCGCCTTGACCGAGTAGGGAATGCCCAGCGCTTTCGACAGGCGCTGGGCCACCGGGCCATCGGGAAAGAAGAAGCTGGCGTCGATCACGTCGAACGGCTTTTCGGCGTGCAATCGTTTGACCAGGGGCAGGATGGCGCGGGTCATGGCGCCGACATTGGTGCGGCCGCCGAATTTGGGGATGATGGGGAAGGTCGGCCGATAGACCGTCAGTTCACGCCAGCGTTCCTTGCGCGGCAGCGCGCGCAGGGGGGCATAGCGCGCCGCCAGCGACAATGGCCACGGCGGCAGGCCGACGGGCGCGACCACGGTGACGTCCGCTTCGGGCCGACTTGCCAGTTCGCGCGCCTGCCGTTCCACGAATACGCCGAAATTGGGTCGGCTGATGTCGGGAAAGAGGGTCGATAGCATAAGGACGTTGAGCGCCATGGCCTCTCTTTCGCAGCATAGTGTTTAGCGGATGGTTAAGCAGCCTCGTACCGCCTTGGCTAGAGGCGTCGGACGAGTTGCACCGCCACCGCGGCCCATGGCGGGTCGGTCAGCACCAATTGCCGCGCACCGGCGCCCAGCGGCAGCAGTTGCAGGCGGTCGCCTTCGCGGCCGATCAGGCGCCCGAACAGGAAACGGCCGGCGGGACGGGGAAATAATATGTCGCGATTGAGCGCGCCCGAAAACTCGTCGGGTGCGATGCGGCGGCACCAGATCGCGTCTCCGCTGCGATAATCGCCGATACTGGCGCTGACATGCACGCCGACCATCCCGTCGGAGACAAGCGGCGATGGGAAGGCGAGCGGCCGCGTCGGCGCGCGCGCGCCATCCGGCCCGAGCAAAGCGGCGACCGCTATGTCGGCTTGTCCCGGCAAAGCCACCAGTTCGGCGGTGGTGGCGCCCAATGCCAGCGCGATTCGGTTGAGCCATTTGACCGAGACGGTGCGCGTGCCGGTTTCCAGCCGCCCGATCGTCTGGGCCGTTGTGGGTGGATCGCACAACGCGCCGACCTGTTCAAGCGTAAGCCCCTTGGCCTTGCGGACCTCGCGGATACGGGTAATCATCTGCACCTCGAAATAGAACCTATTTGGTTTTCTCTTTCCTACAAACTATCCCACATGGCAAGACCCTGCATGTCCAATCCCGTCAGCAAGGAGATGCAGATGGTCGCTACCCATGTCGAGCAGATGATCGAAGACCCGGAAGGCCTGACCCAGGCCGTGCTGGTGCATGTCGGCGAATCGCCGCTCGCCTGGCTTCATGCACGGGGGCATTTGAGCGAGCGCCACTATCTGGCGGGCGACCTGCTGCGCCGCGATTGGGAAAAGGCCGGGCTGGGCGCACGGGTCACCATGCGGTGGGATGGAGCGCCGCGCAGCGCCATTGGTGGGGGAGGGGCTGCCGATCCGACATTGGCCCAGCTGTCGGCGCGCGAACGGTTCGATGGCGCCATCCGCGCCGCTGGTCCCGGCCTTGCCGACATATTGTGGCGCGTCGCCTGTGCAGGCGAGGGGCTGAACGCTGCGGAAAAGGCGCTGGGCTGGCCCAGTCGGGCGGGGAAACTGGTGTTGACCCTGGCGCTCGACCGTGTGGCCGGATGGTATCGCGTGCCGTGATGTGGCGCTGACGCTATCAGTCCCGATGTCCGAGCGGGGCTGAAACGAAGATGCGTCAGGCAACCATGCCCGTACCGAGCAGCAGCAGGAGCTTCACGTCCATCGCATAGCCCTGCTCGCGCCAGATGGCGATCTGGTCGGGCAGGGTGGCGAGGGGTACGCGATGGACGTGAATATCCTCCTCGTCTACTCCGCCGCCCGCGCCGGTCTTTTCCAGGCCGTGTGCGCGGAAGAGGGTGAAACTCTCCGACACCATGCCTGGCGAGATGTAGAACTGGCCAAGCGATTCGAGGCGGTGCGGACGGAAGCCGGTTTCCTCCTCCAATTCGCGCGCGGCCGCAATGCCGGCCTCCTCGCCCTCCTCTCCGTCGCCGACGAGACCGGCGGGCAGTTCGATGCAACGTCGACCCAGAGGCACACGATACTGATCCACCAGCAGAACGTGAGGGCCATCATCCGTGTCGTCGATCGCCAGAATGACGGCGGCGTGGATACCGCGCGCGCGGCCGACATATTCCCATTTGCCACGCTTCTTGGCGGTGATGAAACGCCCCGTCCACATCACTTCTTCGGGTGCGTTCCGGTCGGGGTCGGTCATAATTCGATCAGCCTATCGGGCAGTTCGTTAATGTCGTCGTCGGCGCGCGGGAAGTGGGCGGTCAGCACGACGCCTACTTGTCGCACGGCATCCGCCAATCCCTCGCCGGCGCGGCCTGCGCGGATCGCGTCTATCAGCGCTGCCATTGCGTCGCCCCAGGCTTCCGCCGCGACCTTCTCGTTGATCGCCCTGTCGGCGACGATTTCGGCGCGATGCTCGTCGAGCGAGAGATAGATGAGAACCCCGGTGCGGCCGAGGGTGCGCGCTTCGGCGGCGGTGCGGAACAGCAGGATGGCGCGTCGCCGCACCCGCCGCGCCTTGGTCGTACGCGGCGTCACGGCCATGCGCAGCGGCATGATCGCCAGCAGATAGCGTATGACCAGGAATTTGAGGATGAGAAGGCCGAGCAGCCCCATCAGCAGCTTCCAGTCGGCCAGCTCATGCTCCCAGTCGAGCAACAGCGCTGACAGGAAGGCGCGGAGATAGCCCGGAAATGCGGCCATCAGCGCCAGCGCGATGAACACTGCCGCCGCTGCCCAGCTCAGGCCGACATCATGATAGCTGTCGGACCGTCGTGCGACGATGGTCACGATTTCGCCCGACGTATGGGCTTCCGCCTCGGTCACGGCGGCCGAAACCAATTCGTGATCGGCCTGCGTCAGATGAAGCTGCATCACCAATCTCCCGACGCGCCGCCGCCGCCGAAGCTGCCGCCACCGGAAAAGCCGCCGCCGCTGTCGCCGCCGCCCCAACTCGATCCGCCCCATCCGGAACCGCCGCCCGATCCCCATCCGGAACTGCCGGTTCCCGGACCCCAGATGATGATCGGGGCGCTTCCGCCGCCGCGGCGATAGCGTGTCCCGCCCCGTGCGCGCGACAGCATCGGCAGGGCAACGAAGAAGATGATGAACAATATGATCCAGAAGCCGATGATCGCGCCGCCCCCGTCATCCTGTTTCCGGGCGTCCGCTTCGGCCGCCGCTGCGCGCGCCTTGGCCTCGTCCGGTGGCAGGGCCAGCAGGCCCGTGATCTGATCGACGCCTGCATCGATACCGCCCGGCATGTCCCCGGCCTTGAAACGCGGGGCGATGGCGTTGCGAACGATCTGCGAGGACAGCGCATCGGTCAGCACGCCCTCCAGGCCATAGCCGACTTCGATGCGTATCTTGCGCTCGGCCGGCGCGACGATCAGCAGCGCGCCGTTGCTGTCCTTGTCGCCGATGCCCCAGGCGCGACCCAGGCGATAACCATAGTCAGATATGTCATAGCCCTGAAGATCAGGAATTGTCGCCACGACGAGCGAACGGCCGCTCGCTTTTTTCTGCGCGATCAGTTTCTGGCTGAGCGCCTGCTCCTGTGCAGGATCGAGCAGGTTCGCCGCATCGACCACGCCCTTGTCATCGAATGTGGGAAAGCTCTGCGCCCACGCCGCCGGCGCGAGCGCCAGCAGCGTGAGGATCAGGACCAGGCGGCGAAGCATCCGATCAGTTGCCGAAGTCGACCTTCGGCGCCTCCTCCGCGCCCGGCGTAGTGGCCTGGAACGGGGTCATGGGCTTCGCGCCATGGATCAGCTTGGCGCCGATCGCGTCGGGGAAGGTACGGATGCGGGTATTATAGGCCTGCACTGCGCCATTATAGTCGCGGATGGCGACGGCGATGCGGTTCTCCGTGCCTTCCAGTTGCGACTGGAGTTGCAGGAAATTCTCGTTGGTCTTGAGGTCGGGATAGGCCTCGACCGTGGCGAGGAGGCGGCCCAGCCCCTGGCTCAGTTGGGCTTGCGCCGCCTGGAACTGCGCCACCTTGGCGGGATCGGACAGATCTTCGGCGTTGACCTGGACCGACGTCGCCTTGGCGCGGGCTTCGACCACAGCGGTCAGCGTCGCCTGTTCCTGCTTGCCTGCCGCCTTCACGGTGGCGACGAGATTGCCCGTCAGGTTGGCGCGGCGTTGATATTGCGCCTGGACGTCGGCCCATTTCGCCTTCGCCTCCTCTTCGGCGGTCGGCACGCTGTTGATGCCACAGGCGGACAGGGCAAGCGCCCCGAACATCGGTAGCAGGACGGTGGAGAAGCGGCGCAGGAGCGTCATGGAACATCCTCGGCTTTTTGTTTCGCCTGTGGAAATAGGGCGTTGTCCTGAAAGGCGCAACGGGCCATCCTGATATTATCGTAGACAGCGCAAGGAGTTCCCCATGGGACTGATTTCCGAATTCAAGACATTCATCAACCGCGGCAATGTGATGGACCTCGCGGTCGGTGTCATCATTGGCGGCGCCTTCGCCACCATCACGAAGTCGCTGACCGACGACCTCATCATGCCGGTGGTCGGCTACATCTTCGGCGGCGCCGATTTTTCCGGTTATTTTGTGCGGCTCGGAGAGTTGCCGGCTGGCTTCAAGGGCAATCCTGACAGCTATACCGATCTGAAAGCCGCCGGCGTCGCGATGTTCGGCTGGGGACAGTTTTTGACCGTGCTGGTCAATTTCATCATTCTCGCCTTCATCATCTTCTTGCTGGTCAAGGCGATGAACAAGCTTACCGCCAAGCCCGAACCTGCGCCGGCCGCGCCGGCCCCCACGCCCGAGGACATCGTGCTGCTGCGCGAAATCCGGGATTCGCTTAAAAAATAATCGTTTTTGCGACGAAACGAGGCCGCGACGGGAACCATCATGCATGCGGCCGGTTGATCCGCGTCAGGGTTCCAGATGGCGTGGCGCCGATGGAATCCCGTGCCGAATGACGTCAGCCCCCGGGGGCGCAAACAGGAGAATACGCCGTGAAAACTTTCGTCACAGTCCTGGGCCTTGCCAGCCTTGTCGCGCTCGCCGCGTGCGATTCCGCCAAGGAAAACAAGGTCGAGAACGCTTACGAGAACCAGGCGGACGCACTCGACAACCAGGCCGACAATATGGAGGCGATGGCCGACAATCTGAGCGGCAACGCCGAGAATGCGGCTGAAAACGCCGCCGACGCGCTGGAGAACAAGGCTGCCGCCACCCGCGAAGCGGGTGACAAGGCTGAGGATGCCGTCGAAAAGCATCAATAAGCAGCGGTTCACTACCCGAGCCGACAAGGGCGTCGCGTCTGTGCGCGGCGCCCTTTTTGCATGAACGCATTACGCCGCTCGTCTCGCCTTTAACGGCCCTTTAACCACGCCCCGCCATGGTGCCCCTGCGCGCATCCGTGGGGCCCATAGGGAATGGACGAACTACTTCAGGAATTCATATCCGAGACCCAGGAAACGCTGGAGGCTCTCGCAGGCGAAGTGGTCGCCTGGGAAGCCGATCCATCCGACCGGGATCGGCTGGATGCCATCTTCCGCTTTTTCCATACGGTGAAGGGTAGCTGCGGCTTCCTGAATTTGCCGCGCTTCGAACGGCTGAGTCACGCGGCCGAGGATGTGCTGTCCGAGATTCGCGCTGGAAAGCGTGGGGCGGACCCCGCCACCGTAAGCGCCGTACTCGGCATCATGGACCGGATTGGCGAACTGACCGAGGCGGTCGCCATCGGTGCGGCCCTGCCCAGCGAGAATGATGATTTTCTGATCGGCGCTCTGAGCGCCCAGCCCGAACGCGCCGCTCAGTCAGCGATCGAAACGGCCGCAGCGCCCGTTGCCGTCGCGCGGCAGGGTGGGGCGCAATCGGGGCCGCGGACCATTCGCCTGCCTCTCAGTCTGATCGATCAGTTGATGAATGGCGTGTCGGACATGGTGCTGGCGCGCAATGAATTGTCGCGCAAGCTGCGCGAGCGTTCCGCCGATCCCGAACTGGATAATGTGTTCGAACGGCTGTCGAGCTGCGTCGCCGACATGCGCGACGTGATATCCAAGACGCGGATGCAACGGGTCGATCGCCTGTTTGCGGCCATCCCGCGTATGGTGCGCGACCTTGGCCGCGACCTTGGCAAGCGCATCGACCTCACGCTGGAAGGCGGCGATGTCGAAATGGACCGCGAAATGGTGGAGATGGTCGTCGATCCGCTCACCCATATCGTGCGCAACAGCATCGATCACGGTATCGAGACGCCTGAAAACCGGCGCGCCGCGGGGAAACCGGACGCGGGGCGCTTGCGGCTGGAAGCACGCCAGTCGGGCAATCAGATCGTCATTGCGATCGCCGACGACGGTGCAGGCATCGACACGGCGCGTCTGGTCGACAAGGCCATCGCCGCAGGCCGGCTGACCCGGCAAGCCGCCATGCGTCTTTCCGAAGAAGACAAGCTCGACCTTATTTTCCAGGCCGGCCTTTCGACCGCGAATCAGGTGACCGCCATTTCCGGCCGGGGTGTCGGCATGGATGTGGTGCGCGCCAATGTGGAGCGTATCGGCGGGGTTATCGCTCTCGACAATCATCCGGGGCAGGGGTTGTGCATTACGTTGCGCGTGCCGTTGACGCTGACGATCATTCCCGGGCTGATTGTCCGGGCCGGCGGTCAGCATTTCGCGATCCCGCGCTCGGCGGTGGTCGAAATCCTGCACGACAATAATGAAACGTTGCAGGTCAGCGAGGTCGGGGGCGCAAAGATCGCGACGATTCGCGCGATCCGCCATTCCATGGTCGATCTTGAAGATGTGCTGGGCATGGAAAAGCCCGTTCAGCAGGGGCCGCGCGCTATCATGGTGGTGCGTTCGGCCACTGGCGTACCCTTCGCGATGGGCGTGTCGGCGGTCGACAATCATGAGGAACTGGTGATCCGTCCGGCCTCGCCCCTGGTGATGGCGACCGGGGTCTATGCCGGCATGACCCTGCCTGACAATGGCAAGCCGATGCTGTTGCTCGACGCCGCCGGTCTCGCCAACGCGGCGCGTCTGCCCAACATCGTGGACGATCGGGCTGCGCGGCAGCAGGAAGAGCAAGCCGGCGCGCAAGCCGGCGTCGAGATGGTCGCGGCACTGCGTTTCGAGGAACTGACGGGCGAACGCCGCCTGCTCAAATTGTCACTGATCGAGCGGGTCGAAGATATCGATGCAAGCCTGTTCGGCAAATCGGGCGGCCGTGCGTTCGTGCGGCTCGACGAGCGGCTGGTGCCTGTCGCCAACGGCCTGTCGCAATTCGATCGGGCCAAGGTGTCCGCGCTGCGCTTGCGCGACGATCGGCGCGAGGCCTGCTATCCCGTGGCAAGCGTACTCGACATCGTCCAGATGCCGGCCGTCCCGGACATGGTCGCCATGCATGGGATGTTGAGCGGCGTCGCGGTAGTCGATGGCGAGCATCTCGAGGTGATCAATCCCTTCGCCCTTTTCGCCGGTTTGCCCGAAGAAGGGGCGGTCGAGCGTGCGCGGGGGCGATGCGTGCTGGCCGACAGCGGCGATGGATGGACGCGTGAGATATTGGCGCCATTGCTGCGGCAGGCGGGGCATGAGGTGGTTCTGGGCCTGCCCGGCGACTGCGCCGTCGATCCGGAAGACGTGGTCCTTTGCACGGAAGCGGATGCCGCGCAGGCGGCCGAAATCATGGGGTGTCGCGTCGTGCATCTGCGCGCCTCGCCTCGCCCTGAAGGGCCGCAGGACGTCAGCATTTATCGCTATGATCAGGATGCGCTGATGGCGGCGATCGCCGGTCGGCGGGCTTAAGGAAGGCGGCCATGGATCAGCTCTATCTTCTTGCGACTCTGGCCAACACGCGGATCGCGGTCGAAACCGGAGAGGTTGAGGCGGTTGTCCGCCTGACCGATATATCCCCGGTGCCGGGCATGGGGGCGCATGTCGCCGGCCTTTCCGCCTTGCGCAGTCGCGTCCTCACCATCATCGATGTCGCCGCATTGATCCACGGCCGGGCTACCCCGGCCGAGCAACGCGGCCTCGCCATCATCGCCAATATCAGCGGCCACAGCTATGGCCTGATGGTCGATGGCGTGTCGGATATCTGCCGCGTGCCGGAGGGGGAGCTCCCGTTGCGTGGTCAACTCGACCCTGCCTGGGCGCCGTATGCGCGCGCGCTGGTCGAACATGATGGCCATTCCTGGCTGCTGGTTTCGCTGGCTGCATTCATCGAGGGCGGCGCCTTGGCCCAGGCGGCATAAAGAATGGTGCGTCGTTTACCAAATACTTGGCTTTGCCGGTTAAGCCCGCTGCAACGGGACGCAAAAAACCTAAGGGACGCTTCATGAAGAATTGCCTGGTCGTCGACGATTCAAAGGTCATCCGCAAGGTTGCCCGCCACATTCTCGAATCGCTGGACCTGACGGTCAGCGAGGCGGTGGACGGACAGGACGCGCTGACCAAATGCGAGGCTTTCCCGCCCGATGTCGTGCTGCTCGACTGGAACATGCCGATCATGAGCGGCATGGAGTTCCTTCAGGCCCTGTCCAGCGCGAAGATGGCGGCACGGCCCAAGATCATCTTCTGCACCACCGAAAATGGCATCAGCCATATCAAGGCGGCGGTCGAGGCCGGTGCCGACGAATATGTCATGAAGCCATTCGACAGGGAGACATTGGAAAGCAAGCTGGCGATTGTCGGCGTGATCTAGCGGCGCCTTCCCGCTGATCCAGGAGTGCCCGATTTCCATCTGATCCTTCCGCGCAGAAAGTCCATGATGAACGCGATCATGCCGATACCATCCAGCCGCAGCAGTGAACGACGCACCGTTCGCACGCTGGTGGTCGATGATTCGGTCGTCGTGCGGACAGTCATCGAACGCATTCTTCATGGCGATCCGGGCTATAATGTGGTGCACAAAACCAACAGCGCCGAACATGCGCTGGGCTATCTGGCGGAAAATGTAGTCGATCTGGTGCTGCTCGACATTGAGCTGCCGGGCCAGAGCGGTCTGGCTGCCTTGCCGCAGATATTGCGCGCGAATCCGGCCGTGAAGGTCGCGATTCTGTCGGGGCGATGCGAGGAAGGCAGCGCCGCCGCGATCGAGGCGCTGGCGCTCGGGGCCAGCGATATCGTGTCCAAGCCAGGCAGTGGCAGCTTCGGCGAACAATTCCCCCAGGCGCTCATAGACCGGCTGAACCGGCTGTTTGGCGATCGACTTGCAGCACCGCCGCTGCCGCGTCTACCCACCCCGCCATCGGTTGATCCTGCCACCGCGCCGCTCGCCTGCATTGGCATCGGCGCATCGACCGGTGGCATTCATGCCTTGGGCCAGCTATTTCAGGGGCTCGCTGCGCCGTTGGGCGTGCCGCTGCTGCTGACCCAGCATCTCCCCGCCAGCTTCACTGTTTATTTCGCGCAGCAACTGTCACGGATGACCAGCCTGCGTGTGAAGGTGGCGGAAACCGGCGATCTGCTGACACCCGATATCGTCTATGTCGCACCCGGTGACGCCAATATCCAATTGCGGCGCGGCTTGCATGGCCGTGTCACGATCCTCCTCAATCCCGAACGCACGCCGGCTGGCAATCTGCCCGGCGTCGATCCGATGTTTGCCAGCATGGCGGAAGTCTATGGAGCGGGGGCCGCGGGCATCGTGCTCACCGGCATGGGGCGCGACGGAACATTAGGCGCGCGCGAGATCGTCGCGGCCGGCGGCTGGATCGTCGCCCAGGACGAAGCGAGCAGCGTGGTGTGGGGGATGCCGGGTTCGGTCGCCGGGGCCGGGCTGACCTGCGCGGTCATGGAGCCCTTGGCGATCATGAATTTCGTGGCCCGCCGTGGAAAGATTGCCGCCTGATGCCGCTGCCCCCAACCGGAGCCGCGATTTTCCAGGGCGCTGAGCGCATCCTGTCGGGATTGCTCGAGGCAAGAACCGGGCAAGTGCTGTCCGAAGGTCGCGCCTGGCGGATGGAAACCGCGCTGCGCCCCGTCCTGCGCGCCCATGGGTTGCAGGATATCGATGATCTGGCCGCTCGGCTGTTGCGCAGGCGCGATCCGCGGCTGGACGAGGATGTCGTCAATGCGCTGCTGAACAATGAAAGCAGCTTTTTCCGCGATCTTCAGATTTTCGACATGATCCATCGCCAGATTCTGCCGCATATTCAGGACGCTCGGCAGGACCGCACGCTGCGTATCTGGAGTGCGGGCTGTTCGACCGGGCAGGAAGCCTATTCGCTCGCGATCCGCTTGCGCAACGATGCTGCGCGCTGGCTGGGGTGGCGGATCGAGATATTGGCGACGGACATTTCCACCGCCGCGATCGAGCAGGCGAAAGCCGGCACCTTTTCGCAGATGGACGTGCAGCGTGGTTTGGCCGTGGGCGACCTGATCAAATGGTTCGAGCCGCATGGGGAAGAGTGGCGGGCCAGCCCGGAACTGCGCCGGATGATCGATTTCCGGCATGATAATCTGTTCGATCCGCATGCTCCGACCGGGGAATATGATCTGATTCTCTGTCGCAACGTGTTGCTCTACTTCACGCCCGAACGACGCGGGGAAGTGCTGCGACTGCTCGCCCGGCATAGCCATGCAGGATCGGTCCTGTTGCTGGGCGCAGGGGAAACGGTGATCGGCCAAGGCGATGATTTCCTGCCGCACCCGGATTTCCGTGGGGGCTATGCGCCCAAGGCCCTGCTGCCCCATTGCGCCGGTGGACCGATGCGTCGCGCGGGCTGAACCGGCTTCATCCGCATTAACCCTGCTTGATTGCTGCGCCGGTCTCGGTCATTGTCCATTAGAGGCCGCCAGAGAGGCGCGCCGGAAGGGTGCGATGATCGAGCCGCTGCAAGTGACTGGCCTTCCCCGATGACCGACATGCCGATGATCGAAACGCCGTCGCCCAATTTTGACGATCGCAGCCTGCCGATCACGATGTTGGTGCTGCACTATACCGGTATGCCCGATGCGGCGAGCGCCATCAATTGGCTGGCCAACCCGGAATCGAAAGTGTCGGCCCATTATGTCGTGACCGAGGACGGCCAGATCATCCGCATGGTCGACGAGGGTAAACGGGCCTGGCATGCGGGCCGATCGCACTGGCGCGGCGTCGATGACGTCAATTCGGCCAGCATCGGCATAGAGATCGTCAATCCGGGGCATGAATGGGGCTATCGGCCTTTCCCCGAAACGCAGATGGGATCGCTGATTCCGCTGGTTCATGCGATCGTCCAGCGTCACCGCATCACGCGTGGCAACATCGTCGGCCACAGCGATATCGCGCCCGCGCGCAAGCAGGATCCTGGCGAGCTTTTTCCTTGGGGCCAACTCGCGCGCCTGCGACTGGCGCTCCCGCGACCCACCAAGAATCTGATGGACCCGCACTGGACCGACGGCGGCTTCATGCTGGCGCTCGAACGTTTCGGCTATGACATCGCCGATCCGCAGGCGGCGGTGGTCGCCTTCCAGCGCCGCTTCCGGCCGGAGCTGATCGACGGAGTGATCTGCGGCGAATGTCGCGCCATCCTGCTGGCCCTGCTGCTGCCCAAGCCGCGCGGCGATGAATAAGCGGGATGACGGGGCCGACAAATCGGTCTAAGGCCCGTTTCGCCAGAGGGCCGGGCGGCCGCGGCGTGGCGGGTAACTGCCACGGCGAGGAAAGTCCGGGCTCCACGAAATGACGGTGCCGGTTAACGACCGGCTGGAGTGATCCAAGGGACAGTGCAACAGAAAGCAGGTCGCAACGGCCTAGGCCATGCGAAATTGAAAGGGTGCGGTAAGAGCGCACCGCGTCTGCGGCAACGCAAGGCGGCACGGTAAACCCCACCGGGAGCAAGACCGAATAGGGGCGGCGCGCGGCTTCGACCGCTAGGCCTGTTTCGGCCGAGACCGCCCGGGTTGGTTGCTTGAGGAACGGAGCAATCCGTTCCCTAGAGGAATGGTCGCCTATCCCTGGAAACAGGGTGGACAGAACCCGGCTTACAGGCCCTCTGGCATTTTCCCGCGCAAATATGCCCGCCGGGCTGGCGTTTGCGCGGCTTATTCCCTAATTTGGCCGGATGGCAAGACAGAGCCGATCCAATGACTGGGGATTTCCCCGATGGCGCGCCTATGGCGGATCGCGTGAGGCGCAGAAGGTGCGCCTGTGCGACCGCTATGGCTGCGACCGCCCCGGCGACTGCCCCGCGCCCAAGTCCCCCAACAGCCCGGAACGCTGGTATTTCTGCGCTGATCATGCCGGCGAATATAACCGCAACTGGGACTATTTTCAGGGGCTGGACCAGGAAGAACGGGCAGCGCGCGAGCAGGCCGAACGGCGGGATGCGGGCGGTTATCAATCCAGCGCCTATCATGGCTGGGGCGGGCCGGGCGACGGCAGCCGATCGCGCGACGAACTCCACGCGCTCAAGGCGCTGGAGCTGGAGGACGATGCTGGTTTCGAGGATGTGAAGAAGAGCTGGCGCCGGCTTGCCAAGGAATATCATCCCGACGTGAAGCCAGGCGACAGCGATGCCTCGGTGCGGTTCCAGGCGATTCAGGCCGCTTATGAAGTACTGCGTGCGGCAGAGGAACGGCGGACCTGGAAACCGCGGGGAGCGAGTGATTGAAGGATTATGTCCGTTCGAATTGGACGAATGTGGTGCTAGTTTGCCGCAAATGTTCCAAGAAGTTGGACGGCGGTTTTGGTCCGGACGGCGGCGAACGGCTGGCCAAGGCGCTGCGCAAACATCTGTCCTTGAAAAAGGGTCGCAAGGCGACGGCGGGCGTGATGGAGGTCAATTGTCTGGGCATATGTCCCAAGGGCGCCGTAACGGTAGTGGATGCTGCGGCCAGCCGCGACTGGCTGCTGGTCCGGCCGGGCGCCGATCTTGACGAACTCGCGGAATCCTTGGGTCTCAATGCGTCGGAATATCCTTAATATTATCCTTACCAATTCCACCTAATCGGGTGGAATGAAGTTATCTGCGTCCTTTAGGTCCGTGCTGCCCATGGCAGGCCAGTGCATCGTCATTCTGTTCGGCCTGCTGGGATTATACGCCGTTCCGCCGGCCAGCGGCAGGATGCTGCTGGTGCCGCTGACCCAGGAGGCGGTTGCCGCGCTGGCGCCAGTCGCTGTCGCCCATGGCGCGCGACTGGTGGCGAAAGGCCCGTGGGCAGGTTCCCTTCTGGTCGAGGGGGAGCGCGACGATCTTGCCCCGGCGCTTCTGCATCACGGAATCGTCGCCCTTTCGGCGCAAATGGGCGGATGCGGAGCGTCGGCCTGATGAGCGCCATGACGAGCCTGGATCGGCTGCGGCTGCAGGGGCTGCGCATCCTCCTTTTCGCCAACTGGCTCTGGACCGTGGCGATCGGCCTCATGGGTCTGCTGCTGGGGGTGGAGCATAGCGGTCGCGCCCTGTTCCTGTCGGCTCTTGTCAACGCGCTTCCCACCATCCGGGTCATGCGCGCGCGACGTGACCTCGAAGCGCGCCTGGCCATGGGGACATTGGCCGCGGTTCAGCCGGCGATCGGGCTGTATCTGCTGTCAGGCCATAGCTGGCAGATGGACGGTCATATGTTCTTTTTTGTCGCATTGGCGGGGCTGGCGCTGCTGTATGATTGGCGCCCCATCCTGCTTGCTGCGTCGCTGACGGCCGCCCATCACCTGGTGCTCAGCCTGCTTCTGCCGGCCTGGGTTTTTCCTGACAACTCCAATATCGGCCGGGTGGCTATCCACGGCATAGCGGTCGTGTTGCAGGCAGCGGTGCTATGCTATCTTACGGTTCGGCTGCGCGTCATGCTGCTCGCGTTAGACGGGCATGTGGTGCAGGCCAGCCAACTCGCCGAAGAGGCTGACCAGGGCCGGAGTGCGGCAGAAGCTGCCATGGCGACGAGCCGCGAAATGGACGCCAAGGCTGCGCAATTGCGTGGGCAACAGGAAGCGGAAAAGGCGCGCATGGCGATGGAGCGGCGAGCGATGACGCTTGCGCTGGTCGGGGATTTTCGGCGGTCCGTGGCGGAAATCGTCGGCGCGGTTGGAGCAGCCGCGCAGGAACTCGACGATTCGGCGCGTCAACTCAACCATCTGGCCCAACGTGCAAGCGCCGGCACCGAGGAAACGGTGGCGATTGCCGAACAATCCTCCGCCAATGCGACGATGTTGGCGCGGCGTATCGATCAATTGTCGGAATCGATTACGGCGATCGCATCGGCGTCGCACCAGCAGGCCATGCTCGGCGGCGAAGCGCAGCGCGTGTCTGCTACGGGGCATCAGGCCGTGCACGAACTGGAGGGACGTACCACCTCCATCACCAGCTTCGCCGATTCCATAACGGATATCGCCGCGCGCACCAACCTTCTGGCGCTGAATGCCACGATCGAAGCGGCGCGCGCCGGCGATGTCGGCCGGGGTTTCGCGGTGGTGGCCGGAGAAGTAAAGCAATTGGCTGGCCAGGCCGCAAATGCGACCGGGGAAATTCACGCTTTGGCTTGGTCCGCCCGTCAAGGGGCCGGGGTGGCACGTGAGGCGCTATCTGAAGTCGCAGGCGCCGTCGAGCAACTGGCGGAGGCGGCGGATGCGATCCAGCGGGCAGTCGTCGATCAGCGCGATGCGACCAGCGCGATAGGTGAATCCGCGCGTGATACGGCGCAGGACGCGGCCATCATGACGCGACAGATGGAAGATGTCGCCGATGTCGCGCGCGACACCGAAAGCCTGTCGGCGCGCGTGTCCAGTGCGGCGTCCAGTCTGTCGAGCACGGCGAAGACGTTGCAGCGAGCGGCCGAACAATTTGTGACGCAACTGGAAGCGGCCTGATCCCGCCGAGTGCGTTCACGCGTCGTGGAAACGGGGACCGGTTGTATGCGCCCGGTCCCCTTTTCGATATCAGGCCGGCTGGTCGGCGCGGCTGGCGCCTTCACCGTCGAGGTTCAGCGCCGCAAAGTCCCAGTTGATCGCTTCCTTGAGGATGCGGTCGGCATAGCTGGGGCGCAGGTTGCGATAGTCGATATAATAAGCATGTTCCCAGACATCGACGATCAGCAGCGGCGCATGGCCTTCGTGCGCGACGGGGGTGTCGGCATCGTGATAGCTGGTCACTTCGAGCTTGCCGTCCTTCAGGACCAGCGCGGCCCAGCCGCTGGCGAAATGGCCCACCGCTTCGGCTTTCAGCTTTTCGATCAGCGCATCGACTGATCCGAAGGCTTCGTTGATCTTGGTCAGCAATTCGCCGGTCGGTTCGGTCTTCGTGGGCGACAGCGACTGCCAGTAGAAAGTGTGGTTCCAGATCTGGCCGACCTGGTTGAACAGGCCGCCCTTGGCCGACTTGATCAGCTCGACCAGCGACTTGCCCTGCAGGCTTTCGTCCGCGGCGACCAGTTCATTGGCCTTCACGACATAGGCGTTGTGATGCTTGCCATGGTGGAAGTCGAAGGTTTCGACGGACAGGATGTCGCCAAAAGCATCCTTGGCATAGGGCAGGTCGGGCAGAACAAAGGCCATGGCGGAACTCCTCGGGTTCGTTATGGGGCGGCCGCACGCAGGGTGGAGCGGCCGATTGGTCATATGGTCCATGCGGGGCGTGGACGCCTCCGCCGTTTCCCATATGCTGCCCCAACGCCCAAGAAAACAGATATGTGCCTATTGCGAAACGATCGCAGAAATTGGTGGTGGAAGTTGGCCGAAGTAGGGCGCGTGTCGGGTTCGCTTGACAGAGCGGTCCTGGTCCAACAGGATCGGATCATGCAAAATGGCGCCGCCTTTTCGCGCTTCCGTCATCACGGGGGCCAACTTCTCGCGGGCGATCCGCCCCGGACCTGACAGGCGATCGGCCGGCAGGGTCCGGGGCACCTTCTTGACGCCAGAGGCCCGCAGTCGGGCCGATCCTCTATCAGGAAGCCTTTCCATGATCCTGCATCAGAACGGGGCGGCCGTGCCGCCCATCCACCTTGTCGAATCCGAAGCGGACATGATCTCCGACCTGGCCTGGGCGGCGCGCGACCGCTTCCCCGATGTGTGCCAGTTGCTGCAGCAGGAGGTCGGGCGTGCGCAGCTTTGCGCGTCGGCCGACTTGCCCTGTACCGTCGTCGCCATGGGATCGGATGTGGCCTATCGCGATGGCCGTGACGGTGCGTCGCGGCGGGTCCAATTGGTCTATCCCGGTCATGCCGATGTAGCGCTGGGCCGCATTTCAATCCTGACGCCGATCGGTGCGGCGCTGATCGGGATGCAGGCCGGCGCGTCGATCCTGTGGCCCGACCGGGACGGCCATCTGCGCGACATCATCGTCGACGAGGTGGCACAGGCGCGGGCGGCTTAACTCAGCCTTGCGGCGGGGTGGTTTCACCCACCTCGTCGCTGTCGAGGCCATCGCCGAGCGTCAGGCCGTGGCGCATCAGCATCGGGATATTGGCGGCGGCAAATGCGACCGAGATGATGGTGACTCCCCACACCTTGACTGCGAGCCAGCTGTCGAAACTCATCGACCGGCGCATCACCTCGTTCGCGATCGCCATGGCGACGAAGAACAAGGCCCAATTGCGCGATAGCTTCATCCAACCGGTTTCGCTGAGGCCGTCATAGGCGGCCTGGAGCAGATATTTGAGCAGCGGTTTGCCACGCAACAATCCGGCGAAGAGCATCATCGCGAAGAAGCTGTAGATGATCGTGGGCTTCAATTGGATGAAGCTCTGGTCGTGAAAGTAGATGGTGAGGCCGCCGAAAAACAGGATCAGCAGCGCCGACAGCCAGAGCATCGGCGATACCCGGCCCAGCTTCACCCTGGAGATGACGACCGCGATCACGATCGCCGCCATGAAGGCGGCCGTGCCGAAGGTCATGGCGGTGATCGGATTGCCCGCGCCCCAGAACCACCCGGCACCCTTGTAGGTCAGGAAGAAGACCAGCAGCGGCCCGAAATCGAGCGCCAGGCTGAGCGTGCCGCCATGGGCGGGCTTTGCAGCGGGCTTGGTATCGACCATCAGTTTTGCTCCGTCATCCCAGCGAACGCCGGGATCCCACTTTTCTTCATGCGCCGCAAAAGGAAGAAAGACGCCAGCCTTTGCCGGCATGACGAACGACAATGCTCACCGTGCATAGGCCGTCCCCGCAATGGCGCGCGCCATGTCGCCGGGATCGAACGGACGCAGATCCTCGATTTTCTCGCCCACGCCGATCGCATGGATGGGCAGGCGGAATTTCTCCGCCGCTGCGACCAGCACGCCGCCGCGCGCGGTGCCGTCCAGCTTGGTCATGACCAGCCCCGTCACCTGCGCCGTTTCCTTGAAGACTTCGATCTGGTTCAACGCATTCTGTCCTGTCGTGGCATCCAGAACCAGCACAACGTCGTGCGGGGCGGCGGGGTTCAATCGACCCAGCACGCGACGCACCTTGGCCAGCTCATCCATCAGCTCGGTCTTGTTCTGGAGGCGCCCGGCGGTGTCCACGATCAGCACGTCGATGCCGGTTTCCGTCGCCTGCTTGACCGCGTCGAACACGATGCCCGCCGCGTCGCCGCCTTCCTTGCCCGCCACGATGGGGATGCCCAGCCGCTCAGCCCAGACCTTGAGTTGGCCGATCGCCGCCGCACGGAACGTGTCGCCGGCGGCCAGCATCACGCCATAATCCTGCTCCAGGAAATTATTGGCCAGCTTGGCGATAGTGGTGGTCTTGCCCGAACCGTTGACGCCGATGACCAGGATCACCTGCGGCCGCGGAAAGGCCTCGATCTCCAGCGGGCGGGCCACGGGGGCCAGCACCTTCTCGATCTCCTCCGCGATGATCTGGCGCAGATATTCCTCGGTCAATTCCTTGTTGTAGCGCCCCTCGGCCAGTCGTTCACGCACGCGCCCGGCCATGGCCGGGCCAAGGTCGGAGACGATCAGCGCCTCTTCGATCTCGTCGAGCGTCTGGTCGTCGAGCGCGGCCTTGGAGAAAAGGCCGGTGAGGTTGTCGCCAAGCCTGTCGGATGTGCGCTTCAGTCCGCCGAAGAGGCGATCGCGCCAGCTGGTGCCGGTATCTGTCATTATGCGGCCTCTTGCGCGATCAGCGCGCCATTCTCAAGCGCCGTGATGGGAACGGGAACGATGGAGGAGGGGGGCTGCGCCGCCGCGAAGCGCACCGGCGCAAAATTTTCAGCATGGCCGGTCAGGCCGCTGCGTTCGACCAGCACCGACTGGGTCGTGCCGATCAGGCTGCGGAGCCAAGTTTCGCGTCGCGCGGCGCAGGCGTCGCGCAGGCGGGCGGCGCGGGCCTTGATCGTCGCGCGATCGACCTGCGGCATACGTGCGGCAGGGGTGCCGGTGCGCGGCGAAAAGGGAAAGATATGGCCGTGGACGATGTCGCATTCGTCGATGAGCATGAGGCTGTTCTCGAACATCGCGTCATCCTCGGTCGGGAAGCCGGCGATGATGTCTGCGCCGATGCTGATGCCGGGGCGGGCGGCCTTGAGCCGTTCCACGATGGCAATGGCGTCGGCGCGGCTGTGGCGGCGCTTCATGCGCTTGAGGATCAGGTCGTCGCCCGCCTGCAGCGACAGATGTAGATGCGGCATCATACGCGGATCGTGCGCGATGAGATCGAACAGCCGTTCGTCGATTTCCACGCTGTCGAGGGAGGAGAGGCGCAGGCGGGTCAGATCGGGCACGCCCTTCAATATACGTTCGATCAGCAGGCCGAGCGACGGGCTGCCGGGCAGGTCCGGGCCGTAGCTGGTGACGTCCACGCCGGTCAGCACGATTTCCCGATAGCCGGCATCGACCAGTTGCTTCGCCTTGTCCACCACCGCGCCGGCGGGGACGGAGCGGCTGTTCCCCCGGCCATAGGGAATGATGCAGAAAGTGCAGCGATGATCGCAGCCATTCTGGACCTCCAGAAAGGCGCGGGCGTGGTCGGCGAACGCGCTGGCCATATGCGGGGCGGTGTCGCGCACGGCCATGATGTCGGAAACGCGGACCTTCTCCGTTATCGCGGCGAAGCTGCTCGCCTCCATCTTCTCCCGATTGCCGATCACGCCATCGACTTCGGCCATGGCGGCGAAGGTCTCCGGCTCGGTCTGGGCGGCGCAGCCGGTGACGAGGATGCGGGCGTCGGGTCGTTCGCGCCGGGCGCGGCGGATCGCCTGGCGGGTCTGGCGCACCGCTTCGGCCGTCACGGCGCAGCTATTGACCACGATCAGATCGTCCTGGCCGGCCGCCATGTCGCGAATCGCCTCGCTCTCCGCGATGTTGAGGCGGCAGCCCATGGTGATGATGTCCGGCGCTTTGGTTGAGGCAGGGGGCATCAGAAGCGGTCCCAGTCAGCCTCGCCATCGAAGACGTGGGTGGCGGGGCCGGTCATGCGGATCGTGCCGCCCGGTGCCCAGTCGATCACCAGATCGCCGCCCGGCAGACTAACCGTCACCGGACCCGTCATCAGCTTGCGGCGGATGGCGGCGACGGCGGTGGCGCAGGCGCCCGTGCCGCAGGCGCGCGTCAGCCCCGCGCCGCGTTCCCATACCACCAGACGGAGATGATCGTCGCCCACGACCTGCGCGAAATTGACGTTCACGCGGGCCGGGAACAGCGGATCATGCTCGATCAGCGGGCCGAGACGGTCGAAGTTCACACCGTCCAGATCGTCCACGAAGAAGATGACATGCGGGTTGCCGACATTGACCGCGGCGGGGGCGGGCAGCTCTTCCCAACTGGCGCCCATGGTCAGCGTGTCCATGGGATAGGCGAGCGGGATCGCATCCCAGTCGAAGCGCGGCGCGCCCATATCGACGCTGGCGCCGCCATCCACGCTCTTGGCGTCGAGCAGGCCCGCTTTGGTGCGGATCAGCACATCGCGGCCGACAAACAGGGGCACGCAGCGGGTCGCGTTGCCGCAGGCTTCGACTTCGCTGCCGTCGGCGTTGAAGATCTGCATCGACACGTCGGCGTCAGCGGCATTGCCGATGAGGATGAGCTGGTCGCAGCCGATCCCGGCATGACGGTCGGCGATGGCGCGCGCGCGCGCCTCCGTCATGTCGATCGCTTGTGCGCGCGCGTCAATGACGACGAAGTCGTTGCCGAGGCCATGCATTTTGGAGAAGCGTCCCATGGGCGCGCATGTAGTGGGGGTGAAGCGAAAAGGCCAGCGCTCAGCACCAATGTAACGCATCGGTTGACATTTGGCGTGGTGTAACTTATGGCGTTACGCATGGAGATGCGAAGCATCGCGCACAAGGGTTTGCGCCGCTTTTTCGAGACCGGCAATGTTAAGGGTTTGGTCGGGGATGTGGCAAGGCTGGGAAAAATGTTGGCCTTCATTGATGCTGCAACATCGTTGGAGGTGCTGTCCCAGCCCCCTAATTACGGACTCCATCCGTTGTCAGGTGATCGGGCCGGTACTTGGTCGATGACGGTAACGCGCAATTGGCGATTGACCTTTCGCATTGATGCACAGGATGCGCTGATCGATATGGATTTGGAGGACTATCATGGCGCTTAAGATGCACGCATCGCTGGCGGTTCATCCGGGCGAATGGCTGAGGACGGAGATTGTCGAGGCGCATGGCCTCAAGCTAGGCGATCTGGCTGATCATCTGGGGGTCACCCGGCAGACAGTCAGTCGCCTGCTCAATCAGCGGCAGGATCTGACAGCGGAGATGGCGATCCGTTTTGAAAAACTGTTCGGCATCGATGCCGAGACGCTGATGCGCATGCAGACGCGCCATGAACTGGTCATGGCGCGCCAACATGCGGACGCACTGGCGGTTAAGCCGCTGGCGGCCTGATCAGCGGACGACAGCCGCCCGTCGCTGCCCATAGAGAAAATAGACCCCCAACCCAATGGCATTCCATACCAGACAGGCGACGATCGTCTTCATCGGCAGGCTGACGAAGAGATAGGCGCAGCCGCCGATCGCACCCAGGCCCACGAACCAGGCGGCGGGTGTGCGGAAGGGGCGGCGCAGGTCGGGGCTGCGGCGGCGCAGGACGAGCAGGCACCAGCCGACGGCCGTGAAGGCGATCAGCGTGCCGGCATTGGCCAGCGCGGCGATCTCGTCGATCGGCAGCAAGCCGGCGATGACGGCGACCAGCGCGGCAGTGACCGCAGTGATGCGCGCGGGGGTACCGCGCTTCGAAATCTTCGCCAGGCTCTGTGGCAGGAAGCCGTCGCGCGCCATCACCAGGAAGATGCGGCTCTGGCCGTAGAGGAAGCCGAGCAGCACAGTGGGCAGCGCGATCACCGCGGCGATGGCGACGATGCGGGCGATGCCGCCCTGGCCCATTTCGCGCAGGATCAGCGCCAGCGGCTCGGGGCTGTCGGCGAAACGGGTGAAGGGCAGCGCGCCGATCGCGGCGGCGGCCACCAGCACATAGATGAGGGTGCAGATGACGAGCGATCCGACGATGCCGATGGCCAGGTCGCGATCCGGGTTCTTGGCTTCTTCCGCTGCGGTGGAAATGGCGTCGAAACCATAGAAGGCGAAGAAGATGATCGCCGCGGCGGCCATCACCCCGCGTTCGACGCCGTCCGGCCCCATATGTTTGGCGAAGCCGAAGGGCATGAAGGGGTGCAGGTTCTGCGCGTCGAAGGCGGGCAGGGCGACGGCGACGAACAGGCTCAGGGTCGCGATCTTGATAAGGACCAGCACGCTATTCAGGCGTGCGCTTTCGCGCGTGCCGAGCATCAGCAGCCCGGCGACCACGGCGATGATGAAGATGGCGGGCAGGTTGATAAGGCCGCCCAGCTCCGGTCCCTGCGTCAAAACCTGCGGGAAGCCGATCGCAGTGAGCAAAGGCGCGGCATAGCCCGACCAGCCCACCGCCACGGTGGACACGACCAGGCTATATTCCAGGATCAGGCTCCATCCCACGACCCAGGCGATGCCTTCGCCCAGGGCGACATAGCTATAGCTGTAGGCGCTGCCCGCCGCGGGCATCATCGTGGAGAGTTCGGCATAGGCGAGCGCAGCGCAGGCGCAGATCGCGCCCGCTATGGCGAAGGAGAGCAGCACCGCAGGACCGGCGCGATCCGCGCCGACGCCGATCAGGGTAAGGATGCCGGTGCCTACGATCGCGCCGACGCCCAGTGCCAGCAGATGCGGCCAGGACAGGGTGCGGGCCAGTTGATGGCCTGCGTCCCTGGGGGTCATCGCCTCCATCGGCTTGCGGCGTGTCCAACTCATGATCGCGGTTCCCCTTCCTGCTTTATCGCTATCTGCTGGCGCAAAGCCGGGTTGCGCGCAAGCGGATCGGCGCGCGCTTGCCGCTTGTTGCCGAACGGATGGTCCGCACGGCATGAAGATTCCGCCTTGAGCGACACGGGCGCAATCCCGGTTGCGCTATCCCATGCGACTCGATGGACATGGTCGCGATGGTTGCATCTCCCGCCATGGTACGCTAAGGGCGCCGAGCAATCGGGCGGCTTGCCGTTCGGTCCCTGACAAATCCAGGACGCCCAGATGGGGCATCGGATGGACGCTGGTTGGCGAGGTTTCGCCCACCGGCGATTTTGTCGTTTGGCAGGGAGGCAGGATTTTCCGGGCCTTTGCGGTCCAAATGAGGTGATGATGTTCGATTCGCTAAGCGATCGTCTGAGTGGGGTATTCGACAAACTGCGTGGGCGCGGCGCGCTTACGGAGGACGATGTCCGCGCCGCGATGCGTGAAGTGCGAATCGCGCTGCTGGAAGCCGACGTCGCGTTGCCGGTCGTGCGCCAGTTCGTCGATCAGGCCACGGAGCGGGCGGTCGGCAGCGACGTGCTGCGATCGGTCACGCCGGGGCAGATGGTCGTCAAGATCGTCTCGGACACGCTGACCGAAACGCTGGGTTCCGAAGCGTCCGACCTGCTGATCGACGTGACCCCGCCCGCCGTGATCATGATGGTCGGCCTGCAGGGATCGGGCAAGACCACCACGACCGCCAAGATCGCCAAGCGCCTGAAGGAAAAAGAACGCAAGAAGGTGCTGATGGCGTCGCTCGACGTCCAGCGCCCGGCCGCGCAGGAACAGTTGGCCGTGCTCGGCACGCAGATCGACGTCGCCACGCTGCCGATCGTCGCGGGGCAGCAGCCGGTCGAGATCGCCAAGCGCGCGTTGCAGTCGGCCAAGCTCCAAGGCTTCGACGTGGTGATGCTCGACACCGCCGGTCGCCTCCATGTCGACCAGGCGTTGATGGACGAGATGAAGGCGGTCGCCGACGCTTCCAACCCCGCTGAAATCCTGCTGGTGGTCGATTCGCTGACTGGCCAGGACGCGGTCAATGTCGCGACCAACTTCTCGGGCCAGGTGCCGCTGACCGGCGTGGTGCTGACCCGCATGGATGGCGATGCGCGCGGTGGCGCGGCGCTGTCGATGCGCGCCGTTACCGGCCGTCCGATCAAGTTCGCCGGCACCGGCGAAAAGCTCGATGCGCTGGAGCTGTTCCATCCGCAGCGCGTCGCGCAGCGCATATTGGGCATGGGCGACGTCGTCAGCCTGGTCGAGCGCGCGGCCGAGACGATCGACGCGGAAGAAGCCGACAAGCTTGCCAAGAAGATGGCCAAGGGTCAGTTCGACATGAACGACCTGCGCAGCCAGCTCAATCAGATGCGCCGCATGGGCGGCCTGGGCGCGCTGGCGGGCATGTTGCCGGGCCTCAAAAAGGCGCAGGCGGCGATGGCCAATAGCGGCGCGAACGACAAGACGCTGGTGCATCTGGACGCCATGATCGGCTCCATGACGCCCAAGGAGCGGGAGAAGCCCGCTTTGATCAACGCCAAGCGCAAGATCCGCATCGCCAAGGGTGCCGGCCGCACCGTGCAGGACGTCAACCGTCTCCTGAAAATGCATCAGGAAATGGAAGGCGCGATGAAGAAGATCCGCAAGATGGGCGGCCTCAAGGGGCTGGCCAAGATGTTCACCGGCGGCGGTGGCATGGGCGGATTGGGTGGCCTGGGTGGTCCGGGCGGCGGCGACGGGCAGGGCGGTCCGCCCGATCTGTCGGGCCTGGGCGGATTGGGCGGCAATATGCCCAAGCTTCCACCCGGTTTTCAGAATTTCATGAAGAAATAAGCAATTTCAACATATTGGTTTGAGTAGAAAGGTCTAGTTCCATGGCAACCTCCATCCGTCTGTCGCGCGGCGGCTCCAAGAAGCGCCCCTATTACCGCATCGTCGTGGCCGACAGCCGCGCCCCGCGTGACGGCAAGTTCATCGAGCGTATCGGCAGCTACAACCCCGTCCTGCCCAAGGGCGACGAGAAGCGCGTCGTTCTGGACGTCGAGCGCGCGAAGCATTGGGTTGCCGCCGGCGCCCAGCCGACCGACCGCGTGGCCCGCTTCCTGGACGCCGCTGGCGTGAAGGAGCGCAAGGCGCGCAACAACCCGAACAAGGCGGAGCCGGGCCAGAAGGCCAAGGATCGCGCTGAAGACCGCGCCGCCAAGGCTGCCGAAGCCGCAGAAGCCGCCGAAGCCGCCAAGGCGGCCGCTGCCGAGGCCGCCGCTGCTCCGGCTCCGGCTGCCGAAGAAGCCGCTCCCGCCGAGGAAGCTGCTGCCGAACAGGCCGAGGGCTGAGTCTCTTGACCGACAAGCCCGTCACTCTCGCCGCGATCGTTGGTGCGCATGGAGTGGCGGGCGATGTCCGTCTGAAGCTTTTTGGTGAAGGGGCCGAAAGCCTCAAAAACTACAAGAGCTTCGATGCGGCGGGGCGCATATTGACGTTGAAGTCGGTGCGCCCCGGCCCCAATGGCGCGGTCGCCCGTTTCGCCGAGGTCGGCGATCGGGGGGCGGCCGAAGCCTTGCGCGGCACGGCGTTGACCGTGCCCCGTTCCGCCTTGCCGCCGCTGGGCGAGGGCGAATATTATCATGCCGACATCATCGGCCTGTCCTGCCTGTCCAGTGCCGGCGAGGCGCTGGGCGAGATCATTGCGATCGAGAATTTCGGCGCGGGCGACATCATCGAGGTGGAGCGGCCGCCGGCGGAGGACAAGAAGGGCAAGCGCTTCATGGCGCCCATGCACGCGGTGACGCTGGAGGCGGACCGCGCTATCATCGACGCAGCCTTCGTCGAATAAGGGGTAAATGGCCCTTGCGGCCATGGTGCAGCATGGCATGTTCGATCCTCCGTCGCTGGAGGGATGTCGATGCGCCTTGCCGCCTGCCTGCTTTTGATGATCGCTGCCGCGCATCCGGCCTACGCCGCCGACGCGCAGAAGATCGCGCAGGCGATCCCCGCGATCGATCGCCTGTTTGCCGATTTCCAGGTGGACAGCCATGCGCCGGGCCTGGTCTACGGCATCGTCGCAGATGGGCGGCTGGTCCATGTGAAGGGGCTGGGGGTGCAGGATCTGGTCCATAAGCGGCCGGTGACGCCCGACAGCCTGTTCCGCATCGCGTCGATGACCAAGGCCTTCACCGCGCTGTCGATCCTGAAGCTGCGCGAAGAGGGCAAGCTTTCGCTCGACGATCTGGCCGAGACCTATGTGCCGGAGATGCGCGGCTGGACCTATCCGACCAAGGATAGCCCGCGCATCCGCATCCGCGACCTGCTGACCCATAGCGCGGGCCTGGTCGACGACAATCCTTGGGGCGATCGGCAGACACCGCTGCCGGAGGCGGACTTCACGCACATGCTGCAACAGGGTGTGCCGTTCAGCAGCGCGCCGGGCAGCCATTATGAATATAGCAATTTCGGTTTCGCGCTGCTCGGCCGGATCGTCGCCGCCGTCTCCGGCCAGCCCTATCGCCGCTATGTCGAGCAGACGCTGCTGACCCCGCTGGGTATGACGTCCAGCGGCTATGAGGTCGGCGAATGGCCGCTGGATCGGCGTGCGATCGGCTATCGTTGGGAGGAGGGGCGCTGGAAGGCGGAGCCGACGATGCGCGACGGGGCATTCGGTGCGATGGGCGGGTTGCAGACCAGCGCCAATGATTATGCCCGGTGGCTCGCCTTCCTGCTGTCCGCCTGGCCGGCGCGGGACGATCCCGATGCCGGGCCGGTGCCGCGTGCGGCGGTGCGGATGCTGGCGGAGGGGAGTAACTTCGTCACCGTCGCGCAGCGCAACGGCGTAAGCGGACCGTCCGCCTGCCGTCAGGCCACCGCTTACGGCTTTGGGATGCGGGTGGCGCAGGATTGCGACCTGGGTCTGACGTTGGCCCATGGCGGCGGCTATCCGGGCTATGGCAGCCATGTGATGCTGATGCCGGATCACGGCGTGGGCATCTTCGTCTTCACCAACCGCACCTATACTGGCGGGGCCGGTCCGGCCTGGGACGCGGCCATGGTCTTGCAGAAGGCGGGGGCGCTGGTCGAGCGGGTGCTGGCAGTGTCGCCTTTGCTGGCGGATGGCTATGCCGCGGCGGGGCGAATCTATGCCGCAGGGGATGTCGGCGTGTCGCGCGACCGGCTGGCCATGAACTTCCTCATGGACAACGACATGGACAGTTGGCGCAAGAAACTGGCGGCGCTCAAGGATGAGGTCGGCGCGTGTCGCATCGACGCGCCGATCAAGGCCAGCGGCAATCTGTCGGGCAGCTTCACCTGGGCCTGCGAGAAGGGGCGCGTGGCGGGGTCGATCCTGCTGGCTCCGACGCGGGGCGCGCAAATCCAGGAACTGAAACTGGCGGTCAAGGCGCCCTGAACGGCAGGCTGCGGCGGGAACTGGACGAGGCGACGCGCTTGTCCTAAGCGCGGGCCATGGCGCAAATCCTCACCGCTCTTTATCTTCTGGCAATGCTGGCCGCCGGTTGGCGCCTGTTCGGCATCGGCTGGTCGCGCGGCGTGAAGGCAGCCAGCGCAATTGCGCTGGTCTGTCCGATCCCGTTGCTGGTCCTGATCCCGGGCCTGCTGCATCCCGAACGGCCCTTTGCCGGACTGCTCCAGAGCATCGGAGTCGCCCTGCTGATCTGTGGCCTTCTGTGCATGGGCGGCGGGGCTTCGGCAGCCTGGTTGCGATCGCGCCGCAAATGAGCTTCGCAGCGCAGATATTGACCCTCTACCCCGACATGTTTCCGGGGCCGCTCGGCCTGTCGCTGGCGGGGCGGGCGCTCAGTGAGGGAAAATGGGCGTGCGATCCCATCCCTATCCGCGATTTCGCCGCCGACCGGCATCGCACCGTGGATGATACGCCCGCGGGCGGGGGGGCGGGCATGGTGCTGCGCGCGGACATATTGGCCAAGGCGGTCGACCATGCGCTGGAGAAGCGGCCTGACCTGCCCGTGCTGGCGATGACGCCACGGGGCAAGCCGATCACGCAGGCGCGCGTGCGCAGCCTGGCGGAAGGACCGGGCGTGACCCTCCTGTGCGGCCGGTTCGAGGGCTTTGACGAGCGCCTGTTCGACGCCAGGCCGATCGAGCAGGTCAGCATGGGCGACATCATCCTGTCGGGCGGGGAAATGGCCGCTTTGCTGCTGCTCGACGCTTGTGTTCGCCTGCTTCCCGGTGTAATGGGCGCGGCTTCCAGCGGAGTCGAGGAATCCTTTGAAACGGGATTGCTCGAATATCCGCATTATACCCGCCCGGTAGAATGGGAAGGGCGCATGATCCCGCAAGTGTTGCGATCGGGGGATCATGCGAAGATCGCCGCCTGGCGGAAACAACAGGCGGAAGATGATACACGGCTAAGGCGGCCGGACCTTTGGGAACGTCACATCGGCGTTCGGGTCCAGTCGCCCTCTGGTGCGCAACGAACGACCAAGGACTGAGTTGACATGAACATCATCCAGCAGATCGAGGCGGAAAACATCGCCGCCCTCGCCAAGGATATCCCCGAATTCCGCCCCGGCGACACGCTGCGCGTCGGCGTGAAGGTCATCGAAGGCGAGCGTAGCCGCGTTCAGAACTATGAAGGCGTGTGCATCGCCCGTTCGAACAAGGGCATGGGTTCCAACTTCACCGTGCGCAAGATTTCGTTCGGCGAAGGCGTGGAGCGCGTGTTCCCGCTCTATTCGCCCAACCTCGATTCGATCACCGTCGTCCGCCGTGGCGTCGTGCGTCGTGCGAAGCTCTACTATCTGCGCGGCCGCACCGGCAAGCGCGCCCGTATTGCCGAGCGTCGCGACAACCGCGAAGGTTGATTGCGCGAAGGTCAATGGCCCGAGGGCCGAGTGCCTAAAAACGCTTCTTGACAGTTGTAAAAAAGAAACAGGCGGTGACCCCCGAGGTCGCCGCCTTTTTCTTTATGTTGCAAGGATTTGGCAACTTTGGACGGCCGTCCCGCTTTGATCGGAGCGGAAGGATTTTGCAGTGCGGCATAAATGCTATTTCGCCCGTTGCGGTTTTGTGTCAGCTTTTCGTTTCCAGACATTGCCGAGTGTTTCTGGCGTCGGGCCATGTGCTTCCGGCGGTGGGAGCGTTCGTGCAAAATATCGGAGAGAACAGGGGTAAGAATAAAAGGACGATATAGGAGAGGCCTCAATCAATAAGAAATATTAGGGGGCTGTTTCATGAACTATAAGGGTCTCGTTTCTCGCGCTGCTATTGCGATCGCCATCAGTTCTTCCGCTACCGTCTTCGCACAGGATAATGCGCCGCAGGCCGCCGCAGTCGATGAGGGCGCGGCCATCATCGTCACCGGCACCCGCGCCACGGGCGTCACCGCCGCCGAAAGCGCGGCGCCGATCAAGGTTCTCGACAGCGCCGCGTTGGAAAAGGTGGGCCAGCCCAACCTGAACCAAGTGCTGAGCCAGCTCGTACCGTCTTTCACCGCCGAAGCCTTTGGCGGCGATACCGCCAACCTTACCTTGTCGGCGCGCCTGCGCGGCCTCAGCCCCAACCACGCGCTGGTGCTGGTCAACGGCAAGCGGCGCCACGGCACATCCAACCTCCATGTGCTGAGCGGCCCCTATCAGGGTGGCGCCGCGCCCGATCTCGACATGATCCCGCCAGGCGCGATCGGCCGCATCGAGGTGCTGGAGGACGGCGCGGCCGCGCAATATGGGTCGGATGCGATCGCGGGTGTCATCAACATCATCCTGAAGGATGAAAAGGACAGCATTTCCGGCAGCTTCACCGGTGGCCAATATTATGAAGGCGACGGCACGACCTTTTCGGGCAGCATCACTTTCGCGCCCAAGATCGACGACGACACCTATCTGAACTTCACCATGTTTCACCGCTTCCATGGCTTTTCCCAGCGCGGCGGCGTCGATTCCCGCATCTATAACAAGGACGGCACGATCAGCGACAGCCTGAGCGCCGAACATGCGGCGATGGTGGCGATCGGCCTGCCAAATGCGCCTTACACCAACCGCATCGTCGGCGATTCGCGCTCGACGCTCAGCACGGTGATGTACAATGCTGGCCATGATTTCGGCGGTGTCGAAATCTACGCCTTCGGCAGCTATGGTCGTCGCGAGGCGAGCGCCTATGAAAATTACCGGCAGCCCTGGCGCGTATCGCGCTCCCCGGTTCTGGGCGTGGCGGGCGAGGAAATCCTGTACAGCGCCACCGGCTTCAACCCGCGCGAGGCGATCAAGGAGGATGATTTCTCCAACACCGGCGGCATCAAGGGGGAAATGGGCGGTTTCCGCTGGGAGGTCAGCACCACCTATGGCCAGGATTATGCCAAGCTCTTCACGCTGGATTCGGCCAACCGCACGCTGTTCATCAATACCGGCACCACGCCGGGCAATTTTTATGACGGCTTCCTGAAGGCGTCGGAATGGACCACCAACATCGATATCGCCAAGGAGATCGAGGCGGGGATGGCGGCGCCGATCAACATCGCCTTCGGCGGAGAATATCGCGAAAATCTGTTCCAGATCGGCAAGGGCGACTTCGCCTCCACCTATTTCGAGGGCGGCCAATCCTATCCGGGCTTCCTCGCCACCGACGCAGGCAAGCACAAGCGCAACAACAAGGCGGCCTATCTGGACATCGCGCTGAACCCGGTGGATATCTGGAAGATCGACGGCGCGGTGCGTTTCGAGGACTATAGCGACTTCGGCACCAAATGGACGTGGAAGGTGACGAGCCGCGTCGACTTCACCGACCAGGTGGCGGTGCGCGGGACGGTCAGCACAGGTTTCCGGGCGCCCTCGCTGCTCGAATCCTATTACAGCTCAACCAATGTCGGCCCAACGTCGGCCTATGTGCAATTGCCGCCGAACAGCGCGGCGGCCAAGCTGCTGGGCTATGACGACCTGAAACCCGAAACGTCCACCAACTACAGCCTGGGCCTGGTGCTGCGACCCATTCCCAAGCTGAACATCACGCTCGACGCCTATCAGGTGAAGATGAAGAACCGCATCGTCGGCACCGGGTCGATCGTCGGCCTGACCGGCGGCGTCGTGACCAACCAGGCGGTGCTGGATGCAATCGCAGCGCATGGCAATGTGCTCGATCCCTATGTGCTGGAGGTGGGCGACGCGGGCATCAACCTGTTCACCAACGGCGCGGACACCCGCACCCGCGGCGTCGATCTGACGGCGAGCTATCCGACGTCGGTCGGCGAGGGATCGATCCTCTGGTCGCTGTCGGCCAACTACAACACGACCAAGATCACCAAGCTGCGCCTGCCCGACTCGCTCTATGCGGCGGATGCGCGCAGCGTGCTGGAGGACGCATCGCCGAAATATAAGGTCATTGCCGGCGGCCTGCTGACGATGGGCGGGCTGAGCGTCAACCTGCGCGAAACCTTCTACGGCAAGTCGTCGCAGGTGGTGATCTATAACGGCACGACCCCGACGGTGAAGGCCGGCGCGGCGGCGATCACCGATCTGGAGGTCAGCTATGCCCTGACCGAGGGGCTGACGATCACGGCCGGCGCCAACAACCTGTTCGACAAGAAGGCATCGACCGTACCCAACGGCCCGGACGGCCTGCCGATCGACGGCGGTGCGGTGCTGGATGCGCCGGTGACCTTCACGCCCTACGGCATCAATGGCGGTTACTGGTACGGCAAGGTCGGCTTCAAATTCTGAACTGACAGCAGTCGGCAGAGGCCGGTCCCTTGCGCGGGGCCGGCCTCTGCTGTTTCAGATCGGGCCATGACCATATTGACCCACCGCCTGGCCACCATCGCCGACGAAGCCGCCTTGTCCGCCCTGATGACATTGGCGATCGAGCGGCTGCAATCGGCGTATCTGACGCCCGATCAGGTGGCGGCCAGCCATGCCTTCATGGGGCTGGACAGCCGGCTGATCGCCGACGGCACCTATTTCGTCATCGAGGATGCGGGGGTGATAGCGGGTTGCGGCGGGTGGAGCCGGCGGGCGACATCCTATGGCGGCAGCCATAGCGCCGGGCGCGACGACCGGCTGCTCGATCCGGCGACCGAGGCGGCGCGGGTGCGGGCGATGTACACCCATCCCGATCATGTCCGCAAAGGCGTGGGTACGCTGATCCTGTCGCTGTGCGAGGCGGCGGCGCGGGCGGAGGGCTTCGGGTCGCTCGAACTGTCGGGGACCATGGCCGGCGTGTCGCTCTATCGCAGCTTCGGGTTCGAGGGAGTGCGGGCGTTTGAGGACAGTGGCGTGCCGATGCTGCTGATGCGCAAGGTCATTGGACCGGCGCCGCGCGGCTGGTGAACCAGAGGCCGCCCAGGCTGATGAGCGCGGCCGCCGACATGTAAAGCCCGACCAGGCCGACGCCCTGCGCGCCGATCAGCCAGGTCGCGACGATCGGCGCCAGCGCACCGCCGATGATGCCGCCCAGGTTGAAGGCGAAGGACGCGCCGGTATAGCGTAGCTGGATCGGGAAGAGGGCAGGCAGATAGGCGCCCAGCGGGCCGTAGATGAAGCCCATGACGAACAAGGCCAGGCTGAGCGCCGCGAAGATCGGCAGCAGCGCGCCGGTGCCGATCAGCGGGCCGAAGACGAGGCCCATCGCCACCGTACCGGCGCAGCCCCAGGCGAGGGCATTGGTGGGCGTGGTCCGATCCGACCACCAGCCGGCGATGACGATGCTGAGCGCCATGAACAGGATCGCGCCGAGCTGGATGGCGAGGAAGATTTCGCGGTCGATCCTGAGCGCGGTGGTGCCGTAGCCGAGCGCGAAGGCGGTCGCGATATAGTAGACGGCGAAACAGGCCGCGCAGGCGAAGGTGCCGGCGATCGCCGCGCCGAGATGTGAGGAAAGCAGGGTCGCCAGCGGCACGGCGGGCGGCGGCGTCTCCTTTTGCGCGGCGGCGAATTCCGGGGTTTCGGTGAGTTTGAGGCGAACCCAGAGGCCCAGGATCACCAGTACTGCGCTGCCGAGGAAGGGCAGGCGCCAGCCCCAGGCGAAGAAGTCTTCGTCGGTCAGGAAGGCGCCCAGGATCAGGAACAGGCCGTTGGCGGCGATGAAGCCGACCGGGGCGCCCAGTTGCGGGAACATGCCGAAGCGCGCGCGCCAGCCCGGCGGGGCGTTCTCCACCGCCAGCAGCGCCGCGCCGCCCCATTCGCCGCCGAGGCCAAAGCCCTGGCCGAAGCGCAACAGACACAGGATCAGCGGCGCCCAGTAACCGATCATCTGATAGGTGGGCAGGAAGCCGATCAGCAGCGTGCAGCCGCCCATCAGCATCAGCGAGGCGACCAATGTCGCCTTGCGCCCGATCCGGTCGCCATAATGGCCGAACACCGCCGCGCCCACCGGCCGGGCGAAGAAGGCGAGGGCGAGGCTGCCATAGGAGGCCATCAACTGCGCCGAGGGTGAGGAGGAGGGGAAGAAGAGCGAAGGGAAGATCAGGCTGGCGGCCGTGGCGTAGATGTAGAAATCGTAGAATTCGACTGCCGTGCCGATCAGGCTGGCCGCCAGCACGCGCTTGTGCCGCCACATTTCGCCGATGCCATTCGTCTGTGTCACGCCTTTACCCCCTATTCGTCATGCCAGCGGCGGCTGGCATCTCTCTTCTTCCGTCGCTCAAGAGAAAAGCGGGATCCCAGCCTGCGCCGGGATGACGGTGATTATGATCTGCGTTTCTGGTTCAACAATTCATAGGCCATGACCGCCGTCGCCACCGCCGCGTTCAGGCTGTCCGCCTTGCCCAGCATCGGCATCTTCACCAGCAGGTCGCATTCGGCCTCGTAGGCTTCGGGCAGACCCTGCGCTTCGTTGCCGACCAGCAGGAAGCTGGGGCTGGCGTAGCGCGGTTGCTGATAGTCGTGGGTCGCCTTCAGGCTGGTGCCGATCAGTTCGCCCGGTCCCTGCCGCAGCCAGTGCATGAATTCGCCCCAGCGCGCCTGGGTGATCGACTGGGTGAAGAGCGCCCCCATGGAGGCGCGCACCGCTTCGACCGAGAAGGGATCGACGCAGTCGTCGATGAGGATCAGGCCGCCCGCGCCGACCGCGTCGCCCGTGCGCAATATGGTGCCGAGATTGCCGGGATCGCGCAGCGACTGGGCGACGATCCAGATATCCGCCTTGGTACGGTCCAGCCTGTCGAGCGGGGTAAGCCGGTCGCGATAGACGCCGACAACCGCCTGTGCATTGTCCTTGCCGCTGATCTTGGACAGGATGTCGGGCGTGGTTTCGATGACGTCACCGCCGGTCGCCTCCATCGCGTCGATCAGGTCCAGCGCCAGGGGATGGGTGGAGCCGGCGTGGAACAGCATTTCGGGCAGCACGCCTTCCTCGCGCGCTTCGGTCAGGATGCGCAGCCCTTCGGCCAGGAACAGTCCCTCCGCCTTGCGATGCTTTTTTTCCCGCAAGCTGCGGACGCGCTTCACCAGCGGGTTGGAAAATCCGGTGATCTCGCGTGCCACGTCTGTCGCTGGTCCCAAATGAGCGGAAGGAAGCGGCTTCCTTAGCCATGGAAAGGTGAAAAGGACAGGGGGAAGCCGATGCGCATCTTCCACGATGGATTTGAATCGCGAATTTTGCGAAGGGTCGCCGATGGACGCCAAAACACCCCCGCCACCCGTCACGCCCGCCCCGGTGCCGCCGCTGCATGTCTCGCCCCGCATCGAGGACGGATTTTTCCTGGGTGTCGTGCTGGTCGTGTCCATCGCGTTCGCGCTGGTGATCGAGCCTTTCTTCGCCGCCGTGCTGTGGGGCGTGATCGCCGCGATCCTGTTCGCGCCGCTCAACCGGCAGATATTGTCGGCCATTCCCACGCATCGCAATGGCGCGGCGCTCATCACCCTGTTCCTGATCCTGGGGGTGGTGATCGTCCCCGCCTTCGTGCTGGGCGCGGCGCTGTTGCAGGAAGGCGCCTATTTCTATGCCAAGATCCAGTCGGGCGAGATTAATTTCGTGCGGCTGTTCGGGCAGGTGTTGGCGGCGGTGCCCGATTGGGCGACGCCCTATCTGCGGCGGCTGGGCCTGACCAATTTCTATGCGGCGCAGGATATGGTGACCAAGGGCGTCACCAGCAGTTTCCGCACGCTGGCGGCGCAGGCGTTCCAGATCGGGCAGAGCGCGTTCAGCTTCTTCGTGGCGCTGGGCGTCATGTTGTACCTGACCTATTTCCTGTTGCGCGACGGGGAAATGCTGTCGCAGCGCATCGCGGCGGCCGCGCCGCTGCGGGCCAGCCAGCGGCAGGCGCTGATCGAACAGTTCGTGATCGTCATCCGCGCCACGATCAAGGGCAGCATCGTCGTCGCCATCGTGCAGGGCTTGATCGGGGGCATCGTCTTCTGGGCCTTGGGCATACAGGGCGCGCTGCTGTGGGGGGTGTTGATGGGCGCTTTCTCCCTGCTGCCCGCGGTCGGCACCGCCATCGTCTGGGTGCCGGTGGCGATCTACCTGTTCGCGACCGGGGCGATGTGGCAGGGGGGCGTGCTGGTGGTGTGCGGCGCATTGGTCATCGGGTCGGTCGACAATGTGCTGCGCCCGATCCTGGTGGGGCGCGAGACGCGGATTCCCGACTATGTCGTACTGATATCGACGCTCGGTGGGCTGGAGATGTTCGGCTTCAACGGCATCGTCATCGGCCCGGTGATCGCGGCCCTGTTCATCGCGACCTGGGATATCTTCACGCGGATGCGGAGCGCGGCGGAGGCGGTGGAGGGATAGCGATGGCGCCCCTCGCCGAAGTTCACACCGTTGTCGGGTGAATCGGGCAATAGTGCCGGTAAAGCCACGGGGAAGTAAGGCTGGGGCCATGGCGACGCCATGGTTGCGTAACGGGTGGGTCACGGCGACGCGCCAGTGACGCGGCGCGTGCGCGACAGGTGCGCGGTGGCGGCGGTTGGGCAGGGGGCGTGGCGGGACTGGTTCATCTTTCAGGATAGACCAGAGAAAATCCTACATTGGAAGGGGTTTGGGGAAGGGGTTTGGGGAAGGGGTTTGGCCGGGGGCGCTTCGGCGTCACGGTTGCACGCTCGCTGCGCATGCCGCCCACCCCTAACCCCTTCCTTGAAAGGGACGGGGATGTCTTGGAGCGACCAGAAGCGGAAGTTGACGTCTGGCTCAGACAACATAAGATTTTATGATGATTAGACAGATTCTGTTCGTCGCGACAGTCGCCATATTTTCGCCCGCGCCAGCCTCGGCTTTGACATGCGCGCCGGGGCCATGGATCGTGTTTTTCGATGAAAATGCAGCATATGCCGATAGAAACGCACGGGATGTGCTTAACGATGTAAGCCGAGCAATTGGCAGTTGTGGCTCGCCTCGGGTAATGCTGGAGGGGCACACAGATACTCAAGAAAATAGACGATTAGCGTTTGACCGGTTGGACATGGTTCGCTCCTATCTTGAAGCGCATGGAATGCCGCATCGATCAATTACTGTTCGATCTTTCGGTTCTCGTCATCCGCGCATCGCTCGGAAAGATGATATGACTGAACGACAAAATCGTCGCGTTGAAATATATTTTGCGCCCCTGATGTAAAGCTCGACCCAAAATGCGGTAGGCCCGTTTTCCACCCATGACGAACAACCGCAGCCTCACTCCTCGCCGAACTTGTCCTCGACCAGGCCGACCAGCTTGCCCAGCGAATCGGCGGCTTCGGGACCGGTGGCCTTGATTATGATGCTGTCTCCCATGGCGGCGCCCAGCATCATCAGGCCCATGATCGACGTGCCGGTGACATGGTTGCCGTCCTTGCTCACCAGGATGTCGGCAGGCAGGCCGCTGGCCAGGGTCACGAATTTGGCGCTGGCGCGGGCGTGGAGGCCGCGCTTGTTGCTGATACGGACTTCCTGGCTGATTTCATTCATGTGGTGCTGCCCAACAGTTCCGACGCGACGCTGATATATTTCTGCCCGGCTTCGCGCGCGGCGGCAACAGCGGCGCGCACGTCCATCACCTTGCGCGCACTTTCCAGGCGGATGAGCATGGGCAGGTTGATGCCCGCGATCACCTCGATCTCGCCGGCTTTCAGCAGCGAGATGGCGAGGTTGGAGGGGGTGCCGCCGAACAGGTCGGTCAGCAGGATCACGCCCGATCCGTCATTGACGCGGGCGACCGCCGTCGCGATGTCCGCGCGGCGCAGTTCCATGTCGTCTTCCGGCCCGATGCAGATCGTTTCGATCTGCTGCTGGGGGCCGACAACATGTTCCATGGCCACGACAAATTCGGTCGCCAGCGACCCATGGGTGACGAGTACGAGTCCAATCATGTGCTTCTGCGGCCCACCTGCTTCATGATATTGCTTTCGGGCCTCCCGGACGGCGCTTCTCCAGACTATCCTGGGGCGTCGATTCAATATTGCGGTGCAAGACCGTGGGCGAAAAGCCCGCATCTTGCAAGTAGTTCGCGACGCGCTCTGCCACATGGACCGAACGATGCTTGCCCCCGGTACAGCCGAAGGCCACGGTAATATAGGCCTTTCCGCCTTCCGAATAGCGCGGCAGCAGGGTGGCGAGCAGGTCCTCGATCTTGCCGACCGCTTCCTCATAGGCGGGATCTTCGCGGATATAGGCGGCGACCTCCGGGTCCAGCCCGGTCCGTGGGCGCAGGCTGGCGTCCCAGTGCGGATTGCGCAGGAAGCGCATGTCGAACATCAGGTCGGCATTGCGGGGCACGCCGCGCGAAAAGCCGAAGGAGAGGATGGTCAGCACCGGGTCGGACAGGCGTTCGCGGGAAAAACGGCTGCGAATTTCCTGTTGCAGGGAATTGCTGGTGAAGCCGGTGGTGTCGATGACCTGGGTCGCCCAGCGGCGCAGCGGTTCGGTCAGTTCGCGTTCGCGGGCGATGCCGTCGGCGGCCGGGCGGTCGAGCGCGAGCGGGTGGCGGCGGCGCGTCTCGGCGAAGCGGCGTTCCAGTTCTGTGCCGGAGCAATCGAGGAACAGGGTTTCGATGTCATGGCCATGGCGTTCGCGCATCGCCTTGATCCGCTGGACGATGGCGTTGGCGTCGAAATCGCGGGTGCGCGCGTCGATGCCCAGCGCCAGCGGCCGCTCGTCCGCACCGGCATGGCCCGCGGGCAGGGGCGTGTCGAGCAGCCGGTCGAGCAGGACGAGGGGTAGGTTGTCCACTACCTCCCAGCCCATATCCTCCAGCGTCTTGAGCGCGGTGGTCTTGCCCGCGCCCGACAGGCCGGACAGCAGGAGGATGGTCTTGGGCTGGGTCATGGCGCCGCCGCATCCTTCAGCCCCAGCGCCTTGAACGCCAGTTCGACCTTGATCGGGGCGGAGGCTTCGAACGGGGCGATCTTCACCACCGGCACATCGATACCCGCGACGGTGCGATGGACCGGTTCCAGCGGCATCCGGTCGACCGGGTCGAACAGGTCGGCGATCAGGGCGACCGGCGCGTCGGACAGCGCGGCCATCGCGACGATGCCGATGCCGCGTACCTCCATCTTGCCCCGGATCGTGTCCGGCGCGGTGGCGATGAGGCGCCCGTCGACGCGTTTCACCAGCGTATAATCGTCGCTGACCAGCACGGCGCCACGGTCGATCAGGCGCAGGGCCAGGTCGGACTTGCCGCTGCCGCTTGGCCCGCGCAGCAATATGACGCGGCCATCAATGGCCACGCTCGTTGCGTGGAGCGTTTCTGATGAAAGTGCGCGCGCCATATCCCCGACCTCCTTCTAGCCTGAGTCGGCGATGATGGGAATGCCGTTGCCGCCGCCTTTCGTCCTATTCCGAAACGATGCCGGGATCGCGCTCCACCGCCATCGGCAGGCGCAGGATGAAGCGGGCGCCGCTCTGGGCATCCTCGCGGTCGCCGATGCCGATCTTGCCCTGATGCCCTTCGATGATCGAGCGGGCGATGGCGAGGCCCAGGCCCGAATGCTTGCCGAACGCTTCCCCTTCCGGCCGGACGCTGTGGAAGCGCCGGAAAATATGTTCGCGCTCGGACGGCGGGACGCCCGGCCCTTCATCCTCGACGCTGACCAGCACTTCATGATCGGCGACGGTGGCGATGATCTGGACCAGGCCGTCGTCGGGGGAGAAGGACACGGCATTGTCAATCAGATTGTCGAGCACGCGGATCAGCCGGCCTTCCTCGCCTAGCACCACGGCGACATCCTTGCGCGGGCGGGCAAAGGCGAGGCGGATGCCGCGCGGCACGCCGCGCGCTTCGCGGGCGATCACCATGCGTTCGATAAGCAGGCCAAGGTCGATCGGCTCGAAGCGGGTGCGCGACAATTCGGCATCGACGCGCGAGGCTTCGGCGATGTCGGTGACGAGGCGATCGAGCCGGCGGACATCATCCTGCGCGATTTCCATCAACTGGTCGCGCAGGTCGGGCCGGTCCGCCCCGACCCGGTCGAGCGCGTCGAGGGCGGAGCGCAGCGAGGCGATCGGGTTCTTGAGTTCATGACTGACATCGGCGGCGAAGGCGTCGGTCGCGTCGATCCGCTGGCGCAGCGCATGGCTCATGTCGGACAGGGCGCGGGCGAGCATCCCGATCTCGTCGCGCCGTTCGGGCAGGCGCGGCACGGTCACTTCGCGCGCCCGGCCGAGGCGGACACGGACGGCGGCGCGGGCGAGGCGCTGGAGCGGGCGGACGATGGTGCGCGCCAGGAACAGCGAGAGCAGCACCGAGGCGAGCGCCGCGACGGCCAGCACCATGCCCAGGCGCAGCCGTTCGGCGCGCACGATGCGGGTGATGTCGCGGGCGTTTTCGGTCGCCAGCAGCGCCGTGCCGTCGCGCACCTGCGTCGCGGCCGAAATCATGAAGGTGCGGTCGGGGGCGTAGCGGTTCATCGCCTGCGGCTGGCCGGTCTTGCGGGCCAGCAGCAGTTCGGGCCAGGCCTCGGCGCGGTCGACCGTGGGCTCGATGAAATCGGGCGGGCGGTCGGCCGACACGATCCGGTCCACCGCCTTGTCGAGGAAACGGGCGACATGGCGCTGCCATTCCTCTTCGGACGGCAGGCGCAGGCGGTAGCGCGGCGCATCCATGGTGAAGCTGTCGGCAATCAGGCCACCGCCGGCCGCATAGCGGCGCACCCGGTCGCCGGTCTGGCGCGAATAGGCGGCGATCAGCGCATCATGCCGATCGGCAGGGGCGTTTTCGAGGCCGATAGCGAGCAGCTTCAATTCGCGCGCGGATTGTTCCAGCCGGGCATCGACGATGCGCGTGCGATAGCTGTCGAGATAGAAGAAGCCCCCCGCCAGCAGCGCCAGCGCGAAGACGTTGACGGCCAGGATGCGCGGGGTGAGGCTGATCCGGCCGGACCAGCGCAACCCGGCATCGCTGCCGTCACTCCTCCGAGAAACGATATCCGGCGCCATAGAGGGTGTCGATTGCATTGAAGTCGGAGTCCACCTCGCGGAATTTGCGCCGCAGCCGCTTGATATGGCTGTCGATCGTGCGGTCGTCGACATAGACGTCGTCCTGATAGGCGGCGTCCATCAACTGGTTGCGGTTCTTGACCACGCCGGGGCGCTGCGCAAGGGTTTCCAGAATAAGGAATTCGGTGACGGTCAGCGTGACGTCCTGGCCGTTCCACTTCACCCGATGGCGCGCCGGGTCCATTTCCAGCCGGCCGCGTATGATCGGGTCGGCGACCGGCTCGTCCGGTGCGTCGGGCGTCTTGCTGACTTCGGCGCGGCGCAGGATGGCGCGGATGCGCGCCAGCAGCAGCCGCTGGGAAAAGGGCTTGGCGATATAATCGTCCGCGCCCATGGCGAGGCCCAGCGCTTCGTCCAGCTCATCCGCCTTGGACGTCAGAAAGATGACCGGCATCTGGCTCTTTTCGCGCAGGCGGCGGAGCAGCTCCAGCCCGTCCATGCGCGGCATCTTGATGTCGAAGACGGCGAGGTCGGCCGGGTTGTCCAGCAGCGCCTTGAGCGCGCTTTCGGGATCGGAATAGATGCGCGTGAGAAAGCCTTCGGTCTGCAGCGCGATCGACACCGATGTCAGGATATTCTTGTCGTCATCCACCAGGGCGATGGTTGCGGTCATGCGGTGTCCCATGGTCGTGGAAGGGGGATATGGGCCAGCGTTAGACCAAGGCGTTGCGCGTCGCAAGAAAGGCGCGCAGGATGGTCCTGCGCCACAAGCGTCGATATTCGGGACAAATGGCTGCGCGCGGGGATTTGACGCTTTCCCCGCAAAGCCCTATGCCTTTGATTGTCAGCAGCAAGGGACGCCGTGCCATACAAGCGGCGCCCAAGGGGCGGATCGGTCGCAAGCATGACGAATGACGCGACGCGAGCACAACATATTCAGGAGCAAAGGCGTGCAGGCCAAATCCTCAATCACCCTGGCCGACCAGGGCATCAAGACCAACGCCACCCAATATTGGAATCTGGGCACTGCGCCGCTGGTCGAAGCAGCGGTCCGCAACGGCGAGGGCATATTGTCCAAGGACGGCCCGCTGGTCGTCAAGACCGGCAAGCATACCGGCCGCAGCGCCAAGGACAAGTTCATCGTCCGGGACGCCGAAACCGAATCGACCGTCTGGTGGGGCGACACCAATCGCGGCATGACGCCCGACCATTTCGCGGCGCTGAAGGCGGATTTCTTGCATGCGCTGGGCGAGAAGGACACGCTCTATGTCGCCGACCTGTTCGGCGGATCGCAGCCCGAACATCGCGTCAATGTGCGCGTCATCAACGAGCGGGCCTGGCACAACCTGTTCATCCGCACGCTGCTGGTGCGGCCCACCGCCGATGAACTGACGGGCTTCGCGCCCGAATATACGATCATCGACCTGCCGACCTTCAAGGCTGATCCGGCGCGTCATGGCTGCCGCAGCGAAACCGTGGTCGCGGTCAATTTCACCGAGAAGCTGATCCTGATCGGCGGCACCGCCTATGCCGGCGAGATGAAGAAGTCGGTCTTCGGCATCCTCAACTATCTGCTGCCGACCAAGGGCGTGATGCCGATGCATTGTTCCGCCAACATCGGCGCGAACGGCGACACGGCGGTCTTCTTCGGCCTGTCCGGCACCGGCAAGACGACGCTGTCGGCCGACGCCAGCCGCACGCTGATCGGCGATGACGAGCATGGCTGGTCGGACACGGCGGTCTTCAATTTCGAGGGCGGCTGCTATGCCAAGATGATCAACCTGTCGGCCGAGGCCGAGCCGGAAATCTTCGCCACCACCAAGCGCTTCGGCACGGTGCTGGAAAATGTCGTGATCGACGAGGAGACTCGCGAGATCGACCTGGACGACAACAGCCTGGCCGAGAATAGCCGCGGTTCCTACCCGATCGACTTCATCCCGAACACGTCGGAAAAGAATCTGGGTCCGGTGCCCAAGACCATCATCTTCCTGACCGCCGATGCTTATGGCGTGCTGCCGCCGATCGCCCGGCTGACTCCGGAACAGGCGATGTATCACTTCCTGTCCGGCTACACCGCGCGCGTCGCGGGGACAGAAATTGGCGTGACCGAGCCGACCGCGACCTTCTCGACCTGCTTCGGTGCGCCGTTCATGCCGCGTCATCCGTCGGTCTACGGCAATCTGCTGAAAGAGCGGATCAACAAGGGCGGCGTCACCTGCTGGCTGGTCAATACCGGCTGGGCGGGCGGCAAGGCGACGATGCCGGGGATCAAGCGGATGCCGATCAAGGTGACGCGCGCGCTGCTGAACGCGGCGCTGGACGGCAGCCTGAACCAGGCCGAATTCCGCACCGATCCCAATTTCGGCTTCGACGTGCCGGTGGCGGTCAATGGCGTGGAGCCGACCATCCTCGACCCGCGCGCCATGTGGGCGGACAAGGATGGCTATGACGCGACGGCGGCGACGCTGGTCAAGGCGTTCGTGGATAATTTCGCCCAGTTCGTGGACCATGTCGACGATGGCGTGCGCGGTGCGGCGCTGGTCGCCGCCTGATCCGAAGCGACTACGTGCAGAAAGAGAGCCGGAGGGGCGACCCTCCGGCTCTTTTGCTTTTGGGCGGACGTGGGTGGTGCTATGCTGGACCCCAATCTTTTTGCGGGAGTGCAAGGGCATGTTCGAGGATATGATCGGGAAGTTCGGCGGGCTGGAAGCGATCGCGGCGCAGATCGGCGTGACGCCAGAGCAGATGCAGGGCCTGATGAGCGAGATCAGCGCCAAGATCGGATCGGGCGAAACCAGCGTGACGGCGCTCGCGGAAACGGCGGCCGAACATGGCGTGTCGGCGGACAAGTTGCAGGCGTTGCTGGGCGCGTTCGGCGGTCCGGAAGCGATATTGGGCAAGCTGGGCGGCATGTTCGACCGCGACGGCGACGGCAATCCGCTCAACGAACTGGGCGGTATCGCCAAGGGCCTGTTCGGCTGACGTTCGGCTTTGGGGCGCCTGCAAAAGCGCGCCCTTGCCGGTAGCAGGTTTATGGCCCCCAAGTTTTTTTGGCCTTGCCTTCACGCGGCGGAGGGGCCATTCGCGGACCTCGATATTATTGCGAACGATCCGCAAAAAGTGTCGCCCGTTGCGACGCTTTGCGCACTGCGAGGATAAGGTGTTGACCGACGTGACGATCGAAAAGCCGGTACTGGAACCCACCGGCGCGCTTTCCGTGGAAACCGTGCTGTCGGTGAAGCACTGGAACGAGCATCTGTTCAGCTTCCGCATCACCCGTCCGGCCGCCTTCCGCTTCCGGTCGGGCGAGTTCATCATGATCGGGCTGAAGGGCGACAATGGCAAGCCGCTGCTGCGTGCTTATTCGATCGCCAGCCCCGCCTGGGACGAAGAGATCGAATTCCTGTCGATCAAGGTGCAGGACGGTCCGCTGACCAGCAAGCTCCAGAAGATCGAGCCGGGCGACCAGATCTATCTCGGCCGCAAGCCGACGGGCACGCTGGTGACCGACGCGCTGCTGCCGGGCAAGCGTTTGTTCATGCTGTCGACCGGCACGGGCCTGGCCCCGTTCCTGAGCCTGCCGCGCGACCCGGACGTCTATGAGTTTTACGAGCAGGTCGTGGTCGTGCATTCGGTGCGCCGGGTGAGCGACCTGGCCTTCCGCGACGAGATGGAAGGCAAATGGTCGGAAGACCCGCTGGTATCGGAGCAGGCGCCTAACCAGTTCCATTATGTGCCGACCGTGACCCGTGAGCCGTTCGATGGTCACACCGCGCGGATCGACAAGCTGGTCGAGAGCGGCGCGCTGTTCGAGGGGATTCCGGGGGCGGCGAAGTTCGATCCCGAAACCGACCGGATCATGATGTGCGGCAGCATGGAGATGATCAAGCAGTTCGGGGCTTATTTCGAGGAACAGGGCTTCACCGAAGGTTCCAATGCGGCGCCGGGGCAGTTCGTGATCGAGCGGGCGTTCGTCGGGTAAAGCAGGTCGAGATGAAGTAGGAAAGGGCCGGGGGAGCGATCCTCCGGCCCTTTTTTGTTTGCGCGATCCGTTCGCCCTGAACGAAGTCGAAGGGCGTGACCGAGCGGAGCGAGGTCGGCTTCGCTCCGCTCAGCAGAAGGCTTCGACTTCGCTCAGCCCGAACGGGTTTGTCATGCCCCCTTCCGCTCCGCGACCCAGCTATCGATGCTCTTGCCCAGCACGGTCATCGGCACGCCGCCGCCCTTGACCACCGCGTCGTTGAAGAGGCGGAAGTCGAACCTGTCCCCCAGCGCCTGTTGCGCTTGTGCCCGCAGGCGGACGATTTCGCCATGGCCGACCTTGTAGCCACAGGCCTGGCCCGGCCAGGCGCAGTAGCGGTCGACTTCGCCCTGAACATCCTCGACCGTCGAGCCGTTGGTGGTGGCGAACCAGTGGATCGCCTTGTCGCGGGTCCAGCGCTTGGCGTGGAGGCCGGTGTCGACCACGAGGCGGCAGCAGCGATAGGCGATCGACTGGAGATAGCCCAGCCGCCCGGCGATATCGCCATCATAGGCGCCCAGTTCGTCGCCCAGTTGCTCGGCATAGAGCGCCCAGCCTTCGCTATAGGCGTTGAAGGCGAGGAGCGAGCGGATCAGCGGCAGTTTATAGGTATATTCGCCCTGCCAGATATGGCCCGGAATCCCTTCATGATAGCAGAGGGTGGGCAGCGCGTAGCGCGGCCAGATGCTGGTGTCGCGCAGGTTGATATAATAGTTGCCGGGGACCGATCCGTCGATTGTGCCGGGACCGGCATAGGCGCCGGGCGCGCCCGCCTCGATCTCCACCGGCACGCGCTTGACGATCAGTTTGGCGGGCACCAGCGTCGCGAAGGCGCGGGGCAGGCGGGTGCGGATGTCGGCAAGGCGGCCGTCGATGAAGGACAGGATCTGCGCCCGGCCGGCGTCGTCGTTGGGGAAGAGATAGCGGGGGTCTTTGCCCATCGCGGTCATGCGTTCGCCGACCGTGCCTTTGGTCATGCCGAGCTTGCCGAGCAGCCCGTCCATTTCGGACTGGAGCGCGGCGAGCTGGTCGAGGCCGAGCCTATGGACCTCGTCGGGCGCCATGGTCGTGGTGGTCCCGGCCTTGAGCGCCCAGGCGTAATAGCCATCCCCCTGCGGCAGTTTCCACACGCCCGCGTCCATCGTCGCGGTGGCGCGCTGGCGGGTGAGTTCGGCGACCTGGGCGGCGAGGGCGGGGGCGACCTGATCATGGACGATGGCCTGCGCCTTCGCGGCATAATCGCCGGGCATGTCCTTCGTGCGGCGGGCGAGCGAGGCGACCGGCACCCACTGGTCGAGGGGCAGGGCCTGCACCGCCTTCATCTGGCCCAGTGTCTTGTCGAGCAGGAAGGCGGGAGCGGTGACGCCGATGCCGGCGTCATGCTTCAACCGCTCGGTTTCGCCGGCCAGGTTCGCGGCATAGGCGGTCAGGCGGGCGAGATAGGCGTCGGCGTCGGCTGCGTCCTTTATGACATGGTTGCTGTCGAGGAAGTCGGGTGTCTCCACGAAGCTGCCGGTGTTCTGGGCGACCGCATAGGGGCTGTTGCGGTAGGACCAGTTGCTGTTCATGATCGCCATGTCGCCGAAGGGAAAGGCGAAGCCTTCCGCCGCGGTGTCGTGGGCGGTGCGGACCACCTCCACATCGATGCGGGTCGCGGGCGAGAGCGGGGCGAGATCGATGGCGCGCAGCCGGGCGAGGCGGTCCTGCACATGGGCGGCGATCTGCGCCTGCCCGGCGGGCGTCTTGTTGCCGAGGCGGCTTTTGAGCGGCGCGCGCGCGCCGGTGTCGATGCCCAGGCCGCTGGCGCTTTCGGGCGCGTCGGCCAGCATCGCTTCGGCCATGTCGGCCAGCAGCGCCTGCGCGGCGGCGTCCGGGCCGGCGGCGGCACGGGCGGGGAGGGCGGTCAGGCTGAGGGCGGACGCGCCGGCGGCAAGGAAATCGCGGCGATTGGTGCGCATGGGGTCGGGGGTCTCCGGTGAATAGGGTTACCCTTAACTTCGCATATTTCCCGCTAATTTCGACATCTTATTTCCCATGAGGGACAGATTGTGACAAGGGCGCATCGATCGCCGGATCGCCCCGCAGCGCGGCAAGCGCGGGTCGAAGCAAAGCCCATTCGGCCGGATTGAAGGGCCCGAGCTCAGCGAGGCGTGCGCCTATCGCGCGGATGGCGATCCGCGTCCGATGCGGCATTGCCGCCCGCGCGCCGGTCCGTTCCGCGCCCAGCGCTCGCAAGGCGGCGAATAGCAGCCGATGATTGGTTTCAATCCGCGTTCCCACCACGCGACCCCGCCGAACGATCGGCCGCTCCTGTCGTTCTCGCGAAAGGGCAATCGCCCTCGCGCGGCTTTCGTCCAGCCCCATGTCCAGCGCCCAGTCCCAAGCCGCGGCGAAGCTTTCAGCGCCGGGGCGGCCGCGCAGATAATAGGCAGAGCGTGGCGAACAGCCGACGCTGCGCGCGGCCTGTGCCACCACGCCGTAGCGGGACAGCGCGGCGATAAAGGCGATTTGTGCGTCGACGGTCCAGCCGCGCGCGCGGCGGGTATGGGGCACGGGGGTGAAATGGAGCAGGTGGGTTTGGTCTGTCATGACGCGAACGCTATCATAGGCGCGATGTTGTAGGACAGGCCTTCGACCCGACTGTGCGACGGCGAAACCTGGGGGGACATTCGTCCATGCATTTGGATCAAGGCGGATCGATCGTGGCGGTTCTTCTGCGTCATTGCGGCGATAGGGGCGGTCGCCCGCGATCATGCAATGGATGAAAATAATGTTGTGCAAAAGTAATGATTATGGGATGATAAGATATAAATATTGAGGAAGGTCGCTATCATCAAAGTTTGGGGCGAGGATTATCATGCGACATCTTACGCGGGCGCTGCTTAATTATTGCGATATGACGCGGTGGGCAAGAATATGCTCCGTTTCGGTGATTGCAATTTCATGTCCGTCTTGCTCCTATGTCGCGAAAGACCTGCGCTCGACCGGCGGCGTTGTGGGAAGCGTGCTGGATCAGCGCATGTTTGATGCGCGGCAATCAAAGCAACTCGTGGTCCTGCGCGGCGCCATATTGGTTGCCATGGTTGCGCGGGCCGGGACGGTATATGCGCGGGACCAGCGGGACGCCGACGCCTATGTCAACTATATGACCGCCGCCGCTGACGAGATCAACATCCTGATGGGGCAAATCCAGGGTGATCATAGCGGGCTGGCCTGTGATGTGCGCGATAGTGGGGCAAGCCAGGAAATCGCGCTGGTTCGATCGAGCAGGCTGACCAGCAATCAAGTCGCCACCCAGAGAGCAGAGACGACGGACGAAAAAGACATCCCCTCGGATCGTCCCAACGGGGACGGATGCTATACCTACAGCGTCAATTTCGAGTCAGATCTACCTATGCTGGAACGTCGCCTGTTTCGATTGGCGATGGCGGCACTGCCCCAGGAACAGGCCAAGAAATTTCTCGACCAGGTCACAACCGGCAATGCGTTCGGTGCGGCGATGGCCGCGTTGAATTTTTCCGCAAAGGCGCTGGATGGGCTGCATAGCGGCGCGGCGGTGCATCGGACGGGCGTCGAACTGATCTTCAATCAAAGAACAGCCAAATCGAGAAACGACACATGCCAGACCTATGCGACCGTCTATTATGCGGCTGCCTGTATGGGACTGGACCCGGACAGCCTGTTCGTCGGGAAACAGGACAAGCCCGAAGATTATAAGCCGGTGGTGGATGGCCGATCATTCTACGCCATCATGCGCAATATTCGGGACAGTTGCCGCATGATCCCGATGGGCATCGGCGAAGAACTTGGCGCCAGGGAAGTCGATCTGAACGCACTGAGGCAGAAGCGGATCGATCAGTGCGACTCGATCGACTATAGTCCCAGATCGCGTTGGGAGCCATCGCGGACCCAGGTGATGCCGGCGCCCGTGCAGAAACCGGCAAATTAAGGCAGCGGTGATTTCTGGCCGCGCCTATTCCACCCGCAGCATCGTCCCGTCCGCGCCCACGACCCGCACCCTCGCGCCAGCGTCCGCATCCGCGCCGGTGGCGGTCCAGACGCTGTCGCCGACTTTCACCCGGCCTTCGCCGCCGACGATCGGCTCCACGACCGTCACGGTCTGGCCGATCAGGCGGGCGGTGCGGTCGTTGAGGAGGGGGTCGGTGGAGGCGACCGGATTGTCCACATACCAGCGGCGGCCGGCATAGACCGCCGCGATGCTGAGTGCTGCGAAGAGCAGGAACTGGAACGGCAGCGCGATCGGCAGGGCGAGCGCGACGAGGCCGGTGATGGCGGCGGCGATCGCGATCCAGATCAGGAAGACGCCGGGGATCATCACCTCCGCAATGCCCAGCAGGGCCGCGAAGACCAGCCAGCCCCAATGATCCTGGAGCAGGGAGAGAGTGGCAGTCATGGGTGGATGGTCCGATTACGCGTTGGGGAGGTTGGTTTGAAGGACGTCGCAGCGATGTGGAGAAGGAAGGGAAGGGGCTTCGACAGGCGCGGGACGAACGGCCGGGCGCTTGTAACCGTCCAGCGTGATGTAGCTGTCACCATGCTCATCACCCCTGGCTCTGGCCGAAGGGGCCGCGGCGGGGCGGTGCCGGCGGGGTGGGCGCGGGGGTGCCGTCGGCGCCCAGCGCTTCCTTCGCCAGCGCGCCGATGCCGCCCAGCGTACCGATCAGCTGGGTCGCTTCGACCGGGAAGAGGATGGTCTTGGCATTGGGGCTGGTCGCGAACTGACTGACCGCCTCGGTATATTTTTGCGCGATGAAATAGTTGAGCGCCTGCGGATTGCCGGCGGAGATGGCGTCAGAGACCATCTGCGTCGCCTTGGCTTCGGCCTCCGCCTCGCGCTCGCGCGCCTCGGCGTCGCGGAAGGCGGCTTCGCGGCGGCCTTCGGCCTGTAATATCTGGCCCTGCTTTTCGCCCTCGGCGCGCAGGATCTCGGCGGCGCGGGCGCCTTCGGCATCCAGGATGTTGGCGCGCTTCTCGCGCTCCGCCTTCATCTGGCGGCCCATGGCGTTGACGATGTCGGCGGGCGGGCGAATGTCCTTCAGCTCGACGCGGGTGATCTTGATGCCCCAGGCATTGGTGGCGTGATCGACCACGGAAAGCAGGCGGGCGTTGATCTCGTCGCGCTTCGAGAGGGTTTCGTCGAGGTCCATCGAGCCCATGACGGTGCGCAGGTTGGTGGTCGCGAGCTGCATGATCGCGACATAGAGTTCGGACACTTCATAGGCGGCCTTGGCGGCGTCGAGCACCTGGAAGAAGACCACGCCGTCGACCGACACCATGGCGTTGTCCTTGGTGATGATTTCCTGCCCCGGAATGTCGACGACCTGCTCCATCATGTTGATCTTGCGGCCCACGGCGTAGAAGAAGGCGGGGTAGAAATTGAGGCCGGGCCGGGCGACTTCGGTGAAACGGCCGAAGCGTTCGATCGTATATTGATAGCCCTGCCGCACCACCTTCACGCTGACCGCGAGGTAGAAGAGGACGAGGCCCGTGAGCGTCAGTGCGAAGGTCGTCAGCATATCCATGTCTCTCCCCCGGATGTGGGCTTGGATTATGCGCCCTAATCGTTAACGGGGAAAGGCAAACCGCTACCCAGGAGAGTATCATGTTGCTGCGCCACGCCCGTTCGCTGCTGTTCCTGCCCGCGTCCAACGCGCGCGCCATCGTAAAGGCGCGGACATTGCCGTGCGACATGGTCATATTGGACCTGGAAGATGCGGTGGCGGACGACGCCAAGGAAGAGGCGCGGGCCGGCGCGATCGCGGCGCTGGGCGAAGGCTTTGGGGGGCGGATCGGCGCGGTGCGGATCAATGTCGCGGGAACGCGCTGGCATGGGGCGGAGATGGTGGCGGTCAAGGCATCGGCCGCGGACTATGTCGTGCTGCCCAAGGTGGAGACGGCGCGGCAGGTGAAGGATGTGTTCAGCGTCTGCCAGAAGCCGGTGATCGCGATGATCGAAAGCGCGCGCGGCGTGCTGGCGGCGGCGGAGATCGCGGCGGGCGAGGGCTGCGCGGCGCTGTTCATGGGCAATAATGATTTGCGCAAGGATCTGGGGATTCCGGCGGGCGCGGGGCGCGAAGGGCTGTCCCATGCGATGCAGGCGGTCGTGCTGGCGGCGCGGGCGGCGGGCATTGCGGTGTTCGACGGCGTGTTCAACCGGCTGGAGGACGAGGCGGGGCTGGAGGCGGAATGCGCGCAGGGGCATGCGCTCGGCTTCGACGGCAAGACGCTGATCCACCCGAGCCAGGTGCCCGTGGCGAACCAGGTGTTCGGGCCGGACATGCAGGCGGTGGCGGACGCGCGACGGCTGATCGAGGCGGCGACCGGCGGGGCGGAACGCTATGAGGGGCGGATGATCGAGACGATGCATGTCGAGGAAGCGCGGGCGCTGATCGCGCGGGCGGAGGCGGTGGGAGAGTAGGCCGATGCCGTAGCGGAAGAGGTGGCGAACCGTCCCGATCCGCTGTCGGATTGTGTTAAACATACCGTGTTGCAGCGATGCTACAGCAAGCAATAAAAGCGCTACAATAGCCTCCGTTCGTCGCAGCGGCGTTGACCTGGCGCGGCAGGACGCGCGTTTTCGGGACATTCGAGTTCTCCCCCCGAACTCTTGGAAACAGAGGGAAATCTATGGTTCGCACCGCAGCAGCGGCGCGCCGGCTCCTTGCAGCCAGCGCGCTTTCTACCCTGTTCGTTCTGCCGGCGATGGCGCAGGACGCTACGCCGGCCGATGACGGCGAGACGATCGTCGTGACCGGCAGCCGCATCCAGCGTAGCGACTATAATATCGCCAACCCGCTGGTGACGGTGACCGCCGAGACGCTGGAACAGTCGGGCAACGTCCAGATCATCGATACGCTGGCGCAGAACCCGGCGCTGATCAATTCGCTCGGCGGCGCGCGGACGTCCGGCTCCAACAGCGATTTCGGCGCGGTCGGCGTCGCGTTGCTCGATCTGCGCGGGCTGGGCGAGAACCGGACTCTGGTGCTGGTCAATGGCCGCCGCCATGTGGCGAGCCTGTCGGGATCGGCCGCGGTCGACATCAACACCATTCCCAACGATCTGATCGAAGGCATCGACGTGTTGACCGGCGGCGCATCGGCCATCTACGGCGCGGACGGCGTTTCGGGCGTGGTCAATTTCCGTCTGAAGCGTGATTTCGACGGTTTCAAGGCGAGCGGCCAGGTCGGCATTTCCAGCCGGGGCGATGCGGGCCAGCGCTATGGGTCGCTGACCTATGGCAAGAATTTCAGCGACGGCCGCGGCAATATCGCCCTGTCCTACGAATTTCGTGAGCAGGACCGGCTGAGCAGCTTCAATCGTAGCCGTACCGGCAATCCGCTGAACACCTATGGCATCGTGCGTGATCCGTCGGATATTCCCGACGATCCCAACGTCCCCGACCGCCGGCCGTTCAATAATCTGCGCTATGCCGACAGCTCGCTGGGTGGGGCGATCGACGTTGATCTCGACGGCATTCCCGACTTCACCGGCGAGGGCAAGGTCTATGATCGTGGCCTGTTGCTGCCGTCTTCGGGCGGCCTGACACAGGGCGGCGACAGTACGCCGCTGGCCGGCTATCAGGGCGATCTGCAGGCCTATAACCGCGTGCACAATTTCAACCTGCTGTCGCATTATGATTTCAGCGACGCGGTGAAATTCTTCTTCGAAGCCAAATATGTGAAGAACAAGACGTTCACGCTGGCGCAGCCCTCGTTCGACTTCTTCACGTATCTGACGCCCGACAACGCCTATCTGCAGGACCAGTTCGGTGCGCTCGCGCCAGACGGTGCGCTGGTGTCGCGCGACAATTTCGACATGGGCGTACGCGGGGAGCGCAACGAGCGCGAAACGATGCGCTTCGTCGGCGGCTTCGAGGGGGCGATTTCCGATCATGCCCGCTACGAGCTGTCCTATACGTTCGGCCAGACCAAGTCGAAGGTGCTGCTGACCGACTATCGCATCGGCGATCGATACTGGGCGGCGATCGACGCAGTACGCGATCCGGCGACGGGCCAGATCGTCTGCCGGTCGGACCTTGACCCCACGGCAAACATTAATCCCGACAATTATGACGCGCCGGCCACCACCTTCACCCCCGGCGCAGGAAGCGGCTGCCGTCCGCTCAACCTGTTGGGCAATGGCGCGCCGAGCCAGGCAGCGCTCGACTGGGTAAATGCGGATATTTTGAATCGCGCCAAGATCCAGCAGCATGTCGTGTCGGGGTCGATCTCCGGCGATTTCGGCCAGTTCTTCGAACTGCCGGGTGGTCCGATCGGCTTTGCGTTGGGTGGCGAATATCGCAAGGAAAAGAGCAGCTTCCTGCCCGACGAACTGTTGCAGCAGGGCGCTTTGCAGGATTTCTCGCTCCAGTTGCCGGAAAAGGGCAGCTTCGACGTGAAGGAAATCTTCGGCGAGTTGTCGGTGCCGGTGCTCAAGGACATGCCCTTCGCCCATACGCTGTCGTTCGGCGCGGCGGTGCGCCTGTCGGATTATTCGACCGTCGGCAAGACCACGACCTGGAAGGTGGACGGCACCTATGCGCCGATCCCCGATATCACCTTCCGCGGCACATTGTCCGAAGCGGTGCGAGCGCCTAACATCACCGAACTGTTTGCCCCCCGCAATGGCGGCTTCTCTTTCATCGGTGATCCCTGCGATCCGGTCTATATCGGTGAAGGCACGCAATATCGCGCCGCCAATTGTCAGGCCTCGCTGACGGCGGCCGGTCTGACGCCGGACCAGATCGCGGCCTTCAACCCTGAAAATGACCCGACGGCGACGGTCAGCCTGCCGGGCAATTCGGGCGGCAACCGCAATCTGAGGGAGGAAACGGCCCGAACCTGGACGGCCGGCACCGTCCTGCGCCCGCGCTTCATTCCCGGCCTGATCGCGTCGTTCGACTGGTATGACATCAAGATCAAGAATGCGATCAATACGCCGACGGCGGAAGAACTGGCCGGCCTGTGCGTCGATCAGCCGACGCTCGACAATGTCTATTGCCAGAATATCACCCGCGCCAATGGCACCGGCTACATCTCCGGCTATTTCGTCCAGCCGCAGAATGTCGCCAATTTCAAGACGGCGGGCGCAGACATCAAGCTGAACTACAGCTTCGACACCGCCAAGGCGGGGGCATTCAGCATCTCGCTTGTCGGTGGCTATCTCGACAAGCTGCAGTTCATCGCGACGCCGGGCGCAGAGGTCAATGTCGATCGTCTGGAAGCCTATTTCCCCAAATGGAACGCCACTGGCGACATCACCTGGAAGCTCGACAAGCTGACCGTCAACTATGGCGTCAGCTGGTTCAGCAAGACGCGACGCTATACGACCGAGCAGTTGGACGCCAATCCGGATATAGCTGCGCCGAAATATCAGTGGTACAAGGAAAAGTGGCAGCACGACCTGTACCTCGCCTATGATGTGGACGAGCGGTTCCGCTTCTATGTCGGTGCGAACAACCTGTTCGACCAGCAGCCCTCGATCGCCTCATCCAACTATCCGATCAGCTATGTCGGCCGCTATATGTATGCGGGCGCCAAGATCACGATGTGAGGCGCACGCCCATATCATGAAGGAGGAGGGGCGGTTTTCCGCCCCTTTTCTTTTTGCGAACGGTCCTGCCCGCTCAGCGCTTTTCATATTTCCAGTTGCGGCCCTTGCCCTGCGCGATCCATTCGAGGGCGGTGGCGATGCGCTTGTCGCGCGTGGCGTCGCTCTTCGCTTCGCCGATCCATTCGCAATAGTCGCGGATCTTGCCGGGCGGGAAGGCGGACCAGACGGCCAGCGCCGCCGGATCGGCGTCGAGCGCGACCTGGAAGGCGGGGGGAATGGGGAGCGGGGGCTTGGGCGGCTTGGGACCGGAGCGGGGTTTGTCGCCGGCGTCGATCAGGGCCATGGCGCTGGCGATCAGCGTGGCGATTTCGGCGTCCGGGGGCAGGTCGGCCAGGGTTGCGATCTTGCCGAACTGGCCCATCGCCTCGTCGCTGGCACCGTCGCGGGCGACCTTGTCATGCCAGAAGCCGAAGGCGGCATGGCCCTTGAACGCGGCCATATTGGCGAGATTCTGGCCCTTATAGGTGAAGAAGGGCATGCCCCATTTGATCGCTTCGCCGATGTCGGGCGAGGCGGCGCGCATCAGCGCGCGGATATGGGTCAGAATCGGCCGGGCAAAATCGGCCTGACGGGCGATATAGGCGTCGATGTGGGACTGTGCGTCGCTCATGGGCGGCTCCGTTCGGTGGTTCGCCCGTTGCTACAGCAGGCGGGTGTGCCGGAAAAGCGTCAGGGCATCGGCGCCCATCGGCCGCCGGCATTTTTGCGGACCAGGGTGAGCGAGCGCGGGTCGATCTCCGGCGCTTCCTGGCCGAGGTCGAAATGCCAGGCATGGCCCTGGCTGATGCGCCAGTAGAGTTGCGACCCCTGGTCCAGGCCGAGCGGGCCGCAGGCGCTGCGGATTTCGTCCTGCGGCAGGCTGGCGGCCTGGGCGGCCGGGATATCGACCACCAGTGCGTCGGCGGGCCAGCCGGGGATGTCCGCCTGGCGCACATGGCAGCCATCGTCGTCGGCCGGATCGGTGATGGCGGCGCGGGTCAGGGCGAGAATGGTCGATTGCGGATCGCGGCGATCGGCCGGGGCGAAGGCGACCAGCGGCGCGCCCCTAGCCTGATCGCCGCCCATCGGCGAGAGGGCATAGACGAGGCGGGCGAGCGGCTTGCCGGCGGCATAGGCGAGGGCGGTGGTCTTCCCGTCGCAACGGGCGGCGCGATAGAGCAACCATATGTCGTCCGGCAGGGCGGCTTCGTTGACCGACCAGGTGCAGCCCTCCGCGAGCGAGGGGCGATCGTCGGCCGTAAGCAGGGCAGCGGCGTCCGTGGGGCAGAGGCCGGTGCCAGAGAGGCGGGCGGCCTTGTCGGGACAGACGGCTGCGCGGGTGACGGGCGCTGCCTTGGGGGCCTGCGCATCGTTGCCCGGCTGGTCGGCGGGGGAAGGCGCGCAGGCGCCCAGCGATGCGAGCAGCACGCAGAAGGGCAGGTGGCGCATCTTGGGCAGTCCTGTTTAAGGTGAGCGATCAGTCGTCCCGGTGCCGCGCCGTCAGGAAATAATCGATCGCCTTGTTGGCCGACAGGGTGAAACCGCGACCGGGATCGAAGCCGAGTCCGCTGCTGTCTGTCACGTCCAGTCCGGCCTGTTCCAGCAGGGCCGTCAGTTCGTCGGGCGTCAGGAATTTATGCCAGTCATGCGTGCCCCTGGGGATGCCGCCGATGCTTTCGCCGATCGTAATCATGGCGAGGCGGGAGAGGGGGGTGCGGTTGGGGGTGGAGAGGATCATGACGCCGCCGGGCGCGAGTTTGGCCGCGAGCGCGCGGATGAAGGCGGCGGGATCGGCGACATGCTCGATCACCTCCATCGAGGTGACGAGGTCGAAGCCTGACTCGGGCATCGTCTCTACCGGAGTGGCGCGATAGTCGATGGGTAGCCCCTGCGCTGCGGCATGGGCCTGCGCCGCGGCGATATTCTCCGGTGCGGCGTCGAGGCCGGTGACGGTTGCGCCCAGGCGGGCGAGCGGTTCGGCAAGGAGGCCGGCGCCGCAGCCGACGTCCAGCGCGCGCTTGCCGGCGAGCGGGCGGAAGCCGTGCGCGTCACCCGGCCAGTGGCGGTCGATCGCGGCGCGGATATAGCGCAGGCGCACGGGGTTGAGCTTGTGCAGCATGGCGCTGGAGCCATCGGGATTCCACCAGTCGGCGGCCATGGTGCCGAAATGGGCGGCTTCCCTGGGATCGATCGTGGCGGTGGTTTCGGTCATGATGCGCCTTGCTCTGCGGCCCCCGAACAGAAGAACAGCCCTTCGACAGGCTCAGGGCGAACGGGGAGGGGTGGTGTCGATTATCCTGACGGCGCTTTTAGCAGGCCATGGGCGGCAGGCAAATGGGCCTATCCCGTTGAACCGAAAAGAACCGGCCTTTCATAGGGCAGCGCGAGCGGCAGGATTGCTTGCCATATGCGCGGCGGCTGCTAATAGGAGCGCCGTTTGGCCCTTTTGGGACATTTTCTTTCATAATAGCGGATAAGGCTCGACACACACATGGCGCGCATCGTGATGAAATTCGGCGGCACCTCCATGGCGGGGATGGAGCGGATTCGCAACGTGGCGGCGCGCGTCAAACATGTCGTGAGCCAGGGCCATGAAGTCGCTGTCGTCGTATCCGCCATGGCGGGCGAGACGGACCGGCTGGTGGGCTTCTGCAAGGAAGCGTCCGCCCTGTACGATCCGGCCGAATATGATGTCGTGGTCGCCGCGGGCGAGCAGATCACCAGCGGGCTGCTGGCGATGACATTGAAAGCCATGGACGTCGATGCGCGGAGCTGGCTGGGCTGGCAATTGCCGATCCGCACGATCGAGGCCCATGCCAAGGCGCGGGTCAGCGATATCGACACGCTGGACCTGCTGGCGTCGATGCGGTCGGGCACGGTTGCGGTGATCCCCGGTTTCCAGGGCATGATGGCCGACGGCCGGGTGTCGACGCTGGGCCGGGGCGGGTCGGACACGTCGGCGGTCGCGGTGGCCGCTGCGATCAAGGCCGATCGTTGCGACATCTATACCGACGTCGACGGCGTCTATACGACGGACCCGCGGATCGTGGCGCGTGCGCGCAAGCTGGACCTCGTCACCTATGAGGAAATGCTGGAACTGGCCTCGGTCGGCGCCAAGGTGTTGCAGACCCGGTCGGTCGGCCTCGCCATGAAGGAGGGCGTGGTGGTGCAGGTGCTGTCGTCCTTCGACGATCCCACGCAGCAGGATTTGCCCGGCACGCTGATCGTCAGCGACGCGGAACTGGAAGCCAAGCTCAAGGAAGACAAGATGGAACGTCAGCTCATCACCGGCATCGCCCATGACAAGAATGAGGCGAAGATCATCGTGACGCGCGTGCCCGACAAACCCGGTGCGGTCGCCAACATCTTCACCCCGCTGGCCGATGCGGCGATCAATGTCGACATGATCATCCAGAATGACAGCAAGGACAATGAAGAGACGGACGTCACCTTCACCGTCCCGCGCGCCGACCTGGCCCGCAGCGTCGACATATTGGAAGCGAACAAGGACGCGATCGGTTTCCGCCGGATCATCACCGACACCGAAGTCGCCAAGATCAGCGTCGTGGGTGTGGGGATGCGCAGCCATGCGGGCGTCGCGGCGACCATGTTCAAGACCCTGGCCGAACGCGGCATCAACATCGAGGCGATCTCCACCAGCGAGATCAAGGTTTCGGTGCTGATCGACGAGGATGAGACGGAACTGGCGGTGCGGGTGTTGCACACGGCCTATGGCCTGGACGCGCCTGTGGCATAACCGCTATTCGGCTGAGGCCGGGCTGCAAATACCACTTTTCTGCGCTTCCGGTGCTCACGTGCTTTAAGCACGCTGCGCGCCGGTTCTCGAAAAGTAGCATTTTCGCCTCGGCCTGAGCCGAATATCGGCTATGCCAGTGTTGCTCTTTACTTCGATCGCTATTCCCGCGAAGGCGGGAATCCATCTCCGGCTTTTTCGGCTGGGGATGGTTTTTGATTCTAGAGGCTAAATTCATGACCCACGCCAAGCTTACGTCCCTGATGGCCCGCGGCGCCGCCTTTTTCGGGTGCGAGAGCGCGATCCTGTGCGGGGCGATGAGCTGGGTCAGTGAACGCAACCTGGTGTCGGCCATCTCCAATGCCGGCGGGTTCGGCGTGATCGCGTGCGGCGCGATGACGCCCGAACTGCTCGACGCGGAGATTGCCGCGACCAGGGCGCTGACCGACAAGCCGTTCGGCGTGAACCTGATCACCATGCATCCGATGCTGTTCGACCTGATCGATATTTGCGCGAAGCATGACGTTACCCATATCGTGCTGGCGGGCGGCCTGCCGCCCAAGGGCAGCATCGAGGCGATCAAGGCCAAGGGCGCGAAGCTGATCTGCTTCGCCCCGGCGCTGAGCCTGGCGAAGAAGCTGGTGCGGTCGGGTGTCGATGCGCTGGTGGTCGAGGGGATGGAAGCGGGCGGCCATATCGGGCCGGTGGCGACCAGCGTGCTGGCGCAGGAAATATTGCCGGAGATGGCCGCCCAAGTGCCGGTGTTCGTCGCCGGTGGCATCGGCCGGGGCGAGGCGATCGCCGCCTATCTGGAAATGGGCGCGGCCGGCGTGCAACTGGGCACCCGCTTCGCCTGCGCGACCGAGAGCATCGCGCATCCGAACTTCAAGAAAGCCTTTTTCCGTGCGTCGGCGCGAGACGCGATCGCCAGCGTGCAGATCGACCCGCGCCTGCCGGTCATTCCGGTGCGCTCGCTGAAAAATGCGGGGATGGAGAATTTTACCGCCAAGCAGCGCGAAGTCGCCAATCTGCTGGATGAAGGTGCGGTCGATATGCTGGAGGCCCAGTTGCAGATCGAACATTATTGGGCGGGCGCGCTGCGCCGCGCGGTGATCGACGGCGATGTCGAGGGCGGGTCGCTGATGGCGGGCCAATCGGTCGGCATGGTGACGAAGGAAGAGCCGGTCGCGGAGATCATCGCGCAGTTGATGGATCAGGCCGCCGCCGCGCTGGAGCGGCGAGTCGCCTGAGGGGTTGCGGCGAACCGAGCGTTAGGCATATTTCCTCCGCACAAAATGCACGGCATGACCGGCGCACAGTCCCATCGGAGAATTTGATGTTGTCATCGCGCCGTCCAGGCCGTCTTTCCCTCGTGTCGCTGGCCGTGCTGGCGGCCTGTTCGACCCCGCCGCCTCCGCCGCCGCCGGCCCCGCCGCCGCCGGTGGTGCCCACGATCAAGCCCATGCCGCCCGCGAACGCGGTCGAGGGCATGAGCATCCCCGAACAGGCGGCGGACGGCAAATATCTGACCGCCAATCGCGGCGTGACGTCCAATACTGCGTTGTGGCACCTGCGCATGGGGCTGAACGTTGCGGCGCTCAATTGCGACAAATATGGCCCGACCGCGCGCAACCAGTATAACCAGTTGCTGGCGGTGCATAAGGCGGCGCTGAACGGCGCCAATGCCGCGGTCGACCGCAACTACAGCGTTGCCTATGGCAGTTCGGGCATGGCGTCGCGCGAACGGCTTAACACGGTGGTCTATAATTTCTTCGCACTGCCGCCGGTCATCAAGAGCTTTTGCCCGGTCGCGGTCACGGTCGGCGCGAAGATGATCGCGATGCCGTCGAGCCAGTTGCTGGAAGCAGCGCCGGCGCTTTTGGCCGAACTGGAAAAGCCGTTTCAGGATTTCTACGCCGCCTATGCCGACTATCTGCGCCGGCTGGCCGAATGGCAGTCGCGCTTCGGCGCGACCGTGACGGTCGTGGTGTCGCCCACCCCGCTGCCGCCGCCGCCGGTTCCGCCGGGCGAGGCCCCGCCCAAGGGCTGGACGCCCAGCTACAAGAGCGCGCTGGAGGCGACCCCGCCGCCGCCGTCGGACATCGCCGCCACGCCGGGCGTGGCGCCGTCGGCCCCCATGTTGGGGCCGCCGGCCGCCACCCGCACCTTGCCCGACAATAGCCAGCCCAAGCTGGTCGTGCAGCCGCTGCCGACGAACAACGAATAAGGCGTCAGTCGCGCGCGTCGAAGCTGGCGCGCGCGGCTTCGACCGTGTCGAGATGGCGTTCGGCCCACATCCAGACGCCGCAAAAGGCGGCGCTTAGGCTGTTGCCGAGCGGGGTCAGCGCATAATCGACGCGCGGCGGCACCACCGGATGGACGGTGCGGGTGAGCAGGCCGTCGCGCTCCATCTGGCGCAGCGTCTGGGTCAGCATCTTCTGGCTGATGCCGTCCACCTGCCGGCCGATGGCGGTGAAGCGCAGCGTGCCCTTTTCCTCCAGCAGTTCCAGCACCAGCAGCGTCCATTTGTCGGCGATGCGACCGATCAGCTCGTTGACGAGTCGCTCCACCCTGGGGTCGATCTCGGCGGGCGGTTCGGTCGCAAGATAGTGTTCCGCCTGCGCGATATCGTCTGCGTGGAAACGGTTCTGGAGCGGATTTGCCATTTCTTACCTTTGGGTGACTACAGCACTTTTCGGTGCCTACTTTCCAAAAGAGAGTATAGAGCTAAATTGCCTTTCAAGCCAATTGAAAGGACAGACCCATGCAATCGACAGGCAACACCATCCTCATCACCGGCGGCGGTTCGGGCCTTGGCGCGGCGCTGGCGCATGAATTTCACATAGCGGGCAACCAGGTGATTATCGCCGGGCGGCGGCAGGCGGCGCTGGACGCGGTCGTGGCCGACAATCCCGGCATGGCCGCGATGGTGCTGGACATGACGGATGCGGCCGCGATCGTCACCTTTGCGCAGAAGCTGGTGGCGGACTTCCCGGCCCTGAACGCCGTGCTGCTCAACGCCGGGATCATGGTGGCGGAGGACAAGATCGATCTGGCCACGGCCGAAGCGACGATCGCCACCAATTTGCTCGGCCCGATCCGGCTCGCCCATGCGCTGCTGCCGCATCTGGAGGCGCAGCCGGCCTCGACGATCCTGACCGTGTCGTCGGGCCTTGCCTTCGTGCCACTGGCGGCGACGCCGACCTACAGCGCGACCAAGGCGGCGATTCATGGCTGGTCGCTGGCGATGCGCGCGCAGTTGCAGGCGACCAGCGTCGAGCTGATCGAGATCGTGCCGCCCGGCGTGCAGACCGACCTGATGCCCGGCCATGCGGACAATGACCAGATGATGCCGCTGGCCGACTTTATTGCAGAGACGATGGGGTTGCTGCGGCAGCAGCCGGCGCTGGCGGAAATCCATGTCGAGCGGGTGAAGTTCCTGAGCGAAGCGACGCAGCGCGGCGAGTTTGCGCAGGTGTTCGGGATGTTGAACGGGGGCATTGAGCCGACACGGCGGCGATAGCCTTGCCGTCGGGAGGCCATGCGCCTATCTGAACCCCTGCAAGCGAGGCCACGTCCTCCCCCGCGTGCGGGTTTCAAGTCCGGGACGGCCTGGCTCTCTGACGAAGGAGAGCCATCATGGCCTGGATTGCGTTGTTTTTTGCCGGTCTGCTGGAAATCGTCTGGGCCTTTGCGATGAAGCAGTCGCATGGGTTCAGCCGGCTTGTGCCCAGCCTCATCACATTGGGCGCGATGGTCGCCAGTTTCGGGTTGCTGTCGCTGGCGATGCGCAGCCTGCCGCTGGGGACGGCCTATATGATCTGGACCGGGATCGGCGCGCTGGGCGCCTTTGCGGTCGGCGCGGCCTTTCTGGGCGAGGCGGTCAGCCCGATGCGGCTGGTCGCGGCGGGCCTGATCCTGACCGGGCTGGTCATGATGAAGCTGACCGCCCAGAGCTGAATCAGGGGGCGTTGACCATGTCGGGCGCCTTGGGGGGCAGGGGGAAGAGGGTGGCGAAGCGGTCGGCGAGCGCCCGGTCGCCCTCGACGCTCAGCGCGCCCGCCATGTCCGCATAGCTTGCGCCGCCATAGAGGACCGCGACCAGCGCATTCTGGTCGCCGCTGATGATGGCGTCCGCGCCCGCCGCCGCGCCGCGGTCGATGAGGCAATCGCCGTCCTTCAGGATGGCGCGAAACTCCTCCTCGCCGAAGCGGAAGCCGATCGTCGCGTCCAGGTCGCCGAGGCGGCTGCGGTCGATCATGGTGCGCATCGACAGGATCACCGACACCTGGCTCATCGGCTTGCCCGGCTCCATCGTGGGCGAGCGGCAGGCCCAGCGGCCCAGCACCTGAAACAGGATTTCCGACTCGCGGCCCCAGTCGGTCAGATCGTAAATCTGGCTGGCGGCGGGCGGGGGCAGGCGGCGACGGATCAGGATGCTCGCCGCTTCCAGATCCTCGAGCCTTTGCGTGAGCACGTTGGCGCTGATTCCGGGCAGCCCGGCGCGCAGGTCGGTGAAGCGCTTGGGACCGAGCATCAGTTCGCGCATGATCGGCATCGCCCAGCGATCGCCGATCATGTCGAGGGCGTGGGCGACGGCGCATCCGTCCTGATAGGCACGTTTCTGACTCATCAGTTATCTTTTCTAACTTAACTGTTGCATAAAATAATCATGGAGCGCAGAAAGTGCAAGCGGTGAGTCGCCCGATGGAGAGAAAGGGCGCGGCCGAAGCTGAACATTCCGAGGAGAAATGCGATGGCGAACACCCCCGCTCCGAAGATGATTTTCGTCAATCTGCCCGTCAGCGACCTCGCGGCGTCGGTCGCCTTCTATGAAGCGGTAGGCGCTGTGCCGAACATGGATTTCGCCGACGACAGCGCGCAGATGCTGAGTTTTTCCGAGACCATCCATGTGATGCTGCTGAACCATGAGCGGTTTGCCAGCTTCACCACGCGCGCCATCCCCAATGCCCATGACACCGCGCAGGTGCTGCTGTGTCTGAGCGAAACCAGCCGCGATGCCGTCGACGCGACGGTGGACAAGGCGCTGGCGGCGGGGGGCACGGAGCCGAACCCGAAGCAGGATCATGGCTTCATGTATGGCCGCGACTTCGCCGATCCGGACGGCCATATCTGGGAAGTGGCCTGGATGGACATGGAGGCGGCGCTCGCATCCAAACAGCAACCCGCCGACGCCTGACCTGACGACAAGGAAGGAGAGAGACAATGGCCTATATGGACGGCTTCGTGATCCCGGTGCCCAAGGGCAATAAGGAACGCTATCGCGAGGTTGCGGCCTATGCCGCGCCGATCTTCATCGAATATGGCGCGACCCGCGTGGTCGAATGCTGGGGCAATGACATCAAGCCGGGCAAGACCAACGACTTCCGCACCGCCGTGATCGCGGAAGAGGGAGAGGAAGTGGTCTTTTCCTGGATCGAATGGCCCGACAAGGCGACCCGCGACGCCGGCGCCGAAAAAGTCATGAAAGATGAACGCATGCAGCCGAAAGAGGGCGAGGACATGCCCTTCATCGGCGCGCGGCTGATCTATGGCGGGTTTGAGGTGTTGCTGGACGCAAAGGGTTAGGGCGCGGGAACACGCAGCTAAGCAGGAGACGGATGATGACCGATCTGACCGGCAAATTCTTCTGGTATGAACTGATGACCAGCGATCCCGAGGCGGCGCTGGCTTTCTATGGCGATGTCGTCGGCTGGACGTCGCAGCCCTTTGGCGGCGAGCGAACCGACGATCCCTATCATGTCGTGTCGGGCAGCGCCGGGCCGCTGGGCGGGATCATGGCGATCCCGGCCGAGGCCCGGACGTGCGGCATGACCCCCTGGTGGGGCGGCTATGTCGGGTCGGCCGATGTCGATGCCGACGCCGCACGGCTGAGCGCGGCGGGCGGCGCAGTGAAGCGCCCGGCCGAGGACATTCCCGGCGTCGGCCGCTTTGCGGTGATGGCCGATCCGGGCGGCGCGATCTTCATGCTGCTCAAGGGCTCCAGCCCCGACGGGATGGAGGCGCCCGCGGGTATGCCGCTGGGCCATGTCAGCTGGCACGAACTATATAGCGGCGATTTCGACAAGGATCTGGCCTTCTATGGCGCGCAGTTCGGCTGGGCGAAGGGCGAGGCCATGGATATGGGCGAAATGGGCCTGTACCAGCTCGTTTCGCAGACCGGCGGCACGGATTTCCCGGACATGACCGGCGGCATCATGCCGCTTCCCAAGGAGATGCCGACACCGCTCTGGCTCTTCTACTTCACGGTCGGCGATATCGATGCGGCGGTGGAGCGGGTGACGGCGGCTGGCGGGACCGTGCTGAACGGGCCGATGGCGGTGCCCGGCGGCGCGTGGATCATTCAGGCGACCGATCCGCAGGGTGCGATGTTCGCACTGGTGGGCAGCAAGGGAGACGCATGATGAGCAAGATATCCCCCTGCCTCTGGTTCGACGGCCAGGCCGAGGAGGCGGCGCATTATTATGCGTCGGTCTTCGGCGGGTCGGTCGATCATGTGAGCTATTATCCCGACGAGAATCTCTCGCCGTCACCGATGGCGGGCGGCAGCGTGCTGCTGGTCGAGTTCACCCTGTTCGGGCAAAGCTATCAGGCGCTGAACGGCGGTCCCCAATTCACCTTCGACGAGGCGATATCGCTCTCCGTCGGGTGCGCGGACCAGGCGGAACTGGATCGTTATTATGACGCGCTGACGGGCGATGGCGGCAAGCCGGGGCCGTGCGGCTGGGTGACGGACAAATATGGCCTGTCCTGGCAACTGGTCACCAACGCGATCATGGCCAATTATCATAGCGACGACAAGGCGGCGATCGCCCGGATGATGGCCGCGATGATGACGATGCAGAAGCTGGACACCGCCGCGATGCAGGCGGCCTTCGATGGAGAGGCGGCATGAGCGGCGCCGAGCATGAACTGACCGTCACCTGCCATATCGCCGCGCCGCGCGCGATCTGCTGGAAGGTGTGGACCGACCTGAAGGACGAATGGTTCTGCCCCAAGCCCTGGCGCGCCGAGGTGATCGAGGAGGATCTGCGTCCCGGCGGGCGCAGCGCGGTGCAGATGTTCGGGCCGGATGGCGAGGAGACCGGGCCGATGGAAGGCGTCTTCCTGGAGGTGGTGGCGGGCGAGCGGGTGGTGACGACCGATGCCTATGCCGCGGGCTGGGTGCCGCAGACGCCCTTCATGACGGCGCTATGGCAATTTGCCGACGAGGATGTGGACGGCGATGGCGGCACGCGCTTCACCGCGACCGCGCGCCATTGGGATGCCGAGGCGAAGGCGCGGCATGAGGAGATGGGCTTCCATCCCGGCTGGGACATGATGGTGGAGCAATTTAAAGCGCTGTGCGAGACGTCGGCGGCGAGCGCTTGATCCATTGAGGGCCTGAACGGTTCATCATCGAGCCTTCGCCACTTCCACCGCGTAGATGGCGGGCTTGCCCTCCACATTCGCGCGATAGACCAGCCATTTTCCGTCGGGGGTGAAATGCTGGTTTGGTTCCAGCGTATAATCCTGTTTCGACAGGTCGGCGAGGCGTTCGGTTTGCAGGTCGCCGGCCGCGATCAGCGTCTCCCCGTCCAGCGTGTCGCGGGTGCGCGGGTTGGTGTCAGGACGGGGATGGAACAGGCTGATATATTTGCCCTCATCATTGCCGTCGCCCGCGAAGGTCCGGCTGTCAGGCGAGGAACTGTAATGATAGCTGCCCTGGCCCGGTCGCAGCGCATACCAGCGCCGCGCGCCGCTCACTACGTCGAAGCTGGCCAGCCAGCGCACGCCCATCGGCTGGATCAGGTCGTACCAGATGGTGCGGCCGTCGGGCGCCCAATATTCATGGCCGGCGATCTCACCCTGGAATGTGCGCTGGTGGACTTTCGTTTTCCGGCTGCCGTCGGTGCGGATGGTCCAGATGCGGTCGACCTTCTGCCACGGCCCTTCATGGCAATAGGAGAGCAGGGTTGGGTCGGCGGGCGAGAAGAGGACATGGTTGAGCCAGTCGTTCGACCGGGTGACGGTTTTCCGGGCGCCGGTGCGGAGGTCGATGGTGAAGATTTCCATCGGCACCCCGGCGGCGAGGCGCTTGGCCATCCATTGCTCCTTGGCGACGGCGAAGGGCAGCGGTTTTCCGTCCGGGCCGTTGGCGGCATAGGTGGGGGAGCCGGTCTTGGGATCGCGATTGCCCTGCGCGGCGATGGCGGCAGGCGGCGGGGCAAGTTCGCGATGGCCGGCGAGCAGCGTGTCGTCGGCATTGATCGAGGCGATGCGGCCGCCGGGCAGGTCGGCGATGCGGCGGCGCTCGCCGCTGTCCAGATCGACCGACCAGACAGTCGAGGCGGCTTCGTTGCCGATCGGGCTGGTGCTGTAATAGGCGATCGGAGCGCGGTTGCCGACGAAGAGCAGGCGGTCGATCTTTTCCTTCAGGACCAGCTTGGTCGTCCAGTTGCTTGTGTCGGCGACGCGGATGCCCTCGGGCGTCAGATAGATCATCCGCTTCCCGTCCGGGGTGAACGGGTTGTAGTTGAAATAGAGGCCATAATTGCCGGGGCGGTCATCGACGCGGACGATGCGGTGGCCGGTGGTGGGGTCAGTCCATGACGCGGGTTCGGGAGCCGGTGCGGCTGCGGCCAGCAGCGGCAGCGCCCATGTCATTAGCAGCCCTTTTCCACGCATCCTCGTCTCCAAATGTCCATTTAGTGGAACATGGTAATGCATGGAGGGATTTTAAGCAAATCAGGGCGCCTTGTTCCAGTCGGCGACCCTGGCCTTCGTATCGGCCAGCATGGAGTCGAGCGCGGCGCGGTCGTAGCTTTTGCCGCGCATGACGACGGTGGCGATGGCGCGGGTGGCGTTGATATCCTGCAACGGATTGCGGTCGAGCAGGACGAGGTCGGCGGCCTTGCCGGCCTCTACGCTGCCATAGCGGTCGAGCTGGCCGAACCAGGCGGGGCCGGCGCGGGTCGCGGCGGACAGGGCCTGGGTTGGCGTGAGGCCCTCTTTCACGAACAGGGACAGTTCGTCATGCAGGCCGATGCCGGGATAGTTGAAGCTGTTGAGGAAGCCCGCATCGGTGCCGGCGATGATCGTCACGCCCGCCTTTTGCAGCAGCGGCAATATGGCGGCCACGCGTTCGAAATGATCGTGGCGGGCGGCGGTGGCGGCAGGGTCGGCCCCTGCCGCGCGCTGGATGCGCCAGTCATAGGTCTTGCGCAGTTTCGGCCCGATAAAGGCGAGATAGGGATCGTTCGCGTGGCTATCGCGGTCGAGATAGGCGAGGATGCGGCTGCCGTTGAGCGTCGGGGTGACGAACACGCCCTTCGCGGCGAAATTGCGATAGGCGGCCATGGCGGTGTCGGTGTCGAAACCGGCGTCGATGCGGCGATTGGCCTCCGCCCGGTCGATGCGGCCGGCGGCGAAATCGGCGGCGATGGCGGCTTCGTCCTTCACGCCCGCCTTATAGGCATAGTCGAGATGCTCGATCGAACTGATGCCGGCGTCCACCGCCTGTCCGACGGTCAGCGCCATCGGGATATGGCCCGAACTGCGCAGGCCGTGGGCCTTCGCCTGCGCTACGGCGTAGAGGAACAGGTCGGGCTTCAAGGTGCTGTCGGTGATCTTCACGAAGTCGACATGGTCGCGTTGCTGGAGTCGGGTGATGGCGGCGTCGACATCGGCTCTGCTGCCGACTTCGATCGTGCCCTTCCAGACCGGCGCGATCCCCTCGATCTTCGCGCCGGAAGTGAGGAGGCGCGGGCCGAACAGGCTGCCGCTCGCGATATCGTGGCGCCATGTCAGCACGCTGTCGGGCAGGTCACCGGAACAGTCGCGGATGGTGGTGATGCCATGGGCCACATAAAGGGGAAGGAGCGCCTTATTCTCCTCGATCAGGTCCGGGCCGCCGCCGAAATGGACATGCATGTCCCAGAGCGCGGGAATGAGGAAGCGGCCCTTGCCTTCGATCGCGCTGGGCGTGCGCCATGCCTTGCTGATCGCGCGGTCCGGGCCGACGGCGACGATGTCGGCGCCGCGCAGGACGACGGCCTGATCGGCATTGGCGCGACCATGCTCGACGTCGATCACGGAAACGTGGCGGATCATCATGTCGCCCTGTTGCGGGGAGGCCAGTGCGGGCGATGCGAACAGCGCGACCAGGGGCAGGGCGGTGGCCAGCAGTGTCTTCATCGTCGGTCTGCGCTCCGGTGGGGGAAGGACGATTTTAGCGGCGTCGCCATCATGCGCAAATTAGATGTTGGAATGGATAGTATGCATAGTGATAATGACGTCTATGTTCGATCCCTGCCTGCTGCGCAGCTTTGTCGCCATTGCCGATAGCGGCAATTTCACCCATGCGGCCGAGCGGCTGAACATGACCCAGTCGACCATCAGCCAGCAGATCGGCCGGCTGGAGGCAATGGCGGGGCATCGGCTGGTCGACCGGTCGGCGCGGCCGGTTTGTCTGACGGCGATGGGGGAACGGCTGATCGGCCATGCCCGGCGGATATTGCTGCTGAATGAGGATGCCGCGTTGCTGCTGCGCGATCCGGCGGGGACGGCGGCGATCTCCATCGGCCTGCCGGAGGATCTGGCGACGGGGGCGATGGCGCAGGCCTTTGCCGGCTTTGCGCGGGCGCACCGGCATATCCGGCTGGACGCGACGACGGGGCTGAGCCGCGATCTGGCGCAGCGATACCGGCAGGGAGAGTTCGATATCGTCATCGTCAAGGAAGCGGTGGCCGGGCCGGATTGCCGCGCGAGTTTTGCGGAGCCTTTGGGCTGGTTCACGGCGGCGGAGGGTGGCGCGATGGAGGAGGAGGAGGCGTTGCCGCTGGTCTGTTTTCCGGCGGGTGGCCTGTATCGCGAGGCGATGTTCGCGCAGCTGGAGCGGGAGGGGCGACGCTGGTTCGTCGCCTTTTCGGGAAGCAGCCTGCAAAGCGTCGTGGCGGCGGTCGCGGCCGGGGTGGGCGTGTCGCTGCTGCCGCTGGCGGGCGTGGGCGGGGCGGCGGTGGTGCGGCGGCGCGATCTGGGCGGAGTCGCGCCGATGCTCGTGTCGCTCTACGCGCGCGAGGGCGACGGGCCGCTGGCGAACCTCGGGCGGGAGATGATCGCGGTGCTGGCGGCGCGGGCGGGGTGAGGGTGAACATGTGCAGGTTCCCCCTCCCGGTTACGGGAGGGGCATACATTATTCTCACCTTCATTCACCATCACCAAAAAAGGCGCCCGGTTGCCCGGACGCCTTTCTGCGCGCCTATGGGTGGCTCAGCCTTTAGGCCTTGTAGACCTTGTCCACGGCGGCGCGGAACTTGGCCATGTCGTCGGCGCTGCCGACGGTCACGCGCGAAACATTGGGCCAGATGGGCCAGTTGCGGCCGATCTGCACCTTTTCCGGCGACGCCAGAAGCGCGGCCTGCATTTCCTTGGCCGGCTTGTTCCAGTTGACCATGAACATGTTCGCCTGACTGCCGGGCTGTACCTCGATGCCCTTCTTGGTCAGCCATGCGATCGTCTCGTCGCGGTTGGCGATCATTTCGGCGCGGCGCGCCTTGATGAGGGCGGCTTCCTTGTAGACCGCATTGCCGCAGTGCATGGCGGTGATCGCCAGGCCGCCGGCCGAGGGGCCGAACAGCGAAATGCGCTTCTGCACTTCGGGATCGGCGAAGGTCAGGCCAAGGCGCACGCCCGCCATGCCGAACAGCTTCGAGAAGGTCCGCATGACGATGATGTCCTTGCGGGTACCGATCAGCGAGGCGGCGCTGGGGGCTTCGGAGAAGTGGATATAGGCTTCGTCGACCAGCAGCATCGCGTCGGCGGGCTTGTTGTCCAGCAGCCACTTGATGTCGGCCAGCGGGGTGATGGTGCCGGTCGGGTTGTTGGGCGTGCAGATATAATAGAGGCCCGCATTGGGGTTGGCGGCCAGCATCGCCTTGACGTCATGGCCCTTGCCGATCGCCTGGGGCGCCTTGGCAATGGGGGCCTTCATGTAATCGGCGGTGCGCCAGGCGGATTCGAAGGTCGGATCGGCCGTCACCAGGCCCTTGGTGGGCGAGCAATAGGCCGCGACGATGCTGACCAGCGGACCGCCCGAACCGGGCCAGGGCATGACCTGCGCTTCGGGAATACCTTCGACGCCGGCGACGGTCTTGATGAGGTCGCCCTTATAATTGTCGGGGTCGTACCAGTTGCCGAACGAGGCGGCTTCGGCGGCGGCCTGAACGCCCGAGGGGAAGGGCCCGGTCCAGCATTCGTTGGAGCCGATGCGCACTGCGCCCTTGACGCCGCGCGCGGCCTGCTGCTGCGCCATGGCGCTGCCGCCCAGCAGCGAACTGGCGGCGACGCCGGCACCGAGCAGCGCGGCAACCTCACCCAACTGGCGGCGCGAATAGCCGCGCTCGATCATGTCTTCCTTGGCGTCTTTGGTCAGCATCATGGTCATGTCGTCCGTCCCCGTGTGATTTCGGTTTCAAATCTCATGGGGGAAAACGAAAGGGCGGCGCATTTCCACAATGCGCCGCCCTGAGATTTCGTAATTTTTATGCGTTTTTCGGGTCTGCTGCGACTATGCCTTCCAGACCTTGTCGACCGCGGCGTTGAACGCTTCCATTTCCTCCATCGAGCCGACCGACACGCGCGACACGGTGGGCCAGATCGGCCAGTTGCGACCAATCTGCACATTGGCGGCGAGCAGGGCGGCCTGCATCTCCTTGGCGGTCTTCTTGCCCCAGTCGATCATGAACATGTTCGCCTGGCTGCCGGGGATGACCTTGATCCCCTTGGCCTTCAAATGGCTGACCGACTTTTCGCGGGCAGCGACCATTTCGGCGCGGCGGGCCTTGATGAGGGCGGCCTCGCCGACCGAGGCGGTACCGCAGGCGACGGCGGTCATCGGCAACATGCCGGTCACCTGGCCGCCATCATAGCGCATCATCTTTTCCATCAGCGCGGGGCTGGCGAAGGTGAGGCCGAGGCGCATCCCCGCCATGCCGAACAGCTTCGAGAAGGTCCGCAGGATCAGCACGTCGTCGCGCGTGGCGGCGAGCCTGGCGGCATTGGGGCCATCGACCCAGTGGATATAGGCTTCGTCGACGACGAGGATCGCATCCTTGGGCTTGTTGTTCGCCAGCCATTCGATGTCGGCGATCGGCGTGATGGTGCCGGTCGGGTTGTTAGGCGAGCAGATATAATAGACGCCCGCATTGGGATCGGCCGCCAGCATCGCCTTCACGTCATGGGCGAAATCCTTGGTCAGCGGCACTTTCGTCACCTTGGCGCCGAGCCAGTCGCCGGTGCGCCAGATCGCTTCATAGGTGGGGTCGGCGGTGACGATGCCGCGCGTGGGCGAGGCATAGGCGACGGCGACGCGGCTCAGCGGGTCGGACGAGCCGGGCCAGGCGGTGACGCGGTCGGCGGGAATGCCCTCCACCGCGGCGACGGCGTCGAACAATTTCTGATGTTCATTGTCCGGCTCGTAGCGATTACCTTCCTGCACCAGCTTGAAGGCGGCCTGCGCGGCCACCGGGAAAGGGCCGGTCCAGCATTCATTGGCGCCGATGCGCACGGCGCCGGCCACCGCCTTGGCCGCCTGCTGCGCGCCCGCGCCGGTCACGCGGATCGCGGCGGCCCCCGCGCCGAGCAGGGCGGCGACCTTCGCCAACTGGCGGCGCGAATAGCCGCGATCGATCAGATCCTGTTCCATTGCCGGTTCGAGTTGCGTCGCCATGATCCCTGTTCCTCCCTGCACGCCCGTAACGGGCTTCCAGCTTGCTGGACGATTGTACAGAATGTTTCCGCCATGCAAATAAGGTCTGCTCAACAATATTGGCGCGGCGATCATAGGAAACGCCTTGGAAAGCGGGGCTTCAATCTGTTAGCGCTGCTATCATGCCCAGCACACCCGCCGCCGCCGCCCGACAGATTCTCGTCCGCCTGCAGGAGGTGATGGCTGCGCGCAACAGCGCGCAGACCAAGCTGAACAAGGTCGTGGAGATTATCGGCGAGTCGCTGTCGAGCGAGGTCTGCTCCATCTATCTGGTGCGCGAGGGCGTGCTGGAGCTGTTCGCGACCCGCGGCCTGAAACAGGAAGCGGTCCATGTCACCCGCATGGCGATGGGCGAGGGCCTGGTCGGCCTGATCGCCACCAATGTCGAGACGCTGAACCTGGACGAGGCGGCGTCGCATCCCGATTTCTCCTATCGTCCCGAAACCGGCGAAGAACTGTTCCATAGTTTCGCAGGCGTGCCGATCGTACGGCGCGAGCGCGCGATCGGCGTTCTGTGCGTGCAACATGCCGATCCGCGCAAATATGAAGAGGTGGAGATCGAGGCGCTCCAGACCGTCGCCATGGTGATGTCCGAGCTGATCGCGAACGCCGAACTGGCCGATGACGGCCCGGCCGACCAGCGGGTGACAGACACCGGCACGACCATGTTGCACGGGTTGCAACTGGTGATGGGCATGGCGCGCGGCCATGTCGTCTTCCACCAGCCGCGCGTCCATATCGAACATACCGTCGCGGAGGATACCGAGGCGGAGCGGCAGCGCGTGATTTCCGCCTTCACCAAGATGCGCGAGCAGATCGACCGGATGACCGGCGCGGCCGAGTTCGGCATGGAGGGCGAGCATCAGGAGGTGCTCGAAACCTACAAGATGTTCGCCTATGACGAGGGCTGGACGCGGCGCATCAACGAGGCGATCGACAGCGGCCTGACCGCCGAGGCGGCGATCGAGCGGGTGCAGCAGCGCACCCGGATGCGGATGCGGCAGATCGACGATCCGCTGCTGTCCGACCGGATGCACGATCTGGAGGATCTGGCCAACCGCCTGCTGCGGATCGTTTCGGGGCAGTTGGGTACGGCGGCGCAAATGGGGCTGCGGCAGGACGCGATCCTGATCGCGCGCAATCTGGGGCCGGCGGAGCTGCTGGAATATGACCGCCGGCGGCTGAAGGGCGTGATCCTGGAGGAAGGGTCGCTGACCGCGCATGTCACCATCGTCGCGCGCGCCATGGGCGTGCCGGTGCTGGGCCGGGTGCGCGACATCCGCCATCTGGTGAATGAAGGCGACCTGATCCTGATGGACGTCGGGGCCAACACGCTGCTGATTCGCCCGACCGCCGACATGGAAGAGGCGTTCGAAAGCAAGCTGCACGTCACGCAGAAGCGCCGCGCCGAGTTCGTCGCCATGCGCGACCTGCCGTCGGTGACGGCGGACGGGCAGCGGGTCGAACTGATGGTCAATGCCGGGTTGCGCGAGGATGCGCAGGCGCTGGACATGGTGGGCGCGGACGGGATCGGCCTGTTCCGCACCGAATTCCAGTTCCTGGTGTCGGCCACGCTACCGCAGCGCGAGAAGCAGCAGCGGCTCTACAAGGATGTGCTGGACGCGGCGGGAGACAGGCCCGTCATCTTCCGCACCGTCGATATCGGCGGGGACAAGGCGCTGCCCTATATGCAGCGCGACGATGACGAGCATGAGGATAATCCGGCGATGGGCTGGCGCGCGCTGCGGCTGGCGCTGGATCGAGACGCCCTGATGAAGGCGCAGGCGCGCGCGTTGCTGGAGGCGAGTGCGGGCAAGGTGCTGCACGTCATGTTCCCGATGGTGTCGGAACCATGGGAATATGAAGAGGCGCGCGCGCTGGTCGAGCATCAGCGTGAATGGCTGCAGGGGCAGAAGAAGAAGCTGCCGATCGCGGTGCGCTATGGCGCGATGCTGGAGGTGCCGGCGCTGGCCGAGGTGCTGGATATCCTGCTGCCCAAGCTGGATTTCCTGTCGATCGGCACCAACGACCTGACCCAGTTCCTGTTCGCGGCCGACCGGGCGCACCCCAAGCTGGCCGAGCGCTACGACTGGCTGAGCATCGCGATCCTGCGCTTCCTGGACCGGGTGGTGCGGACATGCCACGACTATCAGGTGCCGGTCGGCGTGTGCGGCGAAATGGGCGGGCGCACGCTGGAGGCGCTGGCGCTGATCGGGCTGGGGGTGCGACGGCTGTCGATCACCCCTGCGTCGGTCGGGCCGGTGAAGGCGATGATCCGCGCGATCGATGCGGAGGAATTGCGCGTGCTGATGCGCGAGTTGCTGGACGCCGGGGTCATCGACATTCGCGGGCGACTGACGCAATGGGCGGTCGAACGGAACATCGAACTGAACTGAATGGGCGGACGCGGCGTTGACAACGCCCGTCCCGCAATGAGACAAGGCCGGCCATCACAGGTCGCGGAGCAGCATGGCAGACGAACCAGAACTCGAAACCGGGGCGGAAAGCGCGCCGGAAGCGCAGCCTTCGACCCCCGGCGCCAAGCTACGTGCTGCGCGGGAGGCGCAGGGTCTTTCGATCCAGGACGTCGCGACCCGCACGCGCATCGCCCAGCGCCAGCTTGAAGCGGTCGAGCGCGACGATTATGCGGCCCTGCCGGGCATCCCCTATGCCGTCGGTTTCGCCCGCGCCTATGCTCGCGCGGTCGATCTGGACGAGGTGGCGATCGCGGCCGAGGTGCGCCATGGCGTGCATAATAGCGACATGGGCGCGCGGTACGAGGCGTTCGAGCCGGTCGATCCCGCACGGGTTCCGCCGCGGCGGCTGGCATGGGTGGTGCTGGCGATCGTGATCGTGCTGATCGCGGGCTATACCATCTGGCGGACCCAGTTGATGACGCCGCCGACCGGCGAAGAAATCGCGCAGGAGCAGGCCCAGCCCGCGGCCGAACGTACCCCCGGCGTCGCGCCTGTCGCGCCCGCCGCCCAGCCGGTGGTGTTCACCGCCGTCGACGACGTGTGGCTGCGCATCTATGACGAGGCGGGCGAGCGGTTGAAGGACGGCTTGCTCAAGAAGGGCGAGAGCTTCACGCTGCCGCCGTCCGCCAAGGGACCGATGATCCTGACCGGACGCCCCCAGGCGCTGAGCGTGACCGTAGGGGGCAAGCCGATCGCGCCGCTCGGCGCGGCCGATCGCACCATCGCGGACGTGCCGGTCAGCGCCGAAGCGCTGCTGGCGCGCGGCGCTGCGCCCGTGGCCGGCCCGGCCGTGGCGCCGGCCCGTCCGGCGCCACGCCGGACAGGCGCGGGGCAGGGCGGAACCGGGCGGAGCGAGGCGAGCAGCCCAGCCGTTCCGACGCCTGCGCCGGTTGCACCCGTCGGCGACGGGACCGCTGCACCGCAACCCTGACGGGGGCGGTCGGGCGGACAGGCGACGTCGCGCTTTACCGCGCGAAATATCGCCTTATGGTTAAGCCAGGAATATCAGTCGGGGATCATCATGCGTAACGCCCTTCTTGCGACAACGGCGGCTTTGCTGGCCGTTGCCATGCCTGTCATGGTCCAGCCCGCCGCTGCGCAGAACGCGCCGGTGGAGGTGCGGGTCGACCGGCTGGAAAAGGAAATGCGCGCGGTGCAGCGCAAGGTGTTTCCGGCCGGTACCCCGATCGAGGCGGAGATCAGCCGCCCGGCCACGCCCACGATCGCGCCCGGATCGCCCGCGTCCACCCCGATCGCCGACCTGACCGCGCGGGTCGGCGCGCTGGAATCGCAGCTCGCCTCTATCACGGGCCAGGTGGAGGAGAATAGCTACAAGCTCCGCCAGCTGGAGGAGGCGTTCAACAAATATAAGGCGGAGAATGACGCGCGCATGGCCGAGCCGGCGCCCGTCGCCGTGCCCACGCCCCGGCCGTCCGCATCCGCATCCGTACCGGCAGAGGCCGCGCCGATCGCGGCCCAGCCCCGGCCCGCCGCCGCCAAGCCGGCCCCTGCTGCTGCGCCGCCGGTCGCGAGCGACGCACGCAAGGCCGCCGTCGCGGCGGTGGAGCGGCCCGACACCGGCGATGCCGCCAGCGACGCCTATAATTATGGCTATCGTCTGTGGGACGCCAAATTCTATCCCGAGGCGCAGGGCCAGCTAAAGGCGACGGTCGAGAAATATGGCGCCAGCCCGGTCGCCAGCAAGGCGCAGAACCTGCTTGGCCGCGCCTATCTGGACGATGGCAAGCCGGCGCTCGCGTCGGTCGCCTTCTATGAAAATTACCAGAAGCGCCCGCGCGGCGACCGTGCGGCGGACAGCCTCGCCTATCTGGGCGATGCGCTGATCCAGCTCAAGAAGCCGGCCGATGCGTGCAAGGTCTATCAGGAGCTGGAGCAGGTCTATGGCGGCAGCCTCTCTTCCACCCTGCGCGGCATGATGACTGCAGGCCGCGCCAAGGCGAAGTGCAGCTAAGCAGCGATGCGACCGCGCTGGTAGCGCGGCTGGACGCGGCGACGCGTGCGCTGGTCGGGGACGACCGGGCGGCGCGTTTCGGCGTGGCGGTGTCGGGCGGGCCGGACAGCATGGCTTTGCTGTGGCTGGCCGTGCGCGCCTTTCCGGATCGCGTGGCGGCGGTAACGGTCGATCATCAACTGCGCGCAGAATCGGCAGATGAAGCGGCGATGGTCGCGCGCTGGTGCGCGGATCGGGGTATCGCCCATGCGACGTTGACGCCCGACCGGCCGGTGGCGGGCAATGTTCAGGCCTGGGCGCGGGCGCTGCGCTATCGGTTGATCGAGGCATGGCGGGCCGGGCAAGGGATCGACTGGGTCATGACCGCCCATCATGCCGACGACCAACTGGAAACGATGCTGATGCGCCTTAACCGCGGGTCGGGCGTCGGCGGACTGGCCGGGGTGCGCGCGCGATCGGCATCGGGTGCGGGCCGGGTGATCCGCCCGCTGCTGGGGGTGCGTAAGGCGACGTTGCAGGCGCTGGCCGACGGGGAGGGCCTGCCCCATGTCCATGATCCGTCCAATGCCGATCCGCGCTTCGACCGGGCGGCGCTGCGGACGGCGCTGAGCCAGGCGCCCTGGCTGGATGTCGAGGCGGCGGCGCGCAGCGCGGCGGCGCTGGCGGAGGCGGACATGGCGATCGGGTGGAGCGTGGCGGCATTGGCCGCAGAGCATGTGCGCGCCGACGGGGCGGGGTGGCGGCTGGAACGTACGGACCTGCCGCGCGAATATTTGCGGCGGCTCTTGCTGCTCATGCTGGAGCGGGGCGAGGCGCAGCCGCCGCGCGGCGACAGCCTGGATCGCGCCATGGCGGCCGCAATGGCCGGCGGGCAGGCGAGTATGGGCGACTGGCTATTAAAGGGTGGGACGCAATGGACGCTGCATCCTGCGCCGCCGCGGCGCACGCCGCAATAATCGTTACGGAAAGGTTCCACGGATTGTCGCGCAAGCCCCACGCTTCGCCGATTTGATGCGGTGCAATGACCTTTCTTTAACGGCCGCCATGGCTATCCTGCGGCCTTTATAGCGGGGAATCTGGTGCATGGTGGAATTTGCGGCACTGACCTATGGCCTGTTGGCCAGTGTCATTCTTTCGGCGGCGCAGCGTAATCGCAAGCGCGGGCGGCCGCATTCGCCGTTGCTGCTCTATGTCGGTTATCTGCTGTGCGGCCTGTCGGGCGGGGTGGCGCTGGCGCTGGCCTATGTCGCGCTGACGCTGCTGGGCGTCGCCTGAACCCTGGCGCGCGGCGCGTGAAATAGCGGTCGGGACGGGACTGCGTGCGCTTGCGCTTTTGCCGGCGCGCCCTATCTTGGCCGGTGAAAGCGAGTGATGATGAACGACGAGAAAGACCCGCAGGGCAACCCCTGGATCAAGAGCGCCATGATTTGGGCGGGCGTGATCGTCGCCCTGCTGATGTTCGTGTCGCTGTTCGACAGCCGGACCGCGTCCAGCGCGGGGACCGGCATCGCCTATTCGGAATTCCGGTCCAAGGTGCAGGAAGGCCAGGTCAAGGACGTCGCCATCGCACCGGACAAGATCAGCGGTACATTGTCGGGCGGACAGAAGTTCACCACCATTCCCGTCGCCGATCCGGGCCTGACCAGCCTGCTGGACGATAATGGCGTCAAATATTCGGGCCAGGCGCAGGACCAGCCCAGCTTCTGGCAGATCCTCATCTACCAGTCGCTGCCGTTCCTGCTGATCCTGGGCATCGCCTTCTTCGTGCTGCGCCAGATGCAGAAGGGCGGCGGCGCGGGCGGCGCGATGGGCTTTGGCAAGTCCAAGGCCAAACTGCTGACCGAAAAGCATGGCAAGGTGACGTTTGACGACGTCGCCGGCATCGATGAGGCGCGCGAAGAGCTTCAGGAAATCGTCGAGTTCCTGAAAGACCCGACCAAGTTCGCGCGTCTGGGTGGCAAGATTCCCAAGGGCGCGCTGCTGGTCGGTTCGCCCGGCACCGGCAAGACGCTGCTGGCCCGCGCGATCGCGGGGGAGGCGGGCGTGCCCTTCTTCACCATTTCGGGGTCCGACTTTGTCGAGATGTTCGTGGGCGTCGGCGCGAGCCGTGTGCGCGACATGTTCGAACAGGCCAAGAAGAATGCGCCCTGCATCGTCTTCATCGACGAAATCGACGCGGTCGGCCGCCATCGCGGCGCGGGCCTGGGCAATGGCAATGACGAGCGCGAGCAGACGCTGAACCAGCTTCTGGTCGAGATGGACGGCTTCGAAGCGAACGAAGGCATCATCATCGTTGCGGCGACCAACCGCCCCGACGTGCTGGACCCTGCGCTGCTGCGGCCGGGCCGCTTCGACCGCCAGGTCGTCGTGCCTCGTCCCGACATCGACGGGCGCGAGAAGATCCTGGCCGTGCATATGAAGAAGGTGCCGCTGGCGCCCGACGTCGATCCCCGCGTCATTGCGCGCGGCACGCCGGGCTTTTCCGGCGCGGACCTCGCCAATCTCGTCAACGAAGCGGCGCTGACCGCGGCGCGGCGGGGCAAGCGGCTGGTCGCGATGGACGAATTCGAATCCGCCAAGGACAAGGTCATGATGGGTGCGGAGCGCCGCTCCATGGTCATGACCGACGACGAGAAGAAGATGACCGCCTATCATGAGGCCGGCCATGCCATCGTGTCGGTCCACGAAGCCGCGTCCGACCCGATCCACAAGGCGACGATCATCCCGCGCGGCCGCGCGCTGGGCATGGTGATGCGCCTGCCGGAGCGGGACAGCTACAGCTATCATCGCGACAAGATGCACGCGAACATGGCCGTCGCCATGGGCGGACGCGTCGCCGAGGAGATCATCTTCGGTTACGACAAGGTGTCGAGCGGCGCGTCGGGCGACATCCAGTACGCCACCAAGCTGGCGCGCGACATGGTCACCCAATGGGGCATGTCCGACAAGCTGGGGCCGCTGCAATATGAAGAGCAGCAGGGCGAGACCTTCCTGGGCTATTCGCAGAGCCAGCGCGTCCATATGTCCGACGAGACCGCCAAGCTGATCGACGCGGAAATCCGCGGGCTGGTGGAACAGGGCTATGCCCGCGCGCAGGAACTGCTCAAGGGCCATGAGGACCAGTTGCACCTGCTCGCCAACGCGATGCTGGAATATGAGACGCTGAGCGGCGAGGAAATCCGGGCGCTGCTGGAAAAGGGCGAGATCACCCGCGACGACGGCACGACGATCAAGCCGTCGGTGATCCCGGCGGCGGGCTCCTCCATCCCGCGCATCCGCAAGCGCAAGGGCCCGTTCGGCGAGGCGAGTCCTGCAGGGGCGTAAGGGCTGATCGCAGCGATGTTATAATGAGGGCGCAGCCGGTGGTTGCGCCCTTTTTTGTTGGGCGGTTCAGTGTCCGCAGGCGACAAGAAGCCGATTGTTCCTCCTCCCGCCTAGCGGGCGGGGCATAAGACGCCGCCAGTCCACTATCCACCCACAGCTGACATCTTGCGAGGCTCATCACGGTTCGCCCTTTTCCCCGCAATAAAATCCCCCAAGGGGTCTGGCCGTCCGCGCCCATAGTGGTTACATGGGCCGCCACAAATCCCCCGGAAGCGCTGCCTTTTTCGGCGTCGGTTCCGCAGCAGAAAGTGGCTTTTTCCATGGATATCCGCCTCGGTCTCACCTTTGACGACGTGCTGTTGCAGCCCGGCGAATCCGATGTGCTGCCCAGCCAGGCGGACACGTCGACCTATGTCACGCGCGAGATCAAGCTGAACATCCCGATCCTGTCGTCGGCGATGGACACGGTGACCGAGGCGGACATGGCGATCGTCATGGCGCAACTGGGCGGCATCGGCGTGCTGCACCGGAACATGACCGTCGAGGAACAGGCCGACGCGGTGCGTGCGGTCAAGCGGTTCGAGAGCGGCATGGTCGTCAACCCGATCACCATCCTGCCCACAGCGACCTTGGCCGATGCGCAGATGCTGATGCAACGGCACAGGATCAGCGGCATTCCGGTCGTGGAACAGAGCGGCAAGCTGGTCGGCATCCTGACGCATCGCGACACGCGCTTCGCGGAAAATCCCAAGCAGCCGGTCAGCGAACTGATGACCAAGGATAACCTCGCCACCGTCAAGGTCGGCGTCGGCCAGGAAGAGGCGCAACGGCTGCTGCACCAGCGCCGGATCGAAAAGCTGCTGGTGGTGGACGAGGGCTATCATTGCGTCGGCCTCATCACCGTCAAGGATATCGAGAAGGCGGTCACCTATCCGCAGGCGACCAAGGACGGCACTGGCCGCCTGCGCGTCGCCGCCGCGACGACGGTGGGCGACAAGGGGCTGGAGCGCAGCCGTGCGCTGATCGACGCGGAATGCGACCTGATCGTCATCGACACCGCCCATGGCCATAGCAAGCAGGTGTCCGCTGCCGTCGAAGCGGTAAAAAAGCTGTCCAACCATGTGCAGGTGGTCGCGGGTAACGTCGCCACCGCCGAAGCGACCAAGGCGCTGATCGGCGCGGGCGCGGATTGCGTGAAGGTCGGCATCGGGCCGGGATCGATTTGCACCACGCGCGTGGTCGCGGGCGTGGGCGTGCCGCAGTTGACCGCGGTGATGGATTCGGCCGAGGAAGCCGCCAAGCAGGGCGTGCCGGTGATCGCCGATGGCGGGCTGCGCACGTCGGGCGATCTGGCCAAGGCGCTGGCGGCGGGCGCGGGGTGCGTCATGGTCGGGTCGCTGCTGGCGGGCACGGCGGAAGCGCCGGGCGAGACGTTCCTCTATCAGGGCCGCGCATACAAGAGCTATCGCGGCATGGGCAGCGTCGGCGCGATGGCGCGCGGGTCCGCCGACCGCTATTTCCAGGCGGACATCAAGGACCAGATGAAGCTGGTGCCCGAAGGCATTGAGGGCCAGGTGCCGTTCAAGGGACCGGCCAAGGATGTCATCCACCAGCTGGTCGGCGGCGTGAAGGCGGCGATGGGTTATACCGGCAGCGCCACGATCAAGGATTTGCAGGAACGCGCGCGTTTCGTGCAGATCACCAATGCGGGCCTGTCGGAAAGCCATGTCCATGACGTGACGATTACGCGGGAAGCGCCCAATTATCCGACGCGGTAGGTACTTTCTTAATCCCCCTCCCTTTTAAGGGAGGGGCTAGGGGTGCGTGGCGAGCGTAGCGAGCTTCAACCGCCTCAAGGTTGCAAGCGCCGCTTGCGCGGCGCACCCACCCAAGTCCCCTCCCTTGAAAGGGAGGGGGGAAGAATGGCATGACCCCCTCCGCCAGAATTCAGGCCGCGATCGATCTGCTCGACGCCATCATCGCATCCGCGCGCGATGGCGGGCCGGCGGCCGATACGCTGATCGCGCGCTATTTCAAGGAACGGCGCTATGCCGGGTCGCGGGATCGGCGGGCGGTGCGCGACCATGTCTATGATGCCATCCGCCGGGCGGCCGAGCGGCCGGAGACGGGACGCGAGGCGATGATCGGGCTGGCGCTGGAGCGGCCGGAGGTCGCTGCGCTGTTCGACGGATCGACCCATGCGCCGCTGCCGATAGAGCCGGGCGAGATGGGCGCGGAAGCCGGTGCGGTGCCGCGCTGGCTGCAACCGTTGCTGGCGGACAAGGTGGAACAGGACGCGCTGCTGGGCCGTGCGCCGGTGGATGTGCGCGTGAACCGGCTGAAAGCGACGCCGCCGGATGTCGCGCCTTTGCTGCCCGACGCGACGCCGATCGCTGGCCTGCCCGACGGACTGCGCCTGCCCGAAGGCTTTCCGGTCGAGCAGCAGGCGGCATGGAAGGATGGGCTGGTCGAGGTGCAGGACGCCGGCAGCCAGTGGATCGCGGCAGCGTGTGCCGTGCAACCGGGCATGACGGTGATCGATCTATGTGCGGGGGCCGGCGGCAAGACGCTGGCGCTGGCGGCAGCGATGGGCGGGCGGGGTAATTTGATCGCCGCCGATACGATCCGGTCACGGCTGGCGCGGCTGGAACCGCGCGCGGCGCGGGCGGGGGCGACCTTCATCGAGACGCTGCTGCTGGACCAGAGCCATGAGGCGCGGGGGCTGGAGAGCCTGAACGGACAGGTGGACGTCGTACTGGTCGATGCGCCCTGTTCGGGTACCGGCACCTGGCGGCGCAACCCGGAGGCGCGCTGGCGGTTGACGCAGCCACGGCTGGACCGGCTGGTCGCGGAACAGGCCCGCATCCTCGATTTCGCAGCGTCGTTGCTGGCGCCGGGCGGGGCGCTGGTCTATGCCACCTGCGCACTGACCGAGCGGGAAGGGCGCGGCCAGGTCGATGCCTTTCTGGCGCGCCATGCCGGATGGACGGCGGAACCGATCGCCCTGCCCGTCGGCCGGGCGCATGGCGCCGGGTTGCTGCTGACGCCGGGGCATGACGGCAGCGACGGCTTCTTCTTTGCGCGGCTGCGCCGGGAGGCGTGAAACAGGCCATGGACAAGCGCCCGCAAAATCGCGACACTTGGGGCGTGGGCTATGGGCCGAAATCAACGCCTGAAACATGGCTGGAGACATTAATGCGTTTTACCCCCGCCTCGATCGCGCTCGCCGTCGTCCTGACCACCGTGTCGAGCGTCGGGCTGAGCCAGAAGCCGGACAGCCAGATCAGCCCGCAGTCGATCGAATGGCAGAAGGCGGGCGAGGCCGCGCACAAGGCCGGCAATCTGGAAGGCGCGACCGATGCGCTGGAAAGCGCGCTGGCGATCGATCCGCGCAACCGCGCCGCCTTCATCGAACTGGCGGAGGTCGCGCGCGCGCAGGGGCTGCAGGGCAAGGCGATCCGCCTCTACAAGGAAGCGCTGCTGCTCGATCCCACCGACGTCGCCGCACTGACCGGGCAGGGCGAAGCGATGGTGGAAAAAGGGGCGATCGCCAAGGCGAAGGATGTGCTCGCGCAGGCGCAGGCCCTGTGCAAGGGCGACTGCGCGCCGGTCGGCAAGCTGGCCGCGGCGATCCAGAAAGGGCCGCCCGCCGTCGCGATGACGACCAAGGAAGCAGTGACCGTGCCCAAGGAAGCGCCGACCGAAACGCCCTGAATATGATGGCTATTCGCCGCGTGCTTTGACTTCGTCGGCATCGCACGGCAAGGCCGGTAGGCGGGCGCATGAGGCGGATCGCTGAAACGCGGGCAGCCCATGCACTTCACAGATTTCGACGCCGACCTGTTCCTGCGCGACTATTGGCAGAAGAGGCCGCTGCTGATCCGCAATCCGTGGGCGGGATGGGCCAATCCGCTCGATCCGGACGAACTGGCGGGTTTGGCCTGCGAGGAAGGCGTCGAGTCGCGGCTGATCGGCCAGGGCGACGGGCGCTGGATGGTCGAACATGGGCCGCTGCCCGAAGACCGGTTCGGCGCGATGGGCCGCAGCCCCTGGACGTTGCTGGTGCAGGCGGTGGACATGCATGTGCCGGCAGTCGCCGCGCTGGTGGCGCCGTTCCGCTTCATCCCCAACTGGCGGATCGACGACGTGATGGTCAGCTACGCCACCGATGGCGGCGGCGTGGGGGCGCATTACGATCAATATGACGTGTTCCTGATCCAGGGGCTGGGCCGGCGGCGCTGGCAGGTGGGCGGGCGGTGCGACGCCGATACGCCGCTGATGCTGCATGAGGATCTGCGCCTGCTGGCCGATTTCCAGCCCGAAGCCGAATGGGTGCTGGAGCCGGGCGATATCCTCTATGTGCCGCCGGGCGTCGCGCATAATGGCGTGGCCGTGGGCGACGATTGCATGACCTATTCGGTCGGCTTCCGCGCGCCGTCGCGCAGCGAGCTGGTCGAGCAATTTTGCGCCCATGTCGTCGGCGGCATGGAGGATGACGACCGCTATGCTGACCCGGACCTGACGATGCAGAGCAATCCGGGCGAGATCGGCGCGGCGGCGCTGGCCCGGTTGCAGGCGATGGTGGCGGAGGCTTTGAACGACCGCGCCGCCTTTGCGCGGTGGTTCGGGGAGTATAATAGCGAGCGTAAATATCCCGAACTAGACTTCCGGCCCGACGAGCCGATCGCGGTCGAGGATGTGCGCGAACTGGTGGAGGAGGGCGTCGCGCTGTGCCGCAATCCGGCGAGCCGCTTCGCCTTCGTGGCGCAGGAGGCGGGTTCGATGGCACTGTTCGTGGATGGCGAGAGCCATGATTGCAGCGGCGATGTTGCGGCGCTGGCCCGGCAGATTTGCGCGACGGACAGCGTCGTGATCGATCCGGGGCTGATCGGGTCCGACGCAGCGATGGAACTGGTGGTGACGCTCTACAATGAGGGCAGCGTCAGCTTCCTGCCCGAGGACTGAGCGATCCGTACGCGCCTGAGCATCTGTGCGCGCAAGAGGCGGTTCGGCTCGCAGGAGGCGGCCCTGGTGGCGGCGTTGGAGGGGAGCGTGCCGCTGCGTTTCTATCGCTGCGACCGGTGCGGCCAATATCATCTGACCAGCCGGACCAAGGGCAAGCGGGTGTTGCTAACCCCCGGTGAGGATGATCAGCCGACCTGAACCTCGCGCCATTCGCCCGGTTGCAAGCCATCGAGCGTCCAGTCACCGATGCGCCAGCGGACGAGGCGCAGAGTGGGATGGCCGACCGCCGCGGTCATGCGGCGGACCTGGCGGTTGCGGCCTTCGCGGATGGTAAGGCTGATCCAGCAGTCGGGAATGGCCTTGCGCACACGGATCGGCGGATTGCGGGGCCAAAAGCCCGGATCGTCGATCCGTTCGACATCGGCCGGACGGGTGAGGCCGTCCTTGAGGTCCACGCCGCGGCGAAGCGTGGCCAGCGCGGCATCTGTGACGTCGCCCTCGACCTGCGCCAGATAGGTTTTCGCGGTCTTATATTTGGGGTCGGCGATGCGCGATTGCAGCCGGCCGTCATCGGTCAGCAGCAAAAGCCCCTCGCTATCGCGGTCCAGCCGACCGGCGGGGTAGACGCCCGGCACGGCGATGCAGTCGGACAGGGTTGCGCGCGCCGTATCTGTGCCGCGATCCGTGAACTGGGACAGCATGTCATAGGGCTTGTTGAACAGGATGAGGCGGGACATCGGGTTTCCAGACCAGAAGATAGCCGTTCGTTTCGAGCATAGTCGAGAAACGCTGGCACGGCGCTATCGGCTTGTCGACTATGCTCGAAGCGAACGAATGAGGGCTATTATTTAACGGCTCAATATCCGGGCGATTGCCACGAATTCCTCTACGCCAACGGTTTCGGCGCGACGTTGCGGATCGATGCCGAGGCTGTCCAGCGCTTCGAGCGCACCGGGCAGACCTTTCAGGCTCTGGCGCAGCATCTTGCGGCGCTGGCCGAAGGCGGCGGCGGTGAGGCGTTCGAGATATTTGAGCTGCACCCCTTCGGGCGCCGGCTTGGGGGTGATGTGGACCACGGCCGACATCACCTTGGGCGGGGGGTGAAGGCGCTGCGATGCACTTTCATCGCGATCTTCGCGTCGCTGCGCCACTGGGACAGGACGGCAAGGCGGCCATAATGATCGGAGCCGGCCTTGGCGACGATGCGCTCGGCGACTTCCATCTGGAACATCAGCGTCAGGCTGGACCACCACGGCAGTGGCGCCCATTGCGCCGACAGCCAGCCGACGAGCAAAGGCGTGCCGACATTATAGGGGAGATTGGCGATGATATGGGCGCCGTCACCCGCCTCGGCATGGGCGTCGGTCGCCATCGCGTCGCCGGAAATGACGCGGAGCTGGCCGGGAAAGGCCTCCTCCAGTTCGGCGAGCGCGGGCAGGCAGCGTCGGTCGCGCTCGACCGCGACCAGTTTTGCCCCCGCGCGCAAGATGGCGCGGGTGAGGCCGCCGGGACCGGGGCCGACTTCGAACGCGGGCGCGTCCCGGAGCGGGCCGGGGATGGCGGCGATCCGGTCGAGCAGTTGCTCGTCGAGCAGGAAATTCTGGCCCAGCGCCTTGCTGGCGGCAAGGCCATGGCGCGCGATCACGTCACGAAGAGGCGGCAATGCGGGGCGCGTGTCAGCCATGGGCGAGGCGGGCGCGGGCGGCTTCGGCCGCCATCTTGAGCGCGGCCATCATCGCGCCGGGATTGGCGCTGTCGGTGCCGGCGATGCCGAAGGCGGTGCCATGGTCGGGCGATGTGCGCACGATCGGCAGGCCCAGCGTGATGTTGACGCCTTCGTCGAAATAGAGCGTCTTGATCGGGATCAGCGCCTGGTCGTGATACATGCAGAGCGCGGCGTCATAGGCTTCGCGGGCGCGGGCATGGAACATGCCGTCGGCGGCGAGCGGACCGACAATGTCGAGGCCGTCTTCGCGGAGCAGATCGATGGCGGGACGGATCACGTCGATCTCTTCCCGGCCCAGCGCGCCATTTTCGCCGGCATGGGGGTTGAGCCCCGCCACGGCGAGGCGCGGGCGAGCGATGCCGAAATTGCGCTGCAATCCCTTGGCGGTGGTCAGCGCACGCGCGCGGATCAGGTCGATGGTCAGCACCGACGGTACGTCGGCCAGCGGAATATGGATGGTGATCGGCACGACTTTCAGCGACGGTCCGGCCAGCATCATCACCGCATTGTGGGGGGACACGCCGCAGCGTTCGGCCACGAATTCGGTCTGGCCCGGATGGGTGAAGCCGACGCCGTAGAGCTGTTCCTTGCCTACCGGCGCGGTCACGATTCCGGCGGCCGATCCCTGTCTGGCCAGCCCGACCGCCACTTCGAGCGCCTGGAAGGCGGTGCGGGCGCCGTCGATGCTGGGGCTGCCCGGCACGATTTCGCCCGCGTCGGCGACCTGAAGGCAGGGCAAGGCCGTGCCGAACGCGCCGGCAGCCTCTTCAGGCGCGCCGATGATCGCGATCGGTCCCAGCCATACTGCGCGGAGCGACGCGGCGTCGCCCACCGCGAAGAAGGGCGGCAGGCCGCGCGCTTCGCGCATCACCCAGCTTTTCGCGACGATCTCCGGCCCGATCCCGGCGGGATCGCCGAGCGACACCGCAAAGGGTGCGAGAGGCGCGGCGTCAATTATATTCGATGACCGCATCGCGACGAAGGTCACGCAGATAGATGCGTGCGCGCTTGTTGACCCGTTCTTCCTCAAGCTGGGCCTGGATCTGTTCGGCATTGGGGGCATTGGCCGACGCCGGATCGTCGCGGCCGCAGACCACCAGCACGCGGACGCCGTCGGTGATCGAACCGAAGGGCGGGGTCGATTCGCCCACTTGCAGGTTCATGAGGATGTCCTGCAACTGCGGCGGCAGGTCGCGCACCTTCACATTATCGTTATCGACGACGTCGGCGCCGATCTTTCCGCCGATCTCATTGGCTTGGCCGCAGCCCTTGATCTCCTTGACGGCGGCGGCGAATGTGGCGGCTTTGGCGCTGGCCTGATCCTTCGTCGTACCCTGGGGGAAGAGCACGGAGAGCTGTTTCAGGCTGAGCAGCGAATCGCGCGGATCGGCGGTCAGCACCTTGCGCTTGTCCATGACATAGACGAGCGACAGGCCGCCCGCGACGTCGATCGGGCCGGCGATCTGGCCGACCTGCATCTCCGCTGCGGCCTGCGCCAGTTCGGGCGGCAACTGGGCGGGGCGAACCCAGCCCAGATCGCCGCCGACCGCCGCGGTCGACGCTTCGGAAAATTGCCGGGCATAGGCCGGGAAGCTGCCGCCCTTTTGTATCTGTTCGATGATGTTGCGCGCGTTGGCGACGATCTGGGCGTGATTTTCCGGTGTCGCCGACAGATAGATTTCGCCGATGCGATATTCGTCGCTGCCCTTGGCGGCGTTGAGGCGATCGACCACCGACTTCACTTCGTCTTCCGACACGTTGACGAAGGGCTGGATGTTGCGGCGGAGCAGGCGGCTCCAGGCGAGTTCGCCCTCGATCTGGCGCTTGATGCTGGCCGGGGCGCTGCCTTTTTCGCGCAGATAGCCGTCGAACTGGGTCGGCGACTGGCGGAAATTGGCCGCGACGCGCTCATAGCTCTGCTGCACTTCGGCCGGATCGACCTTGATGTCGTTGGCGGCGGCTTCCTGGATCTGGAGCGTTTCGTCGATCAGGTTGCGCAGCACCTGTACGCGCAGACGCTCCTTTTCCGCCTCTTCCACCTTGCCGCCATTGGCGGTGATGATGAGGGCGAGGCGCTGGTCGATGTCCGTCCCGGTGATGATCCGGCCGTTGACGATCGCCGTCGCCTTGCGGACATTGGGGTCGCTCTTGCCGAAGAGCGTGACGTCCTTGGGCAGGTTGAGCTGCTGCGTCGCGACGTCGCTGCCGTCATCGACCGTCTGGGCGAGAAGGGGCTGGACGCCGGTGCCGAGCAGCGCCGAAGACAGGAGCAGGGTGCGAAGACCCGAACGGACGCCATGCATCATGCGGTTGGGAAACATGCGGTTGGGCGAGGAAGCGACAGGCAGCATTGTCGGCAAAAATCTCCAATACGAACCGGCGCGTGATGCGCTGGTCCGCCTTAACCAGTCCTGACGGTAGGCGGGAGCCTGTTCCTTATATGCCAATATTGCGGAAAGCTAGCCGTAGCTGGAAGCCATTGCCCTTTCGCGCGTCGCCATTGGCCTGATAGTCGCGGCGCCAGGTGATGCCGAGCGTCAGGCAGTCGTCCTCATAAGCGATGCCGAGGCGGTGACGGACCGGCTCATAGCCGTCCGAGACGCTGAGCGGATCTTCCTTCGCATCGGTCAGGTCGATGACGGTCGAGCCGAACACCGACCAGAAGCGTGCGAACTGAACCCGGCCGCCCAGGCGCAGTTCCTCGCGATCCTGCAAATCCTCCAGCCCCGACGCCACGTCGCGGTTGAGCCGCAGATAGCCGACCATCGCATAGGTCTTCTTACTGCCAACGGTCGCGTCGATCTCGTTGCGGCGAACGGAAAGATTGTCCTTGTCCACGCGGAAGCGGTGGGTGAGGGCGACGAAATCCTTGTAGCGGACGGTGGTGCGGCCGACGATGTCCGACGTGCGGTCGGACAGGCCAGTGCCGTCGGGCAGGATCGCGGGGCGATTGTCGATCCGGTAGCTCTGGCCGACGATGCTTTCGAGCGAGAAGTCCGGCAGCGCCAGGCTATATTCCAGGCCATAGGTGATGCGAGTCGAATCCTCGAACCGGTCATAGCCCGCGAAGCGATTGAGCGCGAAGAGGTTGCTATCCTCCAGATCGACGGCGCGCGCGTCTTCATTGGGCAGCGACAGGTTGGCCAGATGCGGCGCGGCGACGATCTGGACCCTCGGGGCGATGCGCTGGACGCCGCCAAAGGCTTCGCCGACGAAGGGCCAGCGCATATCCACCGCAGCGGCGGCGATGCCGCGCGCCTGCCAGCCGGGATCGCCGGCATAGCTCACGACCGAGGTCAGGGCGTTGTCGCTGCTGTGATAGACGTCGCCGCGCAGATAGCCGGTGAAGGTGACTTCCTGCCCCAGCCCGGTCAGCGTGCGCAGGTTCCATTCCGCCGCGGCGAAGGCGCGCTGCGTGTCCTGGCCGCTGGTGCGGGTGATGGCGAGCGTGTTGGCCTGCAACTGGAGCACGCCGCCCAGCAGCGGGTCTTTCAGCCGCAGGCGATAGTCGATGACCGGCAGCGCGATCGGCGTCTGCCCTTGCGAATCGCCTTGGCGCAGGGTCTGCACCGCCCAGCCGCGAATCGAGAAATAGCTGTTTTCGCCGATCCGCTGCGCGCCGAGCGTCGAACGCAGACGGTCGTCGCGGCTGATATCGTAGCGACGCAGGAAGGTGCGATCGGTGGCGAAGCGGAGCGACCCGTCGAGGCTCCATTCGGGCGACAGCTGCATCTTGCCGCTGGCGTCGAGATAGCCGCGAATATCCTTTTCGGCTGTCGCCGGGGTCGTCCCCGTGCTGCTGTCGCTGGTCGCGACGCGGCTGCCATGGGTGATGTAGCCGGTGACCTGATAGGCGCCGCGATCGTAGAGGTGGCGGTAATTGGCCTCCAGCATCGGCAACGTATCGGTATAGACATGCGGCGTGATGGTAATGTCGCGATTGGGCGCCAGCTTGAAATAATAGGGCAGCGCCACTTCGAAGCCGTTATTGCGGTCATAGCGCAGATTGGGCATCAACAGGCCGCTGCTGCCGCCATCGCCGACCGGATGCGACAGGCCGGGCAACGGGATCAGCGGCAGGCCGAACAGCTCGATATTGGCGTTCTTGTAGGTGACGCGCTGGCGCGTCGGGTCGTAGATGACCCGGATGGCGTTGATCTGCCAGGTAGGTTCCTTGGGACAGCCATGGCTGTCCTCCACCGCGCAGCCGGTATAGGTGGCGCGATTGAGCGTGTAGACCCCGTTGGCGCGCGTGCCCTTCACCGACGCCAGGCGGCCGCCCGACTGGAGCACCAGCAGCATATTGTCGACCGCGCCGTCCTTGAGCGTATCGGTGACGTCGAAGCGGTCGCCATAGGCGATATTGCCTTCGGGATCGATGACCGAGACATTGCCGATCGCCTCCACCTTGCCGCTGTTGCGGTCCCATATGACCTTGTCGGCGCGCAGGCGGTTGCCGTCGCGCAGCAACTGGACATTGCCGTTGGCGGTCACGACTTCGCTGTTGCTGTCATATTGCAGCGCGTCGGCGGCAAAGCCGATCTGGTCGTCATTCTCCGGCATCGGCGCGTCGGGCGCGCTGATGGGCGTAGCGGGCTCGTTGAGCTGCTGCGCCAGTGCCGCGGGCGCCAGCAGGAAAGCGGGCAGCGTCGCGCCAGCCAGCAGGGCATTGCGAACGGACGAAGGGAACGGGACGGTTTGCAAGCGGTGGGGCCTCATCAACGGGGCGCATCTTGCCGTCCCGCCTATCGCACTGATTGCCCGTCCGCAATCGCCCGTCGCGCATCTTTGCCCGGAAATCGGTCGAACGGCTTTGCCAGACGGAGAAAGCCGCACTATCTGGCAGATAAGAGAGCGGCCGGCTTGGCCCCCCGCCCCGAACGAACAAGAGGACAAGAACCCCGATGGATATCCAGTTCAGCCCGACCCGTCCCGATGCCGACACGCTGGTGTTCGCCGTGCCCAAGGGCGGTTTCGACGCGCTGCCCCTGTCGGCCGCGCCCATTTTGGCGGCGGGCGCCGCCGCATCGCGCTTCACCGGCGAGACGGGGACGAGCTTCGAAAGCTTCGTGTCCGAAGGCGGCAAGACGCTGCGCGTGCTGTTGCTGGGCATCGGCGCAGGTAGCGAACAGGACGTGGAAAAGGCCGGCGCGGCGCTGACCGCAAAGCTGTCGACCAGCGGCGCGATCCATGCTGCGGTGGAATTTTTCGGCGGCGCGAGCGGCGAACTGGCGGCGCATCTGGCGTTCGGCGCATTGCTGCGCGGCTGGCGGATCGACACCTATCGCACCCGTCAGCCCGAAAAGGCCAAGCCGACGCTGAAGACGATCACGCTGGTTGCGGCCGGCACGGACGCGGCGTGGGACCGGCTGGCTGCGGTCGCCGCAGGCGTCGCCTTCACCCGCGAACTGGTGTCGGAGCCGGCGAACATCCTCTATCCCGAAAGCTTCGTCGAGCGTTGCCAGCATATGGCCGAACTGGGCGTGAAGATCACCGTGCTCGACAAGGCGGCGATGGAAAAGCTGGGCATGGGCGCGCTGCTGGGCGTGGCGCAGGGGTCCGTGCGCGAGGCGCGGCTGCTGGCGCTGGAATGGGACGGCACCAATGGCGCTGTCGAAAAGCCGGTCGTCTTCGTCGGCAAGGGCGTGACCTTCGACACCGGCGGCATCTCCATCAAGCCGGCGGCCGGCATGGAAGACATGAAGTGGGACATGGGCGGCGCGGGCGCGGTCGCCGGCGCGATCAAGGCGCTGGCCGGGCGCAAGGCAAAGGCGCGCGTGGTCGGCATTTGCGGTCTGGTCGAAAATATGCCGGACGCCAATGCGCAGCGCCCCGGCGACATCGTGACGTCGATGTCCGGACAGACGATCGAGGTGCTGAATACTGACGCCGAGGGGCGGCTGGTGCTGTGTGATGCCATCACATGGGCGCAGAAGACTTACGCGCCCGAAGTCATGATCGACCTCGCCACACTGACCGGCGCGATGATTGTCGCGCTGGGCGATCAATATGGCGGCCTGTTCGCCAATGACGACGGACTGGCCGAAGACCTGACCGCAGCGGGCAAGGCGAGCGGCGACCAGTTGTGGCGCTTCCCGCTGTCGGACGCCTATAACAAAATGATCGACAGCCCGATCGCCGACATGAAGAATATCGGCGGGCGTTACGCTGGATCGATCACCGCGGCGCAGTTCATCAAGCGCTTCGTGGACGATGGCGTGAAGTGGGCGCATCTCGACATCGCCGGCATGGTCTGGTCCGACAAGCCGGGCGCGACCTGGGACAAGGGCGCCACCGGCTATGGCGTGCGCCTGATCGACCGGCTCGTTGCGGACAAGTTCGAGCATTGACCCCAATTCGCTAGAGGAAAGCCGTGCAGGTCGATTTCTACCAGCTCAGCCGCGATCCGGTGGACCAGGTGTTGCCCGCGATTGCGGTGCGCATCCTGGACCTGGGCGCGCGGCTGCTGGTGGTGGCGCAGGAACCGGAGCGGCTGGAGCGGATTTCGGCGGGGCTTTGGGCCGGTCCGCCTGAAAGCTTCCTGGCGCATGGCCGGGCGGGCGATGGCGGCGAGGCGCAGCAGCCGATCCTGCTGAGCGAGGCTTGCGAGGCGCTGAACGGCGCGGCGCATATCGCGCTGGCGGACGGTATCTGGCGCGACGCGGCGCTGGGGTTCGAGCGGGCCTTCTACTTTTTCGACGAGGATACGGTCGACGGGGCGCGCGCCAGTTGGCGGGTGCTGTCGAAGCGCGAGGAGACGATTTCGCGCTACTTCAAGCAGGACGGGCGCAAATGGGTGCAAATGGCCTGATGTTCGGTCAGGGTTAAGCCCCTTGCGGCCCGGCCCGGCCGCGTCTAAAGGCGCGCCCAGCATTCCCAACAATCTGGAGTTTCGAGGGCCATGGCCGTCACGCGCACCTTTTCGATCATCAAGCCCGACGCGACCCGTCGCAACCTGACCGGCGCCGTCACCAAGCTGCTGGAAGAAGCCGGGCTGCGCGTCGTCGCATCCAAGCGCATCCGCATGAGCCGCGAGCAGGCCGAAGGCTTCTACGGCGTTCACAAGGAACGGCCTTTCTTCGCCGACCTGGTCGCCTTCATGATTTCCGGCCCGGTCGTCGTCCAGGTGCTGGAAGGCGAGAATGCCGTGCAGCGCAACCGCGACATCATGGGCGCCACCAACCCCGCCAATGCCGACGCCGGCACGATCCGCAAGGAACTGGCCGAATCGATCGAAGCCAATTCGGTCCATGGTTCGGACAGCGAAGAAAATGCCGCGATCGAGATCGCCTATTTCTTCAAGCCGGAAGAAATCGTCGGCTAAAGCCGCGATCCTTCGATCTGAAAAGCCCGGTCCTCGTCCGCGAGGGCCGGGCTTTTTGATGTCAGTGCGATTTGGCCAGAGCGGGCGCCTCGACCTTCACCGGGTCGGGCGTGCGGGCCTTGACGAACAATTGCCAGGAGGACAGCGCCAGCACCGCGGCGAGCAGGGGTTGCAGCACCTTGTCGGGGGCATGGGACGACAGATAGCTGCCAACGATCACGCCGGGTATCGACCCGATCAACAGGTTCATCAGCAGTACGCCGTTGACGTCGCCCATCAGCCAGTGGCCCGTCCCGGCGATCAGCGCCAGCGGCACGGCATGGGCGATGTCCGACCCCACGATGCGGGCAACCGGCAGGCGGGGATAGAGGATGAGCAGCACCGTCACGCCGATCGCGCCCGCGCCGACCGAGGAGAGCGTGACCGCCGCGCCGATCAGCGCCCCGAGCGCCGTGGTGCCATAGAAGGTGGCGTCGGCCGAGTGGCCCGATCCCAGCTCGTCCCGATGGCGAAACAGCCATTTGCGGCCGATGACCGCGATCGACGTCAGCGCCAGCAGCGAGGCGAGCGACAGCAGGATGATATGTTCGGTCGTTTTGCCGACGTCGCCGATCCAGCCGAGCACCAGCAGCGTGACTAGCGCGGACGGCACGCTCCCCGCCGCCATGCGCCGCACGATCGGCCATTCGATCGTGTCGCGCTTGCCATGGACCGCCGATCCGACGATCTTGGTCAGGGCGGCGAAGAGCAGGTCGGTGCCCACCGCGGTCTTGGCGCTGACGCCGAACATCAGCACCAGCAGCGGCGTCATCAGCGAACCGCCGCCAACGCCGGTTACACCCACCAGCACGCCGACCAGCAGGCCGGCAATGGCGTGGAAGAGGTCGATCGATCCCATCAGGCTCATGGCGCCCGTCTTGTCCTTATCGTCATATTGCGCAACCCTGCGCGCGCCTTGCACCCGTTTCATCGCCGCAAGACAAGCGGCTTTCCTGTTTCAGGCGGAAAAGCAGGGCTTGGGCTATTTTTGACTGAGGCGCGCCCAGCGGGCGTCGACCCTCATCTGGGCGCTGTCGGCCTTGACCGTTTCGACCCGCGACAGGCCGCGCAGCGCCAGGCTGTGCCCGGCGATCCAGCGGCCTGCAATGCCATAGCCTATGTCGTAGAGCGCGACATTCTCATGCGCATCGCCACCCACCACAAAACGAGTGGTGATGACCACCGGCAACCGCTCGTCGCCCACGCTGTCGTCGGGCAGCTTCGCCCTGGCCCGCGCCTTCTTGAGCGCGCTGTCGAACCAGCCGGCCTCGATCCGCGGATCGCCGGTGGTATCGACCGCCGCGATGCCGAGCGCGCGGGGGAAGAGGATGGTCTGGCTCTGGATGATCTGGTCGGGATCGGCGGTCCTGAGCGCGATCCGGTCGTCCTTCACCGAATCGGCATTGAGCACCAGTACGGCGGCGCGGCCGGACGCCTTGCGGCTTTCCGCCGCCTTTTCGGCGCGTTCGTCCTTCTTGTCGGCCCAGTTGAGATAGAGGGTGAGCGCGGAGATACCCACCGCCAACACCGCCAGCACTTCGCCCAGGGTGATCCAGCGACGACGAATCGCGGCGGCTTCCGCTGCCCGCTCTTCCTTGGCTGCCTCTCTGGGCGTTTCGGGCGTGTCGCTCATGGCCTCACACCGACTGTGGCGGAACTTCGAATCGGTCGATCACCCAGTCCTCCGCCTGCGCGCCGCCGATCCATTCCTGCATCCAGGGATGGGCGATGATGGCTTGCATATAGGCTTGCGCAAAGCGGGCGACCGGCAGTTGATAGGTGATGAAGCGAGTGACGACGGGCGCGAACATGACATCCACCGCCCCGAAGGCACCGAACAGGAAGTCGCCTTCGCCGCCATGGCGGGCGCGGGCCTGCGCCCAGAGCTGCATGATTCGGGCGATATCCTGCGCCACTGGCTCGGATGGCGGCACGGCGGGATAGATCTGCCGGATGTTCATGCTGTGCTCGCGGCGGAGCGCGGCGAAGCTGCTGTGCATTTCCGCCGCCATCGACCGGGCCATGGCGCGCGCGGCGGGATCGACCGGCCAGAACAGGTCGCCACTGGTCTTTTCGTTCAGATATTCGACGATGGCCAGGCTGTCCCACACGACGACGTCATCGCCGTCCCACAGGATCGGCACCTTGCCGGAGGAGGGAGCGAACTCGTCGCCCTCACGCCGTTTCTCCCAGGCTTCCTCATAGAGGGGGACGACCACCTCCTCGAACGGGAGGGCGGACAATTTGCACGCCAGCCAGCCGCGCAGCGACCAGCTCGAATAGGCCTTGTTGCCAATGAACAGCTTCATCATATCGTCTTCTTAGACGGGAGCGACGGAACAAGTCGAGCGGGAAGACGTGTCGGAATCCCATTAAAGATGATCCCTTCCTCCTTCGGAATACTGTACTTTTTGCCGTTCGGATCATTTCCGCTTTTCCCCTGAAAACGAATGCAAATTCGAACATGGCGGTTGAGTTGATCGCAGGCCGAGGTCGGCCTGCGATAGTTCATCTCCCGGCATGGCGCGGTCGGTGCTCTTGGCGGGCAGATCCTCGCTCTGCTGGCGCGGCATGACATGGACCGATTGCACCATGTCGACCAGGGAAAGGTCAGCGCGCCAGACGCACCTCTACGCCAAAGCCGGGCGCGGGCAGGATCGACGCCGATCCGCCGTGTATCCTTGCGACAGCCGCGACGAGGGCGAGCCCCAGGCCGTGGCCGTCGGTGGACCGGCTGGCTTCGGAGCGGCTGAACCGGTCGAACAGGCGGGGGATATCCGCTTCGGGGACGCCCGGACCATCGTCGCGCACGCATAGCAGGAGGCAAGCGTCCTGCGAGGAAAGCGTCACCGAAACCCGAGTGCCGGGCGGAGTATGACGCAGGACGTTGTCGAGCAGATTGGCGACCAGTTGGCGCAACAGGCGGCGGTCGCCATGAAGATGGTGGCCGGGCGCGACAGCGGATGAAAGCCGATGCCCCGAAATCTCGAAATCGGGGTCGTAGGAATCGATCAGATCTTCGACGAGGTCGGTCATGGAAAGGTCGCGAAAATCGCGACGCAGCGTTCCGGCCTCGACCTCGGAAATGCGCAGGATCGCCCCGAACAGTTCCAGCAGTTCCTGCGATTCCATCGTCGCCGCTTCGATGGCGACCTTTCTCTCGTCCCCCTCGCGCGTCAGCGCCTCATGCAGTTGGTTGCGCAGGCGGGTCAGCGGCGTGCGCAGGTCGTGGGCGACGTCGCTCGACACCTGACGCAGATTTTCGACCAGCGCGGCATTGCGGTCGAGCATGTGATTGAGGGTTTGCGCGACCCGGTCGAACTCGCTGCCCGACCCGTCCAGCGGCATACGCTGGCGCGGGTCGCCCGCGATGATCGCCTGGGCGGCGTCGTCGAACCGGCGCAGCCGGCGCTGCGTGACGACGCCCACCGTCCAGGCGCCGCCGATTGCGAGCAACAACATGGTGGCGAACGCCGCCAGGAACAGCTTCAGGATCGTGATGTCCATCTCGTCGATCACTTGGCGGTCGACGGCGACCAGCAAGCGGCCACCATCGGGCAGGCGTGTCGTCAGCGACTGGGCGATGCCGCCTTCCCGGCCATAGGGGAGCAGTTCGACATAGCCCGACATTGCAGGCACCTGCGCATCGAAAGCACCCGCCAGTCGCCGTCCCTGCGGATCGAGCAGGATATAGCCCAGGCTGGCGGTGCTATGGGCGGCGTCGCGTTGATGGATCAGCGCTGCGAGCCGCGCCGTGCCGCCATCGCCCGTTCGGGCCAGCAACGAGCGGGTTTCGGTCGCAATACGCTGATCGAGTTGCACCTCCATCGCCTCATGCACCACGACATAGGCCAGCACGCCGATCACCAGCGTCGCCAGCGCGAAGACCAGGCTGACGAGCGCGGTGAGGCCGAATGTGGTGCGCCAGGGACGGCGCATCATTCGCTGCGGATCATATAGCCCGCGCCGCGCACGGTTTCGATCGCGTCGACATCGAACCCGGCGTTGAGCTTCGACCGCAGGCGGCTGAGATGGGTTTCGACGATGTTGGTCTTCGGCTCGAAATCAAAGTCCCAGACGCGTTCCAGCAGCATCGTGCGGGTCATGACGCGATGGCGGTTGCGCATCAGTTCGGCCAGCAGCGCAAATTCGCGCGGCTGGAGCGCCACTTTCCTGCCCGCGCGATGGACGGTGCGGCGATGCAGGTCGATCTCTATGTCGCCGACCGCCAGTTTCGCCGTCTCCATTTGCGGCGCCGGGCGGCGGCCGAGCGCGTTCACGCGCGCCACCAGCTCGGAAAAGGCGAAGGGCTTGACCAGATAGTCGTCGGCGCCCGCTTCCAGTCCCTCGACCCGGTCGGCGATCCGGCCGATCGCGGTCAGCATCAATATGGGGCTGCTGTTGCCCGCGGCGCGCAGCATCTTGACCAGCGACAGGCCGTCCAGTCCCGGCAGCATCCGGTCGACCACGACCGCGTCGAATCCGCCATCGGTCGCCTGGAACAGGCCATCGCGCCCGTCGGCGGCCACACTTACGGCATGGCCGATCTCCCGTAGACCCCGTGCGACGAAGTCGCGGGTTTCGCTATCGTCTTCGATGATGAGGATGCGCATGATGCGTCCTAACCGATCGGGCGGGCGGGATCGAGTGGCTGCGGCGCGTTCTGCCAGCCGCCGCCCAACGCCCGGAAGAGCGCGACATAGGATTGGCCAAGCAGCAGGTCGGATTGCGCACGGGCCAGTGCGGCGGTCGCCCGCGTGCGCTCCGCGTCGATGACGAGCAGCGGCGACACGTCGCCCAGCCGCGCGCGTGACGCCGTGCGGCGGGCATAGAGCGCGGCTTCCTCGGTCGCCCCGGTCAGGGCGACATTGCGCTGCGCTTCGGCCTGCGTGGCGGCCAGCGCGCTTTCCACGTCGCGCAGCGCCCGCAGGATGGCGCCGTCCCAACCGGCCAGTGCGCCGCGCTCCTTGGCCTGGGCCTGGGCGATCCTGGCGCGCGCTGGCCCCTGATTGGGGAAAGCCCAGGACAGGAGTGGCGATGCGGTCGCGGCAAAGCCGCCGGACAGCAGGCCGATCGCGCCGCCCAGATTGACCTTGGGATAGAGCTCCGCGCGGGCGACGCCGATTCCGGCGGTGGCGGATGCCAGCTTGCGTTCCGCCTCGCGAATGTCGGGGCGGCGCAGCAACAGCGCCGCGCCATCGCCGACCGGGGCGGCGTCCTTCAGCCGGGGCGGCGCCGCGCAGGTGATGGCGGCGATGCGCGGATCGGTCGGCGGCAGTCCCTGAAGCGTGGCGAGGCGATAGCGCGCGCCGTCGCGCGCGGCGTCGAAGGACGGCAGCATCGCGCGGGAAGAGGCGAGCAGGCTGGCCGCTTGCGAGACTTCCAGCGGAGACAGTTCTCCGGCGCGATATTGGTCCTGCACGCCCTGGAGGGCGCGCGCCTGCGCCGCGACGATCTCGCGCGCGATCCGGCCGTTTTGGATGGCGCCGCACAGGTCGACATAGGCCAGCACCGTGTCGGCCGCGACGGCGACGCGAACACCGTCCAGCGCGGCGGCCTGCGCGTCCGCATCGGCGCGCGCGGCGAGCGCACCGGACCGCAGCCGTCCGAACAGATCGATGTCCCAGCTGATCGTCGCGGCGGCGTCATAATCGCTGGCGGAGACATTGGCCGCGCTTGGCTGGCCGGATGGATTGTCGAGGCCCAGGCTGCTTTCGATGATCGGCTGGGGCAGCCGGGCGGCGTCGGCCTGCCGGATGGCGGCGCGGGCCGCGTCGAGATTGGCATAGGCGACGCGCAGATCGGCATTGGCGGCAAGGCTCGCCTGCACCAGCGCATCGAGCTGGGTATCGTCGAACAGGCGCCACCATTGGTCGGGCACCGGGGCGATCAACGTGGCGGCCCGGCTGGTGAACGGGGCGTTCGCCGTTGGCGGCGCGACGAGGGCAGGCGGGGGCGATGCGGCCATGCAGCCGCCAGCGAGCAGCGCGGCCAATGCGCTGAAACGGCGGATCATGCCGCGTCTCCCGTCGCTGCCGTGCCCGGTTCGTTCGGTCCCTGCGCATCCTCGCCGAAACGGGCATAAAGGGCGGGCATCAGAAACAGGTTGAGCAGGGTGGAGGACACCAGCCCGCCCAAGATCACGATCGCCATCGGATGTTCGATCTCATGCCCCGGTGCATTGCCCGCCACGATCAGCGGCACCAGCGCGAGGCCCGCGCAGGCGGCCGTCATCAGGATCGGCACCAGCCGCTCCTCCGCCCCGCGCAGGATCAGGGCGGGGCCGAACGGTTCGCCTTCATGCACCCGCAGATGATGATAATGGGACAGCAGCATGATGCCGTTGCGCGCGGCAATGCCGATAACGGTCACGAAACCCACCAGCGAGCCGAGCGACAACAGGCCGCCGGTGAGCGCCACTGCGATCACGCCGCCCACCAGCGCAAAGGGCAGGCTCACTGCGACGAGCGCGGTGATCCGGCCGGAACGGAACTCCAGCCAGACCAGGATCAATATGCCGATCAGGCACAGCAGGCCTGTCGTCCAGAGCCGCTGGCGCGATTCCTTCAATGCAGCATATTCGCCCAGCACCTTGGCATGATAGCCCTGCGCGAACGGCGTTTGCGCGACGGCCTGCTCCACGGCGCGGGCCACGGTGCCCAGGTCCGAACCGCTGACATTGAGCGTCACGTCCAGCCGGCGCTGGCCGTTCTCGCGCTTGACCTCATTAGGCGCGGGCTGGACGCGCACGTCGGCGACATCGCGCAGCCGCACCGGCGCGCCCGTCGGCGTCTGGATCATCAGCTCTTGCAGGGCATGGAGGTCGCCCCGGATCGCCGGTTCGCCCCAGATCGCGAGGTCGAACGCCTTCTGGTCGCGATAGATTTCGCCCAGCTTCTGTCCGGCGACCAGGCTTTGCGCCTGCCGACGGACCTCACCGGGCGTCAGCCCCAGCGTTGCCATGGCGGCGGGGCGGGGCCGGATCTGGATTTGCGGCACCAGCACCTGGGATTCGACCTTGAGGTCGGCCACGCCGTCTATGCCCGCGACCCTGGCCTTCAACCGGTCGGCCGCAGCGCGCAACTCGGTCTGGTCTGGGCCGAAGATGCGTATGACGACCGTCGCGCCCGCGCCCGACAGCACTTCCTTGATCCGTTCGCGCAGATAGGTGAGGACGTCGCGGAACAGGCCGGGATAGCCCTCGATGACTTCCTTGATCTTGGCCACGCTGCCGTCATAGTCGGCGCTTTCGTCCAGACTGATCCACAATTCGGTGAAGTTCGGTCCGACCACTTCGTCGGCGGCTTCGGCGCGGCCGATATGCGCGCCGAAATTGCGCACGCCGGGGATCGCCCGCAATTCTTTCGACACCTTGATGGTGATCCGGTCCATCGCCTCGATCGAGGCGCCGGGCTTTTCCAGCCAGTGCATCAGGAAATCGGTTTCGCGGAAATCGGGCAGGAACTGGTCCTTGAAGTTCGCATAGCCGATCCCCGCCAGCAGCAGCCCCCCGGCCACCACCGCCATCACCGCGCGCGGCGCGGCGATCAGGCGGGGCACGGCGGTCGCATAGCGGCGCTTGAGGGCGGCCACGAAGCGCGTATCCCGTTCCGCCTTGAGCGGTGCATTGGGCAGCAGGAACAGGCACATGGCGGGCGTCACCACCAGCGCCACCAGCAGCGATGCACCGATTGCCAGCACATAGGCGATCGCCAGCGGCTGGAAGAAGGTGCCGGCCACGCCGCCGAGGAAGAAGATCGGCAGGAACACCAGCATCACGATCAGCGAGGCGAAGACGACCGCCGACCGCACCTCCAGCGAAGCCCCCAGCACCACGTCGAAGGCGGAGCGGGGATGGTCCGCCTCCCGGTTCAGCCGCAGGCGGCGGGCGATATTCTCGACGTCGATGATCGCATCGTCCACCACTTCGCCCAGCGCGATGACGAGGCCGGCGATGACCATCGTGTTGATCGTCGCCCCGCTCCACAACAGGACGAGGCCCGCGCCGAGCAAGGACAAGGGGATCGCGACCAGGCTGATCGTCGCCTGCCGCCAGTCGCGGGTGAAGAGGAACAGCACGACCGCGACGAGGAAGCAGCCGATCGCCAGCGCACGGGTGAGATTGTCGATCGACCGTTCGATGAAGGTGGCGGGGCGGAAGATCGTGCTGTCAATCCTCACGTCCTTCAGGCCCGGCTTGATTTCTTCCAGCGCCGCCTCGACCGCGCGAGTCAGGTCCAGCGTGTTGCCGGTCGGCTGTTTTTCCACGATCAGCATGATGCCGGGGCCGTCGTCGATGATGGCGTTGCCGATCGGCGCGGCGAATCCTTCGGTCACGCGCGCGACATCGCCGATCCGCACCGGCGCGTCGCCCGCCAGCTTGATGACGGTGCGGGCCAGATCGTCGGGGGTCTGGATCGCGCCGGGCTGTTGCACCGCCATCCGCTGGTTGGCGGTGTCGACGAAGCCGCCGCCGCCGACCAGCACGGCGTCACCCGCCGCCGCGCGCAGTTCGTTCAGCGTCACGCCTGCGGCGCGGAGCTTGTCGGGATCGACCAGTATCTGCAACTGCCGGTCCCGCATCCCCCACATGGCCACATTGGCGACGCCCGGCACCGCCATCAGGCGCGGCCGGATGGTCCAGCGCACCAGTTCGGAGAGCTGCATCTGGTCCAGCTTTCTGGACGAAATGCCGATCTTCATCGCCCGGCTGGTGGAGGATAGCGGCGGCAGCATCACCGGCGGCCGGGCGGCGGTGGGCAGCCGTCCCTGCACCTGCGCAACCCGCTCCTGCACCATTTGCCGCGCGCGCATGACGTCGGCGCCGCGATCGAGGAGGATCACGACAGACGACAGGCCCAGCACCGACTTGGACCGCAGCGTGGCGAGGTGCGGGATACCGTTCACCTGCGTCTCGATCGGCACGGTGATCAGGCTTTCCACCTCCTCGGTGGACAGGCCAGGCGCTTCGGTCTGGATCTCCACCATCGGTGGCGCGAATTCGGGAAAAACGTCGAGCGGGACGCTGGTCGAGGCGCGCAGCCCCAGCACGACCAGCAGGGCCGCCAGCGCCAGCACCAGCACACGCTGGGTCAGCGCGGCGCGAACGAGCCATGCCAGCATCAGTGTGCGACCCCGAATTCGGTGCCGAACAATTCCATCGCGCCTGTGGTGACGACACGCATACCGGGTTCAAGCCCGCGCGCCAGGATCACGCCATCCGTTCCGGTCGATGCGATCTCCACCCGCTGGCGCACATAATGGTTGGGCGCGGTCTGGGCATAGACCCATTCCCCGCCATAAATGTCGCGCACGACCGCGGAAGCGGGCACCGTCAACCCTTGCTGCATCCGCCCCATTGGCAATTGCACGGCCACCCGCTGGCCCACGCGCCACCTGTGGTCGCGATTGTCGATGGCATAATAGAGGTCGATCGTACCGGCGGCGGCATTGGCCGAAGGCGGAGCTTGGACTGGTCGCGCTGGTTGGCCGGCGTCGGTCCCGCCCAAGGCGCGGACCGACGCCGGGGCCAACCGGCTGATCGCCGTCACGTCCGTGCCCGATACCGATGCCCGCACCCATAGCGTCGATTGGCGACCAAGCGTGGCGACAGAGGGGCCGAGCAATCGCCGTTGTTCAAGGGCGACATGCGCCTGCGCCTGCGCGGTGGCGAGCGCCGCGGCCGCCTCGTCGCGCGCGCGGACGCTGCCCGCTTCCTCCGCGACCAGTTGGCTCGCCCGGTCCAGCGCGATGCGCGCGAGGCGGGCCTGCGCGCGGGTTCGCGCGACCTCGCCATCGGCGGTCGCCTGCGCTGCGCCGATCTGGGCGAGGTTGCTGAGCGATCCGGTCGGCACGCCGCCCGAGCCATTGGGCACGACGATCTCGCCGCTCGTCTCGCGGATCATGCCGGTCCGGCCAGTGCCGACGGTTATCGTGGCGATGCCAAGACGCTGGACGGCTTGCGGCGTCAGCGTAAGTCCGAGCAGTTCGGTTTCATGGGCGATCACCTCTGTTTTGGCCGGAGCCGCAGCAGGCGTCTTACCCTTTTCACCGCACGCCGGGAGCAGCAGCAGGACGCAGAGAAAGGAAATGCGGTGCATGGAGACTCGCCATCAGGACAATATGGCCGTGTCTCTATCGGCCCACGCTGGAACCCTGCTTTCCGCAACTATACCATTTGTCCATCCCGGCCCGCAGCCGTTCAGAACCGGATCGCCATGGCGACGCCGCCACCCTTGCTGTCGCCCCAGGGCAGGATGCGGACATCGGTGTCGCGCCGCGTCGTGATGAGGAAACCCGACGCTTCGCCGATGGCCGCGCCGGCGACGACATCATACCAATGATGCTTGTCGGCCTTCACCCGGGCCAGGCCAACAAACGCCGCGACGAGTTGCGCGGGAACGCCGACCTTCCAGCCATAGCGGTTATGCAGGCTGGCCGCCGCGGCGAAGGACGTCGCGCTATGGGACGAGGGAAAGCTTTTCCGGTCGCTGCCGTCGGGGCGCATTTCCGGGAAGCGTTCCTTCAGGCCCAGCGACAGCAGGGTGGCGGCGCCGATGCTGCCGCCGGCTTGCAGCGTGCCGGTCCAGTCTTCCTGCACTGTCGGCAGGGCCAGCGCGCCGGCGACCAGCAGGTCGCGACCGATGTTGCTGGCGTTACGCCAGTCTTTGTCGGATGCATGAGCCGTTCCCGCCATCAGCGATGTGCATGTCATGGCGATCAAAGAAATGCAGTGCTTCACACATTGTCCCCCCGCGCGAGCGGGAGGCTCGCGGCAGGACGACGATGTTATTTCCGCCGCACCTCAGTCGGGTCGTGTCGCCTCCGGGAAAATCAGGAGATCAGACTTTGCCACGCGATGGCCAGCAGAGCAGGATTGCAGGCAGGAACAGCAGCACCAGCGGCACGGTGGCGACCAGTCCGAATATGATTGCGGTGGCCAGCGGTTGCTGGAGGCCAGCGCCCCGGCTGAGGCCCAGCGCCAGCGGACTGAGCGTCAGGATCGCGATCAATGCCGACATCAGGATCGGGCGCAGCCGCTTGGACCCTGCTTCACGCAGCGCGGCCAGCGTCACGCTTGCGCCACTTTCGATCTCCGCGAGGTAGAAGATGACCAGTTCGGTCACCATGCCGACGACCATGGTCAGGCCCATCAGCGCGGAGATGTTGAGTTCCGTGCCGGTGACCCACAATCCCAGCAGCGCAGCGCCCGCCACCAGCAGCACCGTCGCCATCGCCGACAGGGTCCAGGCCAGATTTTCGAACAAATAAGTCAGAAGCAGCGCGCTGAGCAGCAAGGCGGCCGCGAACACCATCGCCATGTCGGCAAAGCTCTTCTGCTGTTCGGCATAAAGGCCGCCATAATCGACGCGCACCGAACCGGGGAGGTGAAGCCCCGCGACCTTCGCCTGCACCGCCTGCATGGCCGATCCGAGGTCACGGCCCTCCAGCCGCGCGGTGACGGCGATGAAGGGGGCGAGATTCTCGCGCGTCAGTTGCTTCTGCCCGCCATCGATGCCGACCTGCGCGATCGATCCCAGCCGCACGCCATGCCCATCGGGTGCGGTCAATGGCAGGTCGGCGATCTGGTTCGCGCGGCTGCGCAGATCCTGCGCGCTACGAACCCGGACCGCGACCAGTTGTTCGCCGAAGCGGATGTTGGTGGCGATGCTGCCGCCGACCAGCGACTCGATCTGGCTGGCGACCTGGTCGGGGTCCAGCCCCTGTTGCGCGGCCAGGCCATTATCGATCTTGACCGAGATGGCGTCGCCGGTGACCCGCAGCCCGTCGACGATTTCGACAACGCCGGGGATGGTCGCCAGCGCTTTGCCCACACGCCCGGCGGACGCCTCCAGTGCGGTGGCATCGTCGCCGAACAGCTTGACCTCGATCGGCTGGGGCACCGCGGTCAGGTCGCCGATCAGGTCTTCCATCAGTTGCACCAGTTCGACCTGCAATCCGGGCACCTTCGCCTCGACCTGCCGGCGGATGTCGGCCATCACCGCGTCGATCGGGCGGCGCGAACCATCCTTGAGCCGTACGAAGAAATCGCCTTCATCGGCTTCGGTCAGTCCGCCGCCCAGTTGCACGCCCAGCCGGCGCGAATAGCTGGCGACCTCGGGCGTTGCAGACACGATCGCTTCCACCTGCTTCACCAGCCGGTCGGTATCGGCGAGGGATGAGCCGGGCTTGGCGGTATAGTCGAGGACGAAACCGCCTTCGTCCATCACCGGCATGAAGCCGGAGGGCAGGCGATACCAGGACAGGGCGCCGGCGATCAGGAAGACGCCGCCCATGATGGCGGCGGCCAGACGGGGGCGCGCAAACAGGCGGTCGCCTGCGCGGGTATAGACGCGGTCGAGCCGGTGCATGACGCGATCGGCCTTTTCCGCCGCCTCCGCATCGCTCTGCCGCAGCCAGCGTGCGGCGATCAGGGGAATGACGAAGCGGGAGAAGAGCAGCGAGAGGGTAAGAGCCGTGACGATGGTGATCGCCAGCGCCTTGAAGAAACCGCCGCTGACCCCGCTGATGAAGCTCAATGGCAGGAATACGACGATCGTCGCCAGGGTGGAGCCGACCAGCGGCCGGCCCATCTCGGCAGCGGCCGCGAGCCGGCTTTGCACGTCGGGCGCTGCCCCTTCCTGCATACGCCGCATGATATGTTCCAGCATGACGACCGCATCGTCCACCACCAGCCCTACCGCGGCGGCCATGCCGCCCAGCGTCATCATGTTGAAGCTGAGACCGAGCGGATAGAGCAGCAGGCAGGTGCCGGCGAGGACGGCGGGCAGCATCAGCCCGGTGATCAGCATCAGCCGCCCCGATCGCAGGAACAGGAACAGCACCAGGCCCGCCAGGACGGCCCCCAGCAGGATGGCGTCGCGCACGGCATTGGCTGCGCCCGTCACCAGTTCCGACTGGTCGTAGAAGGGCGTTACCGTCACGGTCGCGGGCAGCCCCAGGGCGTGCAGTCGCGCGTCGACGGCCTTGACGATCGCCACCGTATCGCCGGTCAGCGCCTGCCGGACGTTGATGAGGACGGCGCTGCGCCCGTCGGAAGCGATCCGGACATAGGCGGGTTCCGCCGCTGGATGCACGGTCGCCACCTGCCGCAGCGTGACGACCGCCGCGCCGTTTCCGGTCGCGGCGCGGATCGGCGTGGCGAGCAGGTCGGCGGCCGACGTCGCCGTGCTTTGCACCAGGACCAGATACAGGCGATGCCTGTCCTCGATCCGCCCCGCGCCGCGGATCGTGTTGGATTTGGTAAGCGCGTCGGTGACGTCGGTGATGCCGAGGCCGAAGGTGCGCAGCCGGGCCGGATCGATATCGACCGCCAGTTCGCGCGGCGTGCCGCCCAGCACATCGACCGCCGCGACGCCCTGGACGGCGGTCAGCGCAGGGCGGACCTTGAGTTCGGCCAGTTGCCGCAGGGACTGCTGGTCGAGCGAGGGGGAGGTCAGCGCGATGCCCAGAACCGGGAAAATGGTGGGATCGGACCGGCGCACATCGAATCGCGTGCCGGCGGGCAGGTCGGGCAGCAAGGTCGCCAGCGCCCCCTGTGCCGCCAGCGTCGCCGACACCATATCTTCGCCCCAGGCGAAATTGAGCGCGACATCGGCCGTACCCCGGCTGGTGGTCGACCGGACGCGGGTGACGCCGGGGACGCTGCGCAGCGCGATTTCGACCGGACGGCTGATTTCCGCCGCCATTTGCGCCGCATCGCGGTCGCCCGCGTCGATGGTGACGACCACGCGCGGATAGTCGATATGGGGGAACAGGCTGACCGGCATGGCCCGCGCGGCCAGCACGCCGCCCAGCGCCAGCAACAGGACAGCCAGCCAGATCGATCGGCTGTGCCGTTCCAGCAGGGCGGTCATCGCAGACGAACCTTCATCCCGTCGTCCAGCGCCGTCCCGCCCTCGATCACGACCTTGTCGCCGGGAGACAGGCCCTTCGTCACGACAATCGCCGCACCGTCGCTTGGCCCCGTCACGATGTCGCGGCGATGGGCCGTTCCCTTCACCACCACGAAGACGAAAGGCTGGCCGGCATCGTCGAGCAGCGCGGTATAGGGAATGGCCAGCGCGTCCCCGGCGCCTTGCATCGTCGCCTCGCCGGTCAGTGCCTCACCCGGCCGAAGCGCTGCGCCTGCGGGCAGGTCGGCATAGGCGGCGGCGAGCTTCGTTTGCGGGTCGACCATGGGATCGACGGCGGACAGACGGGCAGGGATGGTGTGACCGCTGCCCGCCGTCGAAATGGCTATTGCGGTGCCTGCGCGCAGATTGCGGACCAGCGCCGGATCGATGCCGAAGTGCGCCCTGATCGCGCCGGCGCCGCCGATCGCGACGATGGATGTGCCTGCCGGGATCAGATCGCCCGGCGTCCCGGTGATGGATTCGACATAGCCCGCGCGCGGCGCGCGCAGGATCAGGCTGCGGCCGGTCAGGCTGGCCAGGGTCGCGTCGGCGCTGGCCTTTGCGGCGCGTGCGGTTTCGACATCGGCGTCGCTCATCAGCCCGTCGCCGCGCATACGGACGGCGCGGGCATAGGCCGCATCGGCGGCCTGCGCATCGCTGCGCGCCTTGGCCATGTCGAGCATCGCGGTCGGGCCGGGGGCGAGGCGGATGATCGCCTGGCCCTGTCGCACGGCGGACCCGACCGGCGCATCGATGGCGACGAAACGCGCTTCGATCAGCGCGAACAGGTCTGCCCGCCCGCCGGGGCCGCTGTCGGCCACGCCATAGAGGCGGATGGTTTCGCCGACCGCCTGTCGCCGGACTGTGGCCAGCTTGACCAGAGCCTGCGGCTCCGTGCCGTCCTCCTGCGGGGCGGAGGAGCAGGCCGCCAGCAGCGCCAGCGCCATGACCGTCACGATCGTCTTCACTTCCATTGCTCCCGCGTTGCGCCTGTCAGTAATTCCAGGGCGATGGCCTGTTCCGCCATGTCCTGCGCGCTGTGCAGGCGCAACAGTTGGCGATCCCGCAATATCTGTTCCGCCGCGCGCGCTGTTGCATCGGGCAGATCGCCGCGTGTCGCCGCGCGACGGCTCGCCTCGGCCTGCCGCGTCGCTTCGGCAAGGCCGCCATCGAGATCGGTATATTGCCTACGGGCAATCGCCAGTGCGGCGACGGCCGCTGCGATTTCCGCCCGCGTCTTGAACAGGCGCGCCTCATATTCCGCTTTCAGGGCGGCGCGCGTCGCCTTTTCTATGGCGATTCCGCCCCGATTGCGGTTCCACAGCGGCAGGGTGAAGCCGATCGCCGGTCCCAGCGTGACGTTCCGGCCTGTGTCGCGCCCGCCATTGATGGTCAGGTCCAGCGTCGGAAACTGATCGAGGATCGCCTTGCGCAGCGCCGCTTCCTGGGCGTCATACCCCTCGCGCAAGGCGCGCAGGTCCGAGCGCTCCTGCCGCGCCAGCGCGAATAGCTGATCGGCGTCGGGTAACGGCGCAAAGGCGGCGACGGGCGCGATACGTAGCCGGTAGGTCGGCGGCAGGCCAAGCAGGCGATTGAGTTCGAGCCGCGCGGCGGCCAGGTCTTTTTCTGCCTGACGCGCGACCTGTTGCGCATCTAGGGCCGCGATCCGGGCGCCTTGCAGCGGATCGGCCGACACGTCGCCCCGGCCGGCGGCGGCGCCATAGCGGGCAAGAAGATGCTCCGCCGACGCAAGGCTGTCCCGCGCCACCACGCTCTGGGCTTCCAGCGCGGCGATGCGCACGGCCTGAAGCCGGGCCTGTCCCGCCGTCTGCCATTCGGCCCAGACGAGATCCATGCGCGCCTGCCGCCGCTGCGCCTGCGCCTGTTGCCGGGCGACGGCGCGAGTCCGCAGGGCATTGAGATCGAGGCCCAGCGCAGATGCAAGTCCAGCGACCGGATCGGCGCCTGACAGGATCGGATCGATGCCCAGCGAAACAGTCGGATCGGGCATCAATCCCGCGCTGAAGACCTGGGCGTCGTTGACGCCATTGCGCGCACGCAGCGCCTTGAGGTCGGGATTGGCCGTCACCGCCAAAGCGGCAATGGCATCTTCGTCGAGCGGCCCAGACAGATTGATGGCCTGTGTGGGGGGGCTGGATGCACGTCCATAGGGACGGACCAGCGATACGGCGGCAGGCGCGGCCAATATGTCTGGCGTATCGATCAGCGGCTCGGGCGCATAATGCGCGCAACCTGTCATCATCAACATTGTCGGCAGCAGCCTGAATCGACCGAGGGAGGGACGCGACACGAAACCGCCGTTCTGCAAGAGGAATGCCGCGACGATAAAGCCGATGGAGGCGATTGCCCAAGATATTTCCTGGATGGTGGCGGTCAAGGACGCTTCATGAACGCCGATCGCTCAGCGCCCACCAGATGATCCGCACCATCAGCGGCCAGCAACGGCAACTGCATTGACGGGTATAGCCTGCGCTGTTGTCGCGGCGGCGGCCCGCCTCCGCTATGCGCGCGCGCCGTTGCATCCGCTTTTGTGCCCAGGTGCCGGGCCGGATATGGGGCGGATCGATCGACAAGGTCGCGTCAGGCGGCATGACGACGCCTCCCGACGAGCCCGGCATAGGTGGCGAACAGACGATCGAAATGACGGTCCATCGTGCCGACCTGTGCGGCTGCATCGCTCGCCCGTCGCCGCCATAGCACCGGATCGGTCACGGCCAGATGATCGATCGCCTGCGCGAGGCTGGCGGGTTGCCCGGCATGATAGCGCAAACCGAGGCCGGGGGCGGCATGATCCGCGGCGCCGCCTTCGTCGGGGACGATGACGGGCAGACCGCTTGCCCGCGCTTCCGCTGCGACCATGCAGAAGGTTTCCGCCTCGCATCCATGGACGAGAGCATCGGCGCTGGCCAGCAGCGTCGCCAGCGTCGCGCGATCGCTCGTCGGCGCCAGCAGGTGGATGTGCGGATTATGCGCCGCGGCCCGGCGCACGCGCGCGCTGTCCCGCCCGTCGCCGATCAGGACCAGTCCCACCGACTGGCGACAGCCCGCCATCGTGACGGCCTGGATCACCTGCGGCCAGCGTTTCTCCGGCGCATGGCGGCCCGCGCCGATCAGCAACAGGCTGTCGGGACCAAGGCCGCAGCATTGCAGCAGATGGCGTCTCAGGGCTTCGTTGCGAAGGGTGGGAGAGAATATGCCCGGTTCCACGCCCATGGCTATGGTTCGTGCGCCGACGACGCCACCGTCGCGCAGTCTTGCCGACAGGCTGTCATTGGCGCTGACGATCAGGTCGAATGCGGCGTCGAGCCTGCGCAGGTGCCGCCAATACCAGTCGAAGCCGCGATCGATTGTCGCCCGTCGCGCGACCGGGCCGAACCAGCGATAGGCATAGGCCGACAGGGGATCGGCATGCATGATCAGCGCGCGGGGCGCATCGCCCCGCCAGCGACCGACCATCGCCGCGCTCGACCATGGGGAAGACGCCTCGACCAGATCAGGCTGCAAATCGTCCAGCATGGCGTGGAGCGAGGCTTCGTCATCGAAATAATGATAGCGGCGGTCCAGCGGGAAGCGCCGCGCGGGCAGCAGGACGATCCGTCCGTCGCCACCCGTCGGCAGGACCGCGCTGCGTTCGCCGGGCGCCAGGATGATGACCTCATGCCCGGCCTTCGCGCCAGCCTTCAGCTTGCGTTCGACATAGGTTTTCACCCCGCCGCCCTGCGGTGCGTAGAAGGCGCAGACATCGACTATACGCATGGCATCAACGCTCCAGGGGGCCGAAGGAAAACAGACTGCGGCGATAGTTGAGGGTGATGGCGATCGGCGTCGGCCCGGTGAGCGCGCGGGCGCTTGCGGCGCTGGCCGACGGCTTGCTCATGCCCAGTTTCGGATTGCCGGCAAAACCGATGCCGTCAACCGACAGCGCGAATTTGCGATTGGCGTCCCGGTCGTGCAGCAGGCTGAGCGCATAGACGCCCGGTCCCGGCGCACGGATGCAGAGCTGGATTGGCCCCGACGCCGGGACGGCTGTTTCGACGCGCCGGAATGGCTTGCCAGCGGCCACCAACATATTGTCGTCGGCCAGGAAATCGGCGTCGTTCGCCGGATACAGCTCCAGCTTGAGCCGGCCCTTGCGATCCTTGATGCCATTGACGGTGACGAGGAAGGACGGGCCATGCTCGTCCGCGCGGCACTGGCCTTCCGCCTTGCCCAGATCGGGCGAGGAAGGCAGCGACGTCGCCGCCGCCCAGAGGAGCAACGGCGCGATCATGCCCGGTTCCCGCGCCACAGGCCGCTGGCGCCCAGCGCGATGCCCACCACCAGATGGGCAGCCATGATGAGTGTTGCCATCAGCGCCATGGCCGACACGATCTCGCTGTCGCGCCCGATCAGGAACGCGGCCATGCCGGCAAAGACGACATCCTTGTTGGGCAATAGCGGCAGGCGGGAAATCAACTGACGCAAGGTGCCCAGCAATATCCAGGTCCCGACATCCACTGACGGCAGCAGGATATGCCACATGCCGGCCGCCAGCAGGGTCGTCGCGACGATGCGCAGCAGATGGACGGCCGACACGAACCAAAGGTCGGCGCGCGGCAGGGCAAAAAGCTTATGGCGCAGCAACATCGCCGCCAGCGAGGTGGCCAGCACGAAAAGGATGGACCCCGTGATTTCCCAGTGGGTGGCGCCGATGGGCAGCGCATCGAACAGGGGGATGGCGATCACCAGCATCGCCAGCGTGACGAGATTGCCGACCAGCGCGGACAGGATCGTCACATCCTTGAGCGCGCCGAAAGGGGCCGCCTTGATGGCGGCGCTGCGCCGCGCCCAGGCATAGAAATAGACCTCGCCCAGATAGCCGAGCAATATCTCGTTGCTGACCAGCTTGCGCAGCAATGCGCCGAACCCGCTGACGGGGATGGCCCATAAACGGCGGAAGATCGCCCATTCCGATACCGGCCCGGCGGTGTAATAAGCGACGAAGGCCAGCCAGAAGAGGGGCGATGTGGGCATGAGCGCCCAAAGGCTGGCCCGGTCGAGGTCGCGGAACTGATGGAGGGCGACCGCCAGGATCAGGATCGACACCAACGGCCCCGCCCATAGCGTCCAGTTGCGGCCTGAGCGGATCAGCGGCTGGGGATCGATGACGGTGGCGAGGGGAGCGGCAACCTCTTGATAGAGGGGATGGGATCGAAGGACTGAACCGGCGGATGTCTGGTCCGTCATAAATATCTCGTCATTGTTGCTTCGGACGCTCTGACGGCGCGTGGCGCACGGCACCTCAGTCGGAGGGGGCGAAATTATTCCGGCAGGCGGGGGCATGTCGTCGGATGGATTGGAAACGGGCGAGATAGGCGTGTGATGCCTGTTCGACGGTGAAACGTCGGGCCTGCGCCAGGCTGGCCGCGCGATCCTGACGCAGGCGGCCTGCATCGCGGATGGCCGCGCTGAATGCGTCCAGATCACCCGTGTCGACGAGATGGGCCAGAGCGCCGTGGCCGGTCAGGGCGGTCATGCTGACGCTGCACCGGGTGGCGATGATCGGCAGCCCGGCGGCCAGGGCTTCCACGACGACGGCGGGCACGCCTTCATAGTCCGACGACAGAAGGAACACGTCGAATTCCGGGAGGCGGCTTGCGGGGTCGGGCACATGTCCCGGCCATGTCACGCGATCCGCGATGCCCAGATCCTGGCACAAAGCCGTGAGCATGGCGCGTTCCGGGCCTTCGCCATATATGGTCAGGCTATCCAGCGCCGCAGCGCCGCGCGCAAAGCCGCGGAGCATCAGGGCGACATTCTTCTGGGTCGCCAGCCGTCCGACGCCGACGAAGCGCAGCCCCCCTGTCCGGGCTTTGCGCGCCGGCCGGGGGGCATGATGCAGCCGCATCACCTGCGCTTCGTCCAGCGCCGGGTCGGGAATGATCGATATGCGCCGGATTGCGGCCGGAATGGCGGCCTCAATTTCGCCCGCCATCGGCTCTTCCATCCCGATGAAATGATCGATGAAAATACCGTGCAGGCGCAGCCATCGGTGATAGAGCCAGCGTATCGGCGCGACCATGTCCCGGCGCTCCAGATCATTGCTGATCTTCGCCAGGATGGGCGGACAGCGACGCCCCAGCAGCAGCTTCATCGCCAGCGCGACGATCGTATAGCTGTTCCCAGCGCAGAAGAGCGCGTCGGGCCGGAGCCGGACGATGGCGCGCGGCAGCATCGCAATCATCCACAGCGTCTCGATCCAGCCCGTCGAAAAGGGTTGGCGGGGGACGTCATAGGCAAGGTGGGCGGCTATTTCCTCGCGCATCGCGCCGTCTGTCCGTCCCATGAAGAGCGGCGCATCGACGCCTTGCGCCCGCCACGCCCGCACGAGCCGCAACGCGACGCGCTCGACGCCGCCCGGTTCGAAACTGTGAAGGAAGGTCAATATGCGCATGGCGTGGGCGGCGCGGTCAGCAGGTCGCCATAGCGTGCCGGCGCATGGCTGCGCCGCACCCGTCGCAGCGCATCGTCGATGCTGCGCATCAGGGACGGAACATGGGCGTCGCCCGGATGCACCGCGATCCGAACCACTGGCGCAAAATGCAGCAGCGGCGGCAACAGGCGCGCGACGGCCAGCGACGATGCGATGCGCGCCCGGCTGCGGCTGGCCCAGGTAATCACCGGCCCGCGCGCCAGCGTGGCGCCGCTCTGGGGCGACCAGACCTTCATATGATCCTCCGCCAGCGCGAAGCCGGCCTGCCCCAGCGCCGCAAGCGCCGGCGCACCATAGAGCCATGCAGGCGCGACGAAGCCTGCAACGGGCTTGCCGCTGATATCCTCGATCAGCGCCCGGCCATCGGTCATGCGTTGCAGTGCGGTCCTATGGTCGAGACCCAGAAACTCGCCTTCGCCCGCCGTCATGTGGCGGGCCTTGAACCGTGAGGCTGCTCCGGCGTGGCGGCTGTCGTCGCGATGATACCAGCCATGGGCGAAGAGGCTGACACCCCGGTCGGACCAGTCGCGCAGGCGCGATGCGAAGGGCGACCCTGCGATCAGGGGATGGGCGCCCCAATGATTGGGCACCACCAGCATGGCCAGATGATCAGGAGCGACGTGGCGCGACACATGATCCACCAGCCGATCGACTTCGGTTTCGAAGCGGGGACCGACATCGTGAAGGGACAGCAGCAGGCGGCGCTTGGTCATAGGTGGAAGCGCAGGCTGGCCATGGCGCGCCGGTCGGTGTGGAGCGCCGTCTGGTCGACAAGGCCAAGATCGGCGGCGGGCCGCTGCATCGCACCCAGTGAAAGGCGCCAGTCGATTCCCCCCGTCGCCGCGGAGGCGGCGGTTGCGAAAGCGAGTTCCAGGCCATGGCCCGTCAGCGGCGCGCCGCCGATCGTTTCCGCCAGACGCGTCAGATCGTCGTGCCGCGCCGAGCGCGCGACCGAGAGATAGTCGAGCGACAGACGGCTTTCGTCGCCAAAGGCCAGGGCCATGCCGGCCCGCGCCATCCGGGTCGCCAGTCGACGCGAATTGACGTCGACAATCTGCAGCCGCCGGCTCATGCGGGCATAGTCGGCTCCGATAATCAGACCGAGGTCCGAAACGAGGGGGATGGCCGCCGAGAGGCCGATGCCCTTCGTCGACCAGCGATCGCTGTCGAGTCCGCGACTGCCTTGATCGGCGCCATTTGTGGCGCGGGTGGCTGACAGCGATAGCTCCAGCGCACCGACCGACAGACGGGAGACGCGGGACCGGACCTGGGCGAGATCGAAACGATCGGCGAGGCTGAGCATCGTTGCATAGGGGGGCTGCGAACGCGCTTCAGGCGCCGGCGGGGCAGCCGTGCGCGCCAGTCGGGCGGCGCTTGCGACCAGCAGGTCGGTCATCCGCATCGGCGGTCCGGCTGCCTGCGCCATTGCCGTCACCGGATAGCAAGCGGCCGTCGCCAGGAATATCGCTGCAATCTGTCGGTGATTTTGCATCATGCCCGCTTTCCTGTTTTCGCAGAGACGACGCCGCCCGCTGCAACCGCAGTCGGGACGATCCCGGAAAATTCCTGTGCGGGTGGACTGTGGTCGCCGCATCGCGATGCCGTCCAACGGCGGACAAGCGGGAGACGGATCTTGCGAATGAAGAGACACATTGCCCTGGCGATGATCCTCGCCACCTCGATCGGTGCGGCCGCTCCCGATCTGCCGGTCAGCTATCGCGGCCCGCGCCTCTCGCCTGGGTTCGATGGGCGATTGTCGGTCATGACCTATAATATTCATGGTCTGCCCTGGCCGGTGGCATGGGGGCGTTCCAGCGCGTTTGCGCAGATGACCCGGCAGCTTGGGGCATTGCGGGCGCAGGGGCGGCAACCGCATGTCGTACTGCTCCAGGAAGCCTTTACGCAGCAGGCGCAGGCCATCGGCCATGCTGCGGGCTATCCCTATGTCGTCGAAGGGCCATCGGCTGACATGGGCAGTACGGAACCCGCCGATGCGACCGACGCGCGCTATATGGCGGCCGGCTCCTGGGCGCGCGGGGAGGGGCTGGGCAAATATGTCGGCAGCGGGCTTCAACTGCTGTCCGACTTTCCCATCGTCGGCGTGCGCAGAATGGCCTTTCCGGCTTTCGCCTGCGCAGGCTATGATTGCCTCGCCAACAAGGGCGCATTGATGGTGAGCCTTCGCTTGCCGGGCCGGGCCGATCGCGTCGATATCGTTACGACGCACCTCAACAGCAGACATGCGTCGGGGGTAGCCGACGACCGGTCGTTGCAGGCCTATCGCCTGCAGGTGCGCTATCTTTCCGACTTCATCCGCAAGGCGCACGACCCGGCCCGTCCCCTGATCGTGGCGGGCGACTTCAATGTCGGGAGCGTGGTGCCCCGGCGCGCAGCCTTGCTATCGCATGTGCGCACCGACTGGAGCCAGAATGGCGACATTGACGACGCATTCGGGGACGCGGTTAGGCATCATATGCCTCTGTCGGACGACGCTCGCTATGCCCATTGGCGGGCGCGGGATTGGCAATTCTACACGCCGGGCCATTCGACGGATATCGAGCTGGAGCGGCTGGACGTTCCGTTCGGCCATGCTCCTGATGGCAGCATGTTGTCCGATCATGTCGGCTATACCGCGACGTTCGACCTGAATCCGCGCCGGGCCATTACCAGGATCGCGCAACCGAGAGCATGAGCGTGCGGGGGCGCAGCGGCGTGTATTGGGGCGCGGCGCGGATGGAGAAGGGGTTTCCGAACGCAAAGCTGTCGCCGCGCACGTCCATCAGATTGTCCATGCGAACACCCAGCGTCCATGCATCGCGCGACAATTCGGCATTGGCTGACGCCACGGAGTAATTGCCCATGTTCCGGTCCAGGTCCTCATCGAAGGACAGTCGCGCCTTGCCGATATAGTTGGCCTGGACCGCCGCCTGTCCGCGCCATTCGTTCGGCAGGATGAAGCGCTTCGCCAAAGTGATGCGTCCGGCCAATGCGGGCGCGACCGGCAGGCGACGATCGTCCAGTTCCCCGCCGTCCGACGCCCGCGTTAGCCGTGCCGACTGGGCGTTTCCGCCAGCCGACAGGGTAAAGCCCTTGCCGATGCTCCATTCGGTCGTGATCTCTCCGCCGATGATCGCGCCGCGTCCGGCATTGCGTGTCGACACCAGGCCGCTGGCCAGCAGATAGTCGGACTGAATTTCGTCCCACCTTGTATGATAGAGGCTGGCGGACAGCGAAAGGCGCCCGTCGTGCGAAGACCTGCGCATCCCAAGGTCGATGGTGCTCAGTTCGTCGGCGTCGAACTGACGCGACGCAGCCATATCGGCCGGGGCCAGTCCGCCTGGCCGCATCGCCCGCGCATAGCGCAGATAGACGAGGCCGCGCCCGCCCAGGTCCAGCGAAAGCGCCGCGCTGGGTGACAGGATGGTCTTGCTGATCCGCACCGGGGTGACCATCGGGTCGTCGCCCGTTCCATCCTGTGCGATGCTGTGGAACAGGCGCGCGCCCAATGTCAGCTTCAGTCGATCCGCGATCCGCAGGGTGCCTTCGCCGAAAGCCGCATATTCGATCACCCGACGATCATAGGTCTCGACCGTCTGCACGGCGCCGGCGTCGTTCATGACCTGCGCGGCGCCCCGGGTCGCCGCCTGAAGATAGGACAGGCCCACCAGCCAATGATCCGGGCCGCCCGATGCGAGCCGGAGTTCCTGGTTGAAAACGGCATAATGTCGCTGATCCTCGAACCGGACCGGGCCGGTGAAACCGAAGGCGTCGGCCGCTTCGCTGGCATCCAGGACATAGTCGAAGCCATGATCGACATAGCTGGTGGCCGATGTCAGCGTCAGCGCGCCGATCGCGCCCGTGACGGTGCCGTGCCACAGCTTGAAATCATTGTCGGTGGGCTCCGCAAAGCTGTTCCCCCGGCGCAGCGTGTCGTCGGACGCTGTCACATATTGGCTGTCGCGGGAATTGATGTCTTGCAAGGCGAATCCCGCGTCCACCGTCCAGTTATCGGTCGGACGCCAGCGAATGCCGAGGCGCAGTCCCACCGTTTCAGCCGAATTGCTACCGCGCTTCGCGTTGCTGGTGCTGATCCACCCGCCATTGGCGAAACGATAGCCCACGGCGCGGACCGCCAGCCGGTCATCCACCAGCGGCAGGTTGAGAACCGCTTCGGCGCCTGTGCCCGGCCGGCCATGCTGCACCGCTTCGGCTGACAGCCGGGCCGATCCGGATACGCCTTCGAAGTCAGGCTTGCGGGTCACGATATGATAGATGCCCCCCAGCGCGCCGGAGCCGTAGAGTGGCCCTTGCGGTCCCTTCAACAACTCGATCCGGTCCACGTCGATGAGGCGCAGGTCGGGGTCTGGCGCGTTGAAGGTTACGCGCGCCTCGTCCACCTGGACCGCGACGGTCGACTGGCTGAGACCGTTGAACGGGCTGTCGGCGACGCCGCGGATGAACTGTCGATTGCGCCCCGGACCCATATTGGTCATTGCCAGTCCCTCCAGATCGAGGCTGATGTCCCGGCTCGACGGCGTGCGCGACCGGGCGAGCGGCGCGAAGGAAAGGACCGAAACGGACAGCGGTACGTCGCGCAGCATCTGCGTCCGTTTCTGGGCGGTGACGATGATGGTGCCCGGCGGCGGCGCGACCGGCGGCGGTGGGGGCGAAGGCGCGGGGCGAGGCGCGCGGGCCTTGGGCGCGCGTTCGATGCGATAGAGCGTCGCGCTGATCTGCACGGCGCGCAGGCCGGTTCCGGCCAGCAGTTCTTGCAGGATCAGGCCGGGGGCCATGTTGCCGGCCACCCGTCGCGTCATCACATGCGGCATATCCCCCGGCAGTCCGACCGAGATCCCGGTAGCGGCTGAAAATCGATCGAGCGCGTTGCTGAGCGACCCGGCCGGTATGTCGACCGATCGGGCCGGTTCGCGCGCCTGCGCCGTCGAAGTCAGTAAGGCAGGTTCAGCGCACAGCGCCAAGGCGCACAGCATCCCCCGCCGATTGCGCTTCGATCCCCATGACGCCGACCAGATCGCCGACCAGTTTCGATCCGTCGCCGATGACCAGACTGCCCGAAAAATGTTTCTTCTCCACGGACGGATCGACGATGATCGCCTTGCCGGAATAGCGGCTTATGTCCGCCGCGACGAGGGCCAATGGCGCATCCGTATAGGATAGGCGACCACTGCGCCAACTGCCGATCTGCGCGACATCGACCGGCGCGAGCGTGAGCGCGCCGCTGCCTCCGACAAGCTGATGCCCGGCGTCAAGGCGCACCGGCTTGGCGATGCCCGGCGTCTCGACCGACACCACGCCCTCGGCGACGCCGACACGGAACGCCCCGCCTGCCAGATTGACGGAGAAGCGCGTGCCGATGTCGCTGATCCGATAGGTGCCCGCCGATACCGTCAGCGTGCGGCCGGGGTCGTGGCGTACGTCGAAATAGGCTTCGCCGCGCGCCAGCTCGATCGCGTCGGCCGCCTTGCCCGTTACGACGATCCGGCTGGATGGGGCGAGGATGACGCTGGTTCCGTGCGCCAGAGCCAGGCTGCGATTCGCCGGTCCGCTATTTTCGTAGACGACGGGATCTGCATTGGATCGAAGGATCGGGCCGGCAACCAGAATCGCCAGACTGGCGGCGATGGCGCCACCCCATAGCAACCGGGCGCGCCATCGGTTGGGAAGGGGAGCGGCCGGAACGCGCAGGTCGGGCGCCAGCAAAGGCCTGATCTGCTCCCTGTTGTCCGCGATGGCGGCATCCAGCAGGGCAACGGAATCGAACGCGTCGCGGTGGCGCGGGTCGGCTTCCAGCCATGCCAGATAGGCGTCCCAGTCGGCATCGTCCTGCTCAAGCGCAGTCTGCCAGGCAATCGCCTGGTCCAGAATCCGTTCATCCATTTCCGGTCGCGCCGTCATGGCGTGTGTCTCTCTTCCCTTTTGGTCCTTCTGTGACGATAGCGTGACAGCATAACCTCAGTCCTGCAGCGCACGGCGCAGATATTTCATCGCCACGGCCATATGTTTCTCGACGCCGCTCTTGCTGATGCCAAGCCGTGTGGCGACGTCCGCGTGACTCAGCCCCTCGATCTTGTGCAATTCGAATGCCTTGCGCGCGCCGTCGGGAAGGTTGCCAATGGCCGACACCAACGTCGCGACTTCCTCACGCGCTAAAATCGCCTCTTCAGCGTTCTGGCTTCGATCGGAGGGTTCGACACCCGCAACGGCAAAGTCGGTCGCCTGATCGCTCCAGCGCCGCTCCCGCTCCATGCGCCGCTGCTTTTCCCGCAGCCTGTCAACGACGAGATTTTGCGCCATGCGGTAAAGATAGGCGCGACCATTCTCGATCGGCCCGGCCTGAATGTTTCGCGCCTTCAGCCAAAGTTCCTGCAGCACATCGTCCGCATCGGCCGCATCGCCGGTGCGTGCGATCAGAAAGCGCCGAAGGTCGGCCCGGTGAATGCCATACAGGGTTTCCAGGCCGCTGTGATCGTCCAGGCTCATGCGATATGGTTTGCCGACAAGCCGGCTTGACGGGAAGCGGTTTTTTGCGGCCGCATATCGCTGCCCGACAACTCCGGGGCGTCCATAATAATTCGCATCGCCAGCAATTCGATTTTCGTTGGGCCGCGTATGAATGGACCAGTTGTGCGTCGATTGCTAGTGATCCGACTCCGAAGTGCATGGCGCTGTTGAAAGAGGCTCCGCAAGCCGCCGCCATATGGACTATTCAAATCCACGACGTGGAGACTGGTCGATTGCAGTCGGAAATGACGGCCGGCGTGCAGGTGATGGTGGAAGAGGGCCATCGGACAGGTGCCGCGCGACGCCTGAACGAATCTCGGTGCGGTTTCTGCATTTTTAGCGGTGTTGCCGGTTCGGGCCATATGCCCATGGGATGACACTGCCCGCGGGTTGCACAGGGAGCAGATGGCCGCCTGACAATGGCGCCAACAATTGAATTTTAATCTTGAAAATCAATTGTTTGGCGATGGAGGCCCGAGCCGGAATCGAACCGGCGTGCAAGGATTTGCAGTCCTCTGCGTAACCACTCCGCCATCGGGCCATCCGCTGGTGGGTGGCCGCAAATGTGCGGCTTTGAACGCAAAGTCAAGCGGGGGATGGCGCAGGCGCCTCAAGATTCTTGCCGACCGTCGCGCAAAGCCGCTTGGCGCGGGCCGCCCGCTGATTTAGAGGTCCGATGATCCCCTTAGTGTATTGCATTGCCAATACAGTTGTGCCAAGCGAGGAACTATCGTGACCGAGCAGAATTATTCTTCGATGCGGGCCGCTATGGTCGAAAGCCAGTTGCGCACCAGCGACGTCGGCGACCAGCGGGTTATCGCTGCGATGGCGAAGGTGCCGCGCGAGGATTTCGTGCCCGCGCAACGCCGTGCCATGGCCTATATCGACCGTCCCATTCCGCTGGCCGGGGGGCGTTCGCTCAATCCGCCGCTGGTGACGGGGCGGCTGCTCAATGAAGCGCAGGTCGCGCCGGGCGACAAGGTGCTGCTGATCGGCGCGGCGACCGGCTATGCAGCGGCGCTGCTGTCCGAACTGGGCGCACAGGTGACGGCGGTCGAGGAAGAAGGCGGTCCGGCGATCGCGCTGCCCGGCGTGACCGTCGAGCGCGGCGCGCTCAACGCCGGCGCCGCCGATGGTGCGCCCTATGACCTGCTTTTCATCGACGGCGCGGTGGAGGAAGTTCCCGCGGCGCTCGTTCAGCAGCTTGCCGAGGACGCCCGCGTGGTGACGGGGATCGTCGATCGCGGCGTTACGCGCCTGTGCGGCGGCCGGGTGGTTGCGGGAGTGCTGGGCCTGAGCAGCCTTGCCGATATCGAAATGGTGGTGTTGCCCGGTTTCGGCGCGCCCAAGGGATTTGTGTTCTGAAAATGATGGGCGGGGACAGATGACGGCGAAGCGCACCTTTTATCGGCATCATGCCGCAGCCGCTTTGCTGTTGCTGTCCTCCGCCCTGACCAGCGGCGCGCAGGCGGAGACGCTGCAAGGCGCGCTGGCCAAGGCCTATGCGTCCAACCCGACGCTGACCGGCGCACGCGCGGGCCAGCGTGCGACCGACGAGAATGTGCCGATCCAGAAAGCGGCGGGCCGGCCCGGCGTCGACGTGACGGGCAGTTTTTCCGAAAGCATCCTCAAGCCCACGATCAGCTTCACTTCTCCGCAACGGACGGTGAATGCGCAGGCGCAGTTGAACGTGCCGATCTATTCGGGCGGTGCGGTGCGCAACGGGGTGAAGGCGGCCAAGGTGCGCGTGGAGGCCGGGCAGGCCAATTTGCGTGGAACCGAAGCCAGCATTTTTTCGCAGACCGTCGGCGCCTATATGGATGTGATCCGCGACAGCGCGATCGTGTCGTTCAACCAGTCCAACGTGCGGGCGCTGGAGGTCAATCTCCAGGCGACCAACGACCGGTTCGAAGTCGGCGACCTGACCCGCACCGACGTCGCCCAGTCGCAATCGCGCCTGGCGCTGGCGCGGTCCGACCTGCAGATAGCGGAATCCAATCTGATCGCCAGCCGTGAAAATTATATCGCGCTGGTGGGGGACGCCCCCGATGCGCTGGAGCCGCCGCCCGCGCTGCCGGGCCTTCCCGCCACGCCGGTCGCCGCGGTCCAGGTCGCGCTGAACGACAATCCGGACATATTGGCGGCCAAGAAGAACAGGATCGCCGCAAGCTATGACGTGAAGGTGGCGCGCGCTGGGCGGCTGCCGACGCTGTCGGGCTTCACCACGGCGGGCTATACCAATTATCTGCATACGCTGGGCGGAACCGCGTTGGATGCCGATGGCAATAGCGTGGAAGGGCCGCAGATCAACAAGCAGGCGTCGGCAGGCGTCCAGCTGACCATTCCCTTGTACCAGGGCGGACGGCCCGCTGCGCAGGTGCGCCAGAATCAGGCGCTCGAATCGCAGGCGATCGAGCGCGAGATCGAGGTGGAACGCAGCGTCATTTCCCAGACGCGGGCGGCCTATGCGAGCTGGCAGGCGTCGCTGGAAAGTATCGAGTCGAATCGGAAAGCGGTCGAGGCCGCTAATCTGTCGCTGGAAGGCGTGCAGGCGGAAAATTCGGTCGGCAGCCGGACCATCCTGGATATCCTCAACGCCGAACAGGAAGCGCTGAACGCCAAGGTCCAGCTCGTGACGGCGCAGCGCAACGCCTATGTCGCGGGTTTCAGCGTGATCGCGGCGATGGGCCATGCCGAGGCCGACGATCTGGGCCTGGACAGCGGCACCCTCTATGACCCGATGGTCAATTATGAACGGGTGAAGGGCAAGTGGCTGGACTGGAGCTTTGATCCCAAGCCGACGCCCGTCGCCACGCGGACCGTTGACACGCCCGCGCAAAACGCCAATGTCGAGCGCGCTTCGCAGCAGCCTTAACCGCTTGTTAACCCGGCCGGGTAATCTTGGAGCTTAAGGATGCGCAATGGATTTTGGACGGGGACTATCCATGGGTGACATGACCAAGGAACCCTCGATGGAAGAGATACTCTCGTCCATCAAGCGGATCATCGCCGAAGAAGGCGAGGACGCGGTGCAGGCCGCGCCCCGTCGTACACGGGGCGAAGCCAAGGCGGCTGCGGCGCCGGTGCCCGTTGCGGTCGAAGAAGTGCTGGAACTGACCGACGAGGTCGCGGAGGAGAATAGCATGCCTGCTCCCAAAGCTGCCGCAGCCGTAGGCGCGAGCGTGCCCGGCGACGACTCGATCCTGTCGGTCGAAAGCGAAGTCGCCGCGCGCCATTCGCTCTCTGCCCTCTCGTCCATGCTGGTCGCGCCCAAGGACGGGCAGGACAATACGCTCGACGGACTGGTCCGCTCGATGCTCAAGCCGATGCTCAAGGACTGGCTGGACCAGCGCCTGCCAGCTCTGGTCGAAGAGATGGTCGCCAAGGAAATCGCGCGTATCACCGGCCGCTGAGGCTGTGCTTGCGATGGCCTTTGCACAGGTCTAGACCCCTCGCATCCTGACGACGCCGCGGCGATGGGCCGCGCGTCGCGATCCGATCCGAGGGTGCTTTTTCATGAAAAATCTTCTGCTTGCCGGGCTTGGGTTGATGGCCCTGGCGACGGCGCCTGCGCTTGGCCGGCCCTTTACGCCCGCTGATATGGTGACGCTGGACCGCATCGCCGCGCCGACCGTGTCGCCGGACGGCAAATGGCTTGCCTATCAGCAGCGCAGTACCGATCTGGCCGGCAATAAGGGGCGCATGGACCTCTATCTGCTCGACATCAGCAAGGCGGGGCAGACGCCCAGGCTGATCGCGTCGAAGCCTGACAAGAATGAGACGGTGCCGGTCTTCTCGCCCGACGGGTCGTCGCTCTATTTCCAGTCGAACGCCAGCGGCGACGACCAGTTGTGGCGGGTGGCGCTAAGCGGCGGCGACCCGGTGCAGATCAGCAAGGCGCCCGGCGGCATTGCCGGTTTTCTGCTTAGCCCCGACGGCAGCAAGGTCGCGCTTTGGGCCGACCGCCCGGTCGGCGCGAAGACGATCGAAGTCGTGAAGCCCGATGCCCCCCAGGAGGCCGGCAGCGGACGCATCTACGACCAGTTGTTCGTGCGCCATTGGGATACATGGTCCGATGGCCAACGGTCGCAGATTTTCGTGATGCCGGTCGCGGGCGGCCCGGCCGTGTCGGTGATGGGCGCGCTGGTCGGCGACAGCCCGTCCAAGCCATTCGGCGGCGCGGAGGAAATCGCCTGGAGCAAGGACGGCAACACGCTCTTCTTCGCGCTGCGCGAGGCGGGGCGGCCAAAGAATCCGATCGAGCCGCTGTCGACCAATCTCGACATCTTCTCGGTTGCGGCGGACGGCAGTGCCGCGCCGGTCAACCTGACCGATGCCAATGACGCGACCGACACGCTGCCCACCGTGTCGCCGGACGGCCGGTGGCTGGCCTATGTCGCGATGAAGCGCCCGACCTATGAAGCCGACCGGCAGGTATTGATGCTGCGCAACATCGCCAGCGGCGAGACGAAGGCGCTGACCGAGGGCTGGGACCGGTCGGTTGCGTCGATCGCCTGGGAAGCCAATGGCAAGGGGCTGCTCGTCACCGCCAATGACGTGCTCGACAATCCGGTGTTCCGGGTTGATGCGGCGTCGGGCAAGGTGGTGCGGCTGACGCAGAAGGGTCATGCCGGCAGCGTCGTGCCGCTGCCCCAGGGCGGCTTCGTCTATGCGCTGGACAGCATCCAGTCGCCCGCCGATTTCTGGAAGATGCCTGCAAAGGGCAAGCCGGTGCGGCTGACCAGCGTCAATGCGGCCAGGCTGGCGGGTGTCGATGACGTGTCGGTCGAGCGCTTCAGCTTCAAGGGCGCCAACGGCGACACCGTCTGGGGGCAGATCGTCAAGCCGCTGAATCCGTCGGCCAGCGGCACGGTCAATAAGCTGCCCGTCGCCTTCCTCGTCCATGGCGGGCCGCAGGGCAGCTTCAACGATTCATGGTCCTATCGCTGGAACCCCAAGGCGTTCGCGGCCCATGGCTATGCCGCGGTGATCGTCGATTTCCATGGGAGTACGGGATATGGCCAGGCCTTCACCGACGCCATCAACAAGGATTGGGGCGGCAAGCCGCTCGAAGACCTGAAACTGGGTCTCGCCGCCGCCGCGGCGAAGGATGCCGAGGTCGATGCCGGCAATGCCTGCGCGCTGGGGGCCAGCTATGGCGGCTACATGATGAACTGGATCGAGGGCCAATGGGCCGACGGGTTCAAGTGCATCGTCCAGCATGACGGCGTGTTCGACGCCCGCGCCATGGCCTATGAGACCGAGGAATTGTGGTTCGACGAATGGGAACATGGCGGCCCCTATTATGAAAAGCCGGAAGAATTCGAGAAATGGAATCCTGTCAACCATGTCGCCGCGTGGAAGACGCCGATGCTGGTGGTGACGGGCGAGAAGGATTTCCGCATTCCCTATACGCAGGGGCTGGCCGCCTTCACCGCGCTCCAGCGTCGCGATATTCCGTCCAAACTGCTGGTCTTCCCGGACGAAAATCATTGGGTCTTGAAGCCGAAAAACTCGCTGCAATGGTATGGCGAGGCGCTGGGCTGGCTCGACCGGTGGACCAAGCGGTAAAAGCGCTGGAATGGTATGGGAAGGCATATTAAGGCGCCTTCCCATGACCGAATTGCCCAAAACCTTCGACCCCGCCGATATCGAATCCCGCTGGTACGCCCATTGGGAGGCGAACGGCCTGTTCCGCCCCGAACGGCCGGACGCGACGCCCTTCACCATCGTGAACCCGCCGCCGAATGTGACGGGGAGCCTGCATATCGGCCATGCGCTCGACAATACGTTGCAGGATATCGTGATCCGCTACGAACGGTTGCGCGGCAAGGATGCCTTGTGGGTGGTCGGCACCGACCATGCGGGCATCGCGACGCAGATGGTGGTCGAGCGGCAACTCAACGCCCAGCAGCAGAAGCGGACCGACTTCACGCGCGACGAATTCGTCGCGAAGGTGTGGGAATGGAAGGCCGAAAGCGGCGGCACCATCACCGGCCAGTTGCGGCGGCTGGGCTGTTCCATGGACTGGGCGAACGAACGCTTCACCATGGACGAGGGATTCTCGAAGGCGGTCGTGAAGACCTTCGTGGAACTGCACAAGCGCGGCCTGCTCTACCGCGACAAGCGGCTGGTGAACTGGGACCCGCATTTCCGCTCGGCCATTTCGGACCTGGAGGTCGAGACGGTCGAGACGAAGGGCGGCTTCTGGCGCTTCCGCTATCCGCTGGCCGATGGCGTCACGCTGGCGGACGGCAGCGACCATATCGTTGTCGCGACGACGCGGCCGGAAACGATGCTGGCCGATATGGCGGTCGCGGTGCATCCCGATGACGAGCGCTACAAGGCGGTCATCGGCAAGGAGATTCTCCAGCCGATTACGGGCCGCCGGTTCAAGATCGTGCCCGACGAACATGCCGATCCGGCGCTGGGGTCCGGCGCGGTCAAGATCACGCCGGGCCATGATTTCAACGACTTCGACGTGGGCAAGCGCGCGGGCTTCAAGGCCGGCGAGATGCTCAACATGTTCGATGCCGACGCCAATGTCGTCCAGACCGCCGACGGCCTGATCCCCGATCGCTTCCTGGGGCTGCACCGTTTCAAGCGCGATGGCGTGGACGGGGCGCGCGAAGCGGTGGTCGCGGAGATGAAGGCGCTGGGCCTGCTGGTTCCGCACGTCACCAAGGACAAGGAAGGCGAGCCGGTCGAAGCCGATTTCGAGCCGCGCACGATCCAGACGCCGTTCGGGGATCGCTCCAACGTCGTGATCGAACCCTGGCTGACCGACCAATGGTATGTCGATGCCGAAAAGCTGGCCGTGGCGCCGATGCAGGCGGTGCGCGACGGCGCGATCGAGATCGTGCCCAAGACATGGGAAAAGACCTTCTTCAACTGGATGGAGAATATCCAGCCCTGGTGCGTGTCGCGTCAGCTCTGGTGGGGGCATCAGATTCCGGCTTGGTTTGGGCCGAAAAGAGGGTTTGATAATGAAATTGCTGACATTTCTTGGTCAACCGAAGACGTTCCGTTTGTCGCGTTAGATGAAGACGATCTTCGTGCTCAACTCAAAGAATATTATGGCGAGGCGGCAGAGTTCGTCATCGTAGGTGACGAAGAGGAATATCTGGAGCGCGACACTGCAATCAGCGGCAATCAAAAATTGGCCGACGAGAATGCAAATAGGATTGCCCTTTATCGCGATCCCGACGTCCTAGACACATGGTTCTCCTCTGCGCTCTGGCCCTTCGGCACGCTGGGCTGGCCGGAGCAGAGCGACAAGCTGTCGCGCCATTATCCCAATGATCTGCTGATTTCCGGCTTCGACATCCTGTTCTTCTGGGACGCCCGCATGGCGATGCAGGGGATGGAGTTCATGGGCGAGGCCCCATGGAAGAAGCTCTATCTCCACGGTCTGGTCCGCGCGGCCGACGGGCAGAAAATGTCCAAGTCCAAGGGCAATGTGGTCGATCCGCTGGGCCTGATCGACAGGTTCGGCGCAGACGCGCTGCGTTTCTTCATGGCGGCGATGGAGAGCCAGGGCCGCGACGTGAAGATGGATGAGAAGCGGGTCGAGGGCTATCGCAACTTCGCGACCAAGCTGTGGAATGCGGCGCGCTTCCTCCAGTCGAACGGCGTCACCGCATCGACCAGCCATGAGGCGCCCGCCGCCGCTCTGCCGGTCAACCGCTGGATCATCGCGGAGACGGTCGCGACCGTACAGGCGATCGACACGGCGCTGGCCGAACTGCGGTTCGATGCAGCCGCCAACGCCATCTATCACTTCGTCTGGGACCAGTTTTGCGACTGGTATATCGAATTGACGAAAGGCGCGATGGACGATGAGACGCGCGCCGTCGCGGGCTGGGCGTTCGACCAGATATTGGTGATGCTGCATCCCTTCATGCCGTTCATAACCGAAGAGTTATGGCATTTGACGGGCAACCGCGCGAACGCCCTGATCGTCGCGCAATGGCCGCAGGCGCTGGCCGCTGTCGACACCGATGCGCAGGCCGAGATCGACTGGCTGATCCGGCTGGTGAGCGCGATCCGCACCGCGCGGACCGAACTCAACGTGCCGCCCGGCGCGAAGCTGCCGATGGTAGTGCGCGACGCAGCGGAGGAAACCCATCGCAGGCTCGACCGTCAGGGCGTGGCGCTGGCCCGCCTTGGTCGCGTCGAAAGCCTGACCTTCGGCGAACCGCCGGCGGGCGGCGCGGCGCAGATCGTGGTGGACGAGGCGACTTTCATCCTGCCGCTGGCAGGCGTGATCGACATCGCGGCGGAAAAGACCCGCCTCGCCAAGGCGCTGGCGGCGGCGGAGAAGGAGCGGGATGGTCTGGGCGGTCGCCTGTCCAACGCCAGTTTCGTCGAGAAGGCCAAGCCCGAAGCCGTCGCCAAGGCGCGCGAGGACCATGCCGAGAAGACGGCCGAGGCGGAACGGTTGAAGGCGGCGCTGGAGCGGCTGGGGTAAAACGGCCCGGATAAACCGGCATAAGCGCCGCTATCATGCGCAGGCTGCTTGTCGAAACTCCGTTCTTTCTGCAAGAAAGAGAAGGGCTTCGACAAGCTCAGCCCGAACGGGGGCATAGGGTGCCACACAGGCGCGCGGTTTTGAATGGGGACAGGCGAGTGGCAGCGAGCAGACCGGGCGCAAAAGACCTGACGCAGGGGCCGATCGCATCGACCCTGCTGATGTTCGCCATTCCCACGCTGGCGTCGAATATTCTCCAGTCCCTGAACGGATCGATCAATGCGATCTGGGTCGGGCGCTTCCTGGGCGCGCAGGCGCTGGCGGCGACGGCCAACGCCAATATCATCATGTTCCTGATGTTCTCGGTGGTGTTCGGCTTCGGCATGGCATCGACCGTGATGATCGCGCAGGCTGTCGGCGCCCGCGATCTGGACGCGGCCCGGCACGCCTTCGGGTCTGCGGTCGGCTTCTGTTCGATGCTGGGGCTGGGCGTCGCTCTGGCGGGCTGGATCGGCGCGCCGGCACTGCTGCGCCTGCTGGCGACGCCGGCGGAGGCGTTCGACCTCGCGCTGGTCTATCTGCGCGTCATCTTCATCGCCATGCCCGCGACCCTGCTCAGCGTCATGATGATGATGGGGCTGCGCGGCGCGGGGGATGCACGCACGCCGCTCATCTTCATGATCGTCAGCGTCGCGGTCGACCTGATCCTCAATCCGGTGCTGATCCTGGGGCTGGGGCCGATCCCGGCCTTCGGCATCGCCGGGTCGGCGGCGGCGACGGCGGCGGCGGGCTTCGTCAGCCTGATCGGGCTGGTCGCCTTCACCTATGCCAAGGATTTGCCGCTGCGGCTGCGGGGCAAGGAACTGGCCTATCTCTGGCCCGCCGCCGACCAGATGCGCGTGCTGGTGGGCAAGGGGCTGCCCATGGGGTTGCAGATGATCGTCATGTCCGCGTCGGGCCTGGTGATGATCGGGCTGGTCAATCGCGAAGGCCTGCTGGTGACGGCGGCCTATGGCGCGGCGCAGCAGATCTGGACCTATCTCCAGATGCCCGCCATGGCCATGGGCGCGGCGGTCAGCGCCATGGCGGCGCAGAATATCGGTGCAGGGCGCTGGGACCGGATCAGCCGCATTACCGGCTATGGCATCGGTTATCTGCTGGCGATCACTGGCGCGATGATCGTCATCATCCTGCTTTTCCACGAACTATTGCTGTCGCTATTTTTGGGCAGCAACCAGGCGGCGATCGACGCGGCGTGGAACATGCAGTTGCTGGCGAGCTGGAGCTTCATGATGTTCGGCTGCACCATGATCCTGTTCGGCGTGATGCGCGCCAATGGCGTGGTGGTCGCGCCTTTGGTCATCCTGTGCTTCACCCTGTTCGGCGTGCGTCTTGGGTTTTACGAGCTAGGCTATCCGCACTGGGGCGCGGACGCGCTTTGGCTGAGTTTCCCGGCAGGATCGGCGGTGGCGCTGCTGCTGGCATGGGCGGTCTATGCGCGCGGCGCATGGCGCACGACGCGCCTGCTGGTGCCGGTGCATGAGGAACAATGCCGTGAGACGGTGAACAGCGATGCCGAACCGGCCGGCCGGATCGCGCCGGCGGGTTGACGGCGGGCGTTAGCGCCCCTGGTTGCGCCAGCGGGTGATGGTGCGTTCCAATATGTCGGACTCGCTGCCGGCCTGACGCCACAATTCGGTGAAGCTAGGGTCGCCCGATGCGGGGCGGCGATGCTCTTCCAGATTGTCGAGCGCGACGCGGATCGGCACCGCGACGCCCTCGCCGCAGATGATCGCCTCCCGGTTGCGCAGGGCGGGAATCGAATCGAGGAAACCGCGCGCGCCTTCGGGCATGGCGGCCTTGACGAAGGCCTGGTCGCGATCGTTGTTGAGGCGCATCGAAATGATCGTGCCGCATTGCGACAGCACGCCTTCGGCAAGGTCGGACGGACGCTGGGTGATGAGGCCCAGCGAAATGCCGTATTTGCGGCCTTCCTTGGCGATCCGCTCCAATATCTTGCGCACCGCCTGTCCCGACCCGGTTGTCGTGTTGGGGATATAGCGATGCGCTTCCTCACACACCAGCAGGATGGGCCGCTGCGGCTCGTCGCGCGCCCAGATGGCATAGTCGAACACCAGCCGCGACAGCACCGACACGACGGTCGAGGTGATGTCGGACGGCATGGCGGACACGTCGATGATCGAGATGGGCTTGCCGTCGGACGGCAGGCGGAAAATCTTGGCGAGGAACGCCTGCATCGTGTCGGCGACCAACATGCCGGAGAACATGAAGCTGTAGCGCGGGTCGGCCTTGATCTCCTCGATCTTGGTCTTGAGACGCATATAGGGCAGCGAATTGGTGCCCTTGTCGAGCTTGCCCATCTCATTCTGGAGGATGGTGGTGAGGTCGGACAACAGATAGGGGATCGGCGAATCCACCGTCAGGCGGCCGATGCTTTCCGCCAGCCGGTTCTTCATCCGCGCGGCCAGCAGGCATTTGGCGAGAATGTCGCTGTCGACCGTACGTTCGGAGCCGGACGACGTGACGAACACTTCGCAATGCTCCTCGAAATTCATCAGCCAATAGGGCAGGGCCAGGTTGCTGACGTCGAACACCGCGCCGTTGCTGGCGAAGGCTGCGCCATATTCGCCGTGCGGATCGATCATCACGATATGCCCCTGCGGCGACAGGTCGCAGATGCGGTGCAGGATCAGGGCGGCGCTGGTCGACTTACCCGTACCGGTGGACCCCAGCAGCGCGAAATGCTTGCCCAGCATCGAATCGACATAGAGGGCCGCGCGCGTGTCCGTGGTGGGGTAGACGGTGCCGATCTCCACATTCGCCCGGTCGTCCGCGGCGTAGATTTGCTGCATGTCGTGGCTCGACACCGGGAAGATGTCGGTGCCGGGGGTCGGATAGCGGGTGACGCCGCGGCGGAAGCGGTAGATGCGGCCGGTCAGTTTTTCCTCATCGCCTTCGCCCAGGAAATCGATGTCGGCGACGATGCCCTTGCTCGCCTGGTCCAATGTCATCGCACGGACGCTGGCGACCAGCCAGCTATTGCCGACGCGCATCTTCACCTGGCTGCCGACCTGGCCTGCCATGGCGGTGCAGGGGTCTTCATCCTGCTCCAGCAGCGCCAGGCGCTGCGCGTCGATCAGCACCTTGGAACTGGACCCGGCGATCTGGAACACCATTCCCATGGACTGGACCGAAGCGAGATGCACGGGCGTCGCGGGGGATGAAAAATGTTGTGCGCCCGGCATATGGGTCATGAGCCTTTGTCGTCCCTCGGACCGGAATGGCTTCCGGTTAACAGGATGCTTCTAGGCAAAAGAGGTAAAGATTGGCTTAGCTTCCACCGCTTCATGGCTGGCAAAGCCCCGCTTTAGGGTGAAGCTTCAAGGTTAAGAGACGTTGAACCGGGGTCCGATCTGGACCAGTTGCAGCGCGGCACAGGAACATGGATCAACTTCGGGCATTGGGTTTAGCAAACAATCAGGATGGCCGCGTGTCCGATATTCCCAAGAGAGATGGCCGAACAGATGGAGCACGTCGCTCCGCCGCGATCGCGATCGCCCGCGTCATCTGTATATTGGGTGTGGTCTATGTTCATGCCTGGACCGGCCTGAATGGCGAGGCGCTCAAGGCGCTGCGTGGCAGCGGCCAGGATAATCTGCGCTGGCTGCTGATGGAATTGTTCGGCCGCAGCGCGGTGCCGCTGCTGGGCCTGATCTCCGGCTGGCTGGTTGCCCGATCGCAGACGACGCGCGATTGGGGCAGGCATGTGCGGCGCAAGGCGCGCACCATCCTGCTGCCCATGGTGCTTTGGAACATCATCGCCATCATTCTGGTGTCGGGCGCCGCCTGGCGGCTGGGCCTGTCGGCGCCGATGCCGCAATCGGGATGGTGGGCGATCGATGAGATATTCATCCTGACCCGCAACCCGGACATCAACGTGCAAATGCCGTTTCTGCGCGACCTGTTCCTGTGCATGGTCGCTGCGCCCTTGCTGGTGCGGATGCCGAACTGGTCGCTGGGGCTGGTCGCAGCGGTGGCGGCGGGGTGCCACATCGCCGGCTTCGGCCCACCGGTGCTGATGCGGGCGTCGATCCTCGTCTTCTTCACGCTGGGCATATTGGCGCAGCGCGGTGGCTGGGCCGAGCGCGTAGCGAGCAGGCCGATGCTGCTGATGGCGGTGCCATTCGCCTTGCTCATGGCGGTGCAACTCTATCATGCCGTGACCGTCGGCGACGACGCCTGGCCAGTGGCGCAGCGGGCGCTCGACCTGACGCTGCGGGTGGCGGCGGCGGTGGCTTTCTGGCGGCTGGCCTGGGCGCTGGCGGACAGCCCGGCGCGGCCCATGCTGCTGCGGATCGAGCCTTATATGTTCTTCCTCTTCTGCGCCCACCTGATCCTGATCTGGCTGCTGGGGCCGGTGCTGGGCGGGCTTTTCGGGAAGATGGGCACGCCCTTCTATCCCTTCTACCTGATCCTGCAGCCTGTCATGGTGCTGGGCGCGACAGTGGCGATCGGCGCGGGATTGCGCCGTGTCGCGCCCGGCACGGCGGCGCTGCTCAGCGGTGGGCGGTTGAAGCGGCCGGAGCCTCAGGCGGTTTCCCGGGTCGTGACCGTCTGAGCCGCCGCCATGGCGATGGCGAAGCTGTGCTTGCGCGCGGCCGGGTCGAAAATCTGGCCCGTCAGGATCAACTCATCGACCTGTGTCCGGCGCAGGAAGGCGGCGATGTCGCGTTCCACATCCGCCTGCGTGCCGATGCTGGAGACGCTCAGCACATCGGACAGCATCGCCTGGGCCTGACCGGGCAGATCGGCATAATAGCCCGGCACCGGCGGTTGCAGCTTACCCGGCTGGCCGGTGCGCAGCCGCACGAAGGACTGCTGCATCGAGCTGGCAAGCAAATGCGCTTCCTCCGCCGTGTCCGCAGCGAAGACATTATAGCCCGCCATCACATAGGGATATTTGAGATGGGCCGACGGGCGGAAGTCGCGGCGATAAATGGCGATCGCTTCGTCCAGCGCGGCGGGAGCGAAATGGGACGCGAAGGCATAGGGCAGGCCGAGCATGGCGGCGAGTTGCGCGCCATAGAGGCTGGAGCCGAGTATCCAGATCGACACATCTGCGCCCGCGCCCGGCGTCGCCTGGATGCTGAGCCGCTCGTCCTCGCCGAAATAGGCCTGTAGCTCCATTATGTCGCGCGGGAACTGGTCTGCTCCGCCCGACAGGTTTCGGCGGATCGCCTGGGCCACCCGCTGGTCAGAACCGGGCGCGCGGCCCAGGCCCAGATCGATGCGGCCGGGAAAGAGCGCATCGAGCGTGCCGAACTGCTCCGCGATCACCAGCGGGGCGTGATTGGGCAGCATGATGCCGCCCGCGCCGATGCGGATGGTCGATGTCGCCTGGCCGATATGCGCCAGTACGACCGCCGTCGCGGCGGATGCGATGCCCGCCATGCCGTGATGTTCGGCGACCCAAAGCCGGTGATAGCCAAGCCTTTCGGCATGGGCGGCAAGATCCGCGGCGTGGGCGAGCGCCGTGGCGACGGTGTCGCCTTCACGAACGGGGACGAGGTCGAGCAGGGAAAAACGGGTCATGTCCGCCATATGGGGGCATGGTCGGTTTTACTTCAAGACTTATAATATAGCCAAGGCGACCGTTTGCGATCAATGGCTCGACAATGCGGCGCCAGGCTCCAACTCAGACCGCCCGGCCAAATCCCTGTGCGGGCGCTTCGGCGCGGCGGCTGAAGGTGGCGGGCCGGCGAGCGACCAGCGGGTTGGCGTCGCGATCGAGCAGCGCCATCGTCTCGGTAAAGCAGGGACGTAGCGCGACGACGACCTCGATCAACTCGTCCGGGCCTTCATGCGTTTCCACGCAGCGGCGGGCGACCATCTCGATCTCTTCGGCCATGGCGCTCAGGCGATAGGCGCCGAACTGCGCCGATTCGCCCTTGAGCGTATGGGCGGGCGTGACCAGCGCGGCGGCGTTGCGGGCGCGGAATGCCTCTTCGATGGCGCCGATGGATTTGGCGCCATCTTCCCGGAAATAGCCCAGGATACGAAGAAAAGCGGTGCCCAGCTCGCTGCGGGTCCGCGTAAATTCGCTCCAACTGACCAGTTCGGTATCTTGATAGGACACCCACGCCGCTCCTTCATTCTAGCGAAGCCAAAATAGACGCGGCGCGTAAACAGCAGGTTAAAGCGTGGCGGAAAGCCACCCATTGTGGAGGATAATCACTCGGTCCGGGATAGGGCGAACCGATGCTCGCCCAGCGCCGCGAAGGTCCAGCCCTGCGCCTGGGCGAGCGCCTCCAACTCGGCGGCGGCGATCGGGTCGTCCGCTTCGATCACGATCGCACCGGCGTCGCGCATCGCCCGCGCGGCGCGTAACGCGGGCCAGGGACATTTCATGCCTCTGGCGTTCACGGGAACGGGATCGGCCGCCATCGCTCTATTTGGTCGCGTAGGGGTTCTTCTGGCTGCGCAGCGTCAGGCGCACCGGCACCGCGCCGAAACCCAGTTCCCGGCGGATGCCGTTTACCAGATAGCGGCGATAGCTTTCGGGCAGGTCGTCCAGCCGGGTGCCGAACAGCACGAAGGTCGGCGGACGGGTCTTGTTCTGGGTGATATAGCGCAGCTTGATCCGCTTGCCGCCCGGCGCGGGCGGCGGGTTGGCCTCCAGCGCGGTTTCGAACCAGCGGTTGAGGACGCCGGTTGATACGCGCTGCGACCAGGCGGTGCGCGTTTCGAAGGCGACGTGGATCAGGTCGTCCAGACCCTTTCCAGTAGCCCCGGAAATGGTCATGATCGGCACGCCGCGCACCTGCGCCAGGCCTTCGTCCAGCGCCTTCTTTATGCCTTGGTAGAGCGCCGAACCATGTTCGACCGTATCCCATTTGTTGAGTGCGACGACGAGGGCGCGGCCTTCCTCCAGCACCCGGTCGGCGATGCGCAGATCCTGCGCCTCCAGCCCGCGGGTGGAATCGATCATCAGCACGACGACTTCGGCGAAGTTCACCGCGTTGATGCCGTCGGAAACGGCCAGCTTTTCCAGCTTTTCCTGCACCTTGGCCCGCTTGCGCATCCCCGCCGTGTCGATCAGGCGGACGGGGCGTTCCAGCCCGTCGCGGCTGGTCCACATCCAGTCGACGGCGATGCTGTCGCGGGTGATGCCCGCTTCCGGCCCGGTCAGCAGGCGGTTTTCGCCCAGCAGCCGGTTGATGAGCGTGGATTTGCCCGCATTGGGGCGGCCGACGATGGCGAGCTTGAGCGGGGCGCTCTCGTCATCCTCGTAAAATTCCTTTTCGTGCGGCTCGTCGCCCTCCCGCTCCAGGTGGGGGAGCAGCGCCTGGAACAGGTCAGCCAGGCCCTGGCCATGTTCGGCGGAAAAAGGGACAGGCTCACCCAGGCCAAGGCTGAACGATTCCATGACGCCGTCATCCGCCGCCTTGCCCTCGGCCTTGTTCGCGACCAATATGACAGGCGCGTCGTTGGCGCGCAGCCAGCGGGCGATTTCCTCGTCCAGCGGGGTGATGCCAGCGCGCGCGTCGATCATGAACAGGGCGACGTCGCAATTTTCCACCGCCGCTTCGGTCTGCATCCGCATCCGGCCGGGCAGGGTATTGGCATCCTCATCCTCATAACCGGCGGTATCGACGATCGTGAAGTCGAGGCCCAGCAGATGCGCCTCGCCCTCGCGCCGGTCGCGCGTCACGCCGGGCTGGTCATCGACCAGCGCCAGCTTCTTGCCGACCAGACGGTTGAAGAGTGTGGACTTGCCCACATTGGGACGCCCGACAATGGCTACTGTGGGCAACATGGAGGCCCGTTCCTTCCAAAATTCAATAATCGATAAACGCGATACTCCCGCGCAGGCGGGGGCCAGTCCAGACGGAGGAACTGGACCCCCGCCTGCGCGGGAGCACGCTTAGCATATTTTCCCGGCTTAACGGTACGCCGTCAACTTCCCGTCATCCGCCAGCAGATAGAGTATGTTGTTGGCGACGATCGGCGACAGCGACATGGAGCGCCCCACATCGACCGTCGATTGCACCGATCCGGTGGCGGGATCGACATAGACCATCTCGCCGCGTGTCGACACGACGATCAGGCGGCCGCCGGCCAGCACCGGGCCGGTCCAGCGGATCGCCTTGTCCTTCTTCTTTTCCTTCTGCCAGCGGCGGAGCTGGCTGACCCAGCGGATCTTGCCGGTGGCGCGCGCGACGCAGAGCAGCCGGGCGTCGCTGGTCACCGCGAACACCCATTCGCCGACCACGGCCGGGGTCGAGATGCCCGCAATATTGATTTCCCACAGGCGCTGGCCGCTGGTCAGTTCATAAGAGGCCATGCGGCCGCCCTGGCCGATCGCAAAGACGCGGCCACGGTCGATCACCGGATCAGCATCGATGTCGGTCAACGAGGCCACGGCGGTCGAGATGCTGGTCCGCGAGAGGGCGTCGCCCCACAGCGTGCGCCCATTTTCATAGCGATAGGCATTGATTTCGCCCGAACTATAGCCGGCGATCACGGTTCCCTGCGCGGCGGCGGGGGCCGCGACGCCGAAAATGCCGGTAACCTGCAAGGTGCCGCTATCGGTCCACTGGGTTTCGCCGTCCGACTGGTTGAGCGCGAACACCTGATTGTCCTGGCCCATCACATAGACATGACCGTTTTCCAGCGTCGGCGCGCCGCGCAGCGGGCCGGACAGATGCTTCTTCCAGACGATCGCGCCATCGGCGACATTCAGCGCGAAGACGTCGCCGAAGCCGGTGCTGGCGAATACCCGGTCGCCCAGGACGCTGACGCCGCCGCCGAACAGCACGCGGCCATTGCCCTTGCCTTCGGAGGGCAGGTTGGTCTGCCACAATTTTGCGCCGCTGGCGGCGTCGAAGGCGATGACATGCGCGCCTGCGTCTGTCACGAACAGCTTGCCGCCCGCCACGACGGGGGAGGCGGCCAGCCGCGCCTGGGGCGAGCTGCCCTCGATCGAAGCGGTCCAGACCTGCGAGGGCGAACCGCCCAGCGAGACATGGCCCATCGCCTTGGACGGGTCGCCGCCCGGCTGCGACCAGCTATCGTTGACATAAGGGGCGGGCAGGGTGACCTGCACATCGGCCAGGCTGGGTTCGACCTCGACACCCTGTTCGTTGCTCAGGATCGACGTGCGGTTGCCGACGACCGGCGTCTTGGGTCCGCCCTTCTTGCCGCCGACGATGCCGCAGCCCGCGAGCAGGGCGACCATCGCCGCCATCGTTACCATGCGGCCCATCGGCGCGAATGCTTTCATGCTCGTCATTCCCATCCGCTCGGTCATCCTTCGCTCGGCTCGGCCGGAATCTCGACCGCGTCGATACCCATTAATCCTGCCATCTGTCGCGCGCGTGAACGGATCGACTGCGGCACATTGGCGTCCTTGGCCATCGCGGCGAAGATCGGGCCGGCCAGGTCGGTCTTGCCCATCTTCATATAGGCGATCGCCACCAGTTCACCGGCGCTGCCGAACCAGGGCGCGCCCTCGACGGCCAGCGGCTTTAGCCGGTCGACCACCTGGTGGGGCTTGAGCGTATCGAACTCCAGCGCGGTCTGGCGGATCAGCGCCAGGTCGCGATAGGGCTGGTCCAGCTTGGTATCCGCGGCCATGGCGGCGTAGAGGGCGGTCGCAGCCTTGGCGTCGCCCTTGCGCGACGCGACGCCGGCCTGCGCCAGCAGGGCGGACGCGCGGTAGCCCGGCTGGTCGGCCTTCGTCAGTGCATCGAGCTGCTTGGCGTCGGGCGTGCCGCCGCCGGCCGCCGCCGTCAGCACCGTGTCCATCTGCTCCGACACCGCTTCCGACTGTATCTTGCTATAATGCTGCCAGTAGAGCCAGCCGCCAAAGGCGGCCAGGCCCAGTACGACGGCGACCAGAATCCAGCGCCCATAGCGCTGCCAGAAGCCCAGAAGCTGGTCCTGTCGGACGGCTTCGTCCACCTCGCGCATGAAGGCTTGGCTATTTTGCGGCGTCAGGGCCACGGGATTCTCCGAGAAATGGATCAGAAACTATGGGCAGAAGGCGCGATCAATAGCGACGCTTATGCCACAGGCAAATCAAATTTTGGCCAATTAGATTTTAGGGCGATACACCTGATCGTCGGTAGGAAAGCCGCGTGTCCGCACTTCGGCGGCGTAGCGGGCCGCCGCGCCGTCGATGGTTTCCGCGATATTCTCGTAACGTTTCACGAAGCGCGGGACGCGATCGAACATGCCCAGCATGTCTTCGGTCACCAGCACCTGCCCGTCGCAATGGGCCGATGCGCCGATGCCGATCACCGGCACGTCGACGCTGTCGGTGATGGCGACGGCCAGTTCCTCCATCACCCCTTCCAGCACCATGGCGAAGGCACCGGCCTGCGCCACGGCGCGGGCGTCGGCCATGATCTTGGCATGTTCCTGCTGGCTCTTGCCGCGCGCGCCATAGCCGCCCAGTGCGTTCACGGCCTGCGGCGTCAGGCCGATATGCGCCATCACCGGGATGCCGCGCTGGCTGAGGAAGGAAATCGTGTCCGCCATCGCCTCGCCGCCCTCCAGCTTGACGGCGGCGCAGCCGGTTTCCGCCATTATCCGGCTGGCGCTGGCGAAGGCCTGTTGGGGCGAGGATTCATAGCTGCCGAACGGCATGTCGACCAGCACGACGCTGTGATAGCTGCCGCGCACGACCGCCGCGCCATGGGCGATCATCATGTCGAGCGTGACGGCGAGGGTGGAGGGCAGGCCGTAAATCACCTGGCCCAGCGAATCGCCGACCAGCAGCATGTCGCAATGCGGGTCGAGCAACTGCGCCTGGCGCGCGGTATAGGCGGTCAGCATGACCAGCGGTTCCTGCGTCTTCCCCTCGAACTTGCGCCGCTGGATGGCGGGCACGGTCAGGCGCTTCATCGGCGCGGGCGTGGGGTTGGCGCGGCTGGTCGCGGTGTCGAGCGTGAAGGTCGTGGACATGGACGCGCTCTACCGCAGCGCGGCGCGGCGCGCAAATGGATGGGGAGCGGCATGGATATGCCGCTCCCCATTCTTCGCAGGTTGCGGATACGGCAAGCCGCCTCCGCAGGGGTGAGTGGTCAGAAGGAGACTTTGATCGTGCCGCCCCAGGTCTGGGGATCGCCGACCTGACCGGCGATCAGGCCGGTGTTGCCCGGCGCGACCTGGAGGTTTTCGATATAGTTCACGTCGAACGCGTTGCGGACCCAACCGAAAATGTCGAACCATTCGCCGCGGAAGCCGGCGCGGAAGTTGGTCAGCGCATAGCCCTTCACCTCGGTATAGATGGACGGCGAGGCGTTGGAGTTCCAGTGCGAGCGGTAATTGCCGTCGACGCCCAGATAGGCCTGGCCCTCCTTCGCCAGTAGCGTAACCGGAATATTATATTCCGCGCCGTAGGAGAAGGCCCATTTCGACACGCCGGGCAGATCCTGGCCGGAAATGTCGCACTGGCGAGGGCTGAGCGCGCCGGGGACGCCCGGCTGCGAATAATCCGCAGGCTGTCCCGAAGGCTGCAACGTGCCGCCCGACAGTTCGGGCGGGCAGGGCGCGTTGGTGAACTTCTTATATTGGGCGTCGGTATAGGCGCCATTGGCATAGGCGGTGAAACGGTCGCTGGCGACGACCTTGAAGTCCGCCTCGATCCCTTGCGACCGCACCTTTTCCGCGTTGGCGAGGTAACCGCGCACGGTGCCGAACTGGCCGCCATTCACGGTCGCCTGGAAATTCTTGATCTCCGTGCGGAAGGCGGTGAGGTTGAAGGTGGCCCGGCGGTCCCAGAACTGGGTCTTGAGGCCGATTTCATAATGATTGACCGATTCCGGCTTCACCGTGCTGGCGTCATAATTGACGCTATTGTCGGCATTGAGCGGCAGGCCGTTCTGGTTGATGCCCAGCGTCTTGAAGCTCTTGGCATAGGTCGCATAGGCCAGCACGTCGCGGGCGACCTTGTAATTGACGTTGAAATCGTAGGTGAAGTTCCAGGCGCTGTCGGACGGGGCACTGACCTGCGGCTGGTAGACGCCGCACTGCTGGGTCGTGCCCTTGATGGTGCCGGGTTCCGCGACCGTGGTGCAACTGATGGCCTGGCCCTGCGCGTTGGTGACGACGCGCTGATAGAAGCCGGACTTCTTGTCATAGTTGAGCCGCACGCCCGGCTGGATGGTCAGCGCGTCGGTCACCTTCCAGCTAAGCTGGCCGAACAGGGCCGCGCTGTCCGCCTTCAGATATTGCGTATTACTGGCGGTCAGGCCGGACAGCGTCGCCGGGATATTGGCGGGGTTGGTCGGATCGGTGGAGGGCGCAAGGCTCCACTGGGCCGCATCGTCGCCCTGCTGTTCGGTGCCCTGGGTGTCGATCCGCTGCTTGAAGCCGAACAGGCCGACGACGAAGTCAACATCCTTGCTTTCGTAGTTGTAGCGGAATTCCTGGCTATACTGGTCCTGCTGCGACGGGTTCTGCGATTTGGACACGATCGACAGACCGGTGAAGTCGCGGTCATTTTCCGGCTTCCAGTCCCAGAAGCGCCAGGCGGTGACGGAGGTCAGGGTGCCGGGGCCGACATCCCATTTGATCTTGGCCGACACGCCGCCGATCTTGTTACCGGCGTTCAGGTTGGAATCGAGGTCGGTCAGACGGTCATAGGGGTTGCGGCTGGGCACGACATAGCCCTGCGCAGCGGCCAGCGCGTCATATTGGCGATTGAGCGGACGCTGGGTCTTGCCGACGCGCACGAAGGTCGTGCCGCAGCATTCGGGATCCTGCTTGCTGTAATCGCCGGACAGGGTGACGCTGAAATCGTCATTGGGCTTGAACAGCAACTGGCCGCGAATGCCCAGATTATCCTGCTCGTTGATCCAGCGCTGGCTGGTCACATTGTAGAGCGTGCCCCGGCGCGTGGTGGCGGCGACCGCGATGCGGGCGGCGATGGTCTCGGACAGCGGGCCGGACACGGCGGCCTTGGCCTGCTTGTAGTTGAGATTGCCGACGGTCAGTTCGGCGCGGCCCTCGAAATCGAAGGTCGGCTGGTTGGTCGTGATGTTGATCGCGCCGGCCGTGGTGTTCTTGCCGTAAAGCGTACCTTGCGGTCCGCGCAGCACTTCCACCTGCGCCACGTCGAGAAAGTCGAAGGTCGCGGCGGCGACGCGCGAGTTGTAGACGTCGTCGACATAGATGCCGACGCCTTGTTCGAAGCCATCGCTGGTCAGGCCGAACGGCACGCCCAGGCCACGGATATTGACCGAGGTGTTGCGCGGGTTGGTGGTGTAGACCTGCAACGTCGGCGCGAGTTGCTGGAGCTTCACGATGTTGAAGTTGCCGGTTGCCTCGATGCTGTCGCCGCGGACCACGGAAATCGCCAATGGCACTTCCTGCGCGGTTTCCTGGCGACGGCGGGCGGTAACGACGATCACGTCGCCGCGCACGTTGGTTTGTCCGGCGACCTGTTCGGCGCCGTCCGCAGGCGGCTGAACCGCATCCTCCGCAAAGGCGTTGGGCGTGATGATGGAAGCGCCCGCGACGCTCGCGAGCAACAGGAAACGCGCAATCATGATATTCCCCTTTATCCGGCTGTCCGGTGCCAATCTGGTTGTCTTGTGATCGCGGCACTTCCGGTGATCCGGTCAACGCCGATATTGGGGATGAAGATCGGAACGGCGGCCCATCCCCTGCCGCCTGGGCCGCTCGTTGCAGCCCGAAATATATGGCGCCCCCGCCTGATCGTTCAGTTGGTCAGGCGCGTCTTTTCCGTCACGTCGATCTGGACCACGCGCGCGTCGTGGACGGTCAGCGTGATCGATCCGAAACGCAGCGCTTCCAGCACGTTGCGCACCTTGTCGACGCTCGCGGCGATATCGGGCCGCAAGTCTGTGCGGGCGCCGTCGATACGGGCGTGACGGAGTTCGATCGGTTTATGTTCGCTCATGGACACCTCTGGCTCGTCTAATATCTCAACTACAAAGATAGACAAAAAAGCAAATATAAGGGGCGCGCAAGTTTGTCTTGTCGCGCCCCTCGGGGGTGAGCCTTATGGGTGCAGGGTCGGGCGCTGGGCCTTGCGCTCCTGCTGGGCCATGGGCAGCGCAGGGCGCATCTGGCGCATGGCGGACGCCTGTTCCTGCGCATTGTCGATCAGCCGTTCGAGCAGGGATTGCCCAAACTGCCAGTCGCCGAGACCCGAATCTGCGTTGATATGACCGGCATGGCCCGCATCGACAAATTGACTGCCCCAATTTTTGCCGACGCTATGGGCGCGTTCGAAGAAGATATAGGGATCGTCGCGGCTACCCACCAGAATCGAGGGGAAGGGGAGTTGCGCGCGGGGCGTGGGGCCGAATCCGCCGATCGTCTCGGGCGTTTCCATCCGGTCGCAATCGGGCGGCGCGACCAGCAGCGCGCCGGTCACCGGCCAGCCATAGGCCTGGCTTTGCAAAGCGCCCCACCAGGCGACGGCCAGGCAGCCCAGGCTGTGCGCCGCCAATATGACCGGCCCGTTCGCTTCGCGGATGGCGGCGTCGAGCCGCGTCACCCAGGCATTGCGGTTGGGGCTGGCCCAGCTGCCCAGGTCCACCCGCTCGCAATCGCCGCGCGTTTCTTCCCAGATTGTCTGCCAGTGGCCCGGCCCGCTATTGTTGAGGCCGGGGATGGTCAGCACGACCGGCTGGCGCGTGTCACCCGAAAAACCGAATCGCTCCATGGTCTGATCCTCATCCTTGCTGTCGAGGCTCCGACAATAATTCTATTCATATGGTAGACAATGGGCAAGCGGCGAAATGTGGTGAAATCTAGGCAGCCGGAAAGACGCCATCACAGCGGGATCGTCAACAGCAATGCGGCCGGGCCGGCATGATGCCGGCCCGGCCGATCGGTCACGCCTTCGGACGCCTTACCAGGGGTAGATCAGGCCATAATATTGGTAGACGTTGCGGCCATAGCCATCGTCATAATCCGGCCGCTTGTCCGCGCCGTAGCGCGGCGCATTGTCCAGCAACTGCTTGTCGAGATCGACCACATAGCCCTGTTGCCCGGTGTCGTAGGTCAGCATCGACCAGGGCAGGGGATAATGGTCGTGCCCCATGCCCAGAAAGCCGCCGAAGGACAGCACGGCGTAGCGCACCTGGCCGCTGCGCTTGTCCACCATGAAGTTGGATATCTTGCCCAGGCGTTCGCCCTGGCGGTTGTAGACGGCGGTGCCTTCGACCCGGTCGGAGGCGATGAGTTCGCCGTGATTTTCCATCGTCAGGTCAGTCATGTCACGCTCCTGTGAGAAATGCAGCTATGATGATGCAACCATGGGGGACCGCCGGGGTTCCTCCGGCTCATCACAAGGAGCATAGGCCATGAAGATCAATCGCAGCGGTTCGGCAGTCTGGAGCGGTGGCCTCAAGGACGGGAAGGGCGCCATCTCTACCCAGAGCGGCGCGCTGGACGCCTATCCCTATGGTTTCGCCACCCGGTTCGAAGGGCAGCCGGGCAGCAATCCGGAAGAGCTGATCGCCGCCGCCCACGCTTCCTGCTTCACCATGGCGTTGTCGCTGATCCTGGGCGAAGCGGGGTTGACGGCGGAGAAGATGGACACGACCGCGGTCGTGACGCTGGAGAAGCTGGACGACGGTTTCGCGGTGACCGCGAGCAAGCTGACGCTGAAGGCGACGATCCCCGGCACCGACGACGCGACCTTCCAGGAACTGGCGGGCAAGGCCAAGGCGAATTGTCCGATCTCCAAGCTGCTGAAAGCCGATATCAGCCTTGAGGCGGAACTGCTGAACGGATGACCGGACGCCTGGCGCGGACATGTTCGCGCCAGGCGATATAGAGGCCGCTGCCAACGATCAGCGCCGCGCCGGCCCAGGTCGTCGCCATCGGCCAGTTTTCGCCGATCGCGACGCCTAGCAGGGTGGTCCAGATGATCGTGCTATAATCCATCGGCAATACCACCGACACCGGCGCCCAGCGCAGCGCGGCGGTCAGGCACAATTGCGCGATTCCGCCGAACAGGCCGATCACCAGCAGCAATCCCCATGTCAGCGCATCATGCGCCTGCGCGACGAAGGGCATGGCGATGCCCAGCGGGATCATCGACAGGACGGTGAACCAGAAGACGACCACGCCCGCCGCTTCGGTCCGGCCCAGTTCCCGCAGCACCAGGCTGACGCTGGCGGTCACCAGCGCGGCGGCAATGGCGACCGCGACCCCCTGGATCGGGAAATGGCCCGCGTCCGGCCGAACGATCACCAGCACGCCGATAAAACCGACCAGCACCGCGCTCCAGCGGTGAATGCCGGTCGCCTCCCGCAGGATCAGCGCCGACAATATCGTGCCGAAAATAGGCATGGTGAAACCGATCGTCGCGGCTTCCGCGGGGGGCAGCAGGATGTAGGACAGGAAATTGAGCAGCATTCCCGTCAGCCCCATCATCATGCGGCTGGCGTGGACGCCGATCCGCCGGGTGCGCACGGTGCGCAGGCCGCCCGCCAGCGCGACCCAGATGAGGATCATCGGCAGCGCCAGAGCCTGCCGGTAAAAGAGCGATTCGATGACATGGACGCCATGTTCGCTCGCGACCCGCACGGTCACGAACATGACCGACAGGCACAGGACGGCGACCAGGCGCAGCCCGATGGCGAAGAGCGGACGATGGGGACGGGCGGTTGCGGTCACGCTGCCGCCTTAGCCCGGTTGCGCCACGACGCAACCGGGCGGGGTCGATATTGTCCTACTTGGCCGGCTTGCGGAATTTCAGTGTCATCCGGTCGCTTTCGCCGATCGCCAGATATTTGTCCCTGTCGACGTCCTTCTGGCTGAGCGAGGGGGGCAGAGTCCACACGCCCTTGGGCCAGTCGGCCGTATCCTTGGGGTTGGCGTTCACCTCCGACGCGCCGACATAGTCGAAGCCCGCCGCCTGCGCGATGCGGCGAATGGTTGAAACCTTCAGATAGCCGCTGCTCTTTTCCAGTGCGCTGTCGCGATCTTCGGGCAGGCGATGATCGACCACGCCCAGCGTGCCGCCGGGCTTGAGCATATCGAAAAACGCCTTGAAGGTCGCGGCCTCGTTCCCGGCCATGACCATATTATGGACGTTGCGGAATGTGAGCACCGTGTCGATGCTGCCGGCCGGGATGTCGGCGGCTTCCTCGGGATAGGCGGCAACCTTGACCTTGTCATAGACGGCCGGATTGGCCGCCAGGAAGGTCCTGTAGCCGTCCAGATAGCGACCGGTGGGTTGCAGGGCGTAGAAGGTGCCATGGTCGCGCAACAGCGGAGCCAGGACTTCGGTGTACCAGCCGCCGCTCGGGCTATATTCCACAACTGTCTGGCTCGGTGTCACACCGAAGAAGGCGAGCGTCTCGGCCGGGTGGCGATAGGGATCGCGCGCGACATTCTTGGGCGTGCGGCTGGGCGCGGCGATGGCGGCGGCGATCGGGTCGGCGGCCTGATTGTGGCCGGCATGTTGGGCGACGGCGACGCCGGCGGGCAGGATGGCGATGGCAGCGGCGATCAGGGCGAGACGGTTCATCTGGGATCCTCTCTCTTTCAGGGAGAGCGAGGTGTGGCCGTCTAGCGCAGGGCGCGCAAGGGGCGGCGGGAGAGAAATCCCCCGCCAGCCACAATAAGTTACGAACCGGCGGTTACAGGCAGGCTTCCAGGAACGGCTGGTCGAAGCCGAACATGCGCGCCTTGTCGAGCGTGTAGGGACGCAGGCCCATCGAGCGATATTCGCCGATGATCTTTCCGCTGTCGTCTTCATCATGATATTCGAACTTGAACAGTTCCTGGGTGACTATGACGTCGCCTTCCATGCCGATCACTTCGGTCACGTTGGTGATGCGGCGCGACCCGTCGCGCAGGCGCTTCACCTGGATGATCAGATCGACCGAATCGGCGATCTGCTTGGAAATCGCTTCCTTGGGAATCTTGATGTCGCCCATCAGGATCATATTTTCCATACGGCCCAGGCACTCGCGCGGCGAGTTGGCGTGGAGCGTACACATGGAGCCGTCATGGCCGGTGTTCATCGCGGCGAGCAGGTCGAAACATTCCGCGCCACGAATTTCGCCCAGGATGATGCGGTCAGGCCGCATACGCAGGGCGTTCTTGACCAGGTCGCCGATCGTGATCGCGCCATGCCCCTCCAGGTTCGGGGGACGGGTTTCCAGCGGCAGCCAGTGCGGCTGCTGCAGGCGCAGTTCGGCCGCATCCTCGATCGTCAGCACGCGCTCGCCCGGATCGATCATCTTCGACAGGGCATTGAGCATCGTCGTCTTGCCCGAACCCGTGCCGCCCGAAATGACCACGTTGAAACGGCAGGCGCCGGCGATCTTCAGCGCCGTCGCCATCTTCGGACTCATTGCGCCCCATTGGGCGAGCATGTCGATCGTGATCGGCTTGGCGGAGAATTTACGAATCGAGATCGCCGTGCCCTTCAGGCTGAGCGGCGGCACGATCACGTTGACGCGGCTGCCGTCGGGCAGGCGGGCGTCGGCCAGTGGCGTGGTCTGGTCGACGCGGCGACCGACCTTGTTCACGATCCGCTGCGCGATCTGGAACAGGTGCTCCTCGTCGCGGAACTTGATCGGGGCGATGACCAGCTTGCCCTTCTTTTCGATATAGGTCTGTTCCGGCCCGTTCACCATGATGTCGGTGATGTCCGGGTCGTTCAGCAATTCTTCGAGCGGGCCAAGGCCCAGCAATTCGTCGACCAGCACCTTTTCCAGCGCGAACTGTTCGCGGCGGTTGAGGGTCAGCTTCAGTTCCGCCAGCACTTCCATGATGATCGGGCGGAATTCCTCCGCCAGCTCATCCTTGGTCAGCGTCGCGGCGGCCTCGGGATCGACACGCTCGAGCAGGCGGGGAAGTACCTGTTCCTTGATCTTGTGGACGCTGGCCTCGAACCCCTGTGGCCCGGCGTCGGGCACATGTTCGGCATTGGCGCGGTCCGACAACCGCGCCATGGCGTCCGAATTGCGCTGCATCTGGCTGGTCGGCGCCGCCAACGGGTCGAAGGCGACTTCGCCCGGCAGCGACGCGATATCGAGCGGCGGGAACTGATCGCCGCCACGCGGCGCTTCTTCCTTCGGGCTGCCGCCCTGCATCGGGCGGGCAACGCCAAAGCCGGGCTTGATGCCGGCGGGTCCATTTTTCCGTCCAAAGGCGCTCATATTTCTCCGCCACTATTTTCGCGACTGGCCCGGTCCAAAGGTAAGGACCGGTCCGTGGGATGATGAAGGTGAATAGGCTGGAAACTTTGATAAATGCCTAATGGCGCGGCGGCGCAGGTTCCGGCGCCGTCACGAAGCGCGGATCGGCTCCGAACCAGCCGCCGATCTGCCGGGCGCTCGACAGCAGCCGGCGCCCTTGCGGCGTCAATGCGATGCGGCCATCGTCACGCTGGACGATGTTGCCCGACAACGTCTGTTCGCTGACCCGTCGATCAATCTGCCGCAGATCGCCCAGATATTCGCGTATGAACACATTCTCCAGCATGGGCGGCGTCAATTGGCCGTCCTGCCGCTCGATCCGGGCCAGCAGGAACATGGTGATCGATCGGTCGAACGTGACCGGGAAGACGATCAGGAAGCTGATGTTGAACGCTAGCGACAATGCGACCGCCCCGACCCCGGTCGACAGATCGAGGGCGGGAGCGCGGCGCCCCGCGATCGCCAGCAACAGCCCCAGCAGAAGCGCGCCGATGAAGGCGATCAGCACACCGCGATAGAAGAGCAGCGGGATCGCCCCCAGCAGCGGCGACGCGATCAGCGCCAGATAGAGGAGGAACCCGCCCGCCAGCACCAGCAGATAGATCAGAGCCAGGCCGGCCAGGCGACGGAACAGGGCGTTCATGGCTGGATTTCCTTCACCGAAACGAGGCAGGCAAGCGGTTCGCGGACGTTGCAGCGCAGGCCGGGCGGAGGACCGCCGGCCTTGCCCGAGACGGGATCGTCCGAAGCGAACAGCAGATGATCGATGCCGGCGGCTTGCGCGCGAATGCGGATGCTGGCTGGCGGCAATGGCGTGTCGAAGATCGGGCGGACCAGGGAGATGCGCTGTTCCACCGCTCTTGGCGAAGCGCCGAACAGATTGGCTTCCACATCGGCAACGCCCGTCCGTTGCACGCCATACAGGCCGAAATTGAACGCGCGCCGCTTCAGCACGGGATTATGCTGGATGACGTCATGCGCGGGCAGGTGGATGGCGGCCCATCGATAGATGCCGCGTTCGCTTTCATCGCTGGCGCGCGCCGTGAAGATGGTGCCGAAGCCCGCGACCGGCGCATAGGGCGCACGGATGAGCCGCAGCCCGACAATATCCCAGATCACGGCCGCCAGGCCCAGGATCAGCAGCAGTTTGAAGCTGAGGGCGCGTTCGCGGAACCAGTGGGGGCGATCATGCAGCCAGGCCGCCGTCCAGATGATGGCGGCGCATTGCGCGAACCAGATCGCGCGCCAGCCCAGATCATTGCTGATGATGGTCGATTTGAGGAAGCTGCTGATCAGTAGGGAAAACAGGGCGCTGGCGAGGAGCAATATCTGAACCGGATGTCGCGGCCAGCGCAAATCCCGTTTCCACCACATGATCGCGCCCCAGGCGAAGATGCCGAACTCCGCGGCATAGTTCAGTGGAAGCAGCGCCAGGTTGAACAGCGCTCCGTCTCCTCCGTCAGGAAAGAAGAGGGCGAAGGGGCGAATGGCGAAGGCGATGGGCAATGCGCCATCGTCGCGAAATGCCAGAAGGTCGGCAATCTGGATCGAGGCGCCCAGCAACGCGACGATTCCCGCCAGGAGCAGGGTCATGTCCCGCCGGAAAAGGCTGATCGCGCCCCATATCGTCAGGACCGGCGCAATGGTCAGCATGATCCACACGGACGACCCGAAGCATGTCGCTATGCCAAGCCCGGCGGCGACAGCCAGCGGCCATCGCGCCGTGGCGTCCCGCTCGCCAGCCCGCACCAGAAGCAGCATCGCCGTCCACGCCGCGATGACGGCTGTCATATGATGCGGCACCCACAGCATCGAATGGACGGCAAAGCCGATTTCGCAGTTCCACCAGTCGCTTTGGCCAGTGACGGTGCCGGTCCAGAGGAAGCGGAAGCCCATCGCGATCAGGTCCGCGCCCGACAGGAAGCAGAAGAGCAGGATGAGGGCCGTGAAGCGGCGCATATGGCCTTGGCGGATCAGTCCGCTATCGGCCCCGATGCGCCACAGCAGCGCGGGAAAGGCAAGGCCGGCCCAAAAGGTCGCTGCGCCGAAAGCCATGCGGCCATCCAGGAAGGACGGGCCGAAATGCTGGATCGCGGCGGGCCAGAGATAGAAATAATAATAATAGCCCACGGCTGCGGGGCGAGCGAAGAAAGGGTCCGTGAAAGGCAGGTTCTGATGAGCGATGGCGCTGGTTATTGCGGCATGTTTGACCAGGTCATATTCGAGCATCGATTTGTTCAGCATCCCGCCGACCTTCATGTCGACGAAGGCGAAAATGACGATGAACAGCCATATCAAAAGCAGTGGCGCCGCTATTCGCCAGCCTTCGGCACGGGGCTTCAACCATGTCGCGCGTCGCAACGCGAGTAACGCAAGCACGGCATGACAACCCGCGACTGCATTCAGGCCGCCCGCCCGCGCGACGAGTGCATCAACCGCCGGCAGGATGGTGAAGGCCAGAAGCAAGGCCCAGCCCAGCCTTTGCCAGCCACGTCCCCAGCGATCAGCGCCCACGTCAAAAAGGTGCAAAAGGCCTGCGCCCGGCAACATTATCCAGATCAGGCCGCCTGCAATAGCGACGAGGAGCGCGACCAGATCGCCAAGAAAGGGATCGGACATCTTAACGGCGCTTTGCCGGCCAGAAGCGTGGATCGCCATTCAGAATAGTGGAACGCTTTGTCATCCGATATTCTCTCGACGTCGCTCTGCACTGCGCGACCTAGGATAATATGGTAAACAAGTGATTGCGTGGCGCGCACCTGCGTTGCGAGGAGCCGCCATTATGGCATTGGTTCGATTGCCGGAGGCGGTGCGACCTTCCGGGCGATGCGTTGATGTTCCAACAAAAAGAGCGGCGCCATGCGACGCCGCTCTCGATATATCCTGCTTGTCCGCGGGAAGGGGGTCAGCCGGCCTTTTCGGCCAGTACCGTCAGGCCCTTTTCATTCACTTCGGCAAAGCCGCCTTCGACCGGGATGATTTCCGGCGCGGCGCCGGCCGTCGCGAAGATCTGGATGCTGCCGTCGCGCACGGTCGACATGAAGGGCGCATGACCCTCCAGCACGCCGAAGTCGCCATCGGTGCCGGGCACCACGACCTGCCAGACTTCGGCCGAGCGGACCAGCTTTTCCGGGGTTACGAGTTCGAAATGCAATGCCATCTGTAACTCTCCACCCTCCCGTTCAAGTCTTAGGAGGGGCGCGTGACCCTCCTAAGAGGGCCGGGGGTGGGTGAGATTGCGCAGCAATCGCCTGCAATCCGTCGGGATGGATTGATGCTCGCTTCGCTCGCGACCCACCCCCAACCCCTCCCTTGGAAGGAGGGGCAATATTTATCTGGCTTACGCCGCTTCGGCCGCCAGCTTCTTGGCTTTTTCGACCGCTTCGTCGATGCCGCCGACCATGTAGAAGGCGTTTTCGGGCAGATGGTCATACTCGCCATCGACCACGGCCTTGAACGACTTCACCGTGTCTTCGATCTGGACGAACTTGCCGCTGATGCCGGTGAAGACTTCGGCGACGTGGAACGGCTGCGACAGGAACTTCTGGATCTTGCGCGCGCGGGCGACGGTCAGCTTGTCCTCTTCCGACAGCTCGTCCATGCCCAGGATCGCGATGATGTCCTGCAACGACTTATACTTCTGCAGGATCGACTGGACCGCACGCGCGGTGTCATAATGTTCCTGGCCCACGGTGCGCGGCTCCAGCACGCGGCTGGTGGAGTCGAGCGGATCAACCGCCGGGTAGATGCCCAGCTCCGAAATGGCGCGGTTGAGAACGGTCGTCGCATCCAAGTGCGCGAACGAAGTCGCCGGCGCCGGATCGGTGAGATCGTCCGCGGGGACGTACACGGCCTGCACCGAGGTGATCGACCCCTTGTTGGTGGAGGTGATGCGCTCCTGCAACTGGCCCATGTCGGTCGACAGGGTCGGCTGATAGCCCACCGCCGACGGAATACGGCCGAGCAGAGCGGACACTTCCGCGCCCGCCTGGGTGAAGCGGAAGATGTTGTCGACGAAGAACAGCACGTCCTGATTTTCGACGTCGCGGAAATATTCGGCGATGGTCAGGCCCGACAGGGCGACGCGCGCGCGGGCGCCCGGGGGCTCGTTCATCTGGCCATAAACCAACGCAACCTTCGAGCCTTCGCTGATCGCATTGCCGTCGGCATCCTTGGCGATGACGCCGGCGTCGAGGAATTCGTGGTAGAGATCGTTACCCTCGCGGGTACGCTCGCCGACGCCTGCGAAGACCGAGGTGCCGCCATGGCCCTTGGCGATATTGTTGATCAGTTCCTGAATGAGAACCGTCTTGCCGACGCCCGCGCCACCGAACAGGCCGATCTTGCCGCCCTTGGCGTAAGGAGCGAGCAGGTCGATGACCTTGATGCCGGTGACCAGGATCGCGCTTTCGGTCGACTGGTCAACGAACTCGGGGGCCTTGGCATGGATCGGCGAACGCATGTCGGTGGCGACCGGGCCGCGCTCGTCGATCGGCTCGCCGACGACGTTGAGGATGCGGCCGAGCGTCGCGGGGCCGACGGGAACGCTGATCTGCGCGCCGGTGTCGGTCACTTCCTGGCCGCGGGTAAGGCCTTCGGTCGAATCCATCGCGATGGTGCGAACGGTGTTTTCACCCAGATGCTGGGCGACTTCCAGCACCAGGCGCTGGCCGTTGTTGCTGGTTTCCAGCGCCGACAGGATCGACGGGAGCGCATCGGGGAAGGTCACGTCGACGACGGCGCCGATGACCTGCGAGATGCGGCCTACATTGTTGGTGGTTGCCATGACTGCTTCCTTGCGTGCGGGGTCTTAGAGGGCTTCAGCGCCCGAGATGATTTCGACGAGTTCGGTGGTGATCGCGGCCTGGCGGCTGCGGTTATACTGGATCGTCAGTTTGCTGATCAGGTCGCCTGCGTTACGCGTGGCGTTGTCCATCGCGGTCATCGACGCGCCCTGTTCGGACGCGTTGTTTTCCAGCAGCGCCTTGAAGAGCTGGATCGAGATGTTGCGCGGCAACAGGTCGTCCAGGATCGCCTCCTCGCTCGGCTCATATTCCACCGTGGCGGGGATGGCGTTGCGGTCGGCGTCGGCCGGAATCTTGACCGGGATGATCTGCTGTTCGGTAGGAATCTGCGCCAGTGCCGACTTGAAGCGCGAATAGAAGAGGTGCGCGATGTCGAACTTGCCGTCGAGGAACATCTTGCTGAGTTCCTGCCCGATTGCCTGCGCCTGGTCGTAGCCCGGCTGCTTGGCGCCGGTGGTGTCGAACTGGGCAACGATCTTGCCGGGATAGGCGCGATTGATGACCGGACGACCCTTGCGGCCGATCAGGTAGAATTGCACCTTCTTGCCGTCCAGCTCCAGCGCGCGTGCCTTCGCGAGCGCGGCCTTCACGATATTGGCGTTAAAGGCGCCGGCTAGACCACGGTCGCTATTGGCGACGACCAGCAGATGGACTTCGTCCTTGCCGGTGCCGGCGAGCAACGGGGAAGCCCCTTCGCCCGTGCCGCCCGCGATCTTCGACGCGAGGCTGGCGACGACCGCTTCGAGGCGGCTGCTATAGGGGCGTGCGGCCTCGGCCGCGGCCTGCGCCTTGCGCAGCTTGGCGGCGGCGACCATCTGCTTCGCCTTGGTGATCTTCTGGGTCGATTTCACCGACCCGATCCGGATCTTCAGTTCCTTGAGGCTAGCCATAAATCACACGTTCCGAGCAAGGGCCAGACGGCCCGCGAGACCAAAGAAACCGACGCCCATGGCGCCTTCGAACCAGCGCATCGCGCTGCTCTGCCCGACCGAGCGACCAGCCTTCGTGGCCAGCAGCGCGAGCAGGGCGCACCAGACGAAGCCCAGCGCATAGACGATCGCGATCAGTGCCATCCCCTGAAAGGGCGCGGCCGGGCCGGTGCCGACAAACTGCGGCAGCGCGGCCAGGAAGAAGATCGCGACCTTCGGGTTCAGCACGGTGCTGATGAACCCTTGCGTGAAGGGCGATCCGCCGATCCGCAGCTTTTCCGCCGTCACCTCTACCGGCTTGATCGCGCCGCGCAGCAGGCCAAGACCCATCCAGGCGAGGTAGAGCGCGCCCGCGATCTTCACCGCCATGAACAGCCCCGGCACCGCGTTCAGCACGCTGAGGAAGCCGAAGCCGCACAGCAGCATGTAGAACAGGCCGCCGAGCTGGATGCCGCCGATCGCCGCCATGCCGGCCTTCAACCCGCGGCGCGCCGCGTGGCCGGCCACCAACATGGTGTCCGGTCCCGGCAGCAACACCAGACCGATCGACATCACGGTCCAGGCAAGAAGGCTATGGGCGGTGAGCATCGTGCCTTACGCGAAGGTCTTGCCGAATGCGTCGAGCGCCGCCTTCAGCTTGCCCTTGGCGTCGTCGCCCAGATCCTTGCTGTCGCGGATCGCGGTCAGCACTTCGGGGTGATCGTGACGCAGATAGGCGAGCATCAGCTCTTCATAGCGGGTCACGTCCTTGACGGCGACGCTGTCGAGATAGCCGTTGGTGCCCGCGAAGATCGACGCGGTCTGCTCTTCGAACGGCAGCGGCGAGAACTGACCCTGCTTGAGCAGCTCGGTCAGGCGCGCGCCGCGGTTCAGCAGCTTCTGGGTCGAGGCGTCGAGGTCCGAACCGAACTGGGCGAAGGCCGCCATTTCGCGATACTGGGCCAGCTCCAGCTTGATCGAGCCGGACACCTTCTTCATCGCCTTGGTCTGCGCAGCGGAACCGACGCGCGACACCGAGAGGCCTACGTTGATGGCCGGACGGATGCCCTGGTAGAAGAGGTTGGTTTCCAGGAAGATCTGGCCGTCGGTGATCGAAATCACGTTGGTCGGGATGTAGGCGGACACGTCGCCCGCCTGCGTTTCGATGATCGGCAGGGCGGTCAGCGAACCCGATCCATTGTCCTTGTTCATCTTCGCAGCGCGTTCCAGCAGGCGGCTGTGGAGATAGAAAACGTCGCCGGGATAGGCTTCACGGCCCGGAGGACGACGCAGCAGCAGCGACATCTGGCGATAGGCGACGGCCTGCTTGGACAGATCATCATAGACGATGACGGCGTGCATGCCATTGTCGCGGAAATATTCGCCCATCGTCACGCCGGTGTACGGCGCAAGATACTGGAGCGGTGCAGGCTCAGAAGCGGTCGCGGCGACGACGATGGAATATTCCATCGCGCCATTTTCTTCGAGCTGCTTGACGATCTGCGCGACGGTCGAGCGCTTCTGGCCGATCGCGACGTAGATGCAATAGAGCTTCTTGCTCTCGTCATCGCCGGCGTTGGCGGCCTTCTGGTTGATGAAGGTGTCGATCGCGACGGCGGTCTTGCCGGTCTGGCGATCGCCGATGATCAGTTCGCGCTGACCACGGCCGACGGGAACCAGCGTGTCGATCGCCTTGAGGCCGGTCTGCACGGGTTCATGCACCGATGTACGCGGGATGATGCCGGGCGCCTTGCGCTCGACGCGCATGCGCTGGTCGGACACGATCGGACCCTTGCCGTCGATGGGATTGCCCAGGCCATCCACGACGCGGCCCAGCAGGCCCTTGCCCACAGGCACGTCGACAATGGTGCCGGTGCGCTTGACGGTGTCGCCTTCCTTGATCTCGGCGTCGGAGCCGAAGATCACGACGCCGACATTGTCGGCTTCCAGGTTCAGCGCCATGCCCTGCACGCCATTGGCGAATTCGACCATTTCACCGGCCTGGACATTGTCGAGGCCATGGACGCGGGCGATGCCGTCACCCACGGTCAACACGGAACCGACTTCGCTGACCTGCGCTTCGGTGCCGAAATTGGCGATCTGGTCCTTGATGACCTTCGAAATTTCTGCGGCGTTGATATCCATGACTTAGCCTTTCATCGCCTGGGCGAGCGTATTCAAACGTGTGCGGATGGAGCTGTCGATCATCTGGCTGCCGATCTTGACGACCAGCCCGCCCAGGATCGCGGGGTCGACCTTTGCATCGAGCGTAACCTCGCGGCCGACGCGCGCCTTCAGGCTTTTGGCCAGGGCGCCGATTTGGGTCTTGGTAAGCGGGTGGGCGCTCGTCACTTCGGCGCGCGCTTCACCCTTGTGATTCGACAGGAGCGTTTCATAGGCACGGATGACGGCGGGCAACTGGCCCAGGCGACGGTTCTGCGCGAGCACGCCCAGAAATTTTGTCGTCAATACATCGGTCCCCATGGAGGATGCGACGGCGGCGATCGTCTTCCCGCTTGCATCCCGGCTGAGCACGGGGCTGTTGATCAGGCCCTTGAAATCGGGGGATTGGGCGACGGCCGCCTTCAACCCGGCCAGGCTGTCCGCCACCGTGTCGAGTGCGTTCGCGTCGCGGGCCAGATCGAACAGCGCCACCGCGTAGCGGCCGCTGAGGCTAGCCTGAATGCCGCTGTTAATCTCCACGCGCTTGCCGTCCTCCGTAATTGCGGGTCATGCAAAAAGAGGGCGCGGTCTGATCCCGTCCCGAGCCCCTGTTGCCCGGCCGGTTAGCAGCGGGATTATGACTATGCAAGTCATGTGACGCGATTCCATCGATAGTGCGAAATCACGTCTATTTGACTGAGTATTTCAGCCGCGACGAATCGGTTATTCGGCAGGATCGGCCGGGGCAAGCCGTCCCTTTTGGCAATGATAGACAATCCGCTCGTTGGGCTGGGCGGGCAACAACGCGCCAAGGTCGGTCTGGAGCGTGGCGATCCGGGCGAGCAGGGCGGAGTCGGCGCCGCAGCCCTTGATCGTCCCCTTACCGGTCTCGTCCTTCAAAAGCGCGCGCGCTTTGTCCATCGTATCCAGATCGGGCAGCCAGCGCTGCACCCGCAGCGTGCCGGTCGCCGGGTCGAACTGGCTGGTGGACACATAATTGGCCTCGTCGGGCACGCTCGCGCGCTGCCACAGGGTGCCGGATGCGACATATTGGGTGTCGCCGTTGACGCAGCCGCCTTCCGCCCAGTTGAGGCCGATATCGTTGGGCTGCGATATGGTCAGCCGGCTGCGCGCCAGATCGACCTTGCAGACATTCTCGCCGCTCCAGGCGAAGGCGCTGTTGCCCACGATAGACTTGTCCGCAGGCAGCTTCACCCGCTCGTCGATGCTGGCAAAGCTGGGCTTGAAGAAGAAGAGGCCCAGCGCCGCGAACAGCAGCACGCCGCCGCCCGCCAGGAACCAGGTCGACTGTTTTTCCTTGCCCTGCGTGTAGAACAGCCCGCCCGCACCCAGGCCCAGAACCGCGAGCGCCAGCAGGACGGCGGCGCCCGCCATCGCATTCTCGCGCGCGGTGATGACGTCGCGTTCCGCCGCATCGCGGGCACGGGTCATGGCCTGTTCGCGCGCATCGGCGCTGGCCCGGCTCTTCTGCTCGGTCGCCTGCGATTCGCGCTGGGTGATGCTGGCCTCCGCCGCATCGGCCTCCGCCATGGAGCGGCAGGGCACGACGGTATGGAGCGACGACACGCCGGCCTGGCGCAAGAAGGAGGCGATTTCGCGCCACGATACGGCGAAGCCGAATTCCGCATCATTGCCGTCCGATACCGACCCGAAGCTGTTGACGCCCAGCACCCGGCCGCAATCGTCGGTCAGCGGCCCGCCGCTGTTGCCGGCCGCGAGCGGGGCGGTGTGCAGCAGCGTGTCGAAACTCTGGCTGGCGCGGCCGGACGAGATGTTGCCGCTGGTCTTCACCGTCGCGAGCGGCTCGACCATCTGCTTGAGACCCAGGCCCTGCGCCCGGTCGACCGTGCCGGGATAGCCGATCGCTGTCACATGCTGCCCGTCGGTCACGGCCCCGGCGTAGAAGGTCGACACCGGCAGGCGGCCTTCCTCCAGCTGGATCAGGGCCAGGTCGTTGCCCGGCGAATAGGCGATGATTCGCCCGCCATAGGTCTTGCGCCCTTCCGACGGGATGACGCCGATGACGAGATTTTTCTCCTCGCGCGCCAGTTCGACGACATGGGCGTTGGTCAGCACCTTGTCCGGTGCGACGGCAAAGCCGCTGCCATGGCCGACGAAGTAGGCGTCCGATCCATCTGTCGCGACTAGCGCGACGCGCACGACCCCGCGGGCGGCCGCAGCGATGTCCTGCTGTTCGGCATGAAGCGACGCAGGCGCAAGCAAGGCGATCAGGCAGCCTAGGGCAGGGGCGAAGCGGCGGGATAGGGCGATCATCGTGGCGCATTCATATGCGATGCCGGGCGCGGCGCAATCGGGAAATGCCGCGGCGCCTTTGACAGCAAGGCGCGGGAAGCATGGTCAAGCGCGCCGGGCTATCCCATATGCATGAACCAGATGACTCGCTTTAAACCCGCCCCAAACCGCGTTGACGCCGCGATGCCGGACGATGACGCCTGCTGGGACGCCTTCCTGGCGCGCGACCGGGCGATGGATGGTCGCTTCGTCGGCTGCGTCGCGACGACCGGCATCTATTGCAAGCCCAGTTGCGCCGCGCGGCACCCCAAGCGGGAGAATATGGCCTTCCTGCCCGATCCGGCGGCGGCGCGGGCGGCGGGCTATCGCGCCTGCCTGCGCTGCCATCCCGACGCGGTCGGGCGTGACCGGCTGGCGGTGGCGGCGGCGATCGCCTTCATTGAAGCGGCGGAGGAGGCCCCCGGCTGGACGCGATCGCCGCTCATGCCGGCTATGCGCCGCATCATTTCCACCGCCTGTTCAAGCGCGAGACGGGGCTGACCCCCGCGGCGTATGCACGAGGATTGCGAACGGAGCGGCTGAAGGCGGCGCTGGCGCAGCCGGGCAACGTGACCACCGCCATTTACGAGGCGGGCTATAGCGCGCCAAGCCGCGCCTATGCTGACGCCGAGCAGCATCTGGGCATGACGCCCAGCGCCTGGAAGGATGGCGGGCGAGGCGCAGCGATTCGCTGGCGCGTGGTGGACAGCAGCCTGGGTCCGATGCTGGTGGCGGCGACGGACAAGGGCCTGTGCCGGATCAGCTTCGGCGAAGGCGAAGCCGCGTTGCGCACCCGCTTCCCGCACGCCGCTTTGCTGCCTGCGGACGCGGCGCTCGACGCGATGGCGGAGCGGGTGGCGGCTCTGGTCGACGATCCCGCAGCGGGCGCCGACCTGCCGGTCGACATGCGCGGCACCGCCTTCCAGCAGGCGGTCTGGGCGGCGTTGCGCGCGATCCCGCCGGGCGAGACGCGCAGCTATGCCGAGATTGCCGCCGCGATCGGTCGCCCCGGCGCGGTGCGAGCGGCGGGGACGGCGTGCGGCGGCAACAATCTGGCTGTCCTCATCCCCTGCCACCGCGTCGTGCGCGGCGATGGCGGGCTGGGCGGCTATGCCTGGGGCGCAGACCGGAAGCAGGCGCTGCTGGCGCATGAAAGGCGCAAGTGAAGGTCAAAGTCCGGAGATAATGCATCTTTTCATTCGCAGCGGGCTCCGCCACCTTGGGATGAGGCCTTGGGGGACGGATGGGAATGATGCGAATCTGGATGAAGGCGCTGGCCGGGTTGGCGCTGGCGTTGGGCAGCATGGGGACGGCGCAGGCCGCCTGGTGGCAGGCGCAGACCCGGCATTTTACGGTGTATCGCGAAGGCAGTGACGACAAGCTGCGGGATTTTGCCGAACGACTGGAGAAGTTCGATTTTCTCCTGCGGGCGATCACGCAGGTCACCGATCCGGAACGCGGCAGCCCGGTCAAGGTCTATCTCCTGTCCAGCGAGGACAAGGTGCGAGCGCTGGCGGGCAATCCCAATATCGGCGGCTTCTATACCACCTCCGATCGCACCGCCTATGCCGTGCTGTCGCGCGGCGCCAAGACCAGCCAGTTCGATTTCGGGGCGGAGGAAATCCTGTTCCACGAATATACCCATCATTTCATGCTGCATCATTTCCCGGCCGCCTATCCGGCCTGGTATGTGGAAGGTTTTGCCGAATTTTTCTCGGTCGTGAAATTCCCGAAGGACGGGTCGATCGAGTTCGGCCATGTACCCCTGGCGCGGGCGCCCGGCCTGGTGCTGGGGTCGCCTTATCCGGTGAAGAATCTCTTTGCCCGCGACGCCAATGGCCTCAGCCTGCGCGACGGCGATCGTTATTATGGGACGGCCTGGCTGCTGACCCATTATTATCGCTACAAGGCGGATCGGCGCGAAGAGATCACGCGCTATCTCCACGACTTGGCCGAGGGGGTGAAAGACATGCAGCCGGACAGCTATTTCGCCGGCGGGCTGGCGGGACTGGAAAAGGACTTGAAGGCCTATATGCGCCACAGCCTGTCGGCTTCGCGCCTGACCCCGAAGGAACTGACCATCGGCGAAATCCTGGTCAGCCCGGTCGATCCGGCGCAAGCGGCGCTGATCGGGGAGGAATTGGAACTCATGGGCGATCCGGGCAAGGAGGACGCGCCCAAGCTGGCCGCCTCGATCCGCGCCATTGCCGCCAAATATCCCGCCAGCCCCTATGCTGCTGCGTTGCTGGCCGAGGCGGAATGGACAGCCGGGCAGGCGGACGCGGCGCTGGCCGACGCCGACCGGGCGATTGCCCTCGACCCCCAGTCGGCACGCGGCTATGCCGCGCGTGCGCGGGTGTTGTTGGAGCGCGCGCATGACAGTGACAGGGCGGAAGACTGGAAGGCCGCACTGACCTCGATCGTGCGCGCCAATCGGGCCGACACCGAAGACCCGGTGCCGCTGTCGCTCTTCTACCGTTATCATGCGATGCGGGGCGGCAAGATGCCGGACCTGGGCTATGACGGCCTTTACAAGGCGTTCACCCTGCTCCCGCAAAGCTCGGATTATCGCTTCGCGTTGGTCCATGCGGTTGCCGCGCGAGGCGATTACAAGAGCGCGTCGATCCTGCTCGATCCGATCGCCTATTCGCCGCATGGATCGGAAATGCGTGACTCCGCACTCAGGCTCAAGGCCGAATTTGACGCCCAGGCGGCGGAAAGGGAGAAGGCCGGTCCGGCGGCTGAAAGTCCTTTACCCGCTTCATGACGGCGGCGCGCGCGGCGTCGGTCATGCTGCGCCAGTGGACGATTTCATCGATCGTTCGGCCGCAACCCGTGCAGGCTGCGCGGTTGCGATCGAGTGCGCAGAGGTTGCGGCACGGACTGTCCATCATGGCGATCTATCCTGCAATCCGGGTTTCGGCCAGCAAGGTCGCAGTAACAAGGCGTCTCATGATCGCAGGTGAAACGATTTTTGCTGCTTTTTACATCTGATTAACTATAAATGGCGGCAAGCCTTCGGGCATGGGGGTGTAGTCGGGCTTGCGGTGTTTGTTGTTCTTGTTGCTGCTGCTGACACCGACTGCCCTTTTGTCGGCACCCGCGATTCAGCCCGTCATGATGCCCCTCGGCCCCGGTCCCGATGCCGTGGCGGATAGCACTGCACGCATGGTCGGGGCGATCCTCGACTATACGCGCTGGCCCGCTCCCCGGACGATGGTGCGGCTCTGCCTGACAGGGGCGCCGCGTCACGCCGGGCGGATGGGCGACATCATTCTGTCGAATGGCGCACGCGTCGCAGCGTCCAGCCTGGACGAGGCGCAGGAAGGAGCGTCCGATCGCTGCGATGCCCTCTATATAGGCCCGATGAACGGGGCGGCGATGCGTCGACTGATCGCGGGCGCGGGCGGCCAGCCGGTGGTGACGATCGCGGAGGATGACCCGACCTGCCGCAGCGGCGCGATGTTCTGCCTGCTCTACACGCCGCAATCCCTGTCCTTCCAGCTCAGCATCGACGCCGTGTCGCGATCTGCCGTGCGCATCGACCCGCGTGTCCTGCGCCTGTCGAAAGGAGGCTACTGAACCATGAGAGCCTCGAACCGATCCGCCATGCCGACTTTGCGTCAGGTGCTGGCGCGCGGGCATATGCGCCTGATCTTCGTCGCGGTGCTGACGGCCGCCATCACCCTGATGGTCACGGGCGTGCTGGTCATCCGCGGCTATGCCGACCGCAACCTCGCCCTCATCGCCCGCACCGTGGCCTATACGGTCGAACCTGCGCTGGTGTTCGAGGATAGGGATGCGGCACAACGCGGCATCGTGGCGGTGGCGGCGTCGGAAAGCGTCCATCATGTCGCCGTGCGCGATACGCGCGGCCGCACGCTGGTGGAATGGCGCCGGCCTGCGGAAGGGGCGATGGCGACGGTCGAGCGCGGCATCGCCGATCTGATTGCGCCTTCGCCGGCGCTGGCCGATATCCGGCGCGGCCCGGCCGTGATCGCGCAGGTGCAGATTTATGGCGGCGCGGACGGCCTGGGTCGGTTCATCCTGTCGGGGCTGGCGACCGCGCTCGCCTGCCTCGTTCTCACATTGGTAGCGACCTGGACCTTGTCGCGCCGGTTGCAGCGCGACGTGACCGAGCCGCTGGGCCGGATCGCGGACGTCGCCCATGCCGTTCGCGCCGACCGCCAGTTCGACCGTCGCGTGCCGACATCCGACATTCAGGAAGTGGATCAGCTCGGCCGCGATTTCAATGCGTTGCTGGACGAGCTTCATGACTGGCACAAGGGTGTCGTCACGCACAACCGGATGCTGGAGCGGCAAGCGACCCGCGATGTGCTGACGGGGCTTGGCAACCGCGCGATGTTCGAACAGCTGCTGCCTGCCGCGGTGGCGCAGTCCGATGCGCAGGCGCGATCCTTCGCCATCCTCTATATCGACGTCAACCGCTTCAAGCAGGTCAACGACACCCATGGCCATGACGCCGGTGACGCGCTGCTGATCGTCATCGCCGCCCGGCTGCGCGCCGTGCTGCGTCCCGAAGACGAAGCCTTTCGCCTGGGCGGCGACGAATTCGCGCTGATCCTGGCGCCGGGCCTGTCGGCGGATCAACTGGCCGCGATCAAGGCGCGCATCGCCGATGGCATGGCCCAGCCGATCATGCTGCCCAATGGCGAACGCGTCGATGCGTCGCTCAGCATCGGCAGCGCCTGCTATCCGGAGGACAGCGCCGACGCGCGCGACCTGCTGCGCCATGCGGATGCAGCCATGTATGCGGCCAAGGCGGGTCGCGCCATCCATCGCGATCGCTGACATCATAGGGACCAGAATGCGCCACCATCTGCTTTTCCTCTCGCTGTTTCTGCTGGCCGCCTGCCAGACGGTGCAGCCGCCGCGAACGGCCGCTTTCACCCCGCAACAGGTGGCCGCGCTCCAGCAGCAGGGCTTCGAACCGTCGGGCGACGACTGGCAGTTCGGCATGGCCGACCGGCTGCTCTTCGCTACGGAGGAAAGCACGCTGATCCCGGACCAGAAAATGGCGATCGGGCGCCTGTCGGCTGTACTGGCCGGGGTCGGCATTCGCGGGGCGCGTGTGGAGGGACATACCGATTCGACGGGATCGGCCAGCTATAATGATGCGCTGTCGCTGCGGCGCGCGCAGGCGGTGGCCGATGCGCTGGTCGGCGGCGGCATGGCGCGGCCGGCGATGCGGGTTGCCGGCATGGGCGCGCGCATACCTGTGCAAAGCAATCGGTCGGCCAGCGGGCGGCGGGAGAATCGCCGCGTGGTCATCATCGTTTCACCCGCCGATGCGGGCTGAGCGTTACATGAAGCTGTAGGGATCGACGTCCACCGCTACTCTGGTGCCTGATTTCCAGGCCAGATTGCCCAGCCATTCGCGGATCGCCGCCTGAATGTCCACTGCGCGCGTCGCGTGGATCAGCAGGCGATGACGATGGCGGCCGCGTAGCACGGACAGTGGCGCTGGCGCAGGACCATAGACGCGCATCCCTTCGATCACCGGCGCCGACTTGCCGATCAGCCGTGCGGTCTGCGCCGCCTCGTCGGCATTCTCGCTGGAAATGATGATCGCGGCGAAGCGGCCGAAGGGCGGGGCGTTGGCGCGCCGCCTGTTCTCCGTCTCGACCGCGTAGAAGCGCTCGGTATCCCCCTCGATCAGCGATTCGATGACCTCGCTGGTCGGCATCCGCGTCTGGATGAACACCTTCCCCGGCTTCTCGCCGCGTCCGGCGCGGCCGGCCACCTGCACGATCTGCTGGAAGGTGCGCTCGGCCGCCCGCAGGTCGCCGCCCTCCAGCCCCAGATCCGCGTCGATGACACCGACCAGCGTCAGGTTGGGGAAATGATAGCCCTTGGTGACCAATTGCGTGCCGACGATGATGTCGATGTCGCCTGCCTCCACCGACTTCACGAAATCTGCGGCGCGGGCAGGGGAACTCAGCGTATCGGACGTTGCGATGGCGGTGCGCGCCTGCGGCCACAGCGCCTTCACCTCGTCGGCGATGCGCTCGACGCCGGGGCCGCAGGCGACCAGGCTGTCCTCCTCCTTGCATTCCGGGCAGCGTCGCGGCGCGGGGACGACGTGGCCGCAATGATGGCAGGCGAGCCGGTGCGTCAGCCGATGCTCGACCATCCAGGCGGTGCAATTGGGGCACTGGAACCGATAGCCGCAATGGCGGCACAAGGTCAGCGGCGCATAGCCGCGCCGGTTGAGGAAGAGCAGGCTCTGCTCGCCCTTCGCCATCACCTCGTCGATCGCCTTGACCAGAGGCGGCGCGATCCAGCGGCCGCGCTCGGGCGGGTCTGTCAGCAGGTTGATCCCCTCGATCGTGGGCATCTCCGCCCCGCCATAGCGCGATGGCAGCTTGATCTCCGCATAACGGCCCAGTTCGACCTGATGCCGCGTCTCGATCGCCGGGGTGGCCGATGCCAGGACGACCGGAAATTTCTCGATCAATCCGCGCATCACCGCGACGTCGCGGGCATGATAATGGACGCCGTCTTCCTGCTTGAAGCTGGCCTCATGCGCTTCGTCCACGACGATCAGGCCGAGATTGGGATAGGGCAGGAACAGCGCGGACCGTGCGCCTACCACCACCTGCGCTTGGCCCGTCGCGATGGCGCGCCACGCCCGCCGCCGCTCGCTCTGGCGCAGGCCGCTATGCCAGTTGACCGGCACCGTGCCGAACCGCTTCTCGAACCGTTCCAGAAAGGGTTCGGTCAGCGCGATCTCGGGCAGCAGCACCAGCACCTGCCGGTCGGCCCGGATCGCGGCGGCAATCGCCTCGAAATAGACCTCCGTCTTGCCCGATCCGGTGACGCCGTCGAGCAGGAAGGGCGCGAAGTCATGCGCCCGTACCGCGTCCGCCATGGTCGTCGCGGCGCTGGTCTGCGCCTCCGACAATATGGGTTGCGCATGGCCGGGATCGGGCATGGGGAAGGGCGTGTCGACGCTCACCTCCACCGCTTCGAATATGTCCTGCTTGATGAGGCCGCGGATCACCGCGTCGCTCACCCCGCCGATCATCGCCAGTTCGCGGATCAGCCCCTGCCGCTCGCCGATCCGTTCCAGAGCCTGCGCGCGCTGTTCGGTCATCCGGTCGGGCGCAGCCCCGGTGGCGCGATACTCGATCACCGTCCGCGCCCCTTCCAGCGCAGCCATGGAGGAGAGCGCCATGCGCAGCACCGCGGCGGGCGGGGCGAGATAATAGTCCGCCGTCCATTCGATCAGCCGGCGTAGCGGTTCGGGCAAGGGCGGGGCGTCCACCACCTCGACCAGATTGCGCAGTCGATTGTCGCCCACGGTCTCGACATCGGGAAAGCTTTCCTCTTCCCACACTACGCCGACCAGTTGGCGCGGCCCCAGCGGCGCGACGACGATGCTGCCGGGCTGCACGGTCATGCCGTGCGGCACGCGATAGTCGAGCGGCCCCAGGGCGGCGTTGAGAATGAGGACACGGGCGCGCGAAGACATGGACCGTCCTTAGCGCGCCGGGCGCGCCAGGCAAATCGTCAGAGCCGCCAGCTCAGCGTCAGCCAGGGAATATGGGCGACCGTATCGGGCCGTCCGTCGCGAAAATTCTGCTGGCGCATATAGAGCAATTGCGCGTCCACGGTCCTGGCGATCGGATGGCGCAGGCCGACCTGGTTGCGCATCGTCGCCAGTCCGGTCTGGTCGTTCGGCCGTGCGCGGTTGAGGTGGAAGAAGATTTCGGTCGCTGCGATCACCGTCCATCGCTTCGCCCGGTCGATCGGCGCCGCCACCTGCACCCTCTGGCGCAGCCGCCAGCTCGCATGGTCGGCATTGTCGAAGAAACGCTGCTCGATCCGGGTTCGGCTCGTCCAGATGCCGCTGGCCAGCGTCGCCTGCTGGAACAGGCGCATTTCCTGGTCCACCTCGCTGCGCAGATAGGCGATGCCGCCGCCCAGTTGGAGCGCGGGGGTTATCCTGTGGTCGATGACGACACGGGCGAGAAACTGTTCGCCGCCGCTCTTGCCGTCAGACCGCAGGCGCTGGCTCGAATCAATGGTGATGATGTTCGACTCGCCCGCATGAAAGATCGCCTGTTCGGTGCTCCATGCCTGTGTTTCTTCCGTCGCCGCTCCCGCCGGCGAAGCGCCCAGCACGCCCAGGGGAATCGTCAGCAAACGGGCGGCGCGTTTCATGCTCGGTCCTTTGGAAAGGTGCGTCGGCCTTAGTCGCGCCCGGCAGGCGATGCAATTCATGCCGCCGGCATGGTGAATCCGGTCGCCAGCCGCTAAAGGAGCGCGATTCGCCCTATCCCCGGAGTCCCCCCATGAAATTCTTCGTCGACACTGCCGACACCGCCGAAATCCGTGAACTGGCCGCCACCGGCCTGCTGGACGGCGTCACCACCAACCCGTCGCTGATCCATAAATCGGGCCGCAAGTTCCTGGAAGTGGTCGAGGAAATCTGCGGTATCGTCGACGGCCCGGTGTCGGCCGAAGTCGTCGCGCTCGACCATGAGACGATGATGAAGGAAGCCGCCGTGTTGCGGAAGATCGCCGACAATGTCTGCATCAAGGTGCCGCTGACGATAGATGGCCTCAAGACCTGCAAGGCGCTGACCGACGATGGCGTGCTGGTCAATGTCACGCTCTGCTTCTCGGCCAACCAGGCACTGCTGGCGGCAAAGGCCGGCGCAAGCTTCATCTCGCCCTTCGTCGGCCGCCATGACGATAATGGTTTCGACGGCATGGCGCTGATCCAGGATATCCGCCTGATCTACGACAATTACGGCTTCGACACCGAAATTCTGGTCGCGTCGGTTCGCCACCCCATCCATGTTCTGGAAGCCGCCCGTATCGGCGCGGACGTGATGACCGCGCCGCCCGCCGTCATCAAGATGCTGTCCAAGCATGTGCTGACCGACAAGGGTCTCGAAGGCTTCGCCGCCGACTGGGCCAAGACCGGGCAGACCATCCTCTGACTTGTCCGGCCGGGGGCAGGAACCTGCGCCCGGCCCATTCATTCTCCTTGGGTAAAGGAGATGGGCGATGTTCGTCGCGGTCTATTGGTGGCGGGTCCATCCCGGCAAGGAGGATCAGTTCTGCGCAGCCTGGCGGCGTGGCACCGACTTGATCCGGGAAAAATATGGCAGCTACGGTTCCCGGCTGCATCGCGACGCCGACGGTCGTTTCGTCGGCTATGCCGAATGGCCTGACGAGACGACCTGGCGGGCGGCATTCGAGCAGAAGATGATCTACGACGATCCCGCGACGCGGGCCGCGTTCGTCGATGCCATCGCCGAGGTGCCTGCGGACGCCGATCCGATTTTCACGATGACAGTCGTTGACGACCGGCTGGTGCGCCGCGTCGACGCCGAACAGGTAGACTAGCCGATGCGCGATCCAGACAAGCCCGATTTTGGTTTCTTTTGGTTTGCCCTGCTGCTCACCATATTCGGCCTGCTATTCATGATGTTCTACCGCTGAATATGGCGACCCCGGCTGGATTCGAACCAGCGACCATTCGCTTAGAAGGCGAATGCTCTATCCAACTGAGCTACGGGGCCATGCGGATGCCGCGATAGCGGGCGGGAATGCAGCTTGCAACAGGGCGGCTTGCAACAGGAGGGCTTGCCCGGCCGACTTGCAATCATCCAACCACGCGATATGCAGTATCGCATGGACAATGGGGCGGTTCACAAGGTCGATGCAGCGGCGCTGGGCGCACGGCCGCTGCGCTATTACGACTTTTTCATGGCGGCGTTCGTTGCCATCCTGCTTCTTTCCAATCTGATCGGCGCGGCCAAGCTCTCGACGCTGGGCGGCTTCACCTTCGGCGCCGGCATCCTCTTTTTTCCGCTGGGTTATGTTATCGGCGACGTGCTGACGGAGGTCTATGGCTATGCCCGCGCCCGCCGCTGCGTCTGGGCGGGGTTCGGCGCGATGCTGTTCATGGCGTTGATGAGCTGGGTGGTCGTCGCGCTGCCGCCCGCGGATGGCTGGCCCGACCAGAAAGCCTATGAGGCGGTGTTTGGCAGTACGTGGCGCATCGTCTTCGCTTCGCTCGTGGCCTTCTGGGCGGGTGAACTGGCCAACAGCTTCGTCCTTGCCCGTATGAAGCTGCTGACGCAGGGTCGGCATTTGTGGATGCGGACCATCGGCTCCACCGTCATCGGGCAAGGTGTGGACAGCCTGCTCTTCTACCCGCTGGCTTTCTGGGGCGACTGGAGCAATGCGCAGGTGCTGACGGTTATGGTCACCAACTGGGCGATGAAGGTCGGCTGGGAAGCGGTACTCACGCCGGTCACCTATATGGTGGTCAACGGCCTCAAGCGGCGCGAGGGGCTGGACGTCTATGACAGCGGCACCAACTTCACGCCCTTCCGCACCCGCCTCTGAATTTTACGACTGCGCGGCGGCGTAATCACCTGTTTACCATTTTCCGTGCAAGAGCGGACGATGAGCAGGCAGTCGCACCGACAGTTCACGGGAACATTTTCAGGCAAATCTTTTTCCACGTCGGTGCCGGCTCCTTCGGCGCCGGCTCAGGTCGTGGGGGTGGACGGGCAGATCGCCGCTGCTCTCGCACTGGAGCAGCGCCGGTTCGAGGCGACCTTTCTTCATGCACCGGTCGGCATCGCCCATGTGGGGCTTGATGGCGCTTTCCTGCTCGTCAATCCGCGTTTCTGCGAAATCAGCGGCTATGACGCGGAAACGCTGATCCGCACCGGATTCCAGCAGATCACCCATCCGGACGATCTCCATGCGGACGAGGCGCTGCTGGCGCGGCTCAACGCCGGCGAATTGCCGCGTTACGCGATGGAAAAACGCTATATCCGTGCCGATGGAACGATCATCTGGATCAACCTGACGGTCGCGATGGTGCGTGACGATGATGATCGCCCCGAACTCTATGTGGCGGTGATAGAGGATATGTCGGACCTGCGGCAGGCCAGTTTCGAGGCGATGCATGATCCGCTGACCGGCCTTCTCAATCGCCGGGGGTTCGCGTGCCGGGCCAAGGATGTGCTGGCCCATGCGGCGCACGCCCGGCTGAGCACCAGCTTGCTGTTCCTGGACCTCGACGGGTTCAAGCAGTTGAACGACGGTCAGGGCCATGCCGCGGGCGACGGCTGCCTGACCGATATCGCCCAGTTGCTGAAGGCGCAGGCCGACGCGGGCGATGTCGTCGCGCGGATCGGTGGCGACGAATTTCTGGTCCTGCTGGCGGATCGGGACGCGCAGGCGGTACAGGCCTTTGGCGAGGACGCACGGCAGGCGCTTGCATCCTATGGCATGGGCGTCAGCGGCAGCTTCGGCCTCGTCACCGTCGACACACCCGATCCGGCCGATCTCGACCGGCTGATTGCCTGCGCCGACGACGCGATGCGTGCGGCCAAGCGCGCCGGCAAGAATCAGGTCTGCACCGCCGCCTTCATCTGACGGCCGCGGCGGGATAGGTCGCCTGCACGAAATATAGTCCGTCCGGCGGGGCGTTGAGGCCCAGCGCCGCCCGATCCCTGGCCTCCAGTGCGGCGCGCAGATCCCCTGCACTCCATCGCCCCATGCCGACCATCGCCAGGCACCCGACCATCGATCGCACCTGGTGATGAAGGAAGGAGCGCGCCGCCGCGTGGATCGCGATCCGGTCGCCGTCGCGTTCGACATCCAGCCGGTCGAGCGACTTGACCGGGCTTTGCGCCTGGCAATGGGCCGACCGGAATGTGGTGAAGTCGTGCCGCCCCACCAGTATCTGCGCTGCATCCTGCATCGCCGGCACATCGAGCGGCTGGATCACCCGCCACGCCAGTCCTTGCTCGAAGGTCAGCGGCGCACGGCGGTTGGCGATCCGATAGACATAGGACCGACCGATACAGGAAAAGCGCGCATGCCAGTCGTCGGCGACCGGCTGGCACGCCAGGATGGCGACCGGATGGGGCCGCATCCTGGCGTTGATCGCCTCCATCAGCCGAAAGGGCGCGATGACCTTGTCGATCTCCGCATGGGCGCGCATGGCCAGGCCGTGGACGCCCGCATCGGTGCGACCGGCGGCATGGATCACGGCGCGCTCGCCCGTCACGGCGAAGATCGCGTCCTCGATCGTCTGCTGCACGCTGGGGCCATGGGCCTGGCGCTGCCAGCCCATGAAGGGGCGGCCGTCAAATTCGACGGTGAAGGCGAACCGGGTCATATCCCGCCTCCGTTCGTTTCGAGCGAAGTCGAGAAACGTTTCCCGACACGCCCGAACCGAACGGCGTTCCCCTTATCCATCCACCCGGCTCCCCGCCGGCATATCGTATCCGCGCAACAATTCGCCGGGCGACATCGCCGCCTTGCCCGCGCGCTGGATCAGCGTCGGGCGGATCGAGTCATGGCCGCAGCCGATCAGCAGGCTGTCGTCCAGCAAATCTCCCGGCATTCCGGCATGATGCTCGACATGAGCGGCGAGAATGCGGAAGCGTTCGCCGCGATATTCGAAAAAGGCGCCGGGGAAGGGGTTGAAGGCGCGCACCTGTCGTTCGACCTGATGGGCGGCGCGGCTGAAATCGATCCGCGCCTCCGCCTTGTCGATCTTCGACGCATAGGTGACGCCCTCTTCCGGCTGGGGCATGGGGGGATGCTGCGCAATGTCGTCCAGCACCTCGACCATCAGTTCCGCGCCCGCCTGCGCCAGTTCGGCGGTCAGCAGGCCTGCGGTCTTGTCCTCGACCGGCGTCACATGTTTGGCGCGCATCGGTCCGGTGTCCAGGCCCGCTTCCATGTCCATGATCGTCACGCCAGTGACATTGTCGCCCGACAGGATCGCCCGCTGGATGGGCGCCGCGCCGCGCCAGCGCGGCAGCAGCGAGGCGTGGATGTTCATGCAGCCATGGCGCGGCGCGTCCAGCACGGCGCGCGGAAGAATAAGGCCATAGGCCGCGACCACCGCGACATCGGCGTTCAGGGCGGCGAAGGCGGCCTGCACGGCGCCGTCCTTCAGCGACGCGGGCGTGCGGACCTCTATCCCCATCTCCTCGGCGCGGGCGTGGACGGGGGAGGGGCGCAACGCCTTGCCGCGGCCGGCGGGGCGGGGCGGCTGGCTGTAGACCGCGACGATGGCATGACCCGCCTTCGCCAGCGCGTCGAGCGCCGGAACGGCGAAATCGGGGGTGCCCATATAGATGATACGCATAGCGGATGCTCAAACCCCTTGTCTCTCCCGGTTGCAACCCCTTATCTTATGATATGGCTTCACCTGAAATCGAGACGCTGACCCAGGCGCTGTCCCGCCTGCCTGGCCTTGGCCCCCGTTCGGCCCGGCGGGCCGTGCTGCACCTGCTGAAAAAGCGGGAGGGCGCGATGGAGCCGCTGCTGCGCGCGCTGGAGGCGGTGAACGAACGGCTGGTCAACTGCCACATCTGCGGCAATGTCGATACGGTCGATCCCTGCGGCATCTGCGCCGATCCGCGGCGCGACGCTCGCGCGCTGTGCGTGGTGGAGGATGTCGCGGACCTGTGGGCGCTCGACAAGTCGCGCCTCTTTCCCGGGCGCTTCCATGTGCTGGGCGGGCGGTTGTCCGCGCTGGAGGGGGTGCGACCCGAAGACCTGACCATCGATGCGCTGGTCGCACGGCTGGAGCCGGGCGGCGTGGACGAGGTGGTGCTGGCGATGAACGCGACGCTGGAGGGACAGACCACCGCCCATTATCTGGCCGAACGGCTGGAGCGCTTTCCCATCCGCCTGACCCAGCTCGCCCATGGCGTGCCGGTCGGCGGTGAGCTGGATTATCTGGACGAAGGCACGCTGGCCCAGGCGCTGCGGGCGCGGCGGCCGGTGGGCTAGGGTGAACAAGGATCTTATGTCCTACAGGTGCATTTTGCTATACTCAGGCAAGCGGGGCCACGACGTGATTTATGGTTTAATGTCCTATTCTTGATCGGATATTTCAAGATGGGCGGGAAATGTGCGAAGTTAAGTCCCATCCGGGCGCTTACCCTGCGTCGCGGTCGAAGGCGCGTCTCTATCCGCCCGCTGGCTTGAAATATCGCGCCGTTCCATCTATGTTCGACATATGGCAATCCTACCGATCCTTGAGGCGCCCGACCCGCGCCTGCGCACGATTTCGACCCCCGTCGATGCGATCGACGACGATCTGCAACGGCTGATCGACGACATGTTCGAAACGATGTACGACGCGCCGGGCATCGGTCTGGCCGCGATCCAGGTCGGCGTCCCCAAGCGGGTGCTGGTGATCGATCTGCAGGAACCCGAATCCGACGAAGAAGACGCCAAGCCGGTCAAGAAGCCGATGGTCTTCATCAACCCGGAGATTCTCAAGGGTTCGGAAGAATTGTCCGTTTATCAGGAGGGCTGCCTGTCGGTCCCCGATCAATATGCCGAGGTGGAGCGCCCCGCGGTGATCCGCGCCAGTTGGATGGACCGCGACGGTCGCATTCATGAGGAGCAGCTCGAAGGCCTGCTGGCCACCTGCCTGCAGCATGAGCTGGACCATCTGGAAGGGGTGCTGTTCATCGATCATCTGTCGCGCCTGAAACGAGACATGCTGCTCAAGAAACTGAACAAGGCCCGCCGCGCAGCCTGAGGCATTTTGCATCGCGATGTAGAACCGAATATCGCAGCGCATATTATTGTTGTAGCCAGGGGCGTCCTGACTCGGTCAGGGCCGGAGAAATCTATGCGCGCTTGGTTCGAACGACGTTATCTCGATGTGCTGGGCAGCATCTATATCTACAACGAGCATCGCGGCTATACCGCGATCGACCGGGTGATCGAATCGGTCGTGAAACGCTCTCCCGACGATGCCGTCCTCATCGCGCGGCTCCAGGCGCATCGGGCGGATGAGCGGAAACATTATCTCATGTTCCGCCGCTGGTTCGAACGGCGCGGCATCATGCCCTTTGCCGTGGGATCGACATTTGGCCACATCGACCGCTTCGTCGAAATCATGTTCGGCACGTCTATCGCCCGGCTCAAGACACAGGATGTCGTCGAAAGCGACAGGCTGTTCGCGCGCCTGTGCCGGGTCATCGCGCTGACCGAACGGCGGGGATATGTGCAGGTGGAAACCCTGCTGACCAACCGGATCATCCTGTCGGACCCGATTCTGACGCGAATCTTCAGCATCATTCGCAAGGACGAACCCAGCCATTGGGCGCCCTATGAGGATTGGCTCGATGCCCATGCGCAACGCAATCCGACATGGTGGGAACATATTGTAGATGGCGTCGTACATGCCGAACTTCTCTTCCTGAAGCTGCCCTTTCTGTTTCTCAACCCCTGGGCCAGGGCCCGCGACGATTGGCCCGACGAGGCGGATGAAGGCCTGGATGGGGCATCGGCCGCAGGATGAGTTTGGACGCCGAAGCGGATGGTAACAGCCTGTTGCCGGTACAATCGTTCAGTGCGGGCATCATGAGTCGGGTATTTTCCCTGCGCGCCGGGGCGATGTTGTTTCGCAACACGGTTGTCAGTTGTTCGGTTTTCGTGATCGGCCTGGGTATATTGTGGGGTCTGGTGAACCTCGGCGTCGGCAAGGTTATGGCTGCGGGCATTGGTTTCATCATCGCCAACAGCCTGCATTATATCCTCGGGCGGAGCTGGATTTTCCGCGGAACGGACAGAGGCGTCGGCGCCGGCTATGTGCTGTTCCTGGCGAATTCCGCTGTCGGCCTCCTCATCACCATGGGCCTCTATGCGCTGTTCCTGCATCTGACGTCGGTGAATTATCTTGTGACCCGCGCCGTCGTTTCGCTGTTCGCGGGCCTGGTCGTGTTTCTGCTGAATGCGCTCCTGAACTTCAGGCAGGTCTGATCGATGCGGATCGCGCTGTTTTCCGGTAATTACAATTATCTGCGCGAAGGCGCGAACCAGGCGCTGAATATGCTCGTGCGCTATCTGGAAACGGCGTGCGGCTTCACGGTGCGGGTCTATTCCCCGGTCACGGACACGCCGGCATTCGCGCCGGCGGGGACGTTGGTGCCGGTTCCGTCGATCGCTCTGCCGGTGCGCAGCGAGTTCCGCCTGGCGCTTGGCCTTCCGCGCAATATCCGAAACGACATCCGCGATTTTGCGCCCGACCTGGTGCATGTGTCTACGCCGGATATATTGGGAACGCGTGCGCAGACCTTCGCCAAGCGGCTCGGTGTCCCGATCGTTGCGAGTATGCACACGCGGTTCGAAACCTATCTGCGTTATTATGGGATCGACTGGGCGCGACCCGCACTCGATGCACATCTGCGGCGCTTCTATCGACGCAGCGATCATGTGCTCGCACCGACCGGCGCGCTGGTCGAGGAATTGCGCCTGTTGCGTGGCGACGATCGGGCGAGCGTCTGGAGCAGGGGGATAGACGCCGCGCTCTTCCATCCCGGCCGACGGGACATGCACTGGCGCCGCATACAGGGGCTGGACGATGGCGACATCGCCATATTGTTCTTCGGACGCGTAGTGCTCGAAAAGGGCGTGGACCGGTTCATCCAGGTGGTGCGGCAACTCCAGGCGCAATCGCCGCGCGTCCGGGCGCTCGTCGTCGGGCATGGCCCCGCGGTCGACCTGTTCAAAACGCTGCCCCGAACGATATGCGCAGGACATCTGGCGGGGGATGATCTGGCTCGGGCGGTTGCGAGCGCGGATGTGTTGCTCAGTCCCAGCACCACCGAAACATTCGGCAATGTCATCGTCGAAGCCATGGCCTGCGGCTTGCCTGTCGTGAGCGCCGACGCCCAAAATGCCCGCAGCATCCTGACCGACGGTCAGGACGGGTTTCTTTGCCGGCCGACGGGTTGCGGACATTATGCATCGGTCCTGGCCAAGCTTATCGAAAGTCCGGATTTGCGACATGCGATGGGCTTGGCGGCGCACCGCACCAGCCGGCTCTATTCCTGGGACAGGGCGTCGGAAAGCGTCGCGAATGTCTACCGTGCTCTGACCGTCGGCGTTTGAACGGATCGGCCCGCAATCGCAAAAGCCTCCCCATATCTTTGGAGAGGCTTCGCTTGAACCACAATTGCCGGGTTGCGCGCCTCAGCCCACGCCCTCGGTGTCGAGCGCATAGCCCGCCGACCGCACCGTGCGGATGATGTCCTGATATTGGCCATCGCCGTTGATCGCCTTGCGCAGGCGGCGGATATGGACGTCCACCGTGCGCAGTTCGATATCGCTGTCCTGACCCCATACGCTGTCCAGCAGCCGCTCGCGCGAGAAGACCCAGCCGGGATGCTCCAGGAAATGCTTGAGCAGGCGGAACTCGGTGGGGCCGAGCGGGATCACTTGCCCGCTGCGGCGGACCTTGTGGCCGACCGTGTCCATCTCCACGTCGGAGAAGGTGAGCGTCTCGCCGGCCAGCGCCGGACGCACGCGGCGCAGCACCGCGCCGACGCGCGCTACCAGCTCGCGGGGGCTGAACGGCTTGGTCACATAATCGTCTGCGCCGGTTTCCAGCCCGCGGACCCGATCCTCTTCCTCACCGCGCGCGGTCAGCATGATGATGGGGATATTGGCGGTGCCGTTCATGCGGCGCAGCCGGCGGCACACCTCGATCCCCGACAGGCTTTCGACCATCCAGTCGAGCAGCACGATGTCAGGCACATTTTCCTGCGCCATCAGCAACGCTTCCTCGCCGTCGACCGTATGGGCGACCTCGAAATCCTCGCGCTTGAAATGCCAGATCAGCAGTTCGGCCAGTGCTGCGTCATCCTCGACCAGCAGCATTTTCGCTCTTGCCATGGTCTAGTCCTCCGGCTGCATGTCGGCGCCGCGCTCGCGCTCTGGCAAGGTCTGGCCGGTGGCGGCATAATAGACCATTTCCGCGACGTTGGTCGCATGGTCGCCGATCCGCTCGATATTCTTGGCGATGAACAGCAGATGCGCGCACTCGCTGATCGTCTTGGGGTTTTCGACCATGAAGGTGACGAGCGTGCGGAACACGCTGTTGTAGAAATCGTCCACCACCGTGTCGCGCTCGACCACCGCCAGCGCCAGGTCGGCGTCGCGCGCGGCGAAGGCGTTCAGCGCATCATGCACCATCTCGCCCGCGACCTGCCCCATGGAGGGCAGCAGGGAAATGGGTTCGAGGATGCGGGTGTTGGTCGCGATCAGCGGCACGCGCTTGGCGATATTCTTGGCATAGTCGCCGATGCGTTCCACCACGCTCACGATTTTGAGCGCGGCGATCACGTCGCGCAGGTCGTTCGCCATCGGCGCGCGGAGCGCAATCACCTGGATCACCAGCTTCTCGACCTCCGCCTCGATCGCGTCGATGCGCTTGTCGCCCTCGACGACATCGGCGGCCAACACTTTGTCCTGCCGCTGCAACGCCAGCATCGCATTTTCGATCGCCGCTTCCGCTCTGCCGCCCATTTCGGCGATCAGTCCGCGCAGCCGGTCGATTTCCTCGTCAAATGCCTTGATCGTATGTTCTGCCATGATCTCTCTCCCCCGGATCAGCCGTAGCGACCGGTGATATAATCCTTGGTCCGCTCCTGGCGGGGATTGGTGAAGATATCGGACGTCACGCCATATTCGACCAGGTCGCCCAGGTGGAAGAAGGCGGTCCGCTGCGACACGCGCGCGGCCTGCTGCATGTTATGCGTCACGATGACGATCGCATAGCGGCCGCGCAGTTCGTGGATCAGCTCCTCGATCTTGGCGGTCGCGATCGGATCGAGCGCCGAGCAAGGTTCGTCCATCAGGATGACTTCCGGTTCGACCGCGATCGCCCGGCCGATGCACAGCCGCTGCTGCTGTCCGCCCGACAGCGCCGTGCCGCTGTCATGCAACCGGTCCTTCACCTCGTCCCACAGGCCAGCGCGGCGCAGCGATTTTTCGACGATCACGTCCATGTCCGCCTTGCCCGCGGCCAGGCCGTGGATGCGCGGCCCATAGGCGATATTTTCGTAGATCGATTTGGGGAAGGGATTGGGCTTCTGGAACACCATGCCCACCCGCGCGCGCAACTGCACCACGTCCATCGAGGGGGCGTAAATATTCTCCCCGTCCAGCGTGATCTCGCCCTCGACCCGCGCCGACGCGACGGTGTCGTTCATGCGATTGAGCGTCCGCAGGAAGGTCGACTTGCCGCAGCCCGACGGGCCGATGAAGGCGGTGACATGGTCCATGCCGACGTCGATCGACACGCCCTTGATGGCCTGCTTCTCGCCATAGAAAACCTTGACGTCGCGGGCCGACATCTTGGGATTGTCGATGGTCAGGTTGATTTGGTCTTCTGTCATGGGTGTCATTACCACCGTGTTTCAAACTTGTTGCGCAGGTAGATGGCGAGGCCGTTCATCGCGAGCAGGAACGCCAGCAGAACGATGATCGCGGCGGATGTCTTTTCGACGAAGCCCTTGGAAACTTCATCGGACCACAGGAATATCTGCACCGGCAGGACGGTCGCCGGATCGGTGATCCCGCCCGGCGGGGTGGCGATGAAGGCGCGCATGCCGATCATCAGCAGCGGCGCGGTTTCGCCCAGCGCGCGGGCCATGCCGATGATCGTGCCGGTCAGGATGCCGGGCAGGGCCAGCGGCAGCACATGCTGGAACACCACCTGTACCGGGCTTGCGCCGATGCCGAGCGCGGCGTCGCGGATGCTGGGCGGGACGGACTTGATCGCGTTGCGGCCGGCGATGACGATGACCGGCATCGTCATCAGCGCCAGTGTCATGCCGCCCACCAGCGCCGCGGATCGCGGCAGATGCGCGAGGTTCAGGAAGATCGACAGGCCCAGCAGGCCGAATATGATGGAAGGCACCGCCGCCAGATTGTTGATCGACACTTCGATGATGTCGGTCCACCAGCTCTTGCGGGCATATTCCTCCAGATAGAGCGCCGTGGCGACGCCGATCGGGAAGCTGAGGATCAGCGTCACCAGCATCGTCAGCAACGATCCCTTGAACGCCCCCCAGATGCCGACCTGGGTCGGATCGGTGCCGTCGCTGGCGGTCAGGAAGCTCAGGTTGAAGCCGGTCGACAACAGGCCCTGCTGTTTCAGCCGCGTGACCGCGGCCTCCATTTCCGGCGATCCCTTGCTCTTGGCGGCCAGGTCAAGCGCGGTCGAGGCCGGCACGCTGATCGTCTCGCTCCGGCTCAATATCTTGGGGTCCGCCTTGATCGCGTCCCGGATGCTGATCCAGGCGGTCGGCGATAGCAGCGCGTCGGCATCTGCGCCCAACAGCTTCTTCGCGACCGAGTCGGTCACCATCGGCAGATTGGCCTGGCTCAGCGATTCGTCGGTGATGGCGGCGGGATCGAGCAGCAGCGGGGAGGCCGGGAAATCGATCTTGAGCGCAATCTCGGTCCGGGTGAAGCCACGCAGGCCGTTGCCCATCATGGTGACGAGCAGGAAAGCCAGGAAGGACGCGGACAGCAGCACGGCGAAAAGGCCGGCGAATTTGAAGCGGCGCTCGGCGGCATAGCGCCCCGCAATCCGCTTGCGCATGGCCTCCGACTTCCAGTCGGTCGGGTTGCGAGCAGCAGTCATTCGTAAGCCTCGCGATATTTCTTCACGACCCGCAGGGCCACGATGTTGAGCAGCAGGGTGACGATGAACAGCACCAGGCCCAGCGCGAAGGCGGCGAGCGTCTTGGCGCTGTCGAATTCCTGGTCGCCGGTCAGCAACTGGACGATCTGTGTCGTCACTGTGGTCACGCTGGCGAAGGGATTGACGGTCAGGTTCGCGGCGAGGCCCGCGGCCATGACCACGATCATCGTTTCACCGATGGCGCGGCTGACGGCCAGCAGCACGCCGCCGACGACGCCGGGTAGCGCGGCGGGGATCAGCACCTTGCGAATCGTCTCGCTGGTGGTCGCGCCCATCGCCAGGCTGCCGTCGCGCATCGATTGCGGCACGGCGGCAATGCTGTCGTCGGCCATGGAGGACACGAAGGGGATGATCATGACCCCCATGACAAGGCCGGCGGCCAGCGCGCTTTCGGAGGATGCGCCATGGATGCCGATCGCGACCGCGAAGTCGCGGAGCGCCGGGGCGATGGTGAGCGCGGCGAAATAGCCATAGACCACCGTCGGCACGCCTGCGAGCATCTCCAGCGTCGGCTTCATCCATTTGCGGACGGTCGGGCTGGCATATTGGGTCAGGTAGATGGCGCTCATCAGGCCCAGCGGGATGGCGACGATCATGGCGATGATCGCGCCGATGAAGATGGTGCCCCAGAACAGCGGCACCGCGCCGAACGCATCGTCATTGCCGTAGCCCATGGCGGCCGACTGCGGCGACCATTTGGTGCCGAACAGGAAATCGATGGGATTGACCATCGAGAAGAAGCGGAAGCTTTCCCACAGCAGCGACGCCACGATACCGACCGTCGTGACGATCGCGATCAGGGATGCGATCAGCAGCGACGCCATGACCAGCCGCTCGACCCGCGTGCGCGCCCGGAAATCGGGGCGCACGCGGGTGAAGGCATAGGCCCCCCCGGCGAAGGCCAGCACCAGCGCCAATACCGCGCCGGCCACGCCATATTTGTTGAGCGCGTGTGCGTAGGGTTCGACCAGTCCCTGGGACAGCGGATTGAACGCCCCCGCCTGATCGCCGTTGGCGATCGCCCGCGCTTCGCCGAGGATGGCGGAGCGGGAGAAGCCGTCGAGCGGCAGGCTCTGCGCCGCCGGGTCGGCCAGCACGCTTTGCGTGACCAGGCCCGGCGCGACATTGGCCCAGACCGCCAGGAAGATGGCGGCCGGGATCAGCGTCCACAGCGCGACATACCAGCCATGATAGCCGGGTAGCGAGTGGACGGCGTCGCGCCGCCCCGTCGCCCGCGCCGCGGTCTGGAGCCGCAGCGCGCGGGCGCGGGCGCTGACCCAGGCGATCGCGCCCAGGCCCGCCAGCAGCAGGAGGATTGCAGGACCGGTCATGTCGCCCTTACTTCAGCTGCGAACCGTCGAGGACGGTCAGCGCCTTGACGGTTTCGGCGCTCTTCTTGCGCACGTCTTCGGGCGCCGCGACCATGCCGCGCTTGGTCAGCGCACCGTCGGGGTTCCAGTTGGCGGCGAAGGTGTTCAGGAAGCCCTGAAGGCCGGGGATGGCCGTCATGTGCGCCTTCTTCACATAGATGTAGAGCGGACGCGCGCCGGGATACTGGCCGGTCGACACGGTTTCATAGGTCGCTTCGACGCCGTTGATCGGCACGTCCTTGAGCGTGTCCTTATTTTCCTCAAGGAAGCTGTAGCCGAACACGCCGACCGCATTGGGATTGGCGCCCAGCTTCTGCACGATCAGATTGTCGTTCTCGCCCGAATCGACATATTTGCCGTCTTCGCGAATGCGGGTGCAGGTCGCCTTATATTCGTCTTCGTTCTTTTCCTTGAGCGCCTTCATCGCCTCGTCGCTCTGGCAGCCTTTCTCCAGGATCAGTTCGGCCAGCGAATCGCGCGTACCGCTGGTGGACGGCGGGCCGAAGACGGAAATGGCGATCGCGGGCAGGCTGGGGTCCACATCTTTCCAGGTCTGGGCCTTGTTCGGACCCTTGCCGTACGGATTGGCGGCGAGCGCTTCATAGACGATCTTGGGGGTGAGCTTGAGGCCCGGACCCTTGTTCGATTCGGCGAAGGCGAGGCCGTCGACGCCGACCTGGATCTCGACGATGTCCTTCACGCCATTGGCGGCGCACTGTTCGAACTCCGCCTTCTTCATGCGGCGCGATGCGTCGGCGATGTCGGGATGCTGGGCGCCCACGCCCGCGCAGAACAGCTTCATGCCGCCGCCGGTGCCGGTCGATTCGATGATCGGCGACTTCATGCCGGCATTGCCCTGTACGAACAGTTCGGCGACCGCCGTGGCGAACGGATAGACGGTGGAAGACCCGACCGCACGGATCTGGTCGCGCGTCTGGCCTGCGCCGCCGCCGGACTGGTCGCCGCAGGCGGCAAGGCTGAGAACGCTCACGGTCGTCGCGGCGAGCAAGGCGAATGTCTTCACGGGAACCTCCAAACAATAGAGCCGCGATTCGCTTGTCGCCGCCCCCTCGGGAAGCGCCCTAGTCGCGGACCATCGCGCCTTTGTGACAGTCAGGTTTCATTTTCATGACATCGTTCCGGAAAGCGCCGACGGGCGCCTTTTCTCGTCGCTTTTATTTGGCGCCTCTTCCATCGGCGGGGGCAGCAGCACGGTGATGGTGGTGCCTTTGCCCAATGTGCTGGCGATGTCGAAGCGCCCGCGATGCCGCTCGACGATATGCTTGACGATGGCGAGGCCCAGGCCCGTGCCGCCCATCGCCCGGCTGCGCCCCGAATCGACGCGGTAGAATCGCTCGGTCAGGCGGGGCAGGTGATCGGGGCCGATCCCTTCCCCTTCATCGGCGACCGTCAGCCGTGTCATGCTGCTCGGCCCTTCGTTCAGCGTGACGCGAACCGGCGTGCCGGGGCGGCCATATTTGATCGAATTGCCGATTAGATTGTGGAGCAACTGCGAGAGCTGCGCCCGGTCGCCCTGAACGCTGGGCAATTGCGGTGCGATCTCCATTTCCACTTCGCGACCGCGGTCGCCATGGCTGGAGCGGAAGACGCCGACCACCTCGGCGGCCAGTTCCGACAGATCGACCAGCGTGTCGGGTGCGCGATATTTCTCCGCCTCGATCCGGCTCAAGGAGATGAGATCGTCGATCAACCGCTGCATCCGACGCGCTTCGCCGTCCATGATTTTCAGGAAGCGCTGGCGGGTTTCGGTATCCTTGCCCAGTTCGGGATCGGCCAGCGTCTCGATGAAGCCCAATATGCCGGCCAGCGGCGTGCGCAATTCATGGCTGGCATTGGCGACGAAATCGACGCGCATCCGCTCGGCGGCATGAGTGCCGCTATGATCGACCAGATGGACCAGCCGCCGCATGTCGGCGACCTGCCCCACCGGCGCGATCCGCATCTGCCAGCGCTGGTCGCGGCTGCCCAGGCCGACCAGTTCGACCATCACAGGTTCGGCGAGCGGGGCGGTGCTCGCCAGCCGTTCGGCGGCGGCGGGGTGGCGGATTGCAATGCGCGCATCCTCGCCCTCGATATGCGTGCCCAGCAGGCGTTGCGCGGCCCGGTTGGCGCGGACGATGCGGCTGCGCTCGACCAGCATCAGCGGATCGGAAATCCCTTCCAGCAGGCTGGCGAAATCGGGATGGCCTAACAGGTCGGGCGCATCCAGCGGAGCGGGCGCAGGCTGCCGCGTCGATACGCCCTCGGCGCAGATCAGCAGGACGAGCAGGCCGCCCAATATCGGCAGGGCGATGGCGATGGGCGATGCACCCAGCAATAAAGCGCCCCCGGTGCCAAGCAACAGCATGGCGAGGGAGGCGGTAATCTGCGAAATTGTCAGTCGATTCATGGTTACCGCGCTGGATTTGTCGCGCAATTGCTGCGATGGCTTATCCCAATAGCGTGCAATCTTTACGCTTTGGCAAGCGTGACGAGCGGATCAGGACGATATGAGCGACCCGAAGCCCGGACAGGATAGCCCCGAAACCGGCGATGACGCGCCTTCGCTGGCCGTCCCGTCGCGTCGGCAGTTGTTGATGGGCGGCGCGGCGGCGGCATCGGCGATCGTGTCGATCCGCCCTGCGCTGGCCAACACCGCCGCGTCGGTGCTCAACTGCACCATCCCGGTGCCGGACCAAGGCCGGGCGGGCAATTTCATCGCCCCCAACGGCCAACTGGTCCCGGCCGGCACGCCAGGCGCCTATCCCGGCACCGGTCGCAGCTTCACCGGTGAGCAGGTCAAGCAGGCGTTGCGCGGCCGGCCGCTGCCCGGCACCGGCTATGAACAGAACCAGGCCTATCTCAACTATATCCGCCGCTTGCAGCGCGGGACGAGCGGTTTCACCTGCTACGCCTCACTGCAGATGCCGCGCTGAACCGATCGTCGCAACCGTAACGATTTGAACGGATACGGGTTATCCGCGTTGACGGCGTCGAACCTGATATGGTTCGACGTTCGGCGAGGCGTTTCATGTTTCACACCCGCCGCCCCACAGGGCGTGCATTTTCAGTGGCGGTCTATCTCTACCAGCCCGGCGACGGTGGCCTTGATCGCGTCGCCATATTGCTCGCCAATCATCTGCTGCAGCGCGGCGTCCCGGTGGAATTATGGATGGCGCGAACCGATGGTCCGGCGGCCCATCTGATCGACTCCGCGCTGACCGTGCGCCGCGTTCCCGCGCCCGGTGGCATCCGCCGCCTCTCGATGATCGCGCAATTCCCGGCGCTGGCCGGGATGGTGCGGCGTTATCGGCCCGACATTCTTTATTCGGCCGGCAACCAGAGCAATATGCTGGTCGCGCTGGCGGCGCTGGGGACCGACACGAAGGCAGTCGGCCGCATCTCCAACCCCATCGTGCGACCCGGCCAGCGCGGTCCCGGTGCCTGGGCCCGGCTGATGCGTTTCCGCGGTATCGCGCGCCTGAGCGACCTCACCATCGTCATGGGCGAGCATGACCGCACCCTGCTGGCGCAAAGCGGCGACGTTCGCCTGCTGCCCCGCCCGACGGTGACGCGCGCGATGGAACAGGCCCGCGCTGCCCGGACGCCGCGCGGGTCCGGCGATCCCTGGCGATTGCTGATGGTCGGGCGACTGACTCGGCAAAAGGATCAGGCGACGGCGCTCGCCGCGCTGGCGCGCCTGCGCCATATCGACTGGCGACTGACCATCGTCGGCCAGGGGCCGCTTCGTGCGAGTCTGGAGCAGCAATGCGCGGCGCTGGGCATTGCCGATCGCGTCGATTTCGCGGGCTATATCGGTGATCCCGGCGTCCTTGCAGTGTTGATGGCCCGCACTGACCTGCTGCTCCAGCCGTCGCGCTGGGAGGGGCTGTGCGCCACGCTGATCGAGGCGCTGGCCTGCGGCGCGGGCGTGGTGGCGACCGACAGCACGCCCAATATCCGCTCGCTTCTGGTGGAGGCCGGCCAGCATCCGGCGGTGCGCGTAGGCGATGCGGCCGCTTTTGCACAGGCCATCGAACGCGCTTTGGCGCATTCGGCGTCGCCCGCGCTGCTGGCGGCGGCGACGCGCGACCATGGCGTCCAGCGCGCGCTCGACCGCTATCTGCGCGCGTTCGAGGGTCTGGCCGGGGCGCCTGCGCCGCAATCCGTCCGGTCGCCAGCGATGTCCTGATGCGTTAGGCACTTGGCTACGTCTTTCGCGCTACAGCGACATGGACAGTAGTATGGGATGCCGAATTTGGACGGAGCGACAGCCTATCGCCGGGACGAGGCGGACGCGGTGGCGACCTGCGTCCTCGACGATCTCGTCCTGCTCTACCATCATCGGTCGGGCCAGACCCATATGGTCATCAGCCCGGTGCCGGAGATATTGGCGCGCATGGCCGACGGCGCGCCGGTGAGCGCGCAGGCGATGCACGACCGGCTGGCGCGCGACTATGATCTGGGTCCGGTAGCCGACGCCGTGGCGGAGATCGGTGCGCATCTCGACGCGCTGGTCGCGCTCGGCCTGGTACGCCCGGCATGAGGCACGCCATCACCCTGCGCATCGGCCCGGCGACCTTCCGCATCGGCTCCGCCTGGCCGCAGCCGATAGCGGATCTGGCCCGGCTCTATACCGCCTATCCCGACGTCCGCGGCGCGATCGCCGACTTCACCGTCCGGCTCCAGCCCACCAGCCTGGCGCGGCGCTGGGTGCGGCCGTCCATCTTCATCACCGGCGACCATGGCCTGGCCGACGCTGCGCCGATGAGCTTGGCCCACGGGCTGCTGGCGGCCGAAATGGGCATGAACCTGCAAATGGCGCTGGGCTGGCGTCGGCACCTGCTTCTCCATGCGTCTAGCGTGGAGAAGGACGGGCGCGTGCTGGTGATGACCGGCGAATCGGGGTCGGGCAAATCGACCCTGGCGGCCTTGCTCGGCGAGCGCGGCTGGCGTTTCATGGGCGACGAGTTCGCGCTGCTCGACATGGATAGCGGCGCGATCCTGCCTTTCCCGCGACTCGTCAGTCTCAAGAACCGGGCGATAGACGTGGTGACGCAGGCGGTCGGCGAAGCGCGCATGGGGCCGCTGCTGGCCGCAACGGCGAAGGGCGACATCCGCCACATGGTGCCGCGCACCGATGCCGTGGCGCGCATGGGCGAGGGGGGAATGCCCGCTTTGCTGCTGTTCCCCCGTTTCGGCCATGACGCGGCGGTGCGGCTGGTGGGGCAGGGCGAAATCTTCATGCGACTGACCCAGGCATCGACCAATTATGTCGCGCTGGGCGAGCCGGCCTTCACCGCGCTCACCCGCTTCGTCGCCAATGTCCCGGCGCGGGCGATCGATTTCCCCTCCGGCGACGATGCCATCGCCATGGTCGATCAGCTGTGGGAGCAACTGGCATGAGCGCGGCACTGCTGGTGCGCACGCTGCGCGATCCGGCGTCGGCCGGGGCGCTCGACGCGGATGGCTGGAACCGCCTGCTCGCCGCAGCGCGGGCGGAGCGGCTGATCGGGACACTCGCTTATCGACTGGAGAGCATCGCCCTGCCGGACGCGGTATGGCCGATCCTGGACGACGCCCGGCGCGACAGCGGGCGGGAGGCGCAGCAGGCGCTGTGGGAGGCGGACCGGGCGGCGCAGGCGCTGCGTGGCCTGGACGTCAAGCTCATATTGCTCAAGGGCGCGGCCTATGTGGCGGCGGGCCTGCGCGCCGGGCAGGGGCGGTTCATCGGCGATCTCGACATATTGGTGCCGCGCGACGCGATGCCTGCGGTCGAGCGCGCGCTGATCGCGGCGGGTTGGGAATGGGTCAAGGAAGACCCCTATGACGACGCCTATTATCGCCAGTGGATGCACGAACTGCCGCCGATGATCCATGTCGAGCGCGACCGGATGATCGACGTGCACCACACCATATTGCCGCTGACTGCGCGCCAGGCACCCGATGCGGGGGCGATGATCGCCGACGCCGTTCACATAACCGATGGATTATATATTCTCTCGGTCGAGGACCGCATCGTCCATTCGGTGGCCCATATGCTGGCCGATGGGGACATGCAGGGCGGCCTGCGCAACCTGTGGGACATATATTGCCTTCTGCCCGATGCCGATCGTGCAACGCTGGAGGCGCGCGCGACGCGCCACGGTCTTGCCCTCCATGTCCGGCAGGCGCGGCGACTGGCGGGGGCGATCTATGGGGCGGGCGCGCGCCTCACCCTGTGGGACCGGCTGGTGCGCGCGCGCTTGCTGGCGCGCGACGGCTGGGGCCGCGAAAGCCGCAAGCTGCTGGTCTTCGCCTTCTTCGTGCGATCGCACTGGCTGCGGATGCCGCCGCTGATGCTGGCGCGGCACCTGTTCACCAAATGGCGCAAGGGGCACCGCCCCCAATAGGGGCGCAATAGACCTTCGCAATAATGACAGAAGCGGGTCAAGGTGATGACGAACGCTGACTTGCAACTTTAACCGTACCGCCATGGTGCGGACATGGCCATGACCCACGGCCCGGCTAGAGCGCGGCGGGGGTCTTCATCATGTCAAAGCCAGCGCGCGCCTTGTTCTTTGCGAGCCTGACGGCATTACTTGCCGCCAGTTCGTCCAGCGTCAGTTCGTCGGCCGCGCCCGATGCTGCATCCGCCCGACCGCAGGGCGCAACACTGCCTCTTTCGATCATGACCTATAATGTGATGGGCCTGCCCTGGCCGGTCGCCTTCGGTCGGGACGAGGCGCTGGGCCGCATCGCCGACCGGCTGGCCGTGCTGCGCGGGGAGGCGCGGCAGCCGCATGTCGTCCTGTTGCAGGAAGCCTTCATCGCCGATCCGGCGCAGTTCGCCCGTCGCGCCGGCTATGCCCATGTCGCGGCCGGGCCGGACGCCAACGTCCGCACGCCGGTCGCCCGCACTGCCGCCGACACTGATTTTCTGCGCGGTGCGCGCTGGGACAGGGGCGAAACCCTGTCGAAACAACTGGGCAGCGGTCTGCTGATCCTGTCCGACTATCCGATCATCGGGATCGACCGGCTGGCCTATCCGGCCTTCGCCTGCGCGGGCTTCGACTGCCTCGCCAACAAGGGTGCCTTGATCGCCCATCTGCGCGTGCCGGGCGTCGCCGCGCCGGTCGCGGTGGTCAACACCCATCTCAACGCGCGCAAGGCGGCGGGCGTGCCGGTCGCCCGGTCGCTGGTCGCGTTCGACCGGCAGGCGCAATTATTGAGCGGCTTCGTGGCCGCCCATGTGCCGCGGGACCGGATGATGATCCTGGGCGGCGATCTCAATATCGGGCGCGATCCCCGGCGGGTCGAGGCTTTCTTCGGCCGCTGGCGCAGCGCCGGTCTGGGCTTCGTCGCGGCCGCGTTGGGCGGCGGGCGACGGGCGCTGGCCGGTGCGTCGGTCGTTGATCCCGCCCAGCGGCGCGACCTGTCCGAAGCGGTGGCGCGGGGCAAGGACTGGTTGTTCGCCCGCGATGGCGACGGCGCGCCGATGCGGGTCGCCCGCGCGCATGTCCCCTTCGGCGGGGAAGCGCAGGCGCGGCTGTCCGATCATGTCGGCTATGCGATCAGCTATGCGCCGGCCGCCGGGCAGGCCGTGCGCTTCGCCTACGCAGGAGGCCGCTGATGCGGACCCGTACGCCGTCGCTGGCGCTGCTGCTGGCCTCTCTTGCGACTCCGGCGGCGGCCGAACCTTTCTGGCCCGACCATGCCCGTTTCGCGCTCAAGCCCCGCCTCATCCTGCGGGTCCAGCCCGCGCCGCCTGCGCCGCCGCAGCGGCAGGCCCGCATCTACGCCATCGAACTGGCCCCATCACCTGCCGATCCGGCCGACCTGCGGCTGGCCCTGCAACGGCGGCGCCAGCGTTTTGGCGGACTGCCCCTGGTGCGCGCCGCCCAGTCGCCCGGCGCGGATATGCAGCCGCGCAGCAGCGTGATGCTGGCGGATGCGCGGGTCGACCTGCCGTCGGAGATGCTGCCATGGGGCGATCGTCTGTCCGCGACCCTGGGGTGGCAAGCGGTGAAGATCAGCAACCGGGCGGTCAATGCGACGTCGCCCTACACCCGCGACGATCTGCGCGCGCGCGACGGCTTCCTGCCCTCGGCCCGACTGGCGCTGGCGGCGACGTCGAGACTGGATCTGCGCGCCGACTATCGCGAAACCATCCGCGCCTATGCCGACAGCGGCACGATCGGCGCGCTGGGACTGGACCAGCCCGGCTTTCGGGCGTTGCGAGCGGCATTGCGGCCCGAACGCGACAGCCTCAGTCGGATCGGGCTGCGCTGGGCGGCAGTCCCCGCGCTGCGCCTCGCGATCGACGCTTATGATGGGCAGGTGCGCAACCGGCTGTCCTTCATCGACCATGGCTATCTGCCGCGGACCATGGGGTCGGCGCAGGCGCATGGCGTGGCGATCGAGGCCGTGCACAGCCTGTCCCCGACGCTGCAATGGCGCCTGCGCTACGACCGGGCGCGGATGGATGTGGAGCATGGCGAGCGCCGCACCGAAACGCGCCTGGCGGTGCGGGGCGAATGGCGGCGCGGGCCGTGGCGCGGCGCGCTGTCTGCGGCTCGGACCAGCGCGCCCTTCTGGGCGGAGCCGGGCCATCGACTGCGGATCGAGGGCGGCATTGACTATATGCCGGACGATCTGTTCGGCGTGCGGCTGGGCCTGCATCTGGCCGATCCCGACCGGCTGGCGGTCACGCGCCTCGCCGACCAGCCGCAATCCGGGCCGGTGCGGGCCGCCGATCAGGCGCGCGCACTGATGTTCACTGCGGCGCTGCGTTTGTAGCGCCGCCATTTTTCTGTAGCATTCCCCGCCTATCCGCACGCATTTCCGGTGGAGATGAATGATGCGCTACGCGACGATCATGCTGGCGATGACGGGGCTGCTGGCCGCAAGCGCGGGCAGGGCGCAGGACGCCGATGCGCCGTCCCCGTCGCCCGCGCCCGTCGTGCATCGTCTGCCTGCCCCCGAAGCACGGCAGGGGGTGGCGTCGGACGGGGTGCATGTCTACGCGATCGACAATGACCGAATCGGCAAATATCGCATATCCACCGGTCAGCGGGTCGCCTCTTGGCAAGGGGAGCGCCGCCTCTTCCCCCATATGAACAGTTGCACCGTGGCGGGGCGCGAACTGGTCTGCGCCGCATCCAACTATCCCGCCGTGCCGCAGACCAGCGCGGTCGAGATTTTCGACACCCGCACGCTGCGCCATCTGCGCACGGTCAGCCTGGGCTTCGGTCCCGGATCGCTGACCGTGCTCGATCGCCATGCCGGCAAATGGTGGGCGGTCTACGCCAACTATGCCGGCAAGGGCGGAGAGCCGAACCGCGACTATCGCTACACGCTGCTGGTGCAGATGGACGACGCCTTCCGGCAGGAGGCGGCCTGGACCTTCCCTCAACAGGTGCTGGCCCGCTTCGCCCCTTTCAGTTGCTCGGGCGCGAGCTGGAGCGCGGACGGACGTCTCTACGTCACCGGCCACGACCGGCCCGAAATGTACGAACTGGCGCTGCCCGATGCCGGATCGTTGCTGGAATGGCGGCGCACCATCGGCATCGCGTCGCCGGGGCAGGCGATCGACTGGGATCCGGTCGTTCGCGGCCGCCTCTGGTCGGTCGATCGCAAGGACACCGCGCTGGTCGCCAGCGATATCGCCGGCGATTAACGTTCGGCCAGCACGGCGGCGATCGCCAGTTCCGCCATGTGCGCGACCGCGACCAGCCGATCAGCGGGCGTTCCCGCGCGCGCATCTGCAGACAGGCCGGACATGACCGTCACCATGTAATCCGCCACGACTTCTGCCTTGTCGGCATGGGTCGGGGTGAGGAAGTCACGCACCCGCTGCGCGCTCGCAGCCTTCCAGTTGCGGGCGCAGCAGGCCGCTTCGGCATCCGCGCCGCGCGCGCCCTCCAGCACCATGCAGCCGGCCGTCTGCGGGTCGGCGGCATAGATGCGTGCGGCTTCGTGCAGCAGTGCGCCGAGTGCGGCGGCGGGTGGCGCGCCGGGTGCCAGCAACATGTCGATCGGCAGGCCGTTGCGGGCGTAACGGCCCAGCACCTCGTCGAACAAGGCGGCCTTGCTGCCGAAGGCGGCATAGAGGCTGGGCGGATTGACGCCCATCGCCTGCGCCAGCGCGGCCACGCCGACCCCGTCATAGCCCTGCGCGTGGAACAGCGCCTGCGCCTGATCCAGCGCGGCTTCCCGGTCGAAGGCGCGGGGGCGGCCGCGGCCTTTCGATTTTTCTTTAACAGTCACTACAAAATTCCTTGACCCGATCGATCTTCAATTTATATAGCGGTCATTACAAAAATACAAGGAAGACCGACATGACTGATTTCACCTCGAAGAAGACCCTCGTTCTCGGCGGCAGCCGCGGCATCGGCGCCGCCATCGTACGGCGTTTCGCGGCCGACGGTGCGCAGGTGGCCTTCACCTATGCCGGGTCGCATGACGCCGCGCAGGCGCTGGCCGCAGACTCCGGGGCCAGCGCGATCCGCTCCGACGCGGCCGATCGCACGGCGGTGATCGATGTCGTCGCAGCGCAGGGGCCGCTCGACATATTGGTGGTCAACGCCGGCGCCGCCATCCTGGGCGATCCGCTGGAACAGGATGCCGACGCGATCGACCGGATGATCGACCTCAACGTCCGCGCGCCTTACCACGCCGCGGTCGAAGCGGCGCGGCGCATGCCCGACGGCGGGCGCATCATCGTGATCGGATCGGTCAATGGCGATCGGATGCCGTTCGAGGGCGGGGCGGCCTATGCGCTGACCAAATCGGCGCTGCAGGGCATGGCCCGCGGACTCGCCCGCGATTTCGGCGCACGCGGCATCACCGTCAACGTCATCCAGCCCGGCCCGACCAATACCGACATGAATCCGGCCGATGGCCCGATGGCCAGCCTGATGCATGGCTTCATGGCGATCAAGCGTCATGCCACGGGGGAAGAGATTGCCGGCCTGGCGGCCTATCTGGCGGGACCGGAAGCTGGCATCATCACCGGCGCGATGCATACGATCGACGGCGGCTTCGGCGCCTGAACACCGCGCGTCAGGCGGCGACGATGCCCGGCGGCTGCAGGTCGTCGGACATCAGCCACATCTCCGCCGGCAGTTGCGACGAAAAGGCGGCGACGATCGCCTCGCCCAGACGAGCGCGGACGTAAAGCTTGTCCGCGACATTGGCGACCAGGATCGCAACCCGGTCGGTGGGCAGGTAGGTACGATCCATATGCCACAGGATGCGGGCTTCGATATCGGGCGCCTGTCGCTCCGCTTCGGTCACGTCGGACAGGATGCGGATCGGCAATCCGTTGCGCCGCCGGTCTGCGATGATGAGCCCGAGATGGCTATAATGGCGATCGACATCTGCGATCGTCCACACGCCCGTCGCGTGCACGAAGATGATTCCGTCCGGATCGTCCAGTTCGCAAGCAATCATCGCGCGAATATAGTGCTTGGTAAGTTTCGTTAGCAAACGACTTTAGCGAAACGATCGCGGAAAATGCATTCCGCGATCGTTTTTCCATAATTCACTGTTTCTTCAATATGTCGAGCGCCAGCACGGTCATGGCTTCGCTGGCGGTCGCGATCACCTTGTCGGCTTCCGGCGCCCAGAAGGGGCTGTGCAGCGAGGGCAGGCTGGTCTGCCCTGCCTGCGCCGCCGCCAGCTTGTCGGCCGGGACGCCGCCGACCCAGAATATGAAGCTGTTGATGCTCTTGTCGGCGCGGTAGAAGCGGCTGAAATCCTCGCCGCCCATCACCGCGCTCGTCTTGACTACACGGCCGTCGGGGAAATGGCCTTTGAGCAGGCCGGCCATCTGTTCGGCGAATTCCGGCGGGTTGAAGGTGGAGGGGGTGAACTCGTCCTTCACGCTCACCACCGGCATCCGGTCCTCCGGCACGCCCGCCGCGATCGCCTCGCCGCGACTGATCCGCCTGATCCCTTCGATCAGCTTGGCGCGCGTCTCGTCCGAATAGCTGCGGATGGTCAGCAGCAGCTTCGCTTCGTCGGGGATGATATTATGCTTGGCCCCGGCCTGGAAGCTGCCGACGGTCACGACGGCGGGGTCTTGCGGGTCTTGTTCGCGGCTGACCAGAGTCTGGAGCGAAGTGACGATGCGCGACGCCAGCACGATCGGGTCGCGGGTCGTCTGCGGATAGGCGCCATGACCGCCCAATCCCTTCACCAAGATATCGACGCTGTCGACATTGGCCAGCGCATAGCCGGGCGTATAGCCGATCTGGCCCGCCGCCATATTGGCCGCGTCGTGAAAGGCGATGGCATGGGTCGGCTTGGGGAAGCGGGTGTAGAGTCCGTCCTCCAGCATCATTCGCGCGCCCTTGCCCACTTCCTCGGCCGGTTGCAGGATCATGACCAGTGTGCCTTTCCACGCATCCTTGCGGGCGGCGAGCAGCTTGGCCGTCTCGATGAAGGCGGTCATATGGGTATCGTGGCCGCAGGCGTGCATGACGCCGGTCTCGACCCCTTCGGGCGTCTTGGTGCGGACCTTGGACGCGAACTCAAGCCCCGTCTGCTCGACCACGGGCAGCCCGTCCATGTCGGCGCGGATCAGCAGCGTCGGGCCGGACCCGTTTTTCATCACCGCAACGACGCCGGTGCCGCCGACCTTTTCGGTGACGTCGAACTTGAGCGCCTTCAGGCGCTTGGCGAGCTTGGCCGCGGTGTTGACTTCCTGCAACGACAGTTCGGGATTGGCGTGCAGGTCGCGATAGAGCGTCATCAGCCCGTCCATGTCCTTGGCCACCGCCGCGCCGATGGCGCTCTGCGCGGGCGGCGGGGTCGGCACGGTCTGGGCGGTGGCGATGGACGAAAGGCTGGCTGCGGCCAGAACGGCCGTGAGCGCATGGCGCATGTTGATAATCTCCCTTGCTGGACGCGAGCATAAGGGGATTTTACGACTGTTAAAGGGGGAGTTTCTCCTGTCGTCGGGCGCGTCCTTGAAATCGGCATGCCGCGACACCATTTCACAAGTGAAAGGAACGATTCGGCGCGTCATGCGTCCTTATGATCGTCCGACCTGTTGCGGCGCGGCCGCGTCTGCGCTGATTTTCATGCGCCTCTTGCCGCCGCTCCGTTTCCATTCTTTAGCTCGAAAAAAGGAGCCTGTCCCATGGCCCAGACATCCGCATTCTGCCTTGCGCAGCAATCGTTGCACCAGGCGCGCGCATCGTCCGAAACCCTGCCCAATGCGCGCCAGATCGCGCAGCGGGCGGCCAATGCCTGGGGCCGCGAGGCGGAACTGGCCGCGGGCGCCGAGCGTCGCCGCGCCACGCGCGCGGTCCTGTCCGAAGATGAGGCGATCGTCGCCGAATTCCGCGCCGAAGACGAGGCGGCGCGCGCCGCGTTGTAATATTTATGCGATTTGCCTCTCATGGCCTGCGGCTCCGAGGCGGCAGATGATTCCATAGGATGAAAAATCGCTCTTATCTGCCGATCTTCAGGAAGGACTAACCATGGCCAAGAGCCAGAAGAAATCAAATCGCGAAGTGCGCAAGCCGAAGGCGGAGAAGCCGCCCAAGGGTAATGCTTCCAACCCCTCGACCAAGCCGGGCGTGGTTGGCATCGTGACGTTGAAAAGCTGATCATGGCGATCGATACGCCGGCAGATCCGGCCCAGCCTTCGCCCAATGGCGGCCGCAGCATGTCCGGGCGGCGCTTCACCCCGCGCAACGCCGTCCGCCTGGCCCCCGACGCCGCCGAGCGGCAGGGCCGCATCACCCGCATGGCGATCGATGCGCTTGGCGCATCCGACGCGATCCTGTTCCTCAACAGCCAGCATGACGGCCTGGCCGATCGCCCGCTCGCTCTGGCGACAACCAGCGAGGACGGGCTGCAATCGGTGCTACGCCTGCTGAATCCGACGTCGATATGACAAAATCGCCCATCGGCCGGTCAACGGCCGATGGGCGTTTCTATCCTATTGTGCGGTCCAGCCGCCATCGATGCTCATATTGGCGCCGGTGATGTTGGCCGCGGCATCGCTGCACAGGAACAGCGCCATGGCGGCGACCTGCTCGACCGTCACGAACTGCTTGGTCGGCTGGCCGGCCAGCAGCACGTCGTTCATGACCTGCTCGCGCGTCATGTTCCGCGCCTTCATCGTATCGGGGATCTGGTTTTCCACCAGCGGCGTCCAGACATAGCCGGGCGAGATGCAATTGGCGGTGATGCCGTCGGTCGCCACTTCCAGCGCCACCGTCTTGGTGAAGCCCGCCAGCCCGTGTTTCGCTGTCACATAGGCGCTTTTGAACGGCGATGCGGTCAGCGAATGGGCCGATGCGGTCTGGATGATGCGTCCCCATTTCTTCGATTTCATATAGGGAATGGCGAGCCGGCTGGTGTGGAAGGCGCTGTTGAGGTTCAGCGCGATGATGAGGTTCCACTTGTCGACCGGGAAATCCTCCACCGGTGCGACATGCTGCATTCCGGCATTGTTGATCAGGATGTCGACCCCGCCGAATGTGTCGGCGGCGTCCTTCATCATCGCCTCGATCTGTTCCACCTTGGTCAGGTCGTGGCCCGAATAGAGCGCCTTGGCGCCGCTCAGCGCCTCCAGCCCGACGCGCTCCTTCTCGATTCCATCGGCGTCGCCGAACCCGTTGATGACGACATTGGCGCCTTCGCCGGCCAGCGCCTTGGCATAGGCCAGGCCGATGCCGGATGTGGACCCGGTGATCAGCGCGGTCTTGCCCGCCAAGGACTTTCCAGACTCCGACTTGCTCATGCCTTTTTCTCCTTGAGATGATCCGGTTCGTCGAGGTCGAATGTCGCGCTCTTGCCGTCGAGGATATTGCGCGCGATCAGGTCGCCCTTGTGCATCACTTCCTCCACCGCGTCGCGGCCCTGGCTCCAATGGTCGAGCATGGTCGCGCGGGAAAATTCGAAATCCTTCGCGCCGCTTTCCCAGGCGCGCGATCGGTAGATGAGGTGGACGATGTTGACCGATCCGCCATCCAGCATCTCGCGCAGGCGCTGGGCTTCCGTTTCGCCCTGCAATTCGGGCGGCAGCTTGTCGAGCAGCGCCTTGATCGCGCCATGCTCGCGGCGCAGGCGCAGATACTGGTCCGTCACCTGCCGGGTGCGGCTGCTATACTGGATGTCCTTCATGCGCGAATAGACGTCGGTCATCTGCCGCGGCATCGGCCCTTCGGCGGGGAAGAGGTCGACCTGGAACACCAGCATATCCTCGGTCTGGTGATTGAGGACATGGGCCAGCGGGGTATTGGACACGATGCCGCCGTCCCAATACCAGCGCCCGTCAATCTCGATCGGGGGCAGGCCGGGGGGCAGGGCGCCCGACGCCATGATGTGGCGCGCGTCGATCCGGGTATTGCCGCCGGGGCCGCGCGTGTCCCAATAGGCGAAATTGCCCGTTTCCACGTCGACAGCGCCCACCGACAGGCGGACGGGGCCGTCGTTGAGCAAATCCCAGTCGACGCAGGCGTCCAGCGTGTCCTTCAATGGCGCGCTGTCGTAGAAGCTGATCGCACCCGGCGTGCCTTCGGGCATCAGGGTGGCGGGCCAGAGGCGCGGACGGAACATGCCCGGCACGCCGAATCCGGCGACCACGCTCGCCGCGCCCAGATGCATCGCTTCGCGAATATGGTCGATTTCCGGCAGGATCATGTTGGGCATCCCGCCCGACACGGTGTACCAGAATTTCTTGAGCCGGCTGAGCCGCCGATGCGGCAGATTGCCCGCGATGATCGCCGCGTTGATCGCGCCGATCGATATGCCCGCGACCCAGCTGACGTCGACACCCAGTTCGTCCAGCCGTTCATAGACGCCGGACTGAAAGGATCCCAATGCCCCGCCGCCCTGCAGCAGCAACGCGACTTCGCGGGGGAGGGGGAGGGGTGTGCGGGCGCGACGAAGCGGTTTCGCCTCGGTGCCCAAGGGTTCGGTATCAGCCATGTCGCAGTGCAATATAGTCTTTGACGCCGCTATTCCAACTTAATGTCTCGTAACAAATCACGGCCCGCCGCAACCTTCGCGTCGGCGGACTGTTCCCCGAACGCATTGAATCGCGTAGGCAACGATCAAGAGAAAGGGAGGGCGCCATGCGGCTCGACGACGAACAGGAAAGCAGTCATTACGAGGTGCAGGACGGCCGTAGCGGCGGCGGCCTGGGCGGCGGTGGATTGGGTGGCGGACTGGGCATGTTGCTGCCGCTGATCGGCAGCCGTTTCGGCTGCGGCGGGATCGTCGTGGTGCTGATCATCATGGTGGTGATGGGGATCAACCCGCTCAGCCTGATCGGCGGCGGCGGAGGAGGACAGCAGGTCCAGACCGAGCGACCCGCGGCCGGCCAGCTCACCGATGTCCAGCGCACCTCGCTCAAGGTGCTGGGATCGACCGAACGCCGCTGGACCGACATCTTCAAGGCGGAAGGGCAGCAATATCCCCCGCCGACTTTGGTCTTCTACAGCCAGAACGGCCAGTCGGGCTGCGGCGCGGCGCAATCGGCCATGGGGCCTTTCTACTGCCCGGCGGACCAGCGCATCTATCTCGACACCGATTTCTTCAATGAGATGGAAACCCGCTTCAACGCGCCCGGCGATTTCCCGATCGGCTATATCATCGCGCATGAGGTCGGCCATCATATCCAGACCATCACCGGCGAGGCGGACAAGATCCGCAAGGCGCAGCAGCGCGCATCCGAGGCCGAAGGCAATGCGCTTCAGGTGAAGATGGAATTGCAGGCCGACTGCTATGCCGGCGTATGGGCCGCGCGCGACACCAATTTGATGGAGGCGGGCGACCTGGAGGAAGGGATGCGTGCGGCCGAAGCGATCGGCGACGACACGCTCCAGAAATCGGCCGGCCGGCGGCCGGTGCCCGAAAGCTTCACCCATGGCACCAGCGCGCAGCGCATGGAATGGCTGCGCAAGGGGCTGTCGACCGGCGATCCTGCCCAGTGCGACACGTTCCAGGGTGCAATCTGACCCTTATTCCGCGTTTGGCGATCCGGCGGGGGCATCCTGCGGCGAAAAGCCGGGGGCCATGCCACCGCTGATCGGCGGCGCGGACGTGTCGGGCAGACCGGCGCCGGGGGCCAGCGCAGGCTGGTCCGCCCCGGCCATGGGCTGGCCGAAGGACGAGGCGGCATCGACCGTCGGCGCGCCGGGCGTCACGACCGGCGCAACCGGTACGGGCACGGGCGGCGGTGGCACGTCGGCTATGATGGCGGACTGGCCCTGCGGTGCGGGTTCGTGCTTGGGCAAAAGGGCTTGGGTGGCCATCACGATCAGGGGGGCGGCCAGCAGCGTAGCGATGGCGAAATTGCGATAGAGCATGGACGTGCGACTTTTCTGGAATGACAAGCGCCGACTTCTATCCAAAATGGGTAAATAAAGCCCTGCCATCATTTGGCGAAGGCGTGGCCGGTCAGTGCCGGTCCAGCTTCGCCAGCAGCGCCATCATGTCGTCGGGCACCCCGTCACGGCCGGGCGCATAGGTCGCGCGCAGGGCATTGCCGACGCCTTCATATGGTTCCGGCACATCGACGGTCACGATTCGACCGCTGCCGCTTTCGCGCCCCGCTGCCGATCGGCCTGAAGATTTGTGCTGGATGTCCATAAGGACTGAACGGCTTTGTAACCCAAAAGTTTCTGGCATTCGTCGCAAGCCCAAGCGATAGCGCCCGAAGATAAGGGAGAGCAATGTGACCGACTGGCTGCAAACCGAAACCCGCATCAGGGGCCATTCGCCCTTTCTGGCGCGCGCGCTGGACCGTTTCCCGGCCGTGACCGAGCGGCTGGCGGCCGGCGACCATGACGGCGCGCTCGCCGCGGCGCAAGCGGCGGGCAGCCCGGAAGACGGTGTCGCCCGGTCGCTTCGCCGCCGTCGCGGGGCGATCGCGCTGGCGGTGGCCGCCGCCGACCTGGCGGGCGCCTGGGACATGGATCGCGTCACCCGCACCCTGTCCGACTTTGCCGACCAGGCGCTGGAAGAAGCGCTCGCGGCCGCGATGCAGGAACGCTATCCAGACGCCGACCATCGCGGCTTCGTCGTCCTCGCGCTGGGCAAGCATGGCAGCCGGGAGCTGAACTATTCGTCGGATATAGATCCGATCCTGCTCTACGATCCCGCCACCCTGCCGCATGGCGAGCGGGAGGATGTCGCCGACGCGGCTGTCCGCATCGGCCGCCGCATGAGCGAACTGCTCACCGCCCGCGACGGCGACGGCTATGTCTTCCGCGTCGATCTGCGCCTGCGGCCTTCGCCCGAAGCGACGCCGATCGCACTGCCGGTGGAGGCGGCGATCGGCTATTATGAATCGACCGCGATGGGCTGGGAACAGGCCGCCTTCATCCGCGCGCGCCCCGCCGCCGGCGATATCCCGCTCGGCGATTATTTCATGCGCCAGATTCGCCCCTTCGTCTGGCGGCGCAGCCTGGATTTCGGCGCGATCGACGCGATCGTCGACATCAGCCGCCGCATTCGCGACCATTATGCGCAGGGGCAGGCGTTCGGGCCGGGCTATGACCTCAAGCGCGGACGCGGCGGCATTCGCGAAGTCGAATTCTTCGCCCAGGTCCATCAGCTCATCCATGGTGGTCGCGACCCGTCGCTGCGATCGGGCAATACCCGCGAGGCGCTGGCCGCGCTGGCCGCGGCGAATGTGATCGAGACCGACGTCGCCGCGCGGCTGGACGAGGCCTATATCCTGTTCCGCACGATCGAGCATCGGCTCCAGATGGTGGAGGACCGCCAGACCCACGAACTGCCCAAGGCGGCGGCCAGCCTCGACAATGTCGCGCAACTGCACGGCCTCCCCGACGCGACGGCGCTGCTCGACCTGTTGCGCCCGCATGTCGAATGGGTCGGCCGCAACTATGACCGGCTCAGTCCCGAAAAGGATGATGCCGCGCTGTCCCAGGACGAGGAGCGGCTGAAGGCGCAACTGGTCGAGATCGGCTTTGCCGACGCGGAAACCCCGCTCGCCCGCATCACGCGCTGGCGCGGCGGCACGATCCGGGCGCTGCGCAGCGCGCCCTCGCGCGAGGCGCTCGAAGCGCTGCTGCCCGGCCTGATGCGCACATTGGCCAAGGCGCCCGACCCCAGTCGCGCGCTCAATCGCCTCGACGACATGATCGGCCGGCTGCCGAGCGCGATCAACTTCTTCAAGCTGCTCGCCGCACGTCCCGCGCTGGTCGAACTGCTGGCCGAGATATTGAGCCACGCCCCGACCCTGGCTGACGCGCTGGGGCGCCGCGCCGAACTGATCGACGGCCTCATCGACGCCTCCGCCTTCGATCCGCCGCCGTCCGTGCCGCAACTGGCCCGGCAACTGGGCGCATTGGAACCGGGCGAGGATTATCAGGCATTGCTCGACCGGGTGCGCCAGCGTGTGGGCGACCGACGCTTCGCGCTGGGTGCGCAGATCATTCGTGGCGGCGATCCGCTGGAGGCGGGCAGGGGCTATGGCCGCGTCGCCGAAGCCGCGATCGAGGCGCTGGCCGCCGCCACCGTGGCCGAATTCGAAACCGCCCATGGCAAGGTGCCGGGCGGCGACATGCTTATCCTGGCGTTGGGCCGCATGGGCGGCGAGGTACTGACCCATGCCTCGGACCTCGACCTCGTCTATCTTTTTACCGGCGATTTCTCGACCGAATCGGATGGGCCGCGACCGCTGGGCGCGACCCAATATTTCAACCGCCTTGGCCAGCGCATCACCAACGCACTGTCGGTCCATACCGCGTCCGGCCCGCTCTACGAGGTCGATACGCGGCTGCGCCCGTCCGGCGCGCAGGGATTGCTGGCGGTCAGCCTCGACAGTTTCGCCAAATATCAGCGGGAAGAAGCCTGGACGTGGGAGCATCTGGCGCTCACCCGCGCCCGGCCGGTGTTCGGTTCGCCGCAGGCGCGGGCCGCGCTTGACGAGATCCTGGCAGAAACGCTCCGGCGCCCGCGCGATTTCGACGATCTCGCGCGCCAGGCGGTGAAGATGCGCGCGGACATCGCCCGGCATAAGCCGCCGGCCAGCGATCTGGACGTCAAGCTGGTGCCAGGCGGCCTCGTGGACCTGGAATTCCTGATCCATGTGAACCAGTTCCGCCACGGCATGGCCTTCGACCCCGATCTGGGCCAGGCGCTCGCCGAACTGGTCGCGGCCGGCCACCTGCCCGAGGAGTTGATCGCGGCGCATGACCTCATCACCCGCTATCTGGTGGTGTCGCGGCTGGTGTCGCCCAAATCCACCGAGCCGGCGGAGGCCACCCGGTCGCTGGTCGCGCGGGCCTGTGGCGCGGCCGATTGGGACGGGCTGCTTGCAAGCTACGCCAAGGCGCGGCAATGCGTGGGCGAAGCCTGGGCCGCGCTCGCCGCGCCCTATCAGGAGAAAGCATGATGCTGGAGCAGGGTATGTCCGTCCCCGCCGTGACGCTGACCGACGCCGACGGCGTGGATTTCACGCTGGACGCCTATCAGGGCAAGCCGCTGGTCGTCTATTTCTATCCCAAGGCGGACACGCCCGGCTGCACCAACGAGGCGAAGGATTTCACCGCGCTGGCCGATGATTTCGCCGCTGCTGGCGTGCCGATCGTGGGCATTTCCAAGGACAAGGCGGGCAAGCTCAAGAAATTCGCCGACAAATATGGCCTGCGCGTCATCCTCGCCTCCGGCGAATCGGGGGCGGCGTGCGAGGCGTTCGGCACCTGGGTCGAAAAATCGCTCTATGGTCGCAAATATATGGGGATCGAGCGCGCCACCTTTCTGGTCGGCGCGGAAGGCGCGATCCTGCGGGTCTGGCCCAAGGTGAAGGTCAAGGGCCACGCCGCAGAGGTGCTGGAGGCGGTGCAGGCGCTTTGACCCTGCCGGCAGCCGTAACCAGCGTGGGCGCGGGTTGCGCCCATGTCCTGCTGACCCCCGATCCGCGCGCCAAGCTGATGGCCGCGCGCGCGGTCGCGCGGGCCTGGCGACAGGGGCGGCTGGCGCATCGGTTCGACGTCGTCCTGCCGGATCGTCCGGCGCGGCCCGCCACGCCTATATTGCTGCCGCCCGGCCAGATGCCCCGACGCGGCAAGATCGGCTCGGATCGGGCGCGGATCGCCATGCTCCATGCGATCGCCCATATCGAATGCGTCGCGATCGATCTCGCCTTCGACCTGATCGGCCGGTTCGGTGGGCAATTCCCCGCGGCCTTCACCGATGAATGGATGCAGGTCGGCGCGGAGGAGGCGATGCATTTCGCTTTGCTCGAACGCCGGCTGCGCCAGATGGGCAGCCATTATGGCGCGCTCGCCGCCCATGACGGCCTGTGGCAGGCGGCGGAGGAAACGGCGGGCGATGCGCTCGCCCGGCTCGCCATCGTGCCGATGGTGCTGGAGGCGCGGGCGCTGGACATCACGCCGGCCACGATCGAACGGTTCGAGGCGGTGGGTGACGTAGCATCCGGCCGTATGCTGCGACGCATCATGGCCGACGAAATTCGCCATGTCGCGGCAGGGACGAAATGGTTCGTCGCGGCGACGAACCGATTGGGCGTAGATGCCGCCAATCATTACCAAATGCTTGTGAAACGCCACTTTAGGGGCAGCGTTAAGCCTCCGTTCAACGACTCGGCGCGTCGGCAGGCCGGTCTGACGGAAGAATTCTACGTCGCGCTTGCAACATGAGCCGCGATTTGCAGTCTGCATCCGGCGGGGGCGATCCAGGTCGCCAATAAGTTAAACACGGGAAGCGCCGAGGGGCATCAAGCCTCCGGTGACATAGTCGGGGTCTGCATGTCGGTTCTTCACATGGTAAATGCTCGCGGGTCGCGTTTGTTCCAGACGAGCAAGGTTAAGACGATTTTAGCCAGCATCGGGATTGTCGGCGCGCTTTGCGCGACCGCCCCGGTCCACGCCACCGAAAGCGACGATCCCTATGGCGATGCGTCGGAAATCAACACCAGCCCGCTTGGGCCATCCGACGTCGGCTTCTCCAACCTCTTCTCCAGCCTGCAGCGCCTGGACGGCAATGCCAAGACCGCGGCCTATATCCCCTCGGGCCGCCCGGTCGAAAAGCTGACCCTGACCTCGAACTTCGGCGTCCGTTCCGATCCGTTCAACCGCGCCGCCCGGATGCACAAGGGCATCGACATTCCCGGCCCGATCGGCACCCCGATCCACGCGACCGCCGACGGCATCATCAGCCGCGCCGGCTGGGCCAGCGGCTATGGCAACCTCGTCCAGATCTCGCACGGAAGCGGCATGGAAACGCGCTACGGCCACATGTCGAAGCTGCTGGTCGCCGAAAACAGCTATGTGAAGCGCGGTCAGATCATCGGCCTGATGGGTTCGACCGGCCGCTCGACCGGCAGCCACCTCCATTATGAAGTCCGTGTCGATGGCGCCGCGATCAACCCGCTGCCCTTCGTCGCCGGCCCCGACTATCTGGTCGCGATGAACACCAAGCCGCCGCTGGCCATGGGCGGCCCGACCAAGGCGGAAGAAAAAGCCGCCGACTAAGGCCGGTTTCCCGGAAATTCGCCAAAGGCCCGGCACCCTATGGCTTGTCGGGCCTTTTGCTTGCCCCTATCTAGGCAGCATGGCCGACATTGATCTCACTCCTTCCGCTGCCGCGCGTGTCGCTGCGATCGCCGCCAAGCAGGGCAAGCCTGCGATCCTGCGGCTGGCCGTGGAGGGTGGCGGCTGTTCCGGCTTCCAATATCGCTTCGGCTTGGCCGATGGCGTGGAAGCGGACGATCTGTCGGTCGAGCGCGATGGCGTGACCCTGGTGGTCGATGATGTCAGTCTGGATCTGGTGCGCGGTTCGGCGGTCGATTTCGTCTCCGACCTCGGCGGCGCCGCCTTCAAGGTGACCAATCCCAACGCGACCGCCGGCTGCGGTTGCGGGACCAGCTTCTCGGTCTGAATCCTTCCGTTTGAAAATCCGCGTGCTCCTGCGTAGGCAGGAGCCCAGACCGAACCTTGGAACTGGGCTCCTGCCTGCGCAGGAGCACGCATAGATTGAACGGATTGCCAGCCATGCGCATCGCCACCTTCAACATCAATGGCATCAAGGCGCGGCTGCCGCGCCTGCTGGAATGGCTGGACGAAACCCAGCCCGACATCGCCTGCCTGCAGGAAATCAAGACCAGCGACGAAACCTTCCCGGTCAAGGATATCGAGGCGGCTGGCTATGGCGTGATCTGGCACGGGCAAAAGGGGTTCAACGGCGTCGCCATCCTCGCGCGTGGCGAAACCCCTGTGGAGGTGCGCCGCGGCCTCGCGGGCGAGCCGGAGGATGAGCATAGCCGCTATCTGGAAGCCGATGTGAAGGGCGTGCGCGTCGCGTCCATCTACCTGCCCAACGGCAATCCGCAGCCCGGTCCGAAATTCGATTACAAGCTGCGCTGGATGAAGCGCCTGCGCGACCGCGCGACCGAAATATGGGCGGAGGAAATCCCCGCCATCCTGGCTGGCGACTATAATGTCATCCCGCGCGACGTAGACACTTTTTCGGTCAAGGCGATGCAGGACGATGCGTTGATGCAACCCGAAAGCCGCGAGGCCTATCGCCGCCTGCTGGGCGACGGCTGGACCGACGCGCTTCTCGCCCGCCATCCCACTGGCGGCGTGTGGACCTTCTGGGACTATCAGGCGAACAGCTGGCCGCGCGACGCCGGTTTCCGCATCGACCATCTGCTGCTCAGCCCAGCCGCCGCCGACCGCCTGGTCGATGCGCAGGTCGACAAGGCATTTCGCGGCCGGGAAAAGGCCAGCGACCATGCGCCGACCTGGGTGGCGCTGCGTCCGGAATAATTATCCGGGTAATATTGACTAAATTTATTCCGGGTAATAATGGCCATGTCGAAGGAGATTCGACATGGAACGGACATTGACGGCTTTTGCAGGCGATCTGTGGATCGCTACCGGCGACGACGGGGAAGTGCGCGAGGCACTGCGCGCCATGGGCGACGACGCCCAGGCCGTCCTGCTGTTCGACGACGCCACCGGTCGTCAGGTCGATATCGACCTGCGCGGTCCCGCGGTCGACGCGCCACGGGGCAGGGGCCGCCCGAAGCTGGGCGTACAATCCCGCGAAATCACCTTGCTCCCCCGCCATTGGGACTGGCTCGCGACCCAGCCCGGCGGCGCCTCCGCAACGGTGCGCCGACTGGTCGAAGCGGCGCGCAAGGCCGATACCGAACAGCCCAGCCCCCGCGCGGCGATGGACGCCGCCTATCATTTCATGACCGCGATGGCGGGCGACCGGCCCGGCTATGAAGCCGCGATCCGGGCGCTGTTCGCGAAGGACGCACAACTGTTCAACTCGTTGTCGCAGGACTGGCCGTCAGGCATCCGCGACCACGCCCGCGCGTTGGCAGGACCGGCCTTTGCGCAGCAGGTCTGCTAACGACCAGAATCGGACATATAAGCATCGTCACCCTGAACTTGTTTCAGACTCCATTCCTCTGGATAGAGCAATGGTTTATTCGGCTCGATGGATGCTGAAACAAGTTCAGCATGACGCCGTGGGGAATGTCGCCTTCCCACCCAAAGCAGTCGCAACTCAGCCCTTAAGCCGCCAGCCGCAAAAACGGCACCGGCTGGGTCGATCGCAGCACGATCGGCTTGCCTTCCGACGCTTCGAACAATTCGCCGTCCAGGATCACGCTGCTGCGGTCGCCCTCGATCCGGATGGTGTCGCCCTGTTCCAGATGGATGCCGTGCATCTTGTGCTTACCCACCCGCTTGAACAGGCTGGCCCATACCAACCGCAGCAGGGCGGGCAGGTTCTGGTCCACCGCCATCAGCTTCATATTGCCGCGCCGGCTGTCGCCCGGATCGACGCCCAGCAGCAGCCGTTCCAGCGTGGTCACGATCAGCACGGCGAAGCGCCCGACCAGCTGGCCATCCCGGATCAGCGATATGCTGACCGGCCGGCTCGACGGTGGCAGGAACTTGGCGCGGATGCCGAACAGCAGCGAAAACACCACCGCAACGGCGGTGATGACATGGCTCAGGCCATTGGACAGGCCCAGCGGATAGATCTGGTTGCGGCAATAGAGCATGTAATCGGCCAGCCCTGCGCCGCCCAGAAACATGCCCAGCACCGGGCGGCTGCCGACCGCGCCGTCGGACAGGGCGATCAGTTCGCGCGCGACGACATGGTCGTCCACGCCTGCCTTGGCGATCTGCACGATCCGCTCCAGCGCCTTGATCGGGTCGCCATGAATGCCAAGGTCCAGCGCGATCAGGTTGGTCTTGCCATTGGGCAGCACCGCGATCGGCGGCACCCGGCCCTTGAAATGCTCGCCCTGGTAAAGCTCGGTCAGCGAGGCCTGCACCGTGCCGTCGCCGCCATTGATGACGATGACGACCGGATCGACGCGGGCGATCGTCTGGAACGCCCGGCCGATCTGGTCGACCTGTTCCACTTCATAATGGAAGATGTCGGGGTTGCTGGCGCAATAGCTGCGCACCAGCGGAAGGGTCTGCCGGTTGCCCGTGGACTTCGGATTGGACAGGAGCGCGACGCAGACCATGGCTTTGGATCACATATATTTGAGGTTGATCGTGATTTTCGTCACGCCTGGCCCGGCATGAAAGGCCGCCTTCTCCACACCCGGCTTGCCCAGGTTGAAGATGCTGATCGCCGGATTGTTGGAAAATCCGCCGCCGTCCCGCGAAATATCGGTCTTGCCATTGCCGTCGCGATCGTGCCGCACGGCGATGCCATATTCGCCTGCCCTGGGCACCGGCACGCAGAATCGCATTGTGCCATTGGACGGCCTGACCGCCGTGTCGATGCGATTGATCCATTCGCCCTTGGCCAACCACGCCGCCTTGGTGGCGGGATAGGACTGGACGCGCACCTTGCCGGTGGCGGCGGCGAAACCGCGGACGTCGACCAGCACGGCCGGTCCCTTGGCGCTGCTCTCGCACCGCCCCAGATCGTTAGCGATTTCCTCGCCATGGGCCATGGCCGGTATCGCCGCGACCAGCGCTGCGACCGACATCAGACCCATTGCAACTTTTACCATGACCATCAGACTCCTGGAAGCTATAGCCGCCGATATGCATCGGACGGCGAGCCCCTGTTCGCCCCGCATTTTTACCTGACTCGCATATGGGCGGGGTTTGCGGCCAAAACATGGTGATGGGACGACGACTTAGAGAATGCTGACCGCCACCGACCGTTATCTCGCCCGCCTGATCGCGGTGCCCATGCTCGGCACGCTCGTGATCGCCGCGATGCTGCTTGTCCTCGACAAGATGCTCAGCCTGTTCGATTTCGTCGCAGCGGAAGGGGGGCCGGTCAGCGTCGTGTGGCGGATGCTCGCCAATATGCTGCCCGAATATCTGTCGCTCGGCATCCCGATCGGGCTGATGCTCGGCATCCTGCTCGCCTTCCGCAAGCTCGCCCTGTCGTCGGAACTGGACGTGATGCGCGCGGTCGGCCTGTCCTACGGCCGGCTGCTGCGCGTGCCCTATATGTATGCGATCGCGCTGGCTCTGCTCAATTTCGGCATCGTCGGTTTCGTCCAGCCCTTGTCGCGCCACGCCTATGAAGCGCTGCGATTCGAATTGCGCTCCGGCGCGCTCGGCGCCTCGATCAAGGTCGGCGAATTCACCAATCTGGGCAAGCGCATGACGCTGCGGATCGAACGCAGCCTGGACGAAGGCCGCAACCTGCAGGGCATCTTCGTGCGGGCGGTCAGCCGCGACGGCCAGTCGGTCGCGGTCACGGCGGCGCAGGGCACCTTCCTCGCCACCGATGATCCCGACGTCATCATCTTCCGCCTGCGCAACGGCGTGCTGGTGAACGACGCGCCCAAATATAAGACGCCGCGCATCCTCTCCTTCTCCAGCCACGACCTGCCGATCGACCTGCCGCAGATCGAGAATTTTCGTGGCCGCGACGTCGATCGGGAAAAGACGATTCCCGAACTGATGGTGATCGGCCGCAGCCCGGCCACGCCCGACAAGCTGAAGGCCGAAGTGCGCGCCAATTTCCATTTCCGCATGGTCGAGGTGGTGTTCATGTTCCTGCTGCCGCTCGCGGCGCTGGCCTTCGCCATTCCGCCCAAGCGATCGACCTCCGCGCTGGGCGTCTTCCTTTCGATCGTGTTCATCGTGACCTATCACAAGGTGAACCAATATGGCGAAAGCATCGGCGCGCTGGGCAAGGTGGACCCGATCATCGCGTTGTGGGGGCCGTTCATATTGGCGTCCGGGTTGGTGCTGTGGATGTATCATGTGATCGCCAATCGACCCGGCGGGCAGCCGATCGGCGCCCTCGAAGTTGCCTTCTCCAAGCTCGGCAAGCAGATCCTCCGGCTGCTGCGCTTCGGCCGACGCCGACCCGCCGCGGAAGGAGCGGCCTGACCCATGCAGTTCAATTTCTTCCCGTCGCGCCAGATCAGCTGGTATATGGCGCGCCTGTTCCTGACCCGGACCTTCGCCGTGCTGGCGCTGCTGGTCGTCGTTCTCCAGACGCTCGACCTGCTCGGCAATTCGGGCGACGTGCTGGCCTATCCCGGCAATGGCGACCCGGAATTGTGGCATTATGTGGGACTGCGCGCGCCGCAGATCGTCGCGCGGTTCCTGCCCTTTTCGGTGCTGCTCGGCACGCTGGTCATGCTGGCGACGCTCAACCAGAATAGCGAGATCATCTCGATGAAGGCGGCGGGCCTGTCCGCGCACCAGATATTGGCGCCGCTGATCGTGACGGCGCTGGGCGTGTCCGCCATCAGCTTCGTCTTCAACGAACGGATCGTCGCTCGCTCGACCGCGGCGCTCAGCGCCTGGCAGGCGGTGGATTACGGTCCGATCCCGCGCGACAGCGGGGTCAAGAGCAATCCCTGGGTGCGCGACGGCAACAATCTGGTCAACGCGGCGATCGTGGCAGGGCGCGGGACCGAGGTGCAGTTGCGCAAGGTCCAGATCTACAATCGCATCAACAACAGCCTGACGACCATCGTCCAGGCGCCCAAGGGCCATTATGACGCCGCCAGCAAGAGCTGGCTGCTGGAAGGCGCGCGCCAGTTCGACGTGGCGCGCGGTACTGTCCGCAATGTCGGCACCGTCCGTTTCGGCCGCGACATCCGCCCGGACCAATTCACCCTGGCGAAGGTCGATCCCGACGCGCTGACCTTCCGCGAACTGGAAGCGGCGATATCGGACTTGCATGACGCCGGCCGACCGACCGCGGAGCTGGAGGGCAGCCTGTGGCACAAGCTGTCGGGGCCGCTGTCTGCGCTGCTGATGCCGATCCTGGGGTCGGTCGCCGCCTTCGGTCTCGCCCGGTCGGGCCAGTTGTTCATGCGCGCGGTGCTGGGGATGGCGCTGGGCTTCGCCTATTTCGTCGCCGACAATTTCTCGCTCGCGATGGGGAGTCTCGGCGCCTATCCGCCGGTGCTGGCCGCCTGGGCGCCCTTCTTCCTGTTCCTGCTGGTCGGCGAAACCGTGTTGTTCAGGACCGAAGAGTGATGGCCGCGAGGCGGGAACCGGCGGCCAGATAAAAAGGCCCCGGCGACCAAGGGGTGTCGCGCGGGGCCTCCAGAGGGGGCGTTCCGATCCTCATAGGGGGAGGGGAAAGAGACCGGAACGACCCCGATATAGGCCGCGCCAAATCAGGTTTCAACAGGCAACGGAAATTAATCGATCCGCCTCAGCGCGCCACCATCGTGCTGCGCGCGATCTTGCCGACCAGCGGCAGCATCCCCGGATAATTGCCGCGATGATAGGGCGATTCCCCGTCCAGCGTGGCGATCAGCCGGGCATGGGCCTTGCCCAGCGCATGATAGGGGACGCTGGGCAACAGATGGTGTAGCGCATGATAGCGCAGGCCCACCGGTGCCCAGAGCGCGGGCAGCGTGCCGGGCGGGGGCACGTTGACCGAATCGAGATATTGCGCCGTCACCGTCATCGGCTCGCCCTCATTCTCCCACAGATGCGCGACCAGTGTGCGCAACTGGTTGATGACGGTCATGGCCGAATGGATCGCCATATAGACGAGCAACGGCTTCCAGCCGAAGGCGAAGACGCTGCCGACCAGCGCCAGCGCGAACAGGGATGCGCCCGCTTCCTGCCACATCCACATGCGGGCGAAATCGCCTTCGGGCGCACGGCGACGATAGGATGGATTGATCGACAGGGTCGACAGTTCCGCCACCACCTTGGCGCGCAGCGGCGGGATCAGCAGCGACAGCGGCGTCAGCACGCCGAAGCGCAGGATCAGGCCCACCGGCGCCAGCGAGGCGACGAGGATGAACAGCGGCAGCGACCAGGGCTTCATGAGCGCCAGCGGCAGATATTCCGGGTCTTCGGCAGTGCCATAGCGGGTGCGGGCATGATGCTGGGTATGAACCCCTTCATACATGAAGGAGGGGATCATCAGCGGAATGCCGACGATCAGGTTCCAGCCCAGGCGAAAGCCGGGCAGCGCGCCCTTGCGGATGTGGGTCAGCTCATGGATGAAGCTGGCCGCGCGGTAGAGCGCCAGCATGGCAACGAACGCGCAGGCGATCGCCACGGCCACATTCTCCGCCAGAATCGCGCCGGCCAGCGCGCCCCAGCCCAGCAGCGCGGACGCCAGCAGGTCGGGCCAGTAGATGCGTGGATTGGCGACCGCATAGTCGCGCGTCAGTTCGGCCGCGGCACGCAGCATCGCGCTGTCGTCGGGGATCGCGGCGCGCGCGCGCTGGGCGGCGGCCAATATGGGATCATGCACAGTCATGCGGGCGGTCCTAGCCTCCAAATGCGCTGAGATCATGGCAGCACCATGACATATTCACCATGTTGTCGCCCCGCCCGGCGCACCTGATTGACATTCCGGCAACAAGGGGCGAACTGCACATCCATCCCGTAATTTCCTCGAAGGCGGCATAAGTGGCGCAATCTGATCTGGTCATCACCCCCGTTTCCGGCAAGGCCGATTTGAAGGCCTTTATCGACCTGCCCTGGCGCCTCTATGCCAACGATCCCGCCTGGGTGCCGCCGTTGAAGGCGGAGGTGAAGGAACTGCTGACGCCGGGTAAGAACCCCTTTTTCGGCCATGCCGAGGCGCAATATTTCCTCGCCCGCCGCGGCGGGACGGTGGTTGGCCGCATTTCCGCCCATATCGATCATCTCGCGCTGGAACAGCCGGTCGAACAGGGGATGGGGCCGGGCACCGGCAATTTCGGCCTGTTCGAAGCGGAGGACGCGGAGACCGGCAAGGCATTGATCGCGACGGCGGAGGATTGGCTGCGCGCAAAGGGCATGACCCGCGTGCTGGGGCCGATATCGTTGTCGATCTGGGAAGAGCCGGGCCTGTTGATCGCGGGGCACGACCATCCGCCTACGGTGATGATGGGGCATAACAGCCCGGCCTATCAGGCGATGATCGAGGGAACGGGCTACGTCCCGGTCAAGCAGCTCAAAACCTATGAACTGGACATCACGCGCGATTTTCCACCGCTGATCCAGCGCATCATCAAGTCGGGAGAGAATAACGACCGCATCCGCATCCGCCGGGTCGACAAGTCGAAATTCGATGCCGAGGCCGCGACCATCCTGGCGATCCTGAACGACGCCTGGGGCAATAATTGGGGCTTCGTGCCGATCACCGACGCGGAAATCGCGCATACCGGCAAGAAATTAAAGCCGATCGTGTTCGAAGACCTTATCATGGTCGCCGAACTGGACGGCGAGCCGGTCGCGTTCATGATGACGCTGCCGGACCTCAACGAAGCGACCAAGTCGCTCAATGGCGCGCTTTTCCCCTTCGGCTGGATCAAACTGCTGCGCTGGCTGCGCAAGCCTCAGGCGCGCACCATGCGGGTGCCGCTGATGGGCGTGGTGCAGCGCCTGCAAAGCTCGCGCATGGCGGGCCAGCTCGCCTTCATGATGATCGAAACCATCCGTCGTCAGGCGATCGCCGATTATGGATCGACGCGGGGCGAGATCGGCTGGGTGCTGGACGACAATCAGGGCATGAACGGCATCGCCGAGGCGATCAACAGCACCGTTAACAAAATCTATCAGATTTACGAAAAGCCCCTGTAAAAGCTTCGTTTCGCCTGCGTATCGTCGGCAACCCTTTGTGCGGTGCATCGTTGAAACTTGCAACCACCCTGAAGGAGTAATGACATGGGCGAAGCAACCGACAAGCTGAAGGCCGCAGGCAACAAGGCGGCTGGTGCCGTCAAGGAAGGCATCGGCAAGGCGACCGACAATGAACGGCTGGAAGCCGAAGGCAAGGCGCAGAAGGCCAAGGGCACCGTCCAGGACGTGTCCGGTTCGGTCAAGGGTGCGCTCGGCGACAAGATCTGATCTGATCCCTGGCCGTGAAAAAAAGGCCTCGCTCCGGAAGGAGCGGGGCCTTTTGCCGTTCAGAAGATGCGCGGCTGAAACCAGGGCTGAATGTTGATGGTCCTTAGGCCTCTTTCGCCAGATAGGCCCGGACGTCCCGCCGCAATTCCCCGGCGCACAGATACAGCGCAATGACGTTGGGGATGGCCATCAGGAAAAAGCTGCTGTCGACGATGCCGACCACGCGGCCCAGGTCGATCGCGGCGGCGGGGGGCAGGGCGACGACATAGAGGATCTTGTACGTCCATTGCGCCCGCGGCCCGTTGCCGAACAGATAGCCCCAGGCCTGCAAGCCATAAAAGCCCCAGGCGACCAGTGTCGAATAGGCGAACAGAAAGACGACGACCGCCAGCAGCCAGGGGAACCAGGGCGACACCTGGGCGAAGGCGGCCGATGTGATCGCGATCCCTTCCAGCCCCGTATTCCACGTTCCCGCGACCACCAGCGCCAGGCCGCCCAGCGCACACACGATCATCGTACCGAGCAGCGGCTCCAGCAGCGCGACCAGCCCTTCCGATACCGGATGCTGGGTCCGCGCCAGGCTGTGCGCCATGACGGCGGACCCCACGCCCGCCTCGCTGGCGAAGACAGCGCGCCGCATCCCCGCGACGAAAGCGCCGACCGCGCCGCCGGTCGCGGCCTGTCCGCTCCATGCGCCATTCCAGATCAGCGCCAGCGCGGCGGGTATCTCGCCAAGATGCAGGATCAGGATCGCCACGACGCCCAGCAGATAGACGCTGACCTTGAGCGGGGTCAGCCGCTTGGCCACCTCGCCCAGCCAGGCCGCGCCGCCCAGCGTCACCAGCGCCACCGCGCCGGCCAGGAACACGCCATAGGCCCAGCCGTTGGTCAGGCCGGTGACGACCTTCACCTGCGCGAAGCTCTGGTTGACCTGCACCATCGGGATCGCTCCGAACAGCGCGAAAAAGGCGTAGGCGCCGCCCAGCACGAGCCCGACCTTGGGCCAGCCGCGCGCCGCGCCCACGGCTTTGAGCACATACATCGGCCCGCCATGGACATGGCCCTGCGCGTCGAACACGCGATATTTGAGGCCCAGCGTGACCTCCGCCATTTTCACCGTCATCGCGAACCAGCCGATGATGAACATCCACAAGATCGCGCCGGGCCCGCCCATGGTCAGCGCCACCGCGACGCCGGCGATATTGCCGAGGCCGATCGTACCCGACAGCGCGGTGGAGAGCGCTGCCCACTGGCTGACATCGCCCTTCGCCTCGCCTTCCTGCGGCTGCGTGCGCAGGATATGGATCGCGCGCCCGACCTGACGGATGTTGGGAAAGCCCAGCCAGAGCGTGAAGAACAGCATCGGCAGCGCCAGATAGAGCACGATCAGTTCGATCTGCGCGCCAAAGAGCGGCACCTTGAAAAAGACGGCGGCGGACAGGCCGTCGACAAAGGCGTTGAAATTTTCCATCACCCCCGGATGCCGCCGGATGCATGGAAAGTCGATTAAAGATTGCTCATGCGATCGCGGCGGGTTGATCGGGCGGCCCCGATGGGTGCAAGGAAGTGGCATGAGCAGGCAATATTTCGGCACCGACGGCATCCGCGGCCGCACCAACCAATGGCCGATGACGGCGGAACTGGCGATGAAGGTCGGCATGGCCGCCGGCACCCATTTCCTGCGCGGCAGCCATCGCCATCGCGTGGTGATCGGCAAGGATACCCGCCTGTCGGGCTATATGGTCGAAAATGCGCTGGTCGCGGGCTTCACCGCCGTGGGGATGGACGTGGTCCAGTTCGGGCCGATCCCGACGCCGGCGGTCGCGCTGCTCGCCCATTCGATGCGCGCGGACCTGGGCGTCATGATCTCGGCCAGCCACAATCCCTATTTCGACAATGGGATCAAATTGTTCGGGCCGGACGGCTATAAGCTGTCGGACGAGGATGAGCTGAAGATCGAGGCGCTGATCGGGCAGGATATCCCGCTTGCCGCATCCAAGGATATCGGGCGCGCCCGCCGGGTCGAGGATGCGCGCGGCCGCTATATCCATGCGGTCAAGTCCAGCTTTCCCGCCGACCTGCGCCTCGACGGGCTCAAGATCGTGGTCGATTGCGCCAATGGTGCCGCCTATCAGGTCGCGCCGTCGGCCCTGTGGGAACTGGGCGCGACGGTCGTGGCGATCGGTGTGACGCCCAACGGCACCAACATCAACGACGGCTGCGGATCGACCGCGCCTTTGCTGTTGCAGGAAACCGTGGTGTCGTCCGGCGCCGACGTCGGTATCGCGCTGGACGGCGACGCCGATCGGCTGATCGTCGTGGACGAACAGGGCCAGATCGTCGACGGCGACCAGATCATGGCGCTGATCGCCGCCAATTTCATGGCCGAGGGCACATTGCGCGGCGGTGGGCTGGTCGCCACGGTCATGTCGAATCTTGGCCTCGAACGCTTCCTGGCGGCCAGGGGCATCGCGCTGGAGCGCACCAAGGTCGGCGACCGCTATGTGCTGGAACGGATGCGCGAGGGCGGCTTCAATCTGGGCGGCGAACAGTCCGGTCACATGATCCTGTCCGATTACGCCACCACCGGCGACGGCACGGTCGCGGCGTTGCAGGTGCTGGCGGCCTTGGTGCGTTCGGGCAAGCCCGCCAGCGAGACGCTGCACCAGTTCGATCCCGTGCCGCAACTGCTCAAGAATGTCCGCTTCTCCGGTGGCAAGCCGCTGGAGCATGACGAGGTCAAGCGCGTGATCGCGCAGGCGGAAGCGGAACTGGACGGCACCGGCCGCCTCGTCATCCGCCCGTCCGGCACCGAACCGGTGATCCGCGTGATGGCGGAAGGCGACAAGGCGGATCAGGTCAAGGATGTGGTGGAGCGCATCTGCGCGGCGGTCGAGAAGGCGGCGGCGTGATGCTTGAGATGCGCCCCGATTGCGAACGCTGCGGCACGGACCTGCCCGCCGACGAACCCGGTGCGTTCATCTGTTCGTTCGAATGCACCTTTTGCGCCCCCTGCGCCGAGGCGCTGGACGATCGCTGCCCCAATTGCGGCGGCGAACTGATGGACCGGCCCAGCCGCGTGGGCAAGGCGCTGGCGAACAATCCCGCCTCGACGGAGCGGCACTTCAAGGGATGAAGCCTGGGCGCATCCTCATCATCGCCGGTTCCGACAGCGGGGGCGGCGCGGGTATCCAGGCGGACATCAAGACCGTGACGATGCTGGGCGGCCACGCCATGACTGCAATCACCGCGCTCACGGCGCAGAACACGCTGGGCGTGCAGGGTGTCCATCCGGTGCCGACCGCCATGGTGCTGGCGCAGATCGAAAGCTGCATCAGCGACATCGGCGTGGATGCGGTGAAAATCGGCATGATCGGCAGCGCGCAAACGGCGGCGGCCGTGGCGGCGCTACTCGCGCAACTTGATGGCGTTCCGATCGTCTTCGATCCGGTCATGGTCGCGACCAGCGGATCGCTGCTGGCGGACGAGGCGACCGTCGTCGCATTCGATTCGCTAATGCAGGTGGCGAGCGTCATCACCCCCAATGTGCCGGAGTTGGAAGCGCTGACCGGCATGGCGATCGGCGATATCGGCGGGCTGGAGGCGGCCGGACAGGCGCTGCGCGATCGCACCGGCGCGGTCATCTTCGCCAAGGGTGGGCATCTGCCGCAGCAGGCCGACGACGATCGCCCGTTGATCCACGATCTGCTGATCGATGAGGATATGGTCGCGGACTATGCGGTCGCGCGGATCGAAACCCGCAACAGCCATGGCACCGGCTGCACTTTGGCCAGCGCCATCGCGACCGGCTTGGGCGGTGGCCTGTCGCTGGCCGACGCGGCCGACCGGGCGGAAGCCTTCGTCGCGGCGGTTCTGGCCGCTGCGCCGGGGCTGGGGCAGGGCCATGGTCCGATGGGCCATGCGCTGGGTCTGACGCCCTTCTACCATCTGTTGGCGGCGGTCGACCCGACCGGCTGGGACGCAGCGGCCTTGGCTGCGCGCTATTCCGACCATGCCTGATTTTTGCCACGAGATGCGCTATCATCCAGGCCTGGTCGCCGGCGTGGACGAAGCGGGGCGTGGTCCGCTGGCGGGACCGGTGGTCGCCGCCGCCGTCATCCTCCGCGCGGAGGATTGCCCCGACGGCCTCAACGATAGCAAGCAATTGACGGCCAAACGCCGGGCAGCGCTGGAGGTCGAGATCAAGGCGCGCGCACTCTGCTGGGGCGTCGGTGTCGCCAGCGTGGAAGAGATCGACCAGATCAACATTCTCTGGGCGACGATGCTGGCCATGACCCGCGCGGTGGAAGCGTTGAGCCATGATTGCGCGCATGTGCTGGTGGACGGCAATCGCTGCCCGACATGGCGCTGGGCCTCGACCGCGATCGTGGAGGGCGACGCCAAATGCCTGTCGATCGCGGCCGCCTCGATCATCGCCAAGGAAAGCCGCGACCGGATGATGGTGGAGGCCGCCGCGCAGCATCCCCATTATGGCTGGGACACGAACAAGGGCTATGGCAGCGCCCGGCATCTCGCCGCCTTGCGCGAACATGGGCCGACCCCGCTGCACCGCCGCAGCTTCGCGCCGGTCGCGCAATTGATATTGCTTTAAGCCGGCTGCACCGTCGGCGCGCCCATCAGCAGCCGCTGCGCCATCACCATCCCGCCGCCCAGCGCCAGCCAGCCGAGCATCAGCCAGATTTCGACCGGCATCCCGTCGCTGACGCCGAACGGCGTGGCGATGGCGGCGCTCGCCACCACGGCGGCGCCGATGCTGATCGCGACCAGCAGCGGACTGCCCCCTGCCAGCACGAAAGCGGGCGGAGTCGCGCCCTTGTCGCGGCTGCGCAGCCGCATCAGCGCGAGCATCGCGACCGCGGCGATGGCGGTGGTGCACATCGTCCCCATGGAGATGATCGGGCCGATCGCCCCGCGCCCTGCCAGCACGCCAAGGCAGGTCCACAGCCCCACCAGCAGCGCGGCCCGCCGCGGCGCGCCGGTGCGCGCGTCGATATGGGCGAGGCTGGCGGGCAGGAACCCCGCCCGCGCCTGCGCCAGGATGACGCGCGTCGCGGACAGGTGCATCGCGTTCCACGTCTTGAGCAGGGACGCCATGGCGACCAGGATGATCCCCTTGGTGGCCAGCCCTCCCGCCAGCGCATGGTCGAAGGCGGCAGCGACCGGCAGCGCGCCCGACGTCAGGTCGCGCCATGGCGCCAGCGATGCCGACGCCAGGATGATGAGGCTGTAGAACAAAGCCGCGACCGCCACCGCCGCCATCATGGCGCGGGCGACCGTGTGGAAACTGGTGCCGGGCGCGCGTTCCTCCACCGCCGACGCGGCGGTCTGGAACCCCGACAGCCACATGCCCGCAACGCCCAGCATCACGAACATGCCGCCGGCGAAGCTGCGATCCTGCGCCGATTCGAACAGCGGGTGCCAATTCCCCGTATCGCCCTGCGCGAAGCCTAGCAGCACCAGCACGGCCGACGCGGTGAGGAAGGCGAAGGTCACGATCTTCTGGAAGCCCACCGCGATCGTCGCGCCCGATGCGTTGAGGATGGTCATCACCACCGCGCCCGCCAGTCCGACGATCAGCTCCATCGCCGTGATCGGCCGGCCGAGCAGCGTATAGAGCGGGGCCTGCCCGCTCAGCGACGGCGCCAGATTTTCCAGGAACCAGGACAGGGCCAGCCCCTCGAACGCAGCGATACCGACGAAATAGAGCGTCAGATACCATCCGGTGACGAAGCCGGGCCATGGTCCGAACGCCTTTTCGACGAAGACGAACTCCGCCCCTGCGCGCGGCACGCGAGCGACCAGTTCGGCATAGGCGGCCGCGACCGGCACCATCAGCAGGGTCATGCCCAGAAAGGCCAGCACCGCGCCGCCCGGTCCCGCGGGCGCGACCCATTCACCCATCAGCACCATCCAGGCGGACCCGACGATCGTGCCGAAGGCGAGCGCGAAATAGCCCGGTCCGGTGACGCCGCGCTTCAGCGCTGGCTCCGCCGCAACATTCATCGGCGCAACTGCACCAGGCAGAGCAACTGGAACAGCATCTGGGCAGCGGCCTGCGCCGTCACCGTGGTCGGATCATATTCGGGCGCGACCTCCACCACGTCGCCCCCGATGATGTCGATCCCCGCCAGCCCGCGCAGCAGGTGCAGCGCCTCGCGCGTCGACAACCCGCCGATTTCGGGTGTCCCGGTGCCCGGCGCATAGACCGGGTCCAGCCCGTCGACGTCGAAGGTCACATAGGTCGGCCCGTCGCCCACGACCTCCAGCGCTTTCGCGACGACGGCGTCCATGCCCATCGCCGCGCAGTCCTCGGCATGGATCACGGTCATGCCGCTGGCGTAGGAAAATTCCCACAGATATTCCGTCCCGCCCCGGATGCCGATCTGGATCGATCGCCTTGGGTCCAGCACGCCTGCCAGCACGGCTTCGCGAAAGGGCGCGCCATGGTGGAATTTGGAACCTTCATAAATGCCGCCGGTGTCGCAATGGGCATCGAAATGAACCATGCCCATCGGCCCTTTGGCGGCGGCCAGCCCCTTCATGATCGACCCGGTGATGCTATGGTCGCCGCCGACCGATAGCGGGATTGCGCGGGTGGCGCCGATCATCGCGTAACATGCTTCGATGTCCGCATGGCAGAGCGCCAGGTCGTAGCGGCTCTGCATCGCGACATCGCCCACGTCCGCAACCGTCAGCGCGTTCATCGGCGCGACGCGCAACTGATGTTCATAGGGACCGATCCGGTCGATCGCCCGCACCGCCCGCGGGCCATAGCGCGCGCCCGGCCGGTTGGTGACGCCCAGGTCCATCGGCACGCCGACCAGCGCGACGTCCAGCCGGTCGAGCGTCTCCGGCGCCAGCCCACCGGCGATATAGGGCGCGTCCAGCAGCGTGGAGGGCTGGGCGAAGGGCCAGCGGCGCTTGTCGCCGTTCTTGAACTGCAGCCCGGCCACCTCGCGGAAATGGGGGTCGTGAATGTCTGCCCCGCCACCCCCGGCATAGAGGCGGCGGAGTGCATCAAGGTCGATCGGATCATGGGCCATGACCGTCAGTCTGGACGGCGGCCAAGGGGCGGCAATGGGGTGAAGGACGTATGGCCTGCCGCGTTCCGGCCGTTGCGCTGCGCGGCAAAGCGGGGGAGGGTGGCGCCATGACCCCTATGGATTTCGACGCGCTGGTGGCGCTGCTGGCCCGCATCTTTCTCGCCAATGGCACGTCACCGGGCGTGGCGGATATCCTTGCCCGCAATTGCGCCGGGGCGGAGCGCGACGGGGCGATGAGCCACGGCCTGTTCCGGATGCCGGGTTATGTCGCGACGTTGCGCAGCGGATGGGTCGACGGGCGAGCGCAGCCGGTGGTCGAGGATGGCGGCGCGTCCTTCCTGCGCGTCGATGCCGCCAACGGTTTTGCCCAGCCCGCGCTGGCGGCCGCCACGCCGATGGCCATGGCAAAGGCGCGTGCGACCGGAGCCTGCGTCGTCGCGATCCGGCGATCGCATCATTTCGCGGCGCTCTGGCCCGATGTCGAACCCTTTGCGGAGGCGGGGCTGGTTGCGATCGCCATGGTGGACAGCATGGCCGTCGTGGTCCCGCCCGGCGCGAAAAAGCCCGTCTATGGCACCAATCCGCTCGCCTTCGCCGCGCCGCGCGCGGGCGGGAAGATCGTCGTGTTCGACCAGGCGGTGAGCCTGCTGGCCCATGGCGACGTACAGATCGCCGCGCGGGAAAGGCACGCCCTGCCCGAAGGTGCAGGCGTCGATGCGGCGGGCCGGCCGACCCGCGATCCCCGCGCGGTGCTGGACGGTGGCGCGCTGCTGCCCTTTGGCGGGCATAAAGGGGCAGCGATCGCGATGATGATCGAGATCATGGCCGCCGCTCTGACCGGCGGGCTCTATGCGCATGAGGTCGACTGGTCGGGGCATCCCGGCGCGCAGACGCCCTGCACCGGGGAGTGTGTGATATTGATCGACCCGGCGCGCGGCGGATCGGCGGCGGGGTTTGCGGCGCGGGTCGAGCAACTGGTCGAAGCGTTGCGGGCGGCGGGGCAGGAGCGGATGCCCGGCGACCGTCGTTTCGCCGCGCGGGAGAAAGCGTTGCGGGAGGGGGTGGCGGTGAGTGCTGAGATGCTGGCGCGGCTGGGGGGACTTGTTGCGAACGGAACGTCGCCTTCCCCTCTCCCGACTTCGCCTGACGCGCTGCGCGATTAAGGCTGCATATCCTTCTCTCCCTGGGGGAGAGGGGGGGCTCAATGCGCGATCACCCGCACCGCGAAGGCGGCCGCCGCGGCCCGCGTTTCCACGCCCAGCTTCTCGAAAATCTGCTCCAGATGCTTGTTCACGGTGCGCGGGCTGATGACCAATATCTCGCTGATGACCCGGTTGGGCTTGCCGTAGCTGATCCATAGCAACACTTCGGCCTCGCGCTGGGTCAGGGCAAAATGGCTTTGGAGCCGGCCGATGTCGGCCTGCGGGTCGATATGGTTGAGGCGGATCAATATCTCGTCGCGGCGCGGCCGCCCGACGATGATGAGTTCGACCGTATCGCCCTGGCCGCTGTCCGCCTTCGCCGTCGCGCCGGGGGCGAGATCGTCGGCCAGCAGCCGTCCGACGGCGTTGCGCAGCAGCGCAGGCGGCGCGGCGTCGCCGCGCGACCAGCCCGGCGCCAGCGCCTCCATCAATTTCTCCGCACCCGGCGTGCTCCAGCTCAGCCGCCCGTCGGTTGCGACCGCGATCAGGTTCCGCCCGGTGGCGTCGAGCGCGAACTGCCCGCCCTGGGTCTGGCGCGCATTGGCCATATGGACGCGCACGCGGGCCAACAGCTCCTCGACCACGATCGGTTTGCGCACATAATCGACGCCGCCCGCCTCCAGCGCATGGACGACATGCTCGCTTTCGGTGAGGCCGGTCATGAAGATGATCGGAATCGGCGCGCCCGCGGGCATCTGCTTGATCGCGCGCGTCGTCTCGAACCCGTCCAGCCCCGGCATCACCGCGTCCATCAGGATAAGGTCGGGGGCGACATGGTCCAGCAGTTCGATCGCCGCGTCGCCGCTGGTGGCGATCAGCACGGAGATATTGGCCGCCTCCAGCGTGTCGGTCAGGAAGCGCAGCGATTCGGGTGTGTCGTCCACGACGAGGACGGTATCGGTGTGGGAAGGCGTGGTCATCGGGCGGCCCTTATGGTTCTGATCAGCCCCTTGAGGTCGAAACGGTCGAGATGGGCGAGGAGGCGTCGGGTCAGCGGCGCGGCGTCGGGCACGGTTTCCTCCAGCGTGCGGATGCTGGATTCGATGCCGCGGACATGGCCGATGATCGCCTTCTGCTCGATATCGGCCAGGATCGGCGCGGCTTCCTGCGGCAGCGGCGGCAGCGCTTCGTCCCCGATGGCGGGGACGGGTGCCGGCAGCGCGTCGCCGGTCCAGCGGATGCGCAACTGGTCCGCGATCGCATCGAGCAACGCGTCGAGATCGACCGGCTTCATCAGGAACATGTCATGCGCCGCGCGGCCATCGCCACCGCGATGGAACTCATGCGCATTGGCCGACACCATGACGATGCGGACCGCGCCGCCCAGCGTCTCGCGCAGCGCCCGGCACACGTCCCAACCCGATTCGCCGGGCATGGAGATGTCGAGCAGGACGATGTCGGGCTGTTCGCGTGCGGCGATCTCCATGCCGGTGCGTCCGTTCAGCGCCTCGAACACGATGAAGTCGAGCGGCTCCAGCAGCCCGCGCAGCACCGCCACCTGGACGGCGTCATCGTCGATCAGCAGCACTTTGCGCCGGTCGCCTTCATAGCCTCTGATCGTTTCGACCGGCTGGCTGTCGGCCACGCCCGCGACATGGCCCAGCATCAGCCGCACCGTGAATTGCGTGCCCTGCTCCGCGGTGCTGACCACGGACAGGTCGCCGCCCAATATCTGCACCAGCGCCTGGGTGATGGCGAGGCCGAGGCCGATGCCCTTCTGCTTTTGCGCGTCGGGATTGGAGCCGCGCTCGAACGGATCGAAGATGCGTTTGAGGTCATCGGCGGCGATGCCGATGCCGGTGTCGACGATGTCGAACGTCGCCATCTGGCTGCGATACTGGACGCGGAAGGTGACGGCGCCGGACCGGGTGAACTTGATCGCGTTGGACAGCAGGTTGATGAGGATCTGGCGCAGCCGCTTCTGGTCGGTCCGCACGAAATCGGGCAGCTTCTCGGGCCGTTCGTAGAGGAAGTCGATCCCCTTGGCCTGCGCCTGCGGCCGGAACATATTGGCGATCTGGTCGACGAAGGGAGACAGGCGCACCGTTTCGCTGCTGATGCGCAGTACGCCGCTTTCGACCTGGCTGATGTCCATCAGCCCTTCGACCAGATTGGTCAGATGCTCGGCGCTGCGGCGAATGACCTTGGCCGCTTCGATCGGGGCGATCTCGTGACCGCGCTCCATAAGCTGGGCATAGCCGTAGATGCTGTTGAGCGGGGATCGGATTTCATGGCTGACGCTGACCAGATAGCGGCTCTTGGCGGCGTTGGCGGCTTCGGCCGCCTCCTTGGCGCGTTGCAGTTCCGCGCCGGTCACGTCATGGGCGATCACCTCTTCCATCAGTTTCTGCACATGATGCTCGCTTTCCTGCATCGCCGACCGGCGGCTCTGGTGTGCCAGCACGATCATCCAGGCGATGACCCCGCCGAACAGCGAAAAAAGCAGGAACAGGCCCAGCATCAGGCTGGATGTCTGCGCGGCGATGGATGGCGCACCCCGCGCCACTTGCCAGCCGATGCCGCCCAGCACCGCGCCGTTCGCCAGGGTGATGATGCTCATGACGGCGATGAAATGGCCGACGGGCGTATGCACATGTTTGGCGATGGCGCGGGGCAGCAGCCGTTCCAGCCAGCGCGCGGCCTGCTGCGTCGCCCGGCTGTCGGTCTTGCACCGGTCGTGGCAGCGCGCCTCCAGCGTGCAGCAGAGCGAGCAGATCGGCGCAGCATACATCGGGCAATGCGCCATGTCGGCATGCTGGAACGCGTTTTCGCAGATGATGCAGGTCTTTATATCGCTGCCTGCGGGCCAGTGGGACCGGCGGGCGATATAATAGCGGCCATGGGTGACAAGCGCGATGATCGGGGCGGTGGTGAAAGCGACCGCCATGCCGATCACCGGGGCGAAGGCGCGGGCTATGTCGCCCATCAGGCCGAAATGGGCGAGAGCGGATACCGCGATGGACAGCAGCATCGCGCCAATGCCCACCGGATTGATGTCGAACAGATGCGCCCGCTTGAACTCGATTCCCGCAGGCGACAGGCGCAGCGGCTTGGAGATCATCAGGTCCGCGGCCAGCGCCCCGATCCAGCCCGCCGCGACCGTGGCGTAGAGGATCAATATCGCCTCGATCGCGTCGAAAATGCCGACTTCCATCAGCAGCAAAGCGAGCAGCACGTTGAAGATCAGCCATACGACGCGGCCGGGATGGCTGTGCGTCAGGCGGGCGAAGAAATTCGACCAGGCGATCGATCCGGCATAGGCGTTGGTGACGTTGATCTTCAATTGGCAGATGATGACGAACAGGCCGGTCAGGATCAGCGACAGGCCGGCATGGCCCGACATGGCGGTATAGATCGCCTGGAACATCGCGGTCGGGCTGGACGCCTCGCTCTGCAAGGCGGCGCTCTTGACCAGGAAATGCGCCAGCCATGACCCGAGCAGCAGCTTCATGCCGCCGATCAGGGTCCATCCCGGTCCGCCCGCCAGCATCGCCGCCCACCATTTCCCCCGGCCGATCGTCGCCTTGTCCGGCAGGAAGCGCAGATAGTCCGCCTGCTCCCCGATTTGCGGCAGAAGGGAGAGGAGGGTGGACAGCGCGAAGCCGAAATAGAGCAGGCTGACGCTGCCGTCCCTGGCGCCCAGTTGCCCGGTGAAATGGCTCCATTCGGCCAGCGCGGCCGGGCCGGACCAGAGGATATAGGCGATCGGCGCGACTTGTAGCGTGATCCAGACCCATTGGGTCGCGTTCTGGAACCGGGTGATGGCGCTCATGCCGTAGAGTGCGATCGGGATGACCACCAGCGCGCTCGCCAGATAGGCGAGGCTCATCGGCATCCCGGTCATCGCCCGCAGCGCGACCGCCATGATCGTCGCTTCGACCGAAAAGAGCAGGAAGGTGAAGCTGGCGTAGATCAGCGAGGTGAGGGTGGACCCCAAATAGCCAAAGCCGGCGCCGCGCGTCAGCAGGTCGATGTCCAGACCGTGCTTGGCGGCGTGATAGGCGATCGGCAGGCCGATGACGAACATCAAAGCGACCGCGGCGGCGATCGCGGCGACGCTGTTGGCGAAGCCGTAGGTCAGGGTGATCGACGCGCCGATCGCTTCGCAGGCGAGGAAGGCGGTCGCGCCGATCGCGGTGCCCGCCACCTGTCCCGCCGTCCAGCGCCGTGCGCTGTCGGCGGTGTAGCGCAGGGCATAATCCTCCAATGTCTGGCTCGCGACCCATTTATTGTAGAGCCGCTTTTCGCGCAGGACATAGGCGGCGCGGTCCATCAGATCGCGGCGGTATCGGCGGGCCAGGGGCGCAGGCCGCCGGTCGCGACGATGAAGGCGATGACGGCGGGCAGGCCGATATTGTCCTTGAGGTTGGTGAAGAGGAAGGGGCGCTGCCCGCGCATCTTCCTGGCGTCCCTGTCCATGACGCCCAGGTCCGCGCCCACCAGCGGGGCGAGGTCGATCTTGTTGATGAGCAGCAGGTCGGACCTCGTGATGCCCGGCCCGCCCTTGCGCGGGATCTTGTCGCCGGCCGACACATCGATGACGTAGATGGTGATGTCGGCCAGTTCGGGGCTGAAGGTCGCGGCGAGATTGTCGCCGCCGCTTTCGATGAAGATGACCTCCAGGCCGGGGAATTTCCGGCTCATTTCGTCCACCGCAGCCAGATTGATGCTGGCGTCCTCGCGGATCGCGGTATGCGGGCAGCCGCCCGTCTCCACGCCCATGATCCGTTCCGGCACCAGCGCGCCGGAGCGGGTGAGAAATTCCGCATCCTCGCGGGTGTAGATGTCGTTGGTGATAGCGGCGATATTATAATGGTCGCGCATCGCCTTGCAGAGCCGGTCGGTCAGCGCGGTCTTGCCGGAGCCGACCGGGCCGCCGATGCCGACGCGTAAGGGACCGTTACGAGAGGTCATGAGCGGAAGAGCCTTGTGTAGAGGGTTTCATGGGCGAGGCTGGCGAGTTCAAGGTCGGGCGCGGCGGTGCCGAGATCGTCGAGCGACGTAATCATCGCTTTGGCGGCGATGGCCGGAATGGCGTGGGAGAGGGCGGCCAGCGCCAACTGCCCGTCGGTCTGGCCGAGCGGCACGAGGCGCACCCCGGCCGATACCAGATTGGCGGCGGTGGCATGAAGCCAGCCGTGCAGCGCGGGTTCCAGCGGGATGGCATGGGCGGCGCAGGCCAGCGCCATCACGACCGTATGCGCCATCGGACGCCCTTCCCAGCGCGCCGCAAAGGCGTCGAGCGTCGGATGGGGCCAGGCCTTGCGCGTGACCGACAGGAAGGAGCCACCCTGCTGTCGGCTTTCCAGCGCCGTTTCGCTGCTGCCCCGGAACGCGCCCGCCAGTTCGGCGATGGCATCGAACGCTGCGGCGTCGCCTGCCGTTTCATAAGCATGGACGAACAGCACCGCATCCACCCAGCCGCCGCCGCGCGCCAGCACCGCCTCGACATAGGCGGCGACATCGGTCGCGGTGCGGACGCGGCCGTCCTCGACCGCGGTTTCCAGGCCATGGCTATAGGTGAAGCTGCCCACCGGATAGGCAGGCGAGGTCCAGGCCAGAAGGCGGTGGAGGGCGGCGTCAGCCAGCATGGTGGTGGTGATCGTGGCCATGGTCATGATCGTGCGCATGACCATGATGATGGCCGCCACCCGAATAGGCGCCGCCTTCGGGGGTGAAGGGCGCCTCGATCTGCGTCACCGTCGCGCCCAGCCCTTCGAGCATGGCGTTGATGACATGGTCGTCGCGCAGGCGGATGGCGTGGGGATGGAGTTCGGCGGGCAGGTGCCGGTTGCCGATATGCCAGGCGAGCCGCATCATCGTCGACGCGCTGTCGGCGGTGACCTCGACCAGCGCTTCGGGGGCGGCAAGAATTTCAACCAGCCGCCCGTCCGACAGTTGCAGCGCGTCGCCATGCCCCAGCACCGTGGCGCGGGCCAGGTCGAGCAGGAACATGGTGCCATGGTCGGCGGTGTAGACCCAGCGCCGACGGTGCCGCGCGTCATGATCCAGCATGATATGGTCGGCGGCTGGACCCGACCAGTGGCCGTGGGGGATGACGTCATGGGCGGTCAGCATGATCGGGCCTTCATCAGAACAGGAAATAGCGCTGCGCGAACGGCAGCACGCTGGCCGGTTCGCAGGTGAGCAGTTCGCCGTCGGCCCGCACTTCGTAAGTCTCGGGATCGACCTGGATGTCGGGCATCGCGTCGTTCAGGATCATCGACGCCTTGCCGATCCCGCTGCGCGTATTGCGCACGGCTTCGAGCGGCCGGGCGAGGTGCAGCCGCTCGCCGATCCCGTCCGCAATCCCCGCAGCCGACACGAAATGCACCGCCGACAGCGCGCCTGCCCGGCCCATGCCGCCGAACATCGGGCGGTAATGGACCGGCTGGGGCGTGGGGATGCTGGCATTGGGGTCGCCCATCGGCGCGGTGGCGATGCTGCCGCCTTTGATGACCATGTCGGGCTTCACCGCGAAGAAGGCGGGCGACCAGAGAACGAGATCGGCCAGCTTGCCGACGGCGATCGATCCCACAATATGGCCGATGCCATGGGCGATCGCCGGGTTGATCGTATATTTGGCGATATAGCGTTTCGCGCGGAAATTGTCGCTGTCGGCATCGTCCGATCCCAGCGACCCGCGCTGCTGCTTCATCTTGTCCGCACTCTGCCAGCAGCGGATGATCGTCTCGCCCACGCGCCCCATCGCCTGGCTGTCCGACGACATCATCGAAAAGGCGCCCAGATCGTGGAGAATATCCTCCGCCGCGATCGTCTCCTTGCGGATGCGGCTGTCGGCGAAGGCGACATCCTCGGCGATGCGCGGGTCGAGATGGTGGCAGACCATCAGCATGTCGAGATGTTCCTCGATCGTGTTGACGGTATAGGGCCGGGTCGGGTTGGTGGAGGAGGGCAGGACGTTGGGCAGGCCCGCCACCTTGATGATGTCGGGCGCATGGCCGCCACCCGCACCCTCGGTATGAAAGGCGTGGATGGTCCGCCCCTTGAACGCGCCGACCGTGCTTTCGACGAAGCCCGCTTCGTTGAGCGTGTCGGTATGGATCGCGACCTGGATGTCATAGTCGTCGGCGACCGACAGGCAGCAGTCGATCGCGGCCGGGGTCGTGCCCCAATCCTCGTGCAGCTTGAGGCCGCAGACGCCCGCGCGGATCATCTCCTCCAGCGCCTGGGGCTGGCTGGCATTGCCCTTGCCGAACAGGCCGAAATTCATCGGCATGGTTTCGAGCGCCTGCAACATGCGTCCGATATGCCAGCCGCCGGGCGTACAGGTCGTCGCCAGCGTACCGTGCGCCGGGCCGGTGCCGCCGCCCAGCATGGTGGTGATGCCCGCATTCAGCGCCTCGTCCACCTGCTGGGGGCAGATGAAATGGATATGGGCGTCGATCCCGCCCGCGGTCAGGATGCGGCCTTCGCCCGCGATGATCTCCGTACCTGGCCCGATGGGAATGGTGACGCCGGGCTGGACGTCCGGGTTGCCCGCCTTGCCGATCGCAGCGATCAGGCCGTCGCGGATCGCCACGTCGGCCTTCACGATACCCCAGTGATCCAGGATCAGCGCATTGGTGATGACGGTGTCGGGCGCGCCGTCCGCGCGGCTCATCTGGCTTTGCCCCATGCCGTCGCGGATCACCTTGCCGCCGCCGAACTTCACTTCCTCGCCATAGATGGTCCGGTCTTCCTCGACCCGGATGAAGAGCGAAGAATCACCCAGCCGCACGCGGTCCCCGGTCGTGGGGCCGAACATCCCGGCATAGGCGCGGCGGGTCATGGTCACGGGCATGTCAGAGCTTCCCCATCACATCGCCGCGGAAGCCGATGACGATCCGGTCGCCGGCATAGGGGATGAGCTGCACGTCGCGCGTCTGGCCAGGCTCGAAGCGGACGGCGGTGCCCGACGGTATGTCGAGCCGATAGCCGCGCGCCGCTGCCCGATCGAAGACCAGCGCCGGGTTGGTTTCGGCGAAATGATAATGGCTGCCGACCTGGATCGGCCGGTCGCCGCTATTGGCGATAGTGAGGGTGACGGGGACACGCCTCTCGTTGAGCAATATGTCGCCGCTGGCGGGGATGATCTCGCCGGGGATCACCGGATCGGCCGATGCACGGTGACCAGCTTCGTGCCGTCGGGGAAGGTCGCCTCGACCTGTATGTCGTGGATCATCTCGGCTATGCCCTCCATCACCTGATCGCGGGTCAGCACATGGCCGCCGCTCGCCATCAATGCGGCGACCGACTGGCCGTCGCGTGCGCCCTCCACCACATGGTCGGTGATGAGCGCGATCGCTTCGGGATGATTGAGCTTCACCCCGCGCGCCAGCCGGCCCCGCGCGACCATCGCGGCCATCGCGACCAGCAGCTTGTCCTTTTCCCGCCCCGTGAGATTCATGGCCCTAGCAGTAACAGATGGTTGGCATGGTTGGCGACAATCCGAAAATGGCGGCGCGCAATATGCCCGCCGCGCGCATCACATCCTTGCGCAGCGCCTGCGGATCGGCGGCGGTCAGGCGCAGGATCAGCAGGCCGTCGAAACTGGTCGCGCCCGCACCCGGCCCCTCGAACAGGCTGCGCGCCAGGTCGAGATAGTCGCCCGCATCCGCTCCGGCATAGACCAAAGTGGCGATCGCGGTCGCATCGCCGAAGCCGAAAGGCGCGCGGCCCTGGTTCGCGAAATCGCCTTCGACATGGAGCGTGTCGGCCCAGACCAGCCGCCCGTCGCGCCGGATGCGCCAGGCGTCGTGGATCAGGCCGCTGGTGTAGCTTTCCCCCATCGCGCCGCGCCCCAGCACCAGCGTCTCCATCGCCAGCATCCGCGCGTCGGGCGCAAGGTTCGCGTCGAGCGTGCGCCGCATCCGGCTGCGGTCGAACAATATCGCCTCCTGCGCCAGCCATTCGCAGGTCGCGCCCGCGCCGATGGTGATGCGGGTGTCAATGCGGGTCGGTTCGTCCTCGTCCAGCGCGCGGTACAGCTTTTCGGCTGCCTGCGGCACGATCGTCGCCGCCGCGCCGGGATCGACGATGACGTCGAGCGCCAGCCGGTCGCCGCCGGTCAGCCCGCCGCTGGTCGTGACGGTGACGGCCAGGGGAAAATCGCCCTCGCGCCCATCGGGGAACAGCAGCCGCGCCGGCGCCACCTGCATCATGTCGCGGACGCCGCGCGGGGAAAAGGCGACCATGGCGCGCCCGTCCACCCGCTGGTGCCGGGACTTGGGCGGCACGGTGATGGCGCTTTGCACGGTCATATAAGACATGTGGTTAGCGCAGGCAGGTCGCGACATGGGGCATATGACGTATGTAACGAAAAGGGTGGCCCGCGTCCGCCAGCTACCCCTCCGCATTCCTTCGCAATAACCCGATCAGTTCGTCGGCCGACGACCGCCCCGCGCGAAACCGGGATCGACCTTCTCCGCCTTGCCGTCCTTGGCCGCCTTGTCGCCATAATAGGGCTGGCCATGTTCGGTGGTCAGGTCGGACAGATAGCCCGCCTGCCTGATCCCCTTCTTGCGCATCGCCACCCCGGTCAGGCAGGCGTGCATGATGAAATTGGCGTTCAAGGCGCTGCGATAGGTCGGGTCCAGCACTGGGGCGAGTTCCACGATCTCGAAACCGATCAGATCATTTTCGGCGCACAGGCGGCGCACGATCGGGATCGCCTCCCGCATCGTCAGCCCGCCGGGGACCGGGGTGCCGGTGCCGGGGATGAAGGCGGGGTCGAGCACGTCCACGTCGAAGGAGACGTAGAGCTTCTTGCCGCTCTCCCGCGCTTCCTTGAGCGCGCGTTCCATCGTCGCGGCCCATCCATTCTTCTCGACCTCCGGCATCGCATGGTAGCGCACGCCATTGTCGCGCATCCATTCGAAGCCTTCCTTCTCCGGCCATGGCCCGCGCAGGCCCACCTGGATATAATTCTTGCCCAGCACATGGCCTTCCTTGACCGCGCGATAGACCGGGGCGCCATGGGTGATGAAATGGACACCGCCCTTGCCCGCATCATAGTGGGAATCAAAATGGACGACGCCGAAACTGCCCTTGCCATGGACGTCGGCGATTCCCGCGACGTCGCTATATTCCAGGCTATGGTCGCCGCCGACGATGAAGGGGATGGCACCGGTGCGCGCGATTTCCGCTACCCGCTCGCGCACATGGGCGACGGTGCGCTCGGTCGACATATTGTCGACGGCGATGTCGCCATAATCGACGATCTTCAATTCCTTGGACGGATCGACCATCGTGTACATGTCGATGCCGCCCGCGCCATATTGGGTGCGCATCGCGGACGGCCCGCCCTTGGCCCCGCGATAGCCCGATCCCATGTCCAGCGGGGCGCCGACGATCGCGACGTCGACCTTGCCCGCGACCAGATCCTCCGGGAAGATCGCGACCGGCGCGCCGGCGAAGGTCGCGATGCCGCCGCCATAAACGCCGCCGCCGCGACCATGGGCGTAATAGCTGAGTTCAAACGGCCCCGGTTCGCGCTTGGGGTCCAGGCCGCTGGGCCGGCGCAGTTTCCAGCCGTTGAAATTTTCATTGTCAGTATCGAGCGGGATAGCCGCCATGTCGGTCTTGGCGTTGAACTTCGATGCTGCCACCGCGTCCATCATCGCCTCGATATAGGCGCTGATTTCTTCCGGCGTCTTGGTCGCCAGCCGCTCGAACAATTTGTCGTAGGAGCCGGCGAACATCTCGGCCGGGTCGGAAGTCAGGAAATCGCGCTTTTCCTTGGACAGTGTCTTGATCTTGGCTTCCAGCGCGGCGGGCAAGGTGGGCTTGTCATTCTGGGCGACGACCGCCGCCGACGAAATCACCGTGGCGGCGAGCAAAGCGCCCAGCAGCGCATGTTTCGGCCTCATCGCATTACCCCCTTTGACACCCTTGACCTTTGTCACGGAAGCTAGGGGCGGGCGGCGGAGCGGCAATGGGGTGAACGACGTAGCATTGCGCGCTTACCCCAATATGACGGCCCGGACCCACAAGGAGTCCGGGCCGGAGCAAGCCGCTATGGGAGAGGCTTTTTGCGTGCTTGCTGCGAGGCGGCCTGCACCGCCCAAAGGGTTCCTGCGAACGACCCTGCGTCCGGCATAGCGGGACGCCCGGCCGAGGCCCTACGTCAAACGCCCTATCGAGCGGCGCGGATCGCCGGGTTAGCGCCATGCTCCAATGTCTGTGAGCATGACCGCCTGGTGCTGATCGCGTCTCTCTTCCTTCTCTGGATCATCGTCATCCTGCTGGTCGTGGCGGTGGTCGCGCTGGCGCGCCAGGTGCGGCTGTTGCAGGATCGCGCCATGCCGATCGCGCAGCGCGCCGGCCTGCCCGGTCCCGGCGGCGCGGCCCCGGTGGTCAGCGCGCCGACCCTGGCCGGGGACATGCTGACGATCGGCGGGCCGAGCGCGGACGGGCGCGCGCTGCTGCTGCTGTTCATCCGCCCCGATTGCCCCGCCAGCCGCGCCGCGATCCGCGACGCGCTGGCGCTGACCGATCGCAAGCGGCTGCGTCTGCTTTTCCTGGGGGAAGGACGGGCGGAAGACTATGGCGACATGCTGCGCCAGCATCATATCCGCGACACCGACGTCATCATGAGCGCCGAGGTGATGCGCGATTTTCGGTCCGGCGACCGACCGTCCGCCGCGCTGATCGACGCGCGCGGGCGGCTGCTGGCGCGCGGCATGGTGGAGGCGCGCGACCAGCTCGACGCGTTGCTGGTCCATGTCCAGCCGCGCCCGATCGCGCGCGACAGCGGGGATGTCGTTCCGCTGCTGTCATGACGACTGGACAGACGCGTGCAGATGCGCCTCTATTGGCGGCAAAAGAGACGGGGTAGACATATGGCGATCAGCTTCACGGTCAATGGTCAGAAACGACAGGTCGATGGCGACGCCGCCAAGCCCCTGCTCTGGGTGCTGCGCGAGGATCTCGACATGGTCGGCACCAAGTTCGGCTGCGGCGCGGGGCTGTGCGGCGCCTGCACGGTGCATGTCGGCGGTGACGCGGTGCGATCCTGCCAGACGCCGCTTGGCGATGTCGCCGGCAAGGCGATCACCACGATCGAAGGCGTGCAGACGAGCGATCCCGGCAAGCGCATCGCCGCCGCCTGGGTGAAGCATGACGTGCCGCAATGCGGCTATTGCCAGGCCGGGCAGATCATGAGCGCCACCGCTTTGCTCGCGACGACGCCAAACCCCAGCGATGAAGAGATCGATGCGGCGATGATGGGCAACCTCTGCCGCTGCTCCACCTATGTGCGCATCCGCGCCGCGATCAAGGACGCCGCCGGCATCCAGGACGTGCAGGCATGAGCGCCGCCATCCTTTCGCGCCGGGGCTTCATTTCCGCCTCGCTGCTGGCGGGCGGCGGCCTGTTGTTTGACCTGAATGTGCCGCTGGCGCGGGCGGCCGACGGGACACCGGTGATCCTGACCGCCTTCATCCGCATCCTGCCAGACAATCGCGTCGTCATCGGCGCGAAAAATGCGGAGATCGGGCAGGGCGCCAAGACGATGCTGCCGATGATGATCGCCGAGGAACTGGGCGTCGACTGGAGCCAGGTCACGATCGAGCAGACCCATGCCGACGCCAAGGTCTTCGGCGGCCAGAGCGCGGGCGGCAGCCGCACGACGCCGCGCGAATGGCTGCCCACGCGGCAGGCGGGCGCAGCGGCGCGGGCGATGCTGGTCGCGGCGGCCGCGCAGGGCTGGGGCGTGGCGCCGGAAACGCTGAAGACGTCCGCCGGCACGGTCAGCGATCCCCAATCCGGCAAGTCGGCGACCTATGCCTCGCTCGCGGCGGCGGCGGCGAAACTGCCCGCGCCTGATCCGGCGACGCTCAAGCTGACGGAACCCGCCGATTTCCGCATCATCGGCCAGTCGGTTGTCGGCGTCGATACACCCGCCATCGTCGCGGGCAAGCCGCTGTTCGGCATCGATTTCAAGCTGCCGGGCATGCTTTATGCCGTATTGGAAACCTGCCCGGCCTTCGGCGGCGCCATTAAGTCCGCCAATCTGGACGAAGTGAAAGCGCTGCCCGGCATTGCCCATGTGCTGACGATCAAGGGCGACGGCACGCCGGAATCCGGCTTTGAGGGTATCGCCATCCTCTCGAAAAGCTGGTGGAGCGCCAACCAGGCGCGCGACGCGCTCAAGATCGACTGGGATGTCAGCGCGGTCAGCGGGTTTTCGACCGAAAGCTATGCGAGCCAGGCGGCGGCCAAGCGCAAGGGCAAGGCGGATGCCGACATCGCCCGCACCGGCGATATCGATGCCGCCTTCGCCAGCGCGGCAAAGACGGTCTCCGCCGATTACGACTATCCCTTCCTCGCCCACGGCACGCTGGAGCCGCAAAATTGCACTGCCCTGTTCAAGGACGGCGCGGTTGAAATCTGGGCGCCGACGCAGAACCCGGAAAATGGGCGCGGGCTGGTGGCCAAGGCGCTGAACCTGCCGCCCGACAAGATTCGCATCAACTTCACCCGCATCGGCGGCGGCTTCGGTCGGCGGCTGATGAACGACTATATGGTACAGGCGGCGTCGATCGCCGCGCAGGTGCCGGGCGTGCCGGTCAAGCTGCTGTGGAACAGGCAGCAGGATATCCAGCGCGATTTCTATCGCCCCGCCGGCTGGCACGGTTTCCGCGCCGCGCTCGACAAGGGCGGCAGGCTGACCGCCTTCCACGATCATTTCGTCACCTTCGGCAAGGACGGCAAGCCGGTGCGATCGGCGGAAATGCCCGCCAGCGAACTGCCCGCCGGTTTGATCGACAATGTCCTGCTGGAACAGAGTTTCCTTTCCACCAACATGCCGACCGGCTGGCTGCGCGCGCCCGGCTCCAACGCGCTGGCCTTCGTCACCCAGGCCTTTCTCGACGAGGTCGCGCAGGCGGCGGGCAAGGATCTGCCGACCCTCATGCTGGAGCTGCTACGCGATCCAAAGGAACTGCCGCGCGGCCCCAACCAGCCGCCCTTCGTTACCGCCCGCGCGCAAGGCGTGATCGAAAAGGCGCTCGCCATGGGCGGCTGGGCGACGCGCGAGGCGCTGCCCAAGGGCACGGGCAAGGGCTTCGCCTTCTATTACAGCCATATGGGCTATTTCGCCGAAGTGCTGGAAGTGGCGATCGTCGATGGGATGCCCAAGGTGAAGACCGTCTGGGTCGCGGGCGATGTCGGCAGCCAGATCATCAACCCGATCAACGCGCTGCATCAGGCGCAAGGGTCTGTGATCGAGGGGCTGGGTCAGGCGCTGGCCGGTCAGCAGATCACCCAGGTCGCTGGCGCAGTGGAGCAGGCCAATTACGATACCCACCCCTATCTGCGCATCGCCGATGCGCCGCGGATCGTGGTGGAGTTCGTGAAGACCGATTATCCGCCCACCGGCCTGGGCGAACCCGCGCTGCCGCCGGTCATCCCCGCCCTGGTCAACGCCATCCATGCCGCGACCGGCAAGCGCATCCGCACCCTGCCGGTCACGGCGGAGATGCTGGCTTAGCAGGGGGCATGATAGCTTTTAAACATGCCGGCGAATGCTGGCATCCCGCCTCCTTGTTCGTGGCGCAGGCAGGCAGTGCGATCCCGGCCTTCGCCGGGATGACGGCAGGGGGCCAGGAGGCGTGGTCCGACCCATGCGTCATTTGACGTAGAGGGGCGCGGTGGCAGGATCGTCATAAGCTGGGCGAAGAACGTCCGCCCCGCCGGGCGGCTGTGAAAGGATGTCCGCGCTGATGCGCCGTTTGACTGCCCCGCTGCGCGCTTTGGCGGCGCGCGATCCCTTCCTCGTCTTCCTGGCCGTGTCGGGCGGGATCTTCCTGCTCTATTGGGCCGTCAGCGCCCGGCACCAGACGATCGACGTGCCGCTGTCCGTCCAGAAAAGCCTGTCCGACGATTATGAGATGATGGCGGGCAGAAAACCCGATGCGCAGGCGAAGGCCAAGCTGATCCACGATTATGTCGCCGACGAACTGCTGTTCCGCAACGCGGTGGAGCGGGGGATGCACATGACCGACAAGACCACCAAGCAGCGGCTGATCGACCGGGTCCGCTTCATGATCGCAGGCGCCCCGGCCGATCCGAGCGAGGACCAGTTGATGGGCTATTATGCCGCGCATCGCGATCTCTATCGCGCCGAACCGCGCATGTCGCTCGACCATGTCTTCTTCGAGCGCAAGCCCGCCGATGCCGCCGCCCTGCTCGCGAAGCTGCAAGCGGGCGGCTCGGTCAAGGGTGACGATTTCTGGATGGGCCACGACCTCCCCAATTACGGCGAATCGATGGTGCGCGGGATGTTCGGCCAGCCCTTCACCGACGCGCTGAAAAAGGCGCCGACCGGCCAATGGATCGGCCCGCTGCCATCGACCCGCGGCTGGCATTTCGCGCGGGTGCGCGATCGCGGCCCGTCCGCGATGCTGCCCTATACCGATGTGCGCGATCAGGTCAGCCAGGACTATCTGGCCGCGCAAACCGGCGCGCTGGTCGAACAGGAAGTGCGCAAGCTCGAAAGCGGCTATCGCATCCAGGTGGAGCAATGATGGTGCGCCGCCTGTTGCTGATCCTGACGCTGCTCTTGGGCTTTGCCGCCCCGGCGCAGGCGGACGTGTTCCGCGTCGGCGACTTCACCATCCAGCAGGGCGCCGACCCCGGCAGTTTCGAATTGAGCGCCTCGGTCCCCTCGGTCCTGGCCAGCGACCGGCCGCTCGGCCTGCCCGAAGGGTGCCGCGAAACGAGCCGGGATAAGCTGACCGAAACGGTGATGACCCGCTATGCGATCGGCATCGCCTGCGACCGGGCGCTGGCGGCCGACGATGCGATCGTCACCCCCTGGGCGGTCGATGGCGGTACCTTCCTGTCCACCGCCACCGGCGCGCGGGTGCAGCAGGCGCTCCAGCCCGATGGCGACAGCCTGTCCCTGCCGATCGGCGAAACGGCGGCGCGCAGCCGTGCCCTGCCCGAAATCGCGGTCGAATATACGGGACAGGGCATCGTTCATATATTGGGCGGCTGGGATCATCTGGCCTTCGTCCTGTGCCTCTGCCTGCTGGCGCGCGGGCGCTTCCTGCTGGGGCTGGTGACGACCTTCACCCTCGGCCATTCGCTCAGCCTGGCGCTCGCCTTCTTCGACATCGTCACCGTGCCGGTGCCGCCGGTAGAGGCGGTGATCGCGCTTTCCATCGCCTTCATGGCGCGCGAAGCGATCCGCGCGAAGGCGGAGGACGGGACCGATCCGGCCAAGCGTCGCCGGCAACTGGCGGTGGTGGCGGGTTTTGGCCTGCTCCATGGGCTGGGCTTCGCGACGGTGCTGCGCGAACTGGGCGTCGCGCCGCAGGAACGGCTCTCGGGCCTGCTCTTCTTCAACGGCGGGGTCGAACTGGGGCAGTTGATCTTCGTCGCCTGCGTGCTCGGCGCCCTGAAGCTGGCGGCGATCTTCGACCGCGACCAGTGGGTGCGGCAGGCCGCGCTCTATGGCGCGGGGATTATCGGCTGTTTCTGGGCGATCGAGCGGGTGGCCGGCTTCACCCTGGGGATGGCATGAGCCTGGAGGCGCTGGCGCGCGCGGCGCTGGCGCGGGGCGACCTGCCCGCCGCGGCGCAGGCGGCGCAGCGGCTCGCCATGGCGCAGCCCGAACGTCCCGCCGGTTTCTTCCTGCTGGGCATGGCCGCCGCCGAAGCGGGGCAGGTGGCCCAGGCGCTGCCGATGCTGGAACAGGCGGTGGCGCGCGGCGGGCAGGCCGAACATCTCGCCCAATATGCGCGCCTGCTGATCCTGCTGCGCCGCGATGGAGAGGCGGGCCGGGCAGCGCGCGCGGCGCTGGCGGCCGGGCCGGAAGACGCCCTGACGCATGACACGATCGGCTGCGTGCTGGCGCGGCTGGGCGATCATGCGGCGTCGGTCGGGCCGTTCGAGGGGGCGGTCGCGGCCGAACCGGATAATCTGAGCTATCGCTACAATCTCGCTGCCGCCTGCGGCTTCACCGGTCGGGTCGATGCGGCGCGGGATCATTATGAAGCGATATTGCGCGCCGATCCCGGCGATGCGCGGGTCCATTATGCGCTGGCCATATTGTCGCGGCAGACGGCCGAGGCGAACCATGTCTCCCGCCTGGAAACCATACTCGCCGCTGCGACAAAGCCCGAAGACAGGCTGCGTATCCGCTATGCGCTGGCCAAGAGCCATGAAGATATGGGCAACGCCGCCCAAGCCTTCGCCCATCTGTCCGCCGCCAATGGCGCGCACAAGCAGGCCATCGGCTATGATGGCGCGGCCGATGCGGCGATCTTCGATGCGATCGAACGGCTGTTCGCGGACGGCGCGCCGCAGGGCTGGGGGGCAGGGCTGGAGGAACCTGCACCGATCTTCGTCACCGGCATGCCGCGCACCGGCACGACCCTGGTCGACCGCATCCTTTCCTCCCATCCGCAGGTCGGGTCGGCGGGCGAGTTGCAGGCGATGCCGCTGGCGGTGAAGCAACTTGCCGGCACGCGATCCCGCCTGGTGATCGACCCGGACACCATTGCCGCCAGCGCCGCGTCCGATCCGCGGGCGCTGGGACAGGCCTATATGGCGCGCGCAGGCCATCACCGGGCCGATGGCAAGCGGCGCTTCATCGACAAGCTGCCGGCCAATTTCCTGTATATCGGGCACATGTTGCACGCGCTGCCGCAGGCGAAAATTATCTGCCTGCGCCGCCAGCCGATGGATACGGTGTGGAGCAACTACAAGAATCTCTTCGCCAGCCAGTCGGCCTATTATGCCTATAGCTACGACCTGATGGACATTGCGCGCTATTATGCGCGGTTCGACCGGCTGCTGGCGCTGTGGGACCGGCTTTTCCCCGGCCGGGTGCTGCAACTGTCCTATGAAGCGCTGGTCGCCGATCAGGAGGGCGAGACGCGCCGCCTGCTGGCGCATGTCGGGCTGGCGTGGGACGCGGCCTGCCTGTCCTTCCACGAAAACCAGGCCGCCGTCGCGACGCCGAGCGCGGCGCAGGTTCGCCGCCCGCTCAATGCCGATGCGGTGGCGCGCTGGAAACGGCATGAAGGGGCGCTCGCCCCGGTTCGCGACTGGCTGGCGGGGCAGGGAATCGCGATCGACTGACCTTTCCTACACCGGAACTGTCATGATAAAGCCTTGATATCAAAGGCTCTTATCCATCGGAAAATCATTCGCAATAGCGCATATGCATGAAGTTCGGGAAGTTCCAGGCAGCGTGCGCGCCATTTATGCTGCCAATTCAGCCCCTTGGCGTCAGGCGCCCTTTGGACGTCGCACAGGGGACGGCGGGCCGGAACGGGCAAAAAAGGCGCCTTCCGCTGGGGAAGACGCCCTTTTTACGTCATGCAGGTGCCGGATCAGAACTTGACGCGGCCCTCGACGCCCATGGTGCGCGGCTGCGCGACCGACTGGGCATAGCCGCGATAGATGATGCCGTCATTGACCTGGCCATAGCGGGTCAGGTCGTTCGACACGCCGGTCAGGGCATATTTGTCGAAGATGTTGTTCGCGAACAGGCTGATTTCCCAGACGTCCGTGCTGTATGTCGCCGATGCGCGATGCATCACATAGGACGGCAGGCGCTCGCCACCGCCGCGCGCGCCCGGACGGGTCAGGATGCCGCCGGTATAGGTCGCGGTCCAGCTCAGGCGCAGGTCGTTGTCGCCCATCGGCATGGTGTAGACCGCCGACGCAGCACCCGAATTTTTCGCCGATCCGGGCAGGCGATCGCCGGAGAACAGGTCGGCGCTGCCGGTCGCGGTCGACAACAGGCCTGGCACGTCCTCCGTCAGCTTCGCATCCAGATAGGAATAGTTGCCGCGGACGGTGAACTGGTCGGTGATGCGGGCGTTGAAGGTGAAATCGACGCCCTGGGACTTGGCCTTGCCGCCATTGGCGGTGATGCCGATCGCGCCGTTTACCGTCTGGCTGGCCAGCTGGATGCCGTCCCATTTGATCTGGAAGACGGAGATGCTGGTGGACAGGCGCCGGTCGAACAACTGGGCGCGCATCCCCAGTTCCAGATTCTTCACCTTGTCCGGTCCGAATGTCAGTTCGTTCGGCAGGGCGCACAGATTCTGGCCGGCGGGCAGGGGCTGGATACAGGGTACGACGCGGTTCACGCCGCCGATGCGATAGCCCTTGCTGTAGGTGGCATAGGCCATCAGGTCTGGCGTGAAGTTGAACGACGTGTTGAACTTCCACACGAAACCGTCGTCCCCCGCCTGTCCGCTCCGAACCCGCGACGGATCGATGGTCAGGCTGGGATAGGGCATCCGTCGGCGCCCCGAACGGGTCATAGGCGTATCGGAACCGCCGGTGATCGACGTATCGTAGCGGAAATAGCGGCCCCCGGCGGTGATCTGCCATTGCGGGATCGGCTTGAAGCTCAATTCGCCGAACACGGCCTGCTCCTCCGTCTTCGACCGGGTGAAGGAGACATATTCCGCGCCATCCGGGCGGACGAGGCCATCGTAGAAGCCGCCGTAAATTGCGCTGCCGGTCGGCGAGGCGGCGAATTCTGCAAAGCCCGGCAGTCGTTCCACGCTGTCGGACCGGAACTTCATGCTGTTGTAAAAGCCGCCCACGACCCAGCTAAACGGGCCGCCATGGGTCGAAACCAGCCGGATTTCCTGGTTGAACTGCTTGCGGGTGTTGATACCCGTCGTATAGCCGGCAAAGGCCGGGAACAGCTCATAATCATAGTCTAGATCGAGCAGCAGGTCGGTCACGTCGCCGACGGTATTGTTCTTCGTCTTGGTGAAGGCCGATGCCCAGACAGCCTGCGCAACATCGCCCAGTTGCGCTTCCATCTCCAGGCTGATCAGCTGCGACCGGCGGGTCGACGGTTCGGCATAGCGTCCCGCCGCTTCATATTTGCCTTCGCCCACGACACCGGCGGTGGTCGCCTGCCGGCCGGCCGTCCGCGTCTTCTGATAGGCATAGGTCAGATAGGCGTTGAAATCGGGGACGGAAATGCCGAGCTGGTTGCGGGTCGTGAACGTCTTTTCGAAGTTCAGATCCTTGCGGCCGGCGAAATTGGCGTCCTGTTGCGCCTGGGTGCCGAGCGGATTGTCCACGCCGCCCGGCTGGGCGATCGACACGCCGGGCTGCGCCACCAGGAACGGATAGTCGATGAAGCCGGGATCGTAATAATAGCCGGTCGCCGTGCGGAACGCTAACACGTCCTTGATGATCGGAATGTTCAGCGTGGCGTCGCCGACATATCCGACGCCCTTGCTGTGGGCGACGTCATAGGCGCGACCATGGACTTCGCCGCTGAAACGGGTCGGATCGGGCCGGTTGGGAATGTAGCGGATCGCGCCCGCCAGCGTGCCCAGGCCATAGAGAGTGCCCTGCGGACCCAGCAGGGTTTCCACGCGCTCGATATCGATGAACTTGAAGTCCAGGTAGAGCGGGATTTCACCCAGATAGGTACCGATCGCATTGTCGTAGTTGGCGCCGGACGCGCCACTGTCATCGGCGGAAAGGCCGCGCATGACGATGGTGGCCGCGCCGCGCGGGCCGGTGTCGGTGACGGTGATGCCGGGCGTGAACGCGCCCAGGTCGCGGACGTCGTCCAGCCGTTCGCTGGCCAGTTCGGCAGCCCCGATGGCCGAAATATTGATCGGCGTTTCCATCAGCGTGGTGCTGCGGCGGGTGCCGGTGACGACGATCATGTCGCCTTCCGCTTCGGCCGCCGCCGCGGCGGTCTGGGCCATGGCGGGCATGGCCGCGACGACGCCGGATATGATCGTCGCGGACAATAGTCCCAGCTTGAGCTTTGCGCGATACGACATGGTGTTCCCCTTCTTTTGCAATTTTTCCCCGGTCGTAATCCTCTGCCTGGATCGGCCATGATGCGTCGGTGATGCAGCAATGGCGCGGCGGGCGGCGTGATCCGCCACCTCCTTTTCTGGCATGGGGGAAGGCTATGGAGCGCGCAGGCACTCAGACATGGGGCATTTGACGTAGCTTATCCGTCTCTCCCGCCATGGACCGGTCCTACGTCAAATGCCCCATTGGGATGCGGTGCGTCGCCCGCCTACCCATGGCGCGATCAGCAGGATTTCCTGCCCTTTCCTGACGCCTATGCCCGCTTGTGGGGCTGGAGAACATGCATGCCGTCAATGACCGCCATCACCGGATGGAGCATGGCCGGGATCGCGGCGATCGGTGCTGCGGTCGCTGGCGACCTGCCTTATCATGCGCCCGACCGGAACGCGGGCACTCCCGCGATGCAGACGCCGCTGGAAGACGATATGGGCCGGCCCAAGCCGCTGGAATTGCCCAAGGATGTCGAGGCGAAGCTGGGCGGCATCGAAAAAGCGAAGGTCGATTTCCTCAAGAGCGGAGTCACTGGCCGCTACGTCGAGAAGGACGCGCTGTTCGACCGCATCCGCAAGGGCGACGCACAGGAGATCAGCGCCTATATCGCCGCGATGCAGGCGCTGCACGCGCAGGTCGAATATAAGGCCGGGCGCGACGCCGCATCGATCCCGTTGGATACGCGATCGCCCTGGTTCAACGCCTGGAAGGCGAAACGGTCGGGCGCGCTCGACCCCAGGCGGGCGGCCGGCCCGATCGAGCTGACCCGCTATGTCGGCGGTTGGGGCGGCGGCTTCGCCACCTTTGCAGGCGCGCCGGTGGCGATGACGCCGGAAGATCTGAAGGCGGGCAAGGTCGATGTCGCGATCGTCGGCGCGCCGCTCGACATGGGGTCGGGCTGGCGCAATGCGATCGACGGGCCGCGCGCCATGCGCATGACCGGCGGCGCGGCGGGCAACGATATGTATTCGATGATCAACCCCAACGCCGCGCTCAAGATCGTCGACTATGGCGACATCGCCATCGACCAGAACAGCACGGAGCGCAGCGTCGACCATGTCCGCGAGATGGTGGGCGAGATCGCGAAGACCGGCGCTATCCCGATCGTCATCGGCGGCGACCATAGTCTGGAATATCCCAATGTCGCCGCGGCCGCCGACGTCCATGGGAAGGGCAATGTCAGCGTCATCCACTTCGACAGCCATTATGATATCGGACGCGGTCGCGTGCACCTGCTCGACCATGGCCAGCCAGTCTATCGTGTCATCAGCGAGGGCCATGTGCGCGGCAGCGACTATATCCAGGTGGGATTGCGCGCGCGCGGTCCCGACCTCGAAACCTTCGGCTGGATGCGCAACAAGGGGATGCGTTATCACACGATGGTCGAAGTCGAGAAATGGGGCTGGGACAAGGTGATGGCCCGCGCGCTCAAGGAAGCGCGCGAGAACACCAAGAAGCTCTGGATCAGCTTCGATGTCGACGTTCTGGACCCCGCCTTCATGCCCGGCACCGGCACGCCCGTTCCCGGCGGCCTCACGATGCGCGAAGCACAGCCGATCATGCGCAACCTGTGCGCCCAGAACGACATCGCCGGCATCGATATCGTCGAAGTCGCCCCCTATCTCGACACCAGCTACAAGACCGCGCTCAACAGCAATTTCCTGCTGAACGCCTGCCTGGCCGGCATCGCCATGCGCAAGAAGGGCCTCAAGCCCGGCTATCTCAACCCTGTCTCGGTCGATCATGGCCTGGACACCTATTATGGGAAGAAGAATTGATGGCTCGCTCCACCCTGCCGGCACGGTGCGCGGCCGCCTGCCTGACCCTCGCAACGCTGTCCGCCCCCGCCTTCGCGCAGGGCGATGCGCTCGCCAGCCTCTCGCCCGAAAAGAAGGCGTTCCTGTCAGATCCGGCTACACTGGAGCGGTTCGGCCTGACGCCGGAGAAATTGCAGGTCACGATGGCTGGCCGCCCGGCCGCCGATGTCGATGCCTATGCCGCCGCGCTGATGGCGGTGGTGGAGGACAGTAAATATAAGGCAGGCCGCGACCCTGCGGAAATCGCGCTTAACCCGCAGGCGCGCGGCTGGAACGCCAGCACCGTCGTCCGCCCCAAGATGTTCGACAAGCTGGCGCGTGATGACGGGCCGTTCAGCCTGAAACGCTATATGTTCCAGAAGGGCGGCATTCCGACCTTCGCCGATGCGCCGGTCGCGATTCGCAAGGAGGATCTGGTCGCGGGCAAGGTGGAGGTCGCCTTCGTCGGCGTGCCGCTCGATTTCTCCTCGGGCTGGCGCGACGCCAAGCATGCGCCGATGGCCTTGCGCGGCATGGATGGGCTTGTCGGCGCGGATGCCGATGGCGGGGTCGATCCGGGCCTCGTCCTCTCGATCGCCGACTATGGCGACCTGACGCCCGACTATATGGCGCCTGATCGCGGCCTCGACCATATCCGCGCGATGATCGCCGAAATGGCGAGCGTGGGCGTGGTGCCGTTCATCGTCGGCGGTGACCATACGATCATGTTCCCCGATGTCGCTGCGATGGTCGACATCTATGGCGCGGGCAAGGTCGCGCTGGTTCAGTTCGACGCCCATGCGGACGCTGAACTGAACGGAGATCATCTGATTTCCGATAACCAGACGCTGACCCGCCTGCTGGAGCAGAATCTGCTCCGCGGTAGCGACGTGACGCTGGTCGGCCTGCATGGCCGCGATGCTGGCCCGGCGACGCAGAAGCGATTGACCGACGCAGGCGCTAAGATCGTGCCGACGGCGGCGATCCAGGAACGGGGTTGGCAGGCCGTCACGACCGATCTGGTTGCGGGCCTGAAGAAGGGGCCGGAAAATGTCTTCGTCTCCTTCGACATGAGCGTGCTCGATCCGGGTGATGCGCCCGCGTCCGGTCGCCCGGTGCCCGGAGGCATCACCATGCGCGAAGCCATTCCGATGGTCCGCCAGATCTGCGCCCAGACCAAGGTGGTGGGCTTCGACCTGCTCGACGCAGCGCCGATCCTGGACCCGACCTATGTCAGCCGGATGAGCGCCAATTACATATTGCACGCCTGCCTCAGCGGCATCGCGATGCGCAAGACGGGCGTGACGCCGGTCCAGACCGCCAAGCGCTGAACCGGGGAGAACCGACATGCCATCGATCAATGCGATAAGCGGATGGGGCATGGCGGCGGCCGCGGCGGCCTCCGCCGTGGTGGCGGGCAATGGCTTCGACACGCCCAACCCGCCGCCGCCTCTGCCGCAGGAAGATATCATGGGCGAACCCAAGCCCATCGAGATTCCCGCCGATGTCATGGCGAAGCTTTCTGGCATTGCACCGGAGAAAGTGGCCCTCATCAAGCAGGGGCGCACCGGCCGTTATGTAGAAAAGGATGCATTGTTCGACCGCATCCGCACTATGCCGGCGGCCGAACTGACCGCCTATATCGACGCGATCGCCGCCCTCCACGCGCAGGTCGAATATCAGGAAGGGCGCGACGCCAAGACGATCCCGCTCGACACCCGGTCGGCCTGGTTCAACGCCTGGAAGGCCAAGCGCCCGCTGGTGATGGACCCCAAGCGCGACGCTGGCCCCATGGACCTTGGCCGTTACGTCGGCGGGCGGCGTGGCGGTTTTGCGACTTTTGCGGGTGCGCCCGTCGCGATGACGCCGGAAGATTTGAAGGCGGGCAAGGTCGATGTCGCGATCGTCGGCGCGCCGCTCGATATGGGATCGGGCTGGCGCAACGCGATCGACGGGCCGCGCGCGCTGCGCATGACCGGCGGCGCGGGCGGCAACGACATGTATGCGATGATCAACCCTGGCTCCGTGCTGGAGATTGTCGACTATGGCGACATCGCCATCGACCAGAACAGCACCGAACGGTCGGTCGCCCATGTGCGCGAGATGGTGCGCGAAATCGCCCGCACCGGCGCGATCCCGATCGTCATCGGCGGCGACCATAGTCTGGAATATCCCAATGTCGCGGCGGCGGCGGACGTCCATGGCAAGGGCAATGTCAGCGTCGTCCATTTCGACAGCCATTATGATGTCGGGCGCAACGGCGTTCACTGGATCACCCACGGATCGCCCGTCTATCGCGTTTTGCACGAAGGCCATGTCCGGCCGCAGGATTATATCCAGGTCGGCCTGCGTGCGCGCGGCCCGGATCTCGAGACCTTCGGCTGGATGCGCAACAAGGGGATGCGCTACCACACCATGGTAGAGGTGGAGAAACATGGCTGGGACAAGGTGATGGACCGCGCCATCGCCGAAGCGCGCCAGAATGCCAAGAAACTGTGGATCAGCTTCGACGTCGATGTGCTGGACCCGGCCTTCATGCCGGGCACGGGAACGCCGGTTCCTGGCGGCCTCACCATGCGGGAGGCGCAGCCGATCATGCGGCGGCTCTGCGCCGAAAACGATATCGCCGGCATCGATATCGTCGAAGTCGCCCCTTATCTCGACACCAGCTACAAGACCGCGCTCAACAGCAATTATCTGTTGAACGCCTGCTTGACTGGCATCGCGATGCGCAAGAAAGGCCTGCCGCCGCGCTACTGGAGCCCTGTGTCGTCCGAACATGGGCAGGACGATTATTACGGTCCGAAAAAGAAATCATGACACTCGTCAAGATTCCCATGGCGGATTGCGCAACCGCCATACGTCATTTGGGCAATGGCGTCGCACGAGCGCCTGCCTAGGCTTTCGACATGCGCCAAGGCAAAGGCCGGGCGCCAAGGGGGACATATAGGGTGAAGCGGCTTCCCGTCACGAAATTGGGCCTGTTGGCGCTCTTCTCCGCGTCGGTCGTGTTCGCGCAGGCGGATGGCGGACCCGATGGCGCGACCATGAAGGAAACGGAGGCGGGCATCCCCGTCACCGATCCGCTCGTCACCGAAAAATGCAGCGCCTGCCACACCGCCGACGCCAAGGGCAATTTATCCCGCATCAGTTGGGTCCGCACCACGCCGGAGGGCTGGGCGCAGGCGATCAAGCGGATGGTGCGCCTCAATGGCCTGGCGATCACGCCGGAGGAAAGCCGGACGATCGTAAAGTCGCTCTCCGCTTCGCACGGCCTTGCGCCCGAGGAGGCCCGCCCGGTCATGTATCTGCCGGAGAAGAGGATCATTGACGAGAGCATCATCCCTAACGACACCATGCGCGGCGCCTGCGCCAGTTGCCACAGCTATGCGCAGCCCATGTCCTGGCGCCGGTCGAAACTGGAATGGAAGACGCTGCAGGATCTGCATGTCGCCCTCTATTCGCAGGCCGACGCCCAATATCGTCGCCCGGCCGAAGATGCCGAACAGCCTGCCGGTCGCGATCCCAAGGACAAGCTGACGCGCGGCGACTATGCATTGACCTACATGCCCAAAGTGGCGGGGCTGCACACGCCCGAATGGGCCGCCTGGAGCGCGCGCCAGCGCAATCCGCGCCTCGCCGGCGAATGGCTGGTCGTCGCATCGGTGCCGGGCAAGGGCCGCTATGTCGGCGAACTTAGCGTCTCACCGGGCAAGGCTGCGGATGAGTTTACCACCCGTTCCACCCTTCGCTCCCTCAGCGACGGCGGCACGATCAGCCGCACCGGCACCGGCATCGTCTATGCGGGCTATAGCTGGCGCGGGTCGTCCACCGGCGCAGGCACTACCAAGCCGGATGACCTTGGCAGCGCCGCGCGTGAAGCCATGTGGTTCGCGCCCGACCAGCAAAGCGCGCAGGGCCGCTGGTTTTGGGGCGACTATCAGGAATTCGGCTATGATGTGAAGCTGGTCCGCGCGACTGCCGCACCCGCGATCCTGGCGGTGACGCCGGGGCCGGTAAAGGCGGGGGCGAAGGGCGTGCAGCTACGCATATTGGGCAACAATCTTCCGGCCTCACCCAGCGCCGCCGACATCGATCTGGGCGCAGGCATCACCGTGACGAAGATCGTTTCGGCCAGCCCGAAGGAGTTGGTCGTCACCGCCGATGTCGCACCCGCCGCCTCGTCCGGCCAGCGCGACGTCGCCATCGCCGGCGCGGTGCTGGAGCAGGCCTTCCCGGTCTTCCACAAGATCGACTATATCAAGGCGACGCCCGAAACCGCGCTGTCGCGGCTGGGCGGCGTCAAATTCCCCAAGGGCTATCAACAGTTCGAGGCGATCGGCTACGAAAACGGCCTCGACGGCAAGCCCAATACGCCCGACGACATCGCGGTGGGTCCGGTCGCGGCCGACTGGACGATGCAGGAATTCATGTCGGTCTATTATGACGACGACACCAAATATGTCGGCGCATTGAGCCCCACCGCCTTCTTTACGCCCGCCGAGGAGGGGCCGAACCCGGCCCGTCGCTTCGGCCGCAACAATTATGGCGAAGTCTGGGTCGTCGCGACCGCCAAGACGGAGAAGGACAAGTTCGGCAAGCCGCTGAGCGCCCGATCCTACATGGTCGTGACCGTGCCCGCCTATCAGAAATGGGATCAGCCGGAGGTGTCGCGATGACCGTCATGCAGGCACCCGCCTACCGCCGGGCCGAATATCATGGGTTCGAAGCGGGTGGCGGCCACTTCATCTATCTGGTGAGCGCGGGCGCGATCTTCGAGATCGACGCGGATGTCCGCACGGTGCTGACCCGTCTCGACGGGCAGGAACTGACCCATGCCGCGCTGGTCCGCGAACTGGCGAGCGATGGCCGCGATACGGCCGAAGCCGAAGCGCTGGTCCGCGAACTGCGCGTCGCCCGACTGATCCAGCTTGGCGCCGCGGCCCCGGTCATGCCGCAGGCGCCACCGGCCGATTTTCCGCTTCAGGCGCTGGTGCTGAACGTCACCAACCAGTGCAACCTCGCCTGCACCTATTGTTACGAATTCGGCGCGGACAAGATCGCGACGCCCGCGGGCAAGCCCAAATATATGACGCTGGACACGGCCAGGGCCTCGGTCGACCTGCTGATCGCCGAAGCCGTGGGCCGCAAGGCGGTGCATATCACCTTCTTCGGCGGCGAAACGCTGATGAACTTCAAGCTGCTGCGCGACGTGGTGGACTATGCGAACGCGGCGACGGCGGCGGCGGGGAAGGCGATCACCTACAGCCTCACCACCAACGCCACGCTGCTGACGCCGGAGATCGTGACATTCCTCTCCGATAATCGCATCGGCGTCACCGTGTCGATGGACGGCCCGCCCGAGATGCAGGACAAGCATCGCGTCTACAAAAATGGCAAGGGCAGCTATGCGGTGATCGAACCGCGCCTGCGCACGCTGATCGCGCACCACAAGACCCGCGCCATCACCGCGCGCGTGACGCTGACCGAAGGCGTCACCGACGTCGTGCGCATCTTCCGTCATCTGAAGGACGATCTGGGCTTCCACGAAGTCGGCTTCGCGCCGGTGACGACCGGGGAGGAGCGGGCCTATTCGCTGGATGACAATGGCATGGACAGCGTGCTGGCGCAGTTCAGCCTGCTCGCCGACGAATGGCTGGAATATGCCCTGCGCGGAGAATCCCACGGCTTCACCAATGTCAGCGAGACGATCAGCGAGCTGATTTCCGGGGTCAACAAGTCGCATCCCTGTGGCGCGGGTCTGGGTCTGATGGGGGTCAGTCCGTCGGGCGACCTGTCCCCCTGCCATCGCTTCACCGACGCCGACACGCACACGATGGGCCATGTCTCCAGTGGTATCGACCGGGCCAAGCAGGGCGAGTTCCTGAAAAAGGGCCATGTCGAGGCGAAATATGACTGCCAGAGCTGCTGGGCACGGCCGCTCTGCGCGGGCGGATGCCATCATGAGGCGTTTGTGCGCTATGGCGACACCGGCCACGCCAACCTCCATTATTGCGACTGGATACGGCAATGGACCGACACCTGCCTGCGCATCTACGGCGTGCTGGCGGTGCAGAATCCCGGCTTCCTCGAACGCTTCGCTGAACGAAAGGGCCTGTCATGAAGCATCTTCGTGCCATCAATAAAAAGGCGCGCGCGATCGGCGAAGCGGTGGCGCAGGTCGAGGCGGCGTCCGCCGGAACGCCTACCGATATGGATGAGGATGTCGTCGCCCTCCAGCAGCAGCCGCGGCCCCACGTGCCGATGGGCTGCACCCTGTCTTTTTCGCCCGGTTGGGAAGTCGATGCGGGCGGCGGCACGGCGGGACTGTGCCAGCCGGTCGAGCGCGACATATACGACTGCTACGTCACCTGCTTCTGGCCCGTCCAGGTGCCCGACCATGTGAATTATTCGCCCGACTGGGCCAGCAACTGCGCCACCGCCACCAAGGACTGGCGCAGTCTCGATCTCGTTTTTCCATGAGGCGCGCCATGTCGATCTATCGCACCATCGTCGCAGCGGGGTTTGCCGCACTGGCCGCGCTCCCGGCGTCCGCCTCCACCCTCTTCATGGGGTCCTATCCCGACCAGCTGCTGATCTTCGACGAAGGCAAGGCGGCGGTGACGGGCAAGATCAAGCTCGACACCGGCCTGCCGACATCGATGCTGCTGTCGGACGACGGCAAGCGCATCTATGTCACCACCATCACCACCAGCGGGATCGAGGTGATCGACACCGCCACGCGCAAGGTGATCAACAAGTTCAGCCTGAACGACGGCGTCACCCGCTACCGCTTCTGGGGCGGCGCGGCGGACCCGACTGGCCGCTATTTCTATACGGTCATCAGCCGCTTCGACAAGGAAGTGGACCGCTACAAGGTTAGCAAGCCGATGTACGGCGTGATCGACCTGAAACTGCAGAAGGTCGTCCGCACGGCTGAAATCGACAAGGAAGACGAGAAGGCCGGCGGCGGATACCGCGCCGCCTATAAAGTGTCGCAGGACGGCAAATATCTTTATGTCTTCGGCGACAAGGTGCTGATCCTGAACCTCGCCGACCTCAAGGTGATCGACCGCATCGATCTGGCCAAGCCCGAAGGGACGGGGCTTGAGAATGTCGGTTTCGGCGGCGCGATCGACACGATCCGCACGCCCGGCCAGTTCGTGTCGCTGTTCAACGCGGCGGACCCCTATATCCATAACAAGATGTTCGGCCTCGCCCGCTTCGACCTCAACAGCCGCCAGTTCGACTTCACCCCGATCGGCCCCGCGCCGGACAATATGGCCGGCCTGCAAATGACGCCCGACGGCAGCCAGGCCTATACCGTCGTGACCAACGGGAAGCTGGGCAACAAGCGCTGCGAATTCTGGCATATGGACATGAAGGCCAATACAGTCGTGGACAAGGCGGAGTTTCCCTGCCGCTCCCGCTTCCGCTTCGGCATGTCGATGGATGGCACCAAGCTCTACATCTACGGCGCCAGCTATGATGTCGAAGTCTATGATGCCAAGACGCTGAAGCTCGAAGCAACCTGGGATCTGGGGAATGACACCACCGGCGCAGGCATGGTCGCGGTGGAATGAAGACCTTCGGGCCTATTGGCAAATTCCTGGTTCATCTCGACTTTGGTCGAAAAAGAAGCGTTACTTTTTGTCGGCATATGGACTTGATCCGCAACGAACGGCAGGGCGGCAGATGAAGAGCATCGCCATCCGGGGCAGCGGCATCGCCGCCACAGGATGCGCGCATATATTGGCTGGCGCGGGCTTTCGGGTCGCAATCGAAGAACGCCGCCGCCTGTCCGTGCCGACGATCATGCTGAGCGATCCGGCCCTGCGCCTGATCCGCGGCGTGTTCGATCGGCCGGACCTGTTTGCCGACCAACCGCGCGTGACGCGACGGCTGGTCGCTTGGGGCGGAGCAGCGGTGATGGTGCCCCATGGCGCGGCGCTGGCATCGGAGGATCAGGTCCAGACGGCGCTGCCATCCATCCCGTCATCCCAAGCCGGCCCTGCCGATTTCACCATCCATGCCGCGCCACTGGGGAATATGCGCATTTTCGGCGAACGCAACGCCGTTGCGGCCAGGGTGAAATTGCGCGATCCCACCTGTGTCGAAGAGGCGCGGATCGAGGCCGTGGCGGCGGGCTGGCTCTATCTGGTGCCGGCGGAACCGGGCTTTGGCTGGCTGCTGGGCGTGGGCGATTCGGTCGACAGGCTATTGGGTCAGAGTGCGCTGATCGCGCCGGTCGTGGACGCCCTGGGAGCGATTTCCATGCCCTTTCCCGCTGCGCCGCGCCTGCAATGGCCGCTTCATGGCGATGACTGGCTGGCCTGCGGCACGGCAGCTCTGAGCTTCGACCCGATCTGCGGCGACGGCACGGCGCAGTCGGTGCGGGAAGCGATATTGGCGGCAGCGGTCGTCACGGCGATCGCCGAAGGTGGGGATCGCGCCGCGCTGCTTACCCATTATCGATCGATGCTGATCGCGGCGATGCGTCGGCATCTGCTGCTCTGCGCCCAATTTTACGGCAATGGCGGGCAGGGTGACTGGTGGCGCGCGCAGCATGAGGCGCTGATGGCGGGGCATCATATGTGCACCGGCCTGCTGGCCCGGCTGCCCGAGCCGCGCTTCCTGCTCGACGGCTTCCGGCTGGTGTCCCGGCCGGCCGCGGCATGAGCGCTCCGACCCCGCCTCCGGTTGCCGATTGGGGCACCTACAAGCGGCTGATGCCCTTCCTGCGTCCCTATCGCGGCGCGTTGCTGGTCGTACTGGCGATCAGCCTCGTCTCGACCATGCTGGGCCTAGCGCAGCCCTATCTCTCCAAGCTGATGATCGATCAGGCGCTGCTCAAGCGCGACATGACCGCGCTGGTGGACATCGCGGCGATCATGATCGCCGTCACCATCGCGGGCTTCGCGGTCAACATCCTCGCCAGCTATCGCTATGTCGCGCTGTCGGCGGCGATGCTCTACGATATTCGCGCGGCGCTGCTGCGCCATCTCCAGACGCTGTCGCCGCGCTTCTATGGCAGCTTCCGCCTGGGCGATCTCGTGTCGCGCATGAACAGCGACGTCAGCGATGTGCAGCGTATCGCGTCGGACACATTGCTGTCGGTGGTCAGCAACCTGCTCTTCTTCGTCGGCTGCGTCGCGATGATGCTGTGGCTCGACTGGCGGCTCTTCCTGGTGAGCGTCGTGCTGGTCCCGGCCAGCCTGGCGACCTTCAGCTACTATCAGCGCCGCCTGACCGCGCTGACCCGCGACATGCGGGAACGGGGGGCGGATCTGGGCAGCCTGCTGGTCGATACGGTGATGGGGATGCGCGTCGTCGCCTCGCTCCGCGCGGGCGAGCATGAGGTGGGCCGATTCAAGACCAAGAACGACGCCTTCGTCGCGTCGATGCTGCGGATGCAGGTCGCGTCCTTCATGACCGGCGCGCTGCCCGGCACGCTGATGACGGCGGCGACATCGGCGGTGATCCTCTATGGTGGCTGGCGGATCATTCATGACGGCATGAGCATCGGCACACTCGTCGCCTTCATGACCTATCATATGCGACTGCTCTCGCCGATCCAGACGCTGATGGGGCTGACGTCCGGGCTGGCGTCGGCGCGGGTGTCGCTGGGGCGCATCTTCGAACTGTTCGATACCAAGCCTGAAGTCGTAGAGCGCAACGAGGCGCTGCCCATGGCGCGGGCAGGTGAGATGCGCTTCGAACAGGTCGCGATGCGCTATGATCGCGATGCGGTGTTGCGCGATGTCGACCTGACGATCCCGGCGGGGAGCCTTTGCGCCATCCTTGGCCCCAGTGGCGTGGGCAAATCGACCATGGCCGACCTGATGGTGCGCTATCTCGATCCGGACAGCGGGCGGATCACGATCGATGGCCGCGACCTGCGCGACTTTCGGCTCGACGATCTGCGGCGGGAAATCCTCCTCGTCGATCAGGCGCCCTATCTGTTCAACGACACGATCGCGGCCAATATCGGCTTCGCCATGGCCCATGTGTCGCAGGAGGCGATCGCGGCAGCGGGCCATGCCGCCGGGCTGGACGCCTTCGTCGCGACATTGCCGGAAGGCTATGCAACGCGGGCGGGCGAACGCGGCATGGCGCTGTCGGCCGGTGAGCGGCAACGGGTCGTGCTCGCCCGCGCGCTGCTGCGCCGACCCAGCATCCTGATTCTGGACGAGCCGACATCGGCGCTGGACGGGGACACCGAGCAGCTTGTGGCGGGACGCCTGCGCGATGCGCTGCCCCATGCCACGATCATCGTCATCACCCATAAGCCCGCACTGGCGCGGATGGCCGACGCCATCATTACGCTGGAGCAGGGGCGGGCGCTGCTGACGGCGCGCGCAGAGCCTGTCGATGCCTGATCCGATCCGCCCTGATCCCATCCGCATCGCCGTCATCGACAGCGGTGTCCATCCCGATCACCCGCATATCGACGCAGCCCGGCTGTTGCCCGGCGTTGCGATAGCGGGCGACGGCGCGATCAGCGAGTGCGACACCATCGACGCTCTTGGCCATGGCACTGCGGTCACCGCCGCCATCCAGGGGCAGTCGTCCGACGCGCTATGCCTGCCGATCCAGGTATTCCACAATGCGTTGCGCACCACCGCGCGCGCCTTGGTGGCCGCGATCGATCGGGCCGTGGCGGCGGAGGTCGACATTATCAACCTCAGCCTCGGTACGGTGAACCCGGCGCATCGCGACCTGTTCGCGGCGGTCGCCGATAGGGCGCTGGCGGCGGGCGTGCTGATCGTGGCCGCGCGAGAGACGGAAGGGACGCCTTGCTATCCCGGCGGCCTGGCTCAAGTGCTGGGCGTATCGCTGGACTGGGACTGCCCGCGCGAAGACTATGCCATACGGGACGGAATCGTCTTCGCCTCCGGCCATCCCCGGCCGATCCCCGGCGTGCCGCCAAGGCGCAACCTCCATGGCGTCTCCTTCGCTGTCGCCAATATGAGCGGCATCGTGGCGCGGGGCGGGCGATTGGCGATCGCCCGCCATCTCGATCAGGCGACGCCGAACGCCGCGATCCGCTCGACCATCCAGAAGCAGCCGATCGCGCCCACGGCATAGAGCGCCGCGACCCGGACCGGCGTCGCCAGCGACAGCGCGCGCAGCCCCGCCAGCGTCGCCAGGATCGCGCCGACGAAGACCAACTGTCCCGCCTCCACGCCGATGTTGAAGAAGACCAGCGCCGGCAGCTTCTCACCCGCCTGCACGCCCAGTTCGCCCAGCGCCGTCGCGAAGCCCAGACCATGGAGCAGGCCGAACAATGATACGACGATCGCCTGCCGCCGGAAGGCGAACGCCCGTTCCCCCTTGCCGATCAGCAGCGCCTCACGCGCCATGAAGGCGATGGACAGGGCGATGGCGGCTTCCACCGGCGGCACCGGCGCACGCACCAGTTCGAAGAAGGCGATGGCGAGCGAGATGGAATGGCCCGCGGTAAAGGCGCTCACCAGCCAGAGCAGGTCGCGCCCGCGCGCCAGCAACGCCAGGCACAGGACGAAGGCGAGGTGATCCCAGCCCAGCCAGATATGCCAGACGCCCTGCGCCAGAAATTCCGGGGCGATCTGGGTGATCGGCCGCGCCGTTGCAGCGGTTTCGCCGACCGGCACGGAAATGCCGTGCGCGTCGCCGGTCAGGCTGCGATCGACCTGGGCGCCCATGACATTGGTGACGAAGCGGCCGCCATCGGCCTTCCACGGCGTCTGGATCATGTCAGTGGCGGCAAAGGGCCGGTCGCAGGCGAATTCAAAGGCATATTGCGCTCGCCCGCCGCCGGTCTGGCGGCTCATGCCGGTCTGGCGGCAGCCGTCGGGCAGGATGATGGGCGCAGGCTGGCCTACTGCCTCCGGCACGGCGGCGGTGAATTCGTACGTGTTCGGGTCTTCGCCGCGCGTCAGGGCGAAGTCGGCGGACAGGAAGATATCGGCCATCGCCGTACCTGGCGCCAGCGCCGCCAGCGCAAGCATCAGCAGGGCGAACAGCTTATTCTTCGACATCGAACTTCTCCTTCAGGCCCGCCAGCGCTTGGCTGATGGCGGCATTGCTGTGGGTGATCATATAATCCTGCCGCACCTGATCCTTGATCGCGGGGAAGGGGATCATGGCGGATGCGATGCGCTCGCTCTTCTTCACGAAATGCCAGCCGCGCGGGGATGGGATCGGCCCGATCCAGCGGCCCTCCGGCGCGGTCTTGAGCGTGTCGACGAAGGGTTGGCCGAAAATGCCCCGCACCATGGAATCGCCGTAGCGGGGGAAGTCGCGGCCCAGCCAGAAATCCTCGCCCCCGATCGTCTCGCCCGCGTTGAGCCGGGCCAGCAGGACGCCCGCGTCGGCGGGCTTTTGCTGGCGGAAAATCTGGGTAAAACTGGTGCGCGGTTCGGCGCGGTAGAGGTTCAGATGGGTCGCATAATGATCGACCAGTTCCTCCTCGCTCGGTTCGGGCGGGGCGCCCGCGATCAGGTAGCGGACCTTGTCGACCAGCCGTTTGCGCGTCTCGCCGTCGGTCAGGTGCATGTTACGGTCGATCGCCTCGCGGAACAGCAGCTCCTCGGCCAGATATTCGGCCTTCAGCCGGGCGCGATCCTGCGCCGTCGCCTTGCGCCCGGTCAGCGTCGCCAGGTCCGCGACCTGCGCCTGCTCGATCTCTGGCGTAAAGATGACGGGCGGCTTTTCGAAGTGCTGGACGACCTGATAACCGCCGAACAGCGCAACGCCGGCGAGTAGAAAGGCGAAGAGCGGATCGCGCGCTGCGCGGCTGGCTACGGGCATCGGATTGCGCCACGGTCGCGGCGATGCCGCCACCTGCCGCGCCGCCGAAAGATCCATGGATTCCGTCCCGTTCGCCATGCCCGCAATATTAGGGGGAAGCGGTGCGCCACAGCCTACGTCAAATGACGCATACGGGCGTTTGCCGCCTTTCCATAGCCTTTGGGAGACCGATTTGCTGCAGCGCCGCACATGGGCTGCCAGGGAGACTTTCTCATCATGATCCGATCCAAGCTGCTCGTGCTTGCCACTTCCGTCTGCGCGTTGGCGCTGGCTTCCTGTTCGGGCGGCGGCGGCAATACCGGCGCGCCTGCGGGCGATACTGTCTCGGTCGGTGTCCTCCAGTCGTTGACGGGCACGATGGCGATCAGCGAGATTACGGTGAAAAATGCCGAGATGCTGGCGATCGAGGAGATCAACGCGGCTGGCGGCGTGATGGGCAAGAAGATCAACGCCCTGGTCGAGGACGGCGCATCCGACCCGTCCACTTTCGCGCAGAAAGCGTCCAAGCTGATCGAAAGCGACGGCGTATCCACCGTGTTCGGCGGCTGGACCTCGGCGAGCCGGAAGGCAATGCTGCCGGTGTTCGAACGGACGAAGAACCTGCTCTGGTATCCGGTCCAGTTCGAGGGCAATGAATGTTCACCCAATATCATGTATTCCGGCGCGCAGCCCAACCAGCAGGCGCTGCCCGCACTCGAATGGGCCGTTGCGCAGGGGCATAAGAGCTTCTTCCTCGTCGGCTCCGACTATGTCTATCCCCGCACCGCCAACCTGATCCTGAAAAAACATATCGAAAAGCAGGGCATGAAGGTGCTGGGCGAAGCCTATGTGCCGTTGGGCGGCACGGACTTTTCAGGCGTGATCGCCAAGATCGCGCAGGCCAAGCCCGCGATCATTATCAATACCTTGAACGGCGACAGCAATGTCGCTTTCTTCAAGCAGTTGCAGGCGGCCGGTATCAGCACGAAGACGATGCCGGTCATGTCCTTCTCGATCGGCGAGCAGGAAGCGCAGGCGATGGGGGCGAGCCTGGTCGAGGGCAGCTATGCCGCCTGGAATTATTTCCAGAGCCTGCCCGGCGACGCCAACGCCAAGTTCATCGCCGCCTATAAGGCGAAATTCGGCAAGGATGCCGCGATCACCGACCCGATGGTCCATGGCTATCTCGACGTCTATGCGTGGAAGGCGGCGGTGGAGAAGGCCAAGAGCTTCGATCCCGATGCGGTGCGCAAGGCGGCGGCGACGCTCGGCGGCTTCGACTCGCCAATGGGCAAGGTCAGCTTCGCGGCCAACCAGAGCCTGGTGCAGAAGGCCTATATCGGCAAGCTGAAGGCCGACGGCCAGTTCGAGATCATCGCGGACAGCGGCAAGGATATCGCGCCGGAACCCTATGACGGGCTCGCCTTCCCCGGCAAGACCTGCAAGCTTTGAGGCACGTCCCACCTTCCGTTCGCCCTGAGCGAAGTCGAAGGGCTTTGCTGCGCGGATGCGAAGCCCATTTCGCTTTGCTCGATGGACGGCTTCGACTTCGCTCGGCCCGAACGGATGTTGGATAATGGACGCGCTTTTCCTCAACCAGCTGTTCAACGGCGCCTCTTTGGCATCGCTGTACCTGCTCGCCGCGCTGGGCCTTGCGCTCTCCTTCGGCCTGATGCGCGTGATCAACATGGCGCATGGGGAAATGCTCATGTTGGGCGGCTATCTCGCCTGGATGACGCTGCTCGCCGTGCCGGGCGCGCTGGGCATCATCCTCGCCATTCCGGTCGCCTTCATCGGCGCGGCGGCGATGGGCGGCCTTATCCAGTCCACCCTGATCCGCCGCCTGTCCGCGCGGCCGCTCGACACGCTGCTCGCGACCTGGGGCGTCAGTTTGATCCTGCAACAGGGCGCGCGCGACCTGTTCGGTGCGGTCGGCGTGGAGGTGCGCGCGCCCGAATGGCTGACCGGCAATTTTGTCCTGGCGGGCGTAACCTTGCCGTCCGCGCGCCTCTTCATCATCCTGATCGCAGCCCTCGTGCTGGGCGGCCTGGCGCTGCTCCTGCTCAAGACCCGGATCGGCCTGCTGGTTCGCGCGGTTAATCAGGACCGGATGATGGCTTCGGCCTCCGGCATCGACGTCAGGCGCGTCGATTTCACCGTCTTCTGCCTTGGCTCCGGCGTTGCGGGGCTGGCCGGCGTCATGCTGGCATTGCTCGGCCCGGTCACGCCCAATGTCGGGCAAAGCTATATCATCCCCGCCTTCCTCGTCGTGGTGATGGGGGGCCTCGGTAGCATCGTAGGCACGACCGCATCGGCGATCATTCTCGGCCTGTTCGCTGCGCTGGCGCAGATCTTCGTCGATGTCAGCGTCGCGCAGATGCTGTTGCTCGTCTTCGTCATCCTCTTCATCCAGGTCCGCCCGCAAGGGGTGATCGCCGTAAAGACCCGCCAGCTCGATGCCTGACCTGTCCCGCCTCGACCCCTTGAAACCGATCCTGCCCTGGCTGCTGCTGGCGCTCGGCCTGGTCGCGCCTTTCGCGCTGTCGGGCTATGATCTCAACCTGCTCGCCCGCTTCATGGCGATGGGCATATTGGCGCTCGGCCTCGTCCTCATCTGGGGTCATGGCGGGATATTGAGTTTGGGGCAGGGGGTGTTCTTTGGCCTGGGTGGCTACGCCATCGCCCTGCACATGAAGCTGGCGGATCTGCCGTCGGGCGAAATTCCCGATTTCATGGTCTGGAGCGGCCGGGACGGCTTGCCCTTCTGGTGGACGCCCTTTGCCAGCCCCGCCTTCACCATCGCCGCGATCCTGATCGTGCCGGCGCTCGTGGGTGCGCTCTTTTCCTGGGCCGTTTTCCACCGGCGGGTCGGCGGCACCTATTTCGCGCTCATCACCCAGGCGCTGGCGCTCGCCTTCGCCACCCTCATCATCAGCCGTCAGGATGTGACCGGCGGGTTCAACGGCCTGACGGACTTCTACTCGGTGTTTGGCTTCGGCCTGTCCAGTCCGGGCACCGGATCGGGCCTTTATTGGGTGACGCTGGCGGTTCTGTGCGTCGCCTTCGTGGCGCTCCGCTGGTTGCTGTCTTCGCGCTTCGGCATATTGCTGCGCGCCGCGCGCGATGGCGAAAACCGGGTGCGCTTCCTCGGCTACAGCCCCACGCCGTTCAAGGTTGTCGCCTTCGCCATCGCGGCGATGCTGGCGGGGGTCGGCGGCGCGCTCTTCACGCTCCATGCCGGGGTCGTGTCGCCCGCCTTGATCGGCGTCGTCCCATCGATCGAAATGGTCGTGTGGGTCGCGATCGGCGGCCGCTACAGCCTGGCGGGCGCGATCGTTGGCGCGCTGCTCGTCAACCTGGCGCGCGATGCCGTGTCCAGCGCTTTCCCGGAACTCTGGCTCTATCTGATGGGTGCGCTCTTCATTTTTGTCGTCACCCTGCTGCCGCGCGGCCTTGCCGGTCTGGTCAAGGGGAAGGCGGCATGAGCGGGTCCGCCGTCTCCGACCTGCTGCTCAGCGTCGATGGCGTCACCATCGACTATAGCGGCTTCAAAGCGCTCGACAATTTCAGCATGACGCTCAATCGCGGCGAAACTCGGGTGGTGATCGGTCCGAATGGTGCAGGCAAGTCGACTTTGTGCGACACGATCATAGGCCGCGTCCGCCCCAGCAGCGGCCGAATCCTGTTCAAGGGCGAGGAAATACAGCACCTGCCCGAACAGCAGATCGTGTCGCGCGGCGTCTGCCGCAAATTCCAGGCCCCCGGCGTGCTGCCGACGCTCAGCGTGCGCGACAATCTGGCGCTCGCCGCCCGCAACGATCGACGCTGGTGGAAGAGCTTCGGCACCGGTATCCCGGCGGAAGAGAAGCTGGCAGTCGAGGAAGCGCTGGAAAGCGTAGGCCTCGCCCATCGCGCCGAGGTGGAGGCGGGCACGCTGGCCCATGGCGAGAAGCAATGGCTGGAAATCGCGATGGTGATGGCGACCGGGGCGGAACTGCTGCTGCTGGACGAGCCGACCGCCGGCATGGGGCCGGCCGAAACCAGCCGCACTGCCGAACTCATCCACGGACTGGGGGGGAGCCGCACCGTGCTGGTGATCGATCATGACATGAGCTTCGTCGAACAGCTCGCGGCTCCCGTCACCGTCATGCATCAGGGCCGGTTCCTGAAGCAGGGGAGCATCGCCGATGTCCGCGCCGACCCGGAGGTCGCCGCCGTCTATCTGGGGCACAGCGCATGAGCGCGCCGCTGATCGAAATCGCTGCCCTGTCGAGCGCCTATGGCCAGAGCCAGGTGTTGTGGGACGTCGACCTGACTCTCGATCGAGGGCAGGTGATGGCTTTGATCGGTCGCAACGGCGTCGGCAAGACGACGCTGCTGCATGCGATCATGGGCACGCGCCCGTTGGCGGGGGGTACGATCCGTTTCGACGGGCAGGACATCACGAAGCTGCCCGCGCACAAACGCTCGCGCGCCGGCATCGGTTTCGTGCCGCAGGGGCGCCATGTCTTCCCGCAACTGACGGTCATGGAAAATCTGGAAGCCGGGCGTTCGGCGCTGGCGGGGCGTGGCGAGGGCGGGGCAAAAGTGCCGCAGCATATCTTCGACCTTTTTCCCAAACTCTACGATATCCGTACCCGCGCCGCCGGCTTCCTGTCCGGCGGCGAACAGCAGCAATTGGCTATCGGCCGCGCACTGGCAGGCGAACCCAGCCTGCTCCTGCTCGACGAACCGACCGAGGGCATCCAGCCCAATGTCGTGCAGCAGATCGAGGCCGCGCTCGTCCATGTCCGCGACGAACTCGGCATGACCATGCTGGTGGTCGAACAATATCTCGACTTCGTCTGGCGCTTCGCCGACCGCTATTGCGCGATGCAGAACGGCCGGATCATCCGCCAGGGCAGCGTCGCGGACGAAAGCGCGAGGGATGTCGCGCATCTGGTCCAGATTTAGCGCACCGGCGTCCAGGTCTGGGTCTTGCACAGGAAGGATGCGATGCAACCCTGCACCTTCAGCGTGCCGTCACCGTTGCGGGTCAGCTTGGACGTATAGCTTTTGCCGCTTTCGGGATCGTAGATCGTCCCTTTCCATTGATCGCCGGCATCCTCGAACCCGGTGAGTAGGGCGAGGCCCACCAGCGGCTTTGATCGGAGCGCGGCATCCGGGTTCTTGATGTCGGTCTGCGGGCGGCCGGGCGTAGGCTTCACGATCTTCTCGATCTTTCCGCACAAATGCCTGCCGCAGGGCGCGATCTGGACGATCGCCTTGCCATCGACGGTCGCCCAGCGGCCGGTGACCGGTTGGGCGGCCTGCGCGGGCATGGCGGCGAAGGCTGCGCTCAGGGCTGCGGTGGCGAAAAGGGCCAGCTTCATGCGATCCACTCCTTGTGTTTGACGGACAGATAAGCATGAAAAAGTCGGCCCGCCACCGCCTTTTTGAGGCGGGGCGGGCGGATCTTTCGGGCGACGTTACGGCAGCGCCAGTCCCGTTCTCCAATTTTTTAGAAGGCGGTGCTGATCGAACAGGCCGCCGGACCCAGAATAACGACGAACAGGGTCGGCAGGATGAACAGAATCAGCGGCACCGTCATGATCGCGGGCAGGCGCGCGGCCTTTTCCTCGGCGCGCATCATGCGTTCATGGCGGAACTCGGCAGACAGCACGCGCAGCGCGGAAGCGAGGGGGGTGCCGTATTTCTCGGTCTGGATCATGGTCGTGACCACGCCCTTGATCGCGTCCAGCTTCACGCGGGTCGCCAGATTCTCGAACGCCATGCGCCGTTCGGTCAGGAAGCTCAGCTCGATCGCGGTCAACTGGAACTCGTCGCCCAGCTCGGGATAGGCCTTGCCCAGTTCACGCGACACGCGATTGAACGCGGCATCGACGGTCAGGCCGGCCTCTGCGCAGATGACCAGCAGGTCGAGTGCGTCGGGCAATCCCTTGCGGATCGCAGCGGCGCGCTTCTGTACCTTATTGTCGATATAAAGGTCGGGGGCCTTATAGGCGAGCAGCAGCGCCACGGCGAAAGCGAAGAAGCGCTTCATCGGGCCCCATTCGGGTTCGATTCCGACGCCATAGAGCATGATCGCCGCAAAGCCGCCGATCACGATCGGCATGATCATGCGGCCGAAGATGACGGCGACGGCCCAATCCTTGGACCGGATGCCGGCCTGCGCCAGGCGGATCTGCGCGTCTTTCAACTGGTCGTCCTGCAAGACCTTCAGGCTCGACAGGAAGGACCGCATATTGTCGGTCGTCTGGTTCTTGCGGACCAGCTTGGCGCGGCGCTTGGCGGTCGACGCGGTGATGCCCGCCTTCAACTGCTCGCGCCGGTCGTTGAGCGCCTTGACGCGCTTGGCCATGGGATCGCGCACGGTCATGACCGCATAGAGCGCGAAAAGTATGGCCAAGGTGGCGAGCGCGGCCAGCAGCGTGCCGAAATCGGTCGCTGTCAGGCCAAAGAGCGTGCCGGCTGGGGTCGGAGCGTCCATAATCTCTTATCCCTCCCGATCAGATTTCGAAGTTGACCATCTGGGCCATGATGAAGGCGCCGATGCCCATCCAGCACATACCGCCGATGCCGATCACCTGCATCGTGCTGAGCCCGAAAATACCCGCCGGATCGGGGGTGAAGAAGGGGGTCATATAGTTGAAATTGATGTAGCAGATCATGCCGAACACCAACGGAGGCAGTGCACCGATAATGTAGGCGGACGCCTTGGATTCCGATGACATGGCACGTATCTTCAACTTCATCTGCGCGCGCTGACGCAGCACTGTGGCCAGGTTGGACAGGGTTTCGGCCAGGTTGCCGCCCGTTTCGCGCTGGATGGCCAGGGTGATGACGAAGAACTGGAATTCCGGCGTGCCCAGGCGGTCGGCGGTTTCCTGCAACGCCTGCTCCATGGTCCGGCCGATCTTGATGCGTTCGGTGATCAGCTTGAATTCCTCGCCCACCGGCCCTGGAATTTCGCTCGACACGATGCCGAGCGTTTCGGCGATGGGCAGGCCCGACCGCAGGCCGCGAGTCAGCAATTCCAGCGCATCGGGAAATTTGGCGTTGAACTTCTGGACGCGCTTGTTGATCAGCCGACCTACCCACCAATGGGGCAGGCCAAGCCCTGCGGCGAGGCCGAACATCATGGCGAACAGGAAGGGGAAGCCGCGGACCATCAGCAGCGCAGACAGCAGCAGGAATATGCCGGCGCTGGCCGTCATATACTGGCTGAGCGTCCACTTCTTGCCGGTCATCTTCAGGCGCTTGGTCAGATTTTCCGGGTTCGGGATCAGCGACACCAGCATCTTGGCTTCGACGCCGGTCGCACGATTGGAGATCGCCTTGCGCATCCGCGCTTCCAGCAGGGCTTCGGCCGACTCGCTATGGCGGCCGCGGATCATCGCGACGCGCCGTTTGCGCGCCTTGTCCGGCGACGGACCGGCGAACGCGACCACGCCCAGCCCCATCAGGGTCGCGATCAGCACCATTATCAGGATGAAATTGCCGTCCATCTCGTCGCCTGTCTTGTAGGAAGCGACGCCGCCCCTGGGGGCGGCGTATGCGATCAATTGTCCAGCGCTGCCTTGTCCTTGCGGCGCGACGGCATCATCGATCGGAAGTCGCCGATCTTGCCGAGCAGGGAATCGCCCTTCTTGCGCGCGCCCTTGGCCACGCCAGCCTCGTCATCGGACTCGGCGGCGCCCAGCACTTCGTCCAGCAAGCTGGCGCAGGCCGCACCGACCTTGCTGCCCTTGGCAGTCTCGGCCAGCGTCTTGCCCAGTTTCGCCGCCTGCGACGCGATGCGCAGGTCGAATGGCACGATCACGTCCACCTTGCGTTCGATCGACTGTTCGAAATCCTTGCGGCTGATCTCAGGCGCGCCGGGATGGACCCGGTTGGCGACTACCAGCACGCGCGTCTGCGGCGCGTTGGTCTTCAGCCAGGACAGGATGCGAATTGTGTCGCGCGCCGCCGCCAGCGTCAGTTCCGTCACGACCAGCGTGACGTTGACGTCGGCCATCAGGTGCGGATGCTGGATCAGCATGTTGCGCGGCAGGTCCATGACGCTGCATTCGAAGGCGAGGCGGAATTCCTCCAGCAACTGGTAGAAGGCGCCGCCATCGGTCATCATCGGCTGGCTGATCGGCGCTTCTGCCGACAGGATCGCCAGCGTGTCGCTCGCCCGCACCATGGCGCGTTCGATGAACAGGCCGTCGATGCGGCTTGGGTTTTCGATCGCGTCGGTCAGGCCGCGGCCCGGCTCCAGGTCCATGGCCAGTGCATTGGTGCCGAAATGAACGTCGAGGTCGAGCAGCGCAGTCGGGCGCTTCTTCTTTTCCGACAGCATCCAGGCGAGCGAGGTTGCGATGCTGGACGCTCCCACGCCGCCGCGGGTGCCGATCACGGCCATGGTGGCGTGCGGGCGTTCCGGCGCGGCGTCGCGCGGCGCCATGAACACGGCCTGCGCCTGCGCCAGCGCGTCGCGGAGCTGGTCTGCGCCGAAGGGCTTGAGCAGATAGTCCTGAATCCCGCTGGCGACGAGGTCGCGATAGAGGCGCACATCGTTCACCTGTCCCGCGGCGATCACCACCGTGCCGGGTTCGCAGACTTCCGCCAGGCTGTTGATGTCGTTCAGCGGATCCCCGCTTTCGGACATATCGACGAACAGGATCTGCGGCGATGCGGTGATCGACAGGCTCTGGACCGCGTTGCGCATGCCGCCCTTGTTCACCTTTTCCGGCGCCCAGCCCAATTCGGCCGCGACGGCGCGCAGCATGTCGAAACTATGGTCGTCGCAGACGAAGGCGTGGAACGGGTCACGCTGCCCACCGCTGCCGGGTTTCCAGGGTGCGTTCATCTTATTGCCCTCCCGCAGTCATTTGCTTGAGGTCGCCCGCACCGGTCGGGGCCTTGTCGCGATAGGTGGAAATGGCGCGGTTCGACGTTGCCGTGCGCAGGTCGCTGTCGGTGCCCTGGCCGCGGACCAGATCTTCCGGATTGGCGACCATGGCGGCGAGGTTGCTGTTGACGCCGCAGCCGAAATTGGAGCTGGTGCCGAGATTGGGATCGGTTTCCTGCTTGCCGCTCCAGTCGGGACAACCCGGCACGCTGGCGGTGGCGCGACGTACGATCAGGCGTACGCTGCCCGCCGGCGCGGCGCCGGCGACGGCCGAGCTGTCTTCGGCGACCAGCAAGCCGTGTCGGGCGACGATATCAGCGACGCCATCGCGCATGGTCGGGCTGAAATAGGCGCCGTCGGTGACGATGGCCACCTGGTCACCATAGCCGAGGCCGATCGAGCCGAACCAGTCATTGAGGCGGTGGGCTTCATAGGCGGTCAGGCCGCCATCCGACCCGGCCTGCACGTCGAACGTGTAGGCGGCGTAGCTGACGACCGGCTGATGGATCGATTCCACGCTGCGGTTGGGCGTGTCGGTGACGCATCCGGCGAGCGGCAGGGCCAGCATGGCCAATGCGCTCAGCGCTTTCATGGACAGACGGGTCTGGAGAGGGGAGGTCATATTATGTCGTCCTTCCGTCAGAAGCTGAAGCCAGGGGCCACGGTGCCGGGCTTGCCCGGCTTTGTGGCGACCGGGGGCAGGGCGGCTGCGGCTTGCGGGCCGGGTGTCGGCACCGGCGAACCGGGCGCGCGGGTCGGCATATGGCCGCGCGCGCCGCTGACGCCGTCATTACCCTGTTGCAGGAGCAGGCCCTGTCCTTCGTTGGCGGTGCGGAAGCCGTCCGTAGGCATGTGCACGTCGGACGCATTCATCGGCTTCACCAGATAAGGCGTGACGACGATGACCAGTTCGGTTTCCGAACGTTGGAAGGAGCGCGACTTGAACAGGCTGCCCAAGATCGGCAATTCGCCCAATACCGGCACCTTGTTGATGGCATTGCCGGTTTCGTTGTTAAGCAGGCCAGCGATCATGAAAGCCTGGCCTGAACCCAGTTCCACCGTTGTTTCGGCGGTGCGGCTCTTCAGCGCGGGGACATTGGCGTTGATCGAAAAGTCCAGGCTCGACACGGTCGGGCGGACGCGCAACGAAATGCGGCCGTCGGCCAGCACGGTCGGCGTGAAGGCCAACTGCACGCCATATTGCTTGAATTCGATGCTGTTGCCCTGCGTGCCGTTGCTGACGGTATAGGGATATTCGCCACCGGCCAGGAAGCTGGCGGTTTCGCCCGACAGGGCGGTCAGATTGGGCTGGGCCAATGTGGTCGACAAGCCACTCGATTCCGCAAGATCGAGCACGCCGGCGACATCCATGCCCAGCAGGCGAGCGACGCCGCCGATGCTGTAGGAGCCATCCGCCGGCTGGGTAAAGTCCCAAAATCCTTCGTCACGGTTGTACGTCGCGAAAGCGCGATTGCCTCCGCCGACGACGCCAAAGGACCGACCGGTATCGACACTGTTGAAATTGGTCCCGATCTTGTGGCCCAGATCCTTGCTGACCTCTGAAATCTTGACCTGCAGCATCACCTGCAACGGCGTCGCCATGCGCAGGCGGCTCACCACGGTCACTTCCTTGCCGACGAAGGCCTGCGTCAGCCGTTCGGCCTCCGCTGCATCCTCCGGTGCCTGGATCGTGCCGGTCAGGAGGACCATGCCGTTCATCTTGTTGACCGCGATGTTCGCGCCGGGCATCGCCAGGCCGAGCATGTCGTCGATGCTGGTCAGGTTGTTGCCGACGCGGACCGTTCCCGAAAACAGCACCTTGCCGTTGGGCGCGGTGGCGAAGACCGTGGTTTCGCCCGCCTTTTTCGCGATCAGGTAAAGCTGGTTCTGCGAGCGGACATGGACATCGACGATATTGGGATCGGCGATCACCACATCCGACATCTTGGCCGACAGGTTGACCACCCGGCTGCCGCCGACCGACATCAGGATCGCATTGTCCTGGCTGCTGGAAGGGGCGGCGTTGAGGGCAGTGGTGGGCGCGGCGATCGTGGCGACCGCAAGGCCCAGGGCGATTGCCGGAGCGGCAAGCCGCGGAGCGCGTTTGTGCAAGCTCTTCATCTCACTTCCCCCCGACCGGAACTTCGGTCACGTTGACGCCACGGGCCACGCGGATGACCGGCCCCTTGAAGGCGACGGTTCCCATCGGCGCGCCGTTGGCGGCCACCATCGGCGGCATGGATGCTTCGGCCTTGGCCGGAACCGAGCTGCGCTGGTAGCGCGACACGTCGGCGCCTGTCGAATAGGTGGAGCCGCGATCGACCGGGCGCGAGGCGAGCTTCGCGATGATCGACTTTTCGGCGTTCGGATTGGCGCCGTCGGGCAGATCGACGTCGGTGCCGGCGATGGCGGCATCAAGGTCCGACGCCGTGTCCGCGATCGAGCGGAGCGACATGGAAAGCGACCCGATGGTCTGCGATACCGCGATCTTCTCAGCGATCTTCGGCGTCACTTCGATCGTGACGTTGGAATAGGTGCGAACCTCCGGCTTGCCGTCCGCGCCCATCGCATCCATGCGCTGATCGGTGGCGAGCACGCGCAGGTTGCGCAGGATGGTTTCGGAAACCTTGAGGGGATCGCCGTCGCCGCCGCCCGAGACGCTCTGCGTCAGGACAAGGTCGATGCGGTCGCCGGGGAAGACGAAGCCTGCGACCGAGCTTTGCGCCGATACAGGCACCGTCACGGCGCGCATGCCGGGGCCAAGCGCCGCAGCGAGGAAGCCGCGATCGCCGGGCTTGACGATGCCGCCCTGCGTCAGCGGCTGGCCGGCCGTGATGGCGGAGCGCACGACGCTTCCGGCCAGCTTGGCGGGATCGGCCTGACCCTTGAGATAATAGGCCTGTTCGATGAGATCTTTCGGCCAGGGCTGAAAACGGAAGCTTTCCGCATCCAAAATGGTGCCCACGGGGAGAGCCTTGGTCGCCACCAGTACATGGGGCTGGTCGGCTTCATTCGGCATCGCCGCAGCGTTCACCTGTGGTGCGCTCGACGAACTCAACATGCTGCGCGCAAGCAAGGCTGTAGTGACCGCTATGATAAGCGCCCCCACCAGCAGCACGATCTTCTTAGCATCCATGACGAAATTCGCCTCCCTCAAATGGGTGCACTGCCCCCAGTGCCCCACTCATCACGCAAAATGGTTAAGATATCGTTCGCCAAGCAACCACAGGGCTGCGATCGAGATGGCGACTCCGTAAGGTATTTCAGGCTGTCCCAGCCTTTTGGTCATCCGGTGGTGGATGACCGTGACGATTGTGACGAGGCCGCCCAGCATCGCCATCAGGACGATGAGCGACAGCACGGCCTGCCAGGGGAACCACAGCGCCAGCGCGCCGAGCAGCTTGACGTCGCCGCCACCCATCATGCCGGCTGCGAACAGCGCGGCGAAGAGAATGAAGACGATTGCGCCGACCAGCAGTTGCACGGCGATGCCGGGCCAGAGGTCGAGGCCGCTGGCCAGCCACCACAGCGGCGCCAGTGCCGCGACCGCCAGGTTCAGGCGGTTGGAAATGATGCGGGATCGCAAATCCGTGATCGCCGCCGCAATCAGCAGCGCGCCCAGGGCGCCTATCAGCGCCAATCGGAAAATTTCCCCGTTCATGGGGCTTATTCCCTAGACCATATGGCTTACCAAAGCGTAACCATGGGGCCAATGGATTCACCCGATTTCCCGACTGCCGCTTTCGACCGGCGCGCCTGGCCGATGGGCGGGCGGCTGGACTATTGGACGGCGCCCGATGGCTGGCCGATCCGGCGCTACCGGCTGGGGTCCGGCGCGCGCGGGCGGATGCTGGTACTGGGCGGTCGCGGCGACATGATCGAGAAATATCTGGAGGTCATCCACCATTGGGCGGCGCGCGGCTGGGCCGTGACCAGCTTCGATTGGCGCGGCCAGGGCGGATCGGGGCGGCTGACGGACGATCCGTTGTGCGGTCACATCGGCGATTTTGCGGAATGGATCGCGGATTTGAACGCCCTGGCCGCCGAGTGGCGGGCGGAGGGCGAAGGGCCGACTGCGATGGTGGCGCATAGCATGGGCGGCCATATGCTGTTGCGCTCGCTCGCCGAAGGGATGCCGTCGCCCGATGCGGCCGCGGTGGTTGCGCCCATGCTTGGCGTCCATAGCGCGCCGCTGCCGCGCTGGCTGGCGGTGGCGATCGCCCGGCTGATGGTAAGTTCCGGTCGGGGCGAACGCGCCGCCTGGACGCAGAAGGAGCAGTCGGAGCGGCAGCGGCGGATGCGTCAGAAGCGACTGACCCACGATCCCGATCGCTATGCCGACGAAATCTGGTGGCGCGATCATAGCCGGGACATCGCGCTGGGACCGCCGAGCTGGAATTGGGTGTTGCAGGCGCTGGAATCGACGAAGGTGCTGGCGGAGGGCGACGCCATTGCCGGCATCTCCACGCCCCTGCTGATTCTCGCGACAAAGGCGGACCAGCTTGTGTCCACGCCCGCCATCCTCAACGTCGCGGGACGGATTGCGGGTGCGCGGTTGCATGTCTATGGCCGGGAGGCGGCGCACGAGATATTGCGCGAGCTGGATCCGGTGCGGCGCGATGCGTTGCACCGGATCGATGCTTTCCTGGACAAGGTTGCCTGTTGAATCATCCCGACATCGTCATCATCGGCGGCGGCATCGCCGGGGCGAGCCTGGGCGCCCATCTGGCGGCCGACGCCAGCGTGCTGATCCTGGAAATGGAAGATCGGGCGGGCTATCACGCCACTGGGCGTTCGGTCGCCTTCTGGGAGGAAACCTATGGCGGGACGGTGGTGCAACCGCTGACCACCGCGTCGGGACCGTTGCTCGCTGCACCGGACCCTGATTTTCATGACGGCGCGTTCCTGTCGCCGCGGCAGACGCTCCATATAGGCCGGGCAGGGGACGAAGCGCGGTGCGATGCGCTGCTCGCCCGGTTCACCGGCAAGGTCGATCTGCAACGCGTCGATCCGGCTGCAATGGTGCCGGGGCTGCGGCCCGGGTGGACGCTGGGCGTGTTGGAGGCGAGCTGCCAGGACATCGACGTGGCGGCGCTTCATGCCGCTTATCTCCGCCGGTTCCGGCGATCGGGCGGCGACGTCCGCCTCTCCACCCGGCTTGTGGCTGGCCAAGCCAATGCCGATGGCTGGCGGATCGAGACGAGCGAGGGGGCGATCCAGTGCGGTCTGCTGGTTGACGCAGCGGGCGCCTGGGCGGATGATGTCGCGATCGCCTGTGGCGTCGCCCCGATCGGTATCCGGCCATTGCGGCGGACCGTGGCGCAACTGCGCGTGCCCACGATGCCCTCCGCCGACCTGCCGCTGGTCATGGACCTGTCCGAACGCTTCTATTTCAAGCCGGAAGGGCAGGGGCGGTTGTGGTTGACCCCGCATGATGAGGAATGGTCGCCGCCCTGTGACGCCGCACCGGAGGAGCTGGCGGTGGCGCAGGCGATCGCACGCTTCGAGGAAGCGGTCGACTGGCCGATCGCGGCGGTCGAGCGGAAATGGGCTGGATTGCGCAGTTTTGCACCCGATCGCGCGCCCGTCTATGGCTTCGATCCCGATGTTCCCGGCTTCTTCTGGTTTGCCGGGCAGGGCGGCTTCGGCATCCAGACCGCGCCCGCTGCGGCGCTGCTGGCGAGCGCGCTGGTGCGTGGCGAAACGCCGCCGGCGGTTCTTGCCAGTCTCGATTCGTGCGCCTATTCTCCGGTCCGGTTTCGCTGACGAAACGAGTCCAGCGGCCCAGTCTGGAGATAAGTCATGGCGCATAAGTTCGTGATCGAGAAGAACAAGGCCGGTGAGTTCGTCGCCAAGTTCAAATATAATAGCGAAGTGATCTTCTGGACCGAAGGCTATGCCAGCAAGGCCGGCGCGAAGAATGCGATCGAATCGGTGTTGAAGAACGGCCCCGGCGCACCGGTCGAAGAAGCCGAATGATCGACACGGTCAGCCGCGCATGGCGCGACGGCTGGCCAGCCCCATCATCGCAAAACCGGCAAGCGCGGCGAGGACATTGGCAATCGCCGCGCCTCGGGTGCCATAGAGTGGCAGCAGCGCCGACTGCAGGCCCAGCAAGAGCAAGGTCGAGACGAAGGTGATGCGCAGCGACAGGCCCGCCCGGTCGGTCGCCATCAGCAGCGGGCGATAGCTGACTCCCACCAGGTCGATGCAGGCCGCGATGCCCAGCAGCAGCAGCAGCGGATAGGCGGGCAGGAAATCCTTGCCCGCGATCAGGCCCAGCAGGGGATGGCCGATCGTCACGATCAGGCCGATGATTACCGCGCCTGCTACCAGCGCCAGCCGGTTTGTCCGGCGAAACAGGGCGCTCAAGGCGTCTTTCCCGTGCGTGCTGGTGCGCGCCAGTTCGACGAAGATGCTGCGCGACAACAGGCTGCTGATCTTGGTCAGCGAATTGGCGAGCTGGTTGGCGAGGCGATAGAGGCCTGCGCCAGCCGGGCCGACGAAGCCACCGACGATCAGCACCGCCACCTGCTGGCCGATCGAGGACAGGCTGGTCTGCAAGTTGGTGGCGGTCAGGAAGCCGACGATGCCGGGATTTTCCGCCCGTGCATCCAGCGCCCGGCCCGCACGCCAGCTGCCGATCCGTCCGTGTCCGACCTTCAGCGCGAGTTGCCAGTAGCTCAGGGCGCAGAGCAGTTCGGCAAAGGCCCAGGCGATCAGGAAGCCGCTGATGTCAGGCATGACCGCCAGCGCCACGCCGGCGCCGATCATCCGTCCGACGGGGATCATGGTTTCGGCAAAGGCGGCCGAATCGAAGCGGTCGAACAGGCGCAGCACCCCGGTCGGGCTGGAGCGGATGGTGATCATCATCACCATGCAAAAGGCCCAGACCTGCCACCCCATGTCCGGTCCGATGCCGAGCAGGTCGCCGAACAGCAGGATGATGGCCGCGGCGATCAGTCCGCCCGCGACCGCCGAGGCGAGGTCGATCAGGATGCAGAAGCGCAGCACGCGGTTCAGGGCGTCGCCATTTTCTTCCGCCAGGTGCGGCTGGCCGTAGCGCACCACGATCTGCCAGCTGTCGAAGCTGACCAGCGTCTTGATGACGTTGGCGGCGCTCAGCACCAAAGCGAAACGGCCGAAATCGGCCACGCCCAGCGTGCGGGTGACGATGGCGAGATAGGCGAGGCTGAGTACTGCGCCCACGCCCTTGCCGCCCAGCAGCCAGCCGGTATTGGCCAGGATGCGGGCGAAACCGTCCCCCGCCGCGCCCGATCCGCGCTTGAACATCGTGACTCCGTCTAGCCAAAAAACCGTTCGTCCTGAACCTGCCGAAAGAAGGCGGCTTCGACAGGTTCAGCCCGAACGGGCGTGGTGCTATTGCAGCGGCCTTTAGGCGAGCGACCGAACTAGTGCAAACGCCGCCTTTTTTTCGGCCAAATTGGCTTCTAAAGCGCGCCCATGACGATCACCAAAGCCATCATCCTGTCCGCCGGCCAGGGTTCGCGCCTTCTGCCGTTGACCCGCGACGTGCCCAAATGCATGATCGAGTTCAACGGCCGCACCCTCATCAGCTGGCAGATCGCGGCGCTGGTCGCCAATGGCGTGACCGACATCGTCGTCGTCACCGGCTTCCGCACCGAACGGGTCGAAGATCATGCGCTGCAACTCTATCGCGAGACGGGCGCGCGCATCCGCTGCGTGTTCAATCCCTTCTTCCAGGTCGCCGACAATCTCGGCACCTGCTGGATCGTGCGGGAGGAAATGGACCGCGACTTCATCATCCTCAACGGCGACACCATCATATCGGACGAGATCGTCGCACGCCTGATCGCAGGTGCGCGGGACGCCATCACTGTCACCGTCGATGTGAAGGCCGACGGCGACTATGACGATGACGACATGAAGGTGAACCGCGATAAGACCGGACGCCTGCACCATATCGGCAAACGGTTGCTGCCACCCGACACCAATGCCGAATCGATCGGGATGCTGGCCTTCACCGGTGAAGGCCCGGCGATCTTCCGCAACCAGATCGACCAGATGATGCGTACGCCCGAAGGCGTCGAACGCTGGTATCTGCGCGCCATCGACATCATCGCAAAGGGCAACCGCGTCGGCACCGCCTCGATCGAGGGGCTGGAGTGGCAGGAGGTCGATTTCCATCAGGATGTCGACGCCGCCAGGGCGTTGACGGCCAAGTGGGTTGCCGAGGATCGCTACGGACGATAGGCGGCGCGTTTTTTAGCCGCCGCCCGGCGAATTATGTCCGCCCGCCGGCACAGGTCCGCCGCTGGGCGCATGGCTGTGGTCGGGGTTGCTGTCCCATTCGATATGATAGAGGTCGAAGCGGCGGTCGCGCAGGTTGCGGACGGTGCCTTCGGCCCGCGCCCAGCTGAGGTCGGCGAGGTTGACGTCCGCCATCGTCAGCGTTTCGACATTCTCGGTTGATTCCGCGGCGATGCCGTCACGCGCGAAGGGCAGGTCGCAGGGGGTCAGGATTGCGCTCTGGGCGTACTGAATGTCCATATTGTCGACGTTCGGCAGGTTGCCGACATTGCCCGACATGACGACATAGCACTGATTTTCAATCGCGCGGGCCTGCGCGCAATAGCGCACGCGCATATAGCCCAGGCGCGAGTCGGTGCAGAAGGGGACGAAGATGATGCGGGCACCCTGATCGACCAGGCGGCGGGCGAGTTCGGGAAATTCGCTGTCGTAGCAGATCAGCACGCCGATCGGGCCGCAGTCGGTCTGGATCACGTCGAGGGAGTCGCCGCCCTTGATGTTCCACCAAAAGGCTTCGTTGGGGGTCGGGTGGATCTTTTCCTGGGTATGGACCGAACCGTCGCGCAGCGCGACATAGGCGATATTCTGGATATCGCCATCGTCGGCGCGGGTCGGGTGGGAGCCGCCGATGATGTTGATATTATATTCCAGCGCCATCCGCGTCAGTTCCTTGGTCAGGCGCGGGGTGTAGCCGGTCAGCTTGTCGATCGCCTCCATGGGATTGAGCTTCTTGGTTTCGAACGACAACAGCGGCAGGGTGAAAAGTTCGGGGAAGATGATGAAGTCAGACCGATAATCGGCGGCGACATCGACGAAATATTCGATGTTGCGGATGAATTCGTCGAAATCCTGCACGGCGCGGGCCTGAAGCTGGCAGGTGGCGAGGCGGACGCTTTCGACGCCGCGGGGGACGCGCATTTCGGGCGCTTCGTCGGGGTCCACATAGGGGTTGCGCCAGACCAGATGGGCGGCATGGCCGTCCGACTGCTTGTCTTCGGGCAGATAGTTTTCGAGGACGCCCAGTGGTTCGAACTGGTTCTTGAGCTGGAAGCTGACGACCTGGTCGCGAATCTTGCCCTGGACGACCTTGTCCAGATAGTCCTTGGGCCCTTCCACCTTGCGCTTGGTGCGCAGATAGCCTGGCATCCGGCCTGCGATCACGATGCCGTGCAGGTCGAGCTGTTCGGCCAGTTCCTTGCGTTCGTCATAGAGGCGCTGGCCGATGCGCAGGCCGCGCAATTTGGGATCGACCGCCATTTCATAGCCATAAAGCCATTCGCCCGCGGCGCTGTGGCGGGTGCCGAAGCCGTTGGCGGTGATCTCCTCCCAGTCATGATGGGCAAAGGCCATGCCCTTGCTGACCCGCATCGTCGCGCAATAGCCCACGACCTTGGCGTCGTAGAGGGCGACGAAACAGCCGTCGGGGAAATTGTTGATCTGGCCGCGGACGGTGGCGGGGGAATAGTTGGGCATGCCGGGATAGACGCGGGCGATCAGCCGCAGGATCGCGCGCACGTCGGTCGGGACGGCCGTGCGGACCTCCAGGCGTTTGCGGGTGGCTGTCGTCATCGGGTCGTCTCCTGCTATTTTACCCGGAATAGATCGCAACCGCTATGTGGTTGGCTTCCGGCCCGGCGGCTGGATATGGAAAAGGCGACGCCGGGTGTCCGGCGCCGCCTCGTTCCGTTTCCGTACTGAAAGCCTGAGCGGCTTAACAGTTCCCGTCTTTTAGGCCCAGCTGGCCATTTCCTTCTCCAGGTTGACGCGGATCTGTTCGAAGAACTGTTCCGTGGTCATCCAGGCCTGATCCGGGCCGATCAGCAGCGCCAGATCCTTGGTCATCGCGCCGTCCTCGACGGTCTTGATACAGACGCGCTCCAGGGTTTCGGCGAACTTGGTGACGTCTGGGGTGTCGTCGAACTTGCCGCGGAAGGCCAAGCCCTGCGTCCAGGCGAAGATCGAGGCGATCGGGTTGGTCGAGGTCGCCTTGCCCTGCTGATGCTGCCGATAGTGGCGGGTGACGGTGCCGTGCGCCGCTTCCGCCTCGATCGTCTTGCCGTCGGGCGACATCAGGACCGAGGTCATGAGGCCGAGCGAACCGAAGCCCTGCGCAACGGTGTCCGACTGGACGTCGCCGTCGTAATTCTTGCAGGCCCAGACGAACTTGCCGCTCCACTTGAGCGCGGAGGCGACCATGTCGTCGATCAGGCGATGTTCGTAGACGATGCCCGCCGCCTTGAACTTGTCGGCGAATTCGGCGTCGAACACTTCCTGGAACAGATCCTTGAAGCGACCGTCATAGGCCTTGAGGATGGTGTTCTTGGTCGACAGGTAGAGCGGCCATCCACGGTCGAGCGCATAGTTCATGCTCGCCTTGGCGAAATCGCGGATCGACTGGTCCAGGTTGTACATCCCCATGGCGACGCCGGCCGAGGGGAAGTCGAACACTTCCTTATCGATCTTCTGGCCATCTTCGCCGTCCCATACCAGGCGCAGCTTGCCGGGGCCGGGGACCAGGAAGTCTGTCGCCTTATACTGGTCGCCGAACGCATGACGGCCAACGACGATCGGGTCGGTCCAGCCGGGCACCAGGCGGGGCACGTTCTTGATGACGATCGGTTCGCGGAAGACGACACCGCCCAGGATGTTGCGGATGGTGCCGTTGGGCGACTTCCACATCGACTTGAGGTTGAATTCCTCGACGCGCTGTTCGTCGGGGGTGATGGTGGCGCACTTCACGCCGACGCCATATTCCTTGATCGCGTTCGCGGAATCGATCGTGATCTGGTCGTTGGTTTCATCGCGCTTCTGGACGGACAGGTCGTAATATTTCAGGTCGATGTCGAGATAGGGGAGGATCAGGCGCTCGCGGATCCATTCCCAGATGATCCGGGTCATTTCGTCGCCGTCAATTTCAACGACGGGGTTTTTCACCTTGATCTTGGCCATAGCGCCTGTTTGCCTTCTTGCTGCTGGGTGGAATATGGGGACGCCCTAGGCAAAGCGGCGGCAATGTTCAACCGTGGAAGGGCAGGAATCTGCCGCGCATGGAGCCAGCGGCGGGATCGGTCGTTGTCACGGCATTAGTCTCTCCCTAAAGACGGTGGCCATGAACAATGAAGAGATCCCGATTGCCGCGGGCGGCAATGTCAAATGGCGCTTTCCTTCGGTCCATCCGGAGGGGATGAAATTCGGCCTGATCGCGGTTGCGATCACCGGCGTCCTGTTCCTGCTGGGATGGGAAATCGTGGGTTGGCTGATGGTGCTGGTGACGATCTGGGTCTTCGCCTTCTTCCGCGATCCGGTGCGCGCGGTGCCACAGGATGAAGGCGCGATTATCGCCCCCGCCGACGGCCTGGTGACTCTCATCCAGCGCGTGCCGCCGCCGCGCGAGATGGCCGGCGTGAACGGTTTGGGCGACCAGCCGATGATCCGCGTATCGATCTTCATGAGCGTGTTCGATGTGCATATCAATCGCACGCCGATCGGCGGAACGATCAAGTCGGTCGTCTATATTTCAGGCAAGTTCCTGAACGCGGACCTGGACAAGGCGAGCGAGGATAATGAGCGCCAGCATATACTGGTCGAGCGCCATGACGGTGTGAGCATCGGCTTCACCCAGATTGCGGGCCTGGTGGCGCGCCGGATCGTGCCGTTCGTCAAGCCCGGCGACATGGTCGCGGCCGGGCAGCGCATCGGCCTGATCCGCTTCGGCAGCCGGGTTGACGTGTATCTGCCCGCCGGGACCGCGCCACGCGTGACCCTGGGCCAGCGCACGGTCGCGGGCGAGACGATCCTGGGCCAGATGGGCGACGCGCGGGTTATTGCGGGTATCCAGCAGTGAGTCGCCAGCGGCGCGCCGTGCCGCGCGGGTTGCGCCGGGGCATCACCTTGCGGATGCTCGCGCCCAATGCGGTCACGGCGATGGCTTTGTGTTTCGGCCTGACCGGGGTGCGATACGGCATTTCGGGGGAATGGGAGCGGGCGGTGCTGTCCATCCTGTTCGCGGGCGTGCTGGACGGGCTGGACGGGCGGATCGCCCGGCTGTTGCGGGGGGAGAGCCGGTTCGGCGCGGAACTGGATTCGCTGTCCGATTCGATTGCGTTCGGGGTCGCTCCGGCGCTGATCCTCTATCTCTGGTCGCTTTACGCCATGCCGAAATTCGGCTGGATCTTCGCCCTGGCCCATGCGCTGTCCTGCGCGCTGCGGCTGGCGCGGTTCAACGCGGCGATCGATGCGGACGAGCAGCCGCACAAGTCGGCGGGCTTCCTGACCGGCGTGCCTGCGCCTGCGGGGGCGGGGCTGGCCTTCGTGCCGCTCTATCTGTGGCTGGTGACGGGCGAGGATATTTTCCGCGCCTGGTATGTGGTGGCGCCCTGGGCAGCCTTTGTCGCGTTCCTGATGATCTCCAACATCGCGACCTATAGTTGGTCGGCGCTGCGGCTGCGCAAGCGCATCCGACTGGAAGTCATCGCCTTCGCCGGACTGCTGGCGGCGCTGCTGGTGACCGATCCCTGGCTGACCTTGCTGCTGATCTGCGGCGTCTATGTCGCGCTGATCCCGTTCGGGATTATGTCCTACGCCAAGGTCAGGCGGCAGCGCGAGAGCGCTGCAGCGACGCTGTAAGAGCGGGGCTGGCTACGTTCCTGCGTTTCAGGCGGCGAGGGCCGAACTCGTCAAGATCGTCGTGGTCCGACGGATGGGCTGTGCGGCACGGGGCCGGCGCACACGCAGATGATAGACCGGCGGATTATGAGGGATGGGCTCGAACTGGAGCGCAGCCACCATCTTGTCATGATAATGGGCGAACATCCAGACGATGGTGCCCATGGCCAGAAGGAAGGCGGCGGAGAACAGGGTCGCTGCAACTAGAGTGAACATCGTCGATCACTTTCCATCTTGCCATTTGCACGGCAGGCCTCATTATGACGGTGTAAACAGGCGTTAACCGTATTTGTTCCGTCTGTTCCCTTTATGTTCCATTTTTGGAACGTCGTCAACCCTTGCAATTGCTTTTTTCCGCGTCTAAAGGCGCGACCATTCCACATGGGAATCGACATATCCGGTGCCGGAGACGCCTTTGAGGCTGTTTTTCGCGTTCCTGATTCCCAGAGGTCAAACCGGAAGGAGACACTATTATGGCGGCACCTGTCGTCACCATGCACCAATTGATCGAGGCTGGCGCCCATTTCGGCCACCAGACCCACCGTTGGAACCCGCGCATGAAGCCGTACATCTTCGGCGAGCGCAACGGCATCCACATCCTTGACCTGTCGCAGACCGTGCCCCTGTTCGGCCGCGCGCTTGACTTCGTGTCGGGCACCGTCGCCGCCGGCGGCAAGGTGCTGTTCGTCGGCACCAAGCGCCAGGCGCAGGACCCCATCGCGGACGCCGCCCGCAAGTCGGGCCAGCATTTCGTCAACCATCGCTGGCTGGGCGGCATGCTCACCAACTGGAAGACCATTTCGGGTTCGATCAAGCGCCTGAAGACCCTCGAAGAGAAGCTGTCGGGCGACACCCACGGCTTCACCAAGAAGGAAGTGCTCCAGATGACCCGCGAGCGCGAGAAGCTGGAATTGTCGCTCGGCGGTATTCGCGACATGAACGGCATCCCCGATGTCATGTTCGTGATCGACGCGAACAAGGAAGAGCTGGCGATCAAGGAAGCCAACACGCTGGGTATTCCGGTCGTTGCGATCCTCGATTCGAACGTGTCGCCCGACGGCATCGCCTTCCCGGTTCCGGCCAACGATGACGCCAGCCGCGCCATCCGCCTCTACTGCGATGCGATCGCCGCCGCCGCCACCAAGGGCAATCGTGGTGCGCAGCAGGCGTCGGGCGTCGATCTGGGCGCGCTGGACGAGCCGGCCGCCGAAGAGATCGTTGCCGAAGCCTAAGAGCGTCGCACGACTGCAAGAATGACAGGCTAGGGCGCGCTCTTCGGAGACGCGCCCTCCTGCATATTTTGAAACATCCCTATTAGGAGCCGAAACATGGCCGAGATTACCGCTGCCGCCGTCAAGGAACTGCGCGACCGTTCGGGTGCGGGCATGATGGATTGCAAGAAGGCGCTCACCGAAGCCGGTGGCGACATCGAAGCGGCAACCGACTGGCTGCGCGCCAAGGGCCTGGCCGCCGCGCAGAAGAAGTCGAGCCGCACCGCCGCTGAAGGCCTGGTCGGCGTCGCCGTCGCCGGCACCAAGGGCGTCGCCGTCGAAGTGAACAGCGAAACCGACTTCGTGGCCAAGAACGATCAGTTCCAGGACTTCGTCCGCACTGTTTCGGCGATCGCGCTGGACAATGGCGCGGCCGATGCCGAGGCGCTGACCGCAGCGGCCTATCCTTCGGGCGGCACCGTTGCTGAAAAGCTGGTCGCCAACATCGCCACCATCGGCGAGAACCAGAATGTCCGCCGCGTCGCACAGGTCGAAGTGTCGCAGGGCGTCGTCGTGCCTTACGTCCACAACGCCGCGGCGCCGGGCCTGGGCAAGATCGGCGTGCTGGTCGCGCTGGAAGGCGACGCGCCCGCCGACGTGCTGGAGCCGCTGGGCAAGCAGTTGGCCATGCACATCGCGGCCGCTTTCCCGCTGGCCCTGTCGGCCGCCGACATCGACCCGGCGCTGCTGGAGCGTGAACGCGCCATCGCCGCCGAAAAGGCCGCCGAATCGGGCAAGCCCGCCGAGATCGTCGCCAAGATGGTCGACGGTGCGGTCGCCAAGTTCGCCAAGGAGCAGGCCCTGCTGTCGCAGCTGTTCGTGATGGACAACAAGACCCCGGTCGCCGACGTCGTCGCCAAGGCGGCGAAGGATGCCGGCAAGTCGATCACGCTGAAGAGCTATGTCCGCTTCCAGCTGGGCGAAGGCATCGAGAAGGAAGTCAGCGACTTCGCGGCGGAAGTCGCGGCCGCCGCCGGCGTCTGATCACAAGCCAAGCATTATCGAATGAGGGAAGGGGAGTGGCCACGGGGCCGCTCCCCTTTTGCTTGCGCCGCGCACGTGCGACATCCATTCTGCACATATTCTCCATCGGGCAGGCGGCATTCCGGCAACAATCGCCCTTCACATCGCGGCTTTGCGCCCCTAATGTCCGGCCGCTTTCCCTGCCAATGATCAAGGATTCTTGCCCCGCATGACCCGGCCTGCCTACAAGCGTATCCTGTTGAAATTGTCCGGCGAAGTGCTGATGGGGCAGGGGCAGTTCGGTATCGAGCCCGAAACCGTGGCCCGTGTCGCCGGCGAAATCGCTGCGGCCAAGGATGCCGGTTTCGAGATCTGCGTCGTCGTGGGCGGCGGCAACATCTTCCGCGGCCTGGCTGGGGCTGCGGCGGGGTTCGACCGGGCGAGCGCCGACTATATGGGGATGCTGGCCACCGTCATGAACGCGCTGGCGGTGCAGAACGGGCTGGAGAAGCTGGGGTACGACACCCGCGTCCAATCGGCGATCCCGATGGCGTCGGTGTGCGAGCCCTATATAAGGCGCAAGGCCGAGCGGCATATGGAGAAGGGCCGGATCGTCATCTTCGCCGCCGGCACCGGCAGCCCCTATTTCACCACCGACACCACCGCAGCGCTGCGCGCGGCCGAGATGAACTGCGATGCGCTGTTCAAGGGGACCAGTGTCGATGGCGTCTACAACGCCGATCCCAAGAAGGTCGCCGATGCGGTCCGTTACGACAGCATCAGTTTCGACCAGGTGCTGAACGATAATCTCAAGGTGATGGACGCCAGCGCCATCGCCCTGTGCCGCGAAAACAACATTCCCATCGTCGTGTTCAACATCCGCGAAACCGGTAATCTGGCCACCGTGCTGGCCGGGCAGGGTGTCGCGACGATCGTCCAGAATCAGGAGAGCTAATCATGGCCCAATATGACAAGTCCGACCTTGAACGCCGCATGGCCGGCGCGATCGAAGCGCTGCGCGGCGACCTGACCGGCCTGCGCACCGGGCGCGCCAATGTCCAGTTGCTCGATCCGGTGATGGTCACCGTCTATGGCGCGAACATGCCGCTGAACCAGGTCGCGACCGTGTCCGCGCCGGAACCGCGCATGCTGTCGGTCCAGGTATGGGACAAGATGAATGTCGGCCCTTGCGACAAGGCGATTCGGTCGGCGGGCCTGGGCCTCAACCCCATCGTTGACGGGCAGACGCTGCGCCTGCCGATCCCCGACCTGACCGAGGAACGGCGCAAGGAACTGGCCAAGCTCGCCAGCAAATATGCCGAAGGCGCGCGCATCGCGGTGCGTAATGTCCGCCGCGACGGCATGGATAGCCTGAAGGCCGACGAGAAGAAGGGCGAAATCAGCGAGGACGAGCGCAAGCGCAAGGAGACCGAGGTCCAGAAACTGACAGACGGCGTCATCGCGGATATCGACGCGCTGGCGACATCGAAGGAAAAGGAAATCCTCGGCCAGTAAGCCGGGGCTTTCCTTTCGCGGCCAAAGCACGCATGTCTTCCTGATGGCCACACAAGCCAAGCCCGATCTGACCAGCGTCGCGCCTGCCCATGGCGCGCGTCATGTCGCGATTATCATGGACGGCAATGGCCGCTGGGCCAAGAAACGGCTGCTGCCGCGTGTCGCGGGGCATCGGGCGGGCGTGGAGGCGGTGCGCCGGGTGGCGCGGGCGGCGCAGGAACTGGGGCTGGAATGCCTGACGCTCTACGCCTTTTCGTCCGAAAACTGGAAGCGGCCGGCGAGCGAAGTCGCGGACCTGATGGGGCTGCTGCGACATTTCATCCAGTCCGACATCGATGAAATGCACGCCAATGGCGTGCGATTGCGGGTGATCGGCAATTATCGCGCGCTGGAGCCGTCGCTGGTCGACCTGATCGAGGGGGCGATGGTGCGCACGGCGGGCAATGGCGGGCCGATCATCGCGATCGCGCTCAATTATGGCGCGCAGGACGAGATGGTGCAGGCGGTGCAGGCGCTGGCGGCGCGGGCAGCCCGTGGCGACATCGCACCGCACGACATCGGTGCGGCGGATATCGATCGCGCGCTCTACACCGCCGACCTGCCGCCGCTGGACCTGTTAGTGCGCACGTCGGGCGAACAGCGGTTGAGCAATTTCATGCTGTGGCAGGCGGCCTATGCCGAGCTGTATTTCACCGACATGCTGTGGCCCGATTTCGACGGCCGGGCATTGGCCGCGGCGCTGGACGCTTTCCGATTGAGGGACCGCCGGTTCGGCGGATTGTGATCTGACATGAGTAGCGAATTGCGGACCCGCAGTATCGTGGGCGTCGCGCTGATCGCGGTGGCGCTGGGCGCGCTGCTGGCGGGCGGCCTCATCTTCTGGACGCTGCTGGTGGTGGCGGGCGTGCTGATGCAGGGCGAATGGGGCAACCTGACCGGGGCGACCCAGGAGCAGCGAAAGGCCGCGATGTTCGCCGTATCGATCCCGCTGGCGCTGTTATGCCCGCTCGCGGCGGGAATCGACTGGCCGGTGCTGATCGCCGGGGCGGCCGCCTTCTTCTTCGTGCTGTTCACCAGTCGCAGCCTGAAGCTGGCGCTGGGCATCGTCTATATCTGTCTGCCGATCGTGGCTTTGCTGTTCCTGCGCGGGCAGGTGCCCTATGCGTTCGGGCTGCTGCTGGCTTTCTGGACGTTGGGGCTGGTGTGGGCGACCGATATCGGCGCCTATTTCGCCGGCCGGTCGATCGGCGGGCCGAAGCTGGCGCCGCGGGTCAGCCCGTCCAAGACCTGGGCGGGGCTGGCAGGGGGCGTGCTGGCCGCGCTGGTGCTGGGCTTCCTGCTGCATCGCTTTGCCGATCTGCCGATCCAGCTGGCGGCGGCGAGCGGCGTGCTGGCGGTGGCGGCGCAGTTGGGCGACTTGCTGGAAAGCCATATGAAGCGCCGGGCGGGGGTGAAGGATAGCGGCACGCTGCTGCCCGGCCATGGCGGGGTGATGGACCGGCTGGACGGGGTGGCGACCGCTGCGCCGCTGGCGGCCTTGCTCTATATCCTGCTGGGGCAGGGCGGATGAAGCGGGTTTCGATCTTTGGCGCGACCGGGTCGGTCGGTCTGTCGACGCTGGACCTGATCCGGCGGGAGCCGGATGCCTATGCGGTCGTGGCGCTGACCGCGAACAGCGATGTGGACAGTTTGGCGGCCTTGGCGCGCGAGACGGGCGCGCAGATGGCGGTGATCGGGCAAGAGCGGCTTTACGGCGCTTTGAAGGATGCGCTGGCCGGGTCCGGCATAGAAGCGGCGGCGGGCGAGGCAGCGCTGGTCGAGGCGGCGCAGGCGGACGCGGACTGGACCATGGCGGCGATCGTGGGCTGCGCCGGGCTGCGGCCTACCATGGCGGCGCTGAAGGCCGGGCGGACGGTGGCGCTGGCGAACAAGGAATCGCTGGTGTCCGCGGGCGGGCTGATGATGGAGGCCGCGGCGGCGTCCGGGGCCACCTTGCTGCCGGTCGACAGCGAGCATAATGCTATTTTCCAGTGCCTTGCCGGCAGCAGTTTGGACGATGTGGCAAGGATCACCCTGACCGCGAGCGGCGGGCCGTTCCGTACCCGCAGCCGGGCGGAGATGGCCGATATCACCCCGGCGCAGGCGGTGGCGCATCCCAACTGGTCGATGGGCGCCAAGATCAGCGTCGACAGCGCGACGATGATGAACAAAGGGCTGGAACTGATCGAGGCGGCGCATCTTTTTCCCGTCGGCCTCGACCGGATCGAGATTCTCGTCCACCCGCAATCGGTGATTCACTCGATGGTCGAATATCGCGACCGGTCGACGCTGGCGCAGCTTGGATCGCCCGACATGCGCATTCCGATCGCCCACGCGCTGGCGTGGCCGCAGCGGATCGCGACGCCGTGTCAGCCGCTGGACCTGGCGCGCATTGGCAGGCTCGATTTCGAAGCGCCTGATATGGAACGCTTTCCGGCATTGCGCTTGGCGCGGGCGGCGGCAGAGGTGGGCGGGGCGACGCCGGCCATATTGAACGCCGCCAATGAGGTGGCGGTCGCCGCTTTCCTGGCGGGGCGGATCGGCTTCCTTGATATCGCCATGATTGTAGAGGATGTGTTGAACCGTTATAGCGCGGCCAGCCCCTCTGCGATCGACGATGTGCTGGCGGCGGACGGACAGGCGCGTGAAGAAGCGGGCCTAGTGATGGAAAGATTGACGGCTTGATCCACAATCCCGGTTTCCTGTTGACCGTGCTGGCCTTCGTGGCGGTCATCGGACCGCTCGTCTTCGTTCACGAGCTGGGCCATTATCTGGTCGGGCGCTGGTGCGGGGTGAGGGCGGAGGCGTTCTCGATCGGCTTCGGGCCGGAGCTGTTCGCCTGGGTCGACAAGCGCGGCACCCGCTGGCGCGTCGCGGCGTTGCCATTGGGCGGCTATGTCCGCTTCAAGGGCGACATGAACGCGGCGAGCATGACCGATCCGGCCTGGCTGGAAATGTCGGCCAAGGACCGGGCGGAAAGCTTCCCCGCCAAGCCGCTGTGGCAGCGGGCGGCGATCGTCGCGGCCGGGCCGGCGATCAATTTCCTGTTCGCAATCCTCATTCTGGCGACCTTCGCCTTCGTCCATGGGGAAAGCCGCACGCCGGCGGTGGCGGGCGTCGTCCAGCCGGGCAGCGCGGCGGCGGCGGCGGGCCTGAAGGCCGGCGACCGGATCGTGTCGCTGGGCGGGCGCGAGATGGCGACCTTCGACGATATCCGCCTCTATGCGCAGATTCGCCCCGGCGAGCCGGTGGCGATGGTGATCGAGCGCGACGGCAAGACCTTCGCGCGCGACGGCAAGATCGGCAGCGTCACAGAGGATGACGGTTTCGGCAACAAGTTTCAGATCGGCCGTTTGGGTCTGGCGCCCGGCGATCCGGTGATCGAGCCGGTAAGTCTGCTGCGCGCGCCCGTCGTCGCGGTCGAGCGCACCGGACAGATCGTGCGCACGATGGTCGAGACGATGGGCCAGATCTTCACTGGCGGCCGTTCGGTTAAGGAACTGGGCGGGCCATTGAAGATCGCGCAGGTTTCCGGGCAAGCGGCGACGCTGGGCATCGAAAGCTTCATCTTCTTCGCCGCGCTCATCTCGATTAACTTGGGGTTCATCAACCTCTTGCCAATTCCCATGCTGGATGGCGGGCATCTGCTCTTTTACGGGATCGAGGCGGTGCAGCGGCGCCCGGTTAGCGCGCAGGCGCAGGAATGGGCCTATCGGTCCGGTCTGGCGGTGCTGATGGCGATGATGCTGCTGGTGACTTTCAACGATTTGTCGTCTTTCGGGCTTTGGAAGAGCCTGTCCGGCTTGATCGGTTGACGCGCATCGGGCAGGGAAGCCCGGTTTGGCGTCGTCTGTGTCGGCGGAAACATTGTATCGGAATTTTGAGGTGAAGCGGGTGACAGCGATGAAGAGCAGCTTGAGGCAGCGCCCGGTCGTGGCCGCCCTGTTGGCGACGACCATGATCGCAGGACTGCCCGCAGTCCCCGCGATGGCGCAGCAGGCGTCCGCGCCCGCCGCCCCGCTGGCGGCGCCGGCATCCACCCCGGCCCCGGTCGTGGCCGCGCCGCAGGGCACGATCCGCGCGATCACCGTCACCGGCACGCAGCGGCTGGAGCCGGACACGGTCCTGTCCTACACCAAGCTTCGCATCGGCCAGCCCTACAGCCAGGAAAGCCTGGATCAGGGCCTGCGCGACCTGTACGAGACGGAGCTGTTCGCCGACGTCCAGATCCGCAACGACAATGGCAATCTCACCGTCGAGGTGAAGGAAAACCCGGTCATCAACCGTATCGTCCTGGAAGGTAATAAGCGCCTCAAGGAAGACAAGATCCGGCCGGAAATCAAACTGGCCCCGCGCCAGATTTACACCCGGTCCAAGGTGCGTGCCGACGTCGCCCGCATCGTCGAGCTGTATCGCCGGCAGGGCCGCTTCGCTGCGACGATCGAGCCGAAAATGGTCCAACTGGACCAGAATCGCGTCGACATCGTGTTCGAGATTTCGGAAGGGCCCAAGTCCAAGGTCCGCCAGATCAACATTATCGGCAACGACAAGTTCAAGGACGGCGAACTGCGCAGCCAGATGGTGACCAAGCAGTCGCGCTGGTTCCGCCTGTTTTCGTCGGGCACCAGCTATGATCCCGATCGCCTGGCTTATGACCAGCAGAAGCTGCGCCAATTCTACCTGACCGAAGGCTATGCCGATTTCCGCGTGATTTCCGCCGTGGCGGAGCTGACGCCGGACAAGCAGGACTTCATCATCACCTATGTGGTGGAAGAAGGCGACCGCTACAAATTCGGCGACGTGAAGGTCGAATCCGACATTCGCGACCTGTCGGGCGACCTGCTGACCAAGCGCCTGCCGATGAAGAAGGGCGACTGGTACAACGCCAAGCAGGTCGAGGATACGGTCGATACGCTGAGCGAGACGGCCGGCCTGTTCGGCTATGCCTTTGCGGACGTGTCGCCCGATTTCAACCGCGAGAAGGAATCGCTAACGATGGGGATCAACTTCCGCATCGCCAACGCCCCGCGCGTCTATGTCGAGCGGGTCGACATCAACGGCAATACGCTGACGCAGGACAAGGTCGTGCGCCGCGAGTTCCGCCTGGCCGAAGGCGACGCCTTCAACAGCTTCCTGGTGAAGCGGTCGAAGGACCGGATCAATTCGCTTGGCTTCTTCCAGGAGAAGCTGGACGTCGAGCAGAAGCCCGGTTCCGCGCCCGACCGCATCATCCTTGAAACCAATGTGCAGGAAAAATCGACCGGCGAATTGTCGCTGTCGGCGGGTTTCTCGTCGCTGGAACGCTTCATCGTGTCGGCGTCGATCACCCAGCGCAACTTTCGCGGCAAGGGCCAGGAACTGCGCACCTCGGTCAATTATTCGGCCTATAGCAAGTCGGTCGAGGTCGGGTTCACCGAACCCTATTTCATGGACAAGAATATCGCGCTGGGCGGCGACATCTATCGTCGTGACCTCAACAGCTTCCGCTATCTGTCCAACAATGATCGTGACACCACCTACGAACAGACGACCACCGGCTTCCAGATCCGGGCGGGCGTGCCGATCACCGAATATATGTCGCTGGCGCTGCGCTACAGCCTCAATTTCGACGATGTGACGCTCGACAAGGCCACCTATTATTCGGACACGGACGGCGATGGCGACACCGAGTGCGATCCGCTGCTGGGTGGACGTTATCTATGCGATGCGATCGGTAAGCGTACCACCTCATCGCTCGGCTATTCGCTGATCTACGACACGCGCGACAACCGCATCCGCGCAACCCGCGGTCAGAATGTCACGTTGAGCCAGGATTTCGCCGGCCTTGGCGGTGACGTGAAATATGTTCGCACCCGCTTGTCCGCGTCCAAATATATACCCTTAGGCGGCGGCTTCATCTTCTCGCTGACCGGAGAAGGCGGCTATATTCACAGCCTGGAAGGCGAGCGTCGGGATTCGACCGGAGAGCTGGTCGACAAGGTGCGTCTGACCGATCGCTTCTTCCTGGGTGAACCGCAGTTCCGCGGCTTCGACATTCGTGGCGTTGGCCCGCGTGTTGTTCGCCGTTATTACACCACGACCGTGAGCAACGGGACGGTCACCGGAACGGAGACGACCGGCAATAACAACCGGACCGATGACGCGCTGGGTGGTAAGATTTACTATCTTGCGCGAGCTGAGGTCGAAATTCCGTTGGGGTCGGGTGCGCGCGAAATGGGTTTGCGTCCGTCGATCTTCATGGATGCGGGCGCGGTTGCCGGCCTGAAGAATCCGGGTCTGATCAACGGAAATGGACAGTTTGCCGGTTATTGTTCCGCCACTGGTCTGACGACTATCAAGGCCACGGGAACGGCTGCCAATCCCATCTGCCCTACCAATTATGTGACGGGGCAGGATTTTGCCGTGGGTAACGGTTTCGTGGAAGAATATCTCGGCGACACGCTCAAGCCGCGTCTGTCGGTGGGCTTTGGCGTCAACTGGAACTCGCCCTTCGGCCCGTTCCGGATCGACATCGCCAAGGCCCTGTTGAAAGAACCAGGGGACGACAACAAGCTCATTACCTTCAACGTAGGGACTCAATTCTGATGAAGACGATTTTCAAGGCCGCGGCGCTCGTTTTCGCGCCCATGACCGCTATTGCGCTGACTGCCGTTCCGGCCGTCGCCCAGACCAAGCAGGGTCTGGCCGTGGTCGACCTGGAGGAAGCCGTCGCCAAGAGCGCGGCCTTCACTACGGCGATCAGCCAGATGCAGACCACCTACAAGCCGCAGATCGACGCGCTGAACGTGCGCCGCACCGCGATCGAAACCGATCTCAAGACCAAGGGCGACGCGCTGCAGGCTGCTTTGAAGGCCGCCGGCAACAAGCCGACCCCGGCGATTGAGACCCAGTATCAGCAATATCAGCAGGCACAGCAGAACGGCCAGGCCGAATTGCAGCGCATGGGCCAGCCGATCGGCCTGGCGCGCGCCTATGTCGAGGAACAGATCGTCGCCAAGCTGGACGACGCGCTGAAGGCCGCGACGGCGAAGACCAAGTCGGAAATCGTGTTCAAGAAGGCGGCGACCGAAAGCTTCGGCGCTGGCGCGGACATCACCCCCGCGGTCATCACCGAGCTGAACGCGCTGGTCCCCAGCGCTTCGATCACCCCGCCGGCCGGCTGGCAGCCCGGTGGCCGTCAGGGTCAGCCGGCAGCCGCCGCGCCCGCCCCGGCGACCCCGGCGCAGGCGCCCAAGTCGCGCTGATAAGAATGACGGGAGAGGTTGAAACGACCGCGCGTGGCCCGATGGATGTCCGTCGGGTCATGGCCGCGCTGCCGCATCGTTACCCGATGCTGCTGATCGATCGTGTGGTGACGCTGGTGCCCAGCCAGTCGATCCACGCGATCAAGGCGGTGTCGGTAAACGAGCCCTTTTTCCAGGGCCATTTCCCCACCCGGCCGATCATGCCCGGCGTGCTGATCGTGGAAGCGATGGCGCAGGCGGCGGGCGTGCTGGCGGTGGAATCGATGAACCTGGCCGATTCGGGCAAGCTCGTCTATTTCATGAGCATCGACGGCGCCAAGTTCCGCACGCCGGTAGAGCCGGGCTGCCTGCTCGACCTGCATGTGGAAGTGACGCAGAACCGTGGCGCCATCTGCAAGTTCAGCGGCAAGGCGATGATCGAGGGCAAGCTGGCGGCGGAAGCCAATTTCGTTGCGATGATCAGCGATCCGCCCAAGGATTGATTACGCCCAGCGCCCCGGTTCGCGCCGGGGCTTTATTCTTGCCAAGGCGCGCCGAACCCGCTAACGGCGCGCCTTCGCTATTTTACACGCATCCACAGCCGGTCGGAACCGGCACATTACGGAGCATATGCCATGAAGGCCGATACCCACCCCGATTACCATCTGATCACCGTCCAGATGACCGACGGCACCACCTTCCAGACGCGCTCCACCTGGGGCAAGGAAGGCGACACCATGGCGCTCGACATCGATCCCAAGTCGCATCCGGCCTGGACCGGCGGTAACCGCCAGCTCGACACCGGCGGCCAGGTGGCGCGCTTCAACAAGCGTTTCGGCGGCCTGACGCTGAAGAAGTAATCGGCCTGTCAAGGTCGAACGAAAGGGCGCCTGTGGGCGCCCTTTTTTGTGTCCGCGCGGATCGGGAGCGGCGGGCGGACAAAAAAAGGCCTCCAGCTAAAAGCTGGAGGCCGAGGTTCAGGGGAGGATCAGCGGCGACAGAAGGGGGGCTCTGTATGGGGGCCGCTGACAAGGACGGGTTTAGGCGTCGAATGATGCAGGCGAATGTCAGGGATGTTGCCGGGGGCGGGGCGGGTGAAATCTTTGGGCAGGGAGGTCTGCTACCGACCAGAGGTGGACATTGGCCGACCCTGGCAATCCGTTGGCCCCTGAGCGAAGTCGAAGGGCATTGCTGAGCGGAGGCGAAGCATTTGACCTCGCTCCGCTCGGCAGAGGGCTTCGACTTCGCTCAGCCCGAACGGATTTCTTATGTCCGCAATCCACCCATTACAGCGCCAAAATCATTGATCTTAGGCCGTCGCGCGATCCTCGTCCAAAAACGCCGCCACGTCGTCCAGCACCACGTCCTTTGACAGGAAGGTCTGGCCGATGCCGCGGGCGAGGAGGAAGGGGAGGGTGCCCGCCGCCATTTTCTTGTCATGCAGCATGTGGCCGACCAGTTCCGCGCCGCCCGCCCGCACATGGGCGGTGGCGAGGTCGTGGGGGAGGCCGACGGCCCTGAGATGCGCGGTGACGCGGTCGGCATCGGCCTGCGAACAGAGGCCCAGGCGCGCGGAATAGCGGAAGGCGAGCGCCATGCCGGCCGCGACGCCCTCGCCATGGAGCAAGGTATCGGAAAAGCCGGTATCGGCCTCCAGCGCATGGCCGAATGTGTGGCCGAGGTTCAACAGGGCGCGACGGCCCGAGGTTTCGCGCTCGTCATCGGCGACGATCGCGGCCTTGGCCTGCACGCTTCGGGTGATGGCGATGGTGCGGGCGTCCGGGTCGCCGGCCAGCAGCGCCTGGGCGTTGGCGTGGCACCAGTCGAAGAAATCGGGGTCGTCGATCAGGCCATATTTGACGACTTCGGCATAGCCGGCGCGGGTTTCGCGGGGTGGCAGGCTGTCGAGCGTCGAGGGATCGATCAGGACGAGGGCGGGCTGGTAGAAGGCGCCGATCAGATTCTTGCCGGCCTTGGCATTGATCGCCGTTTTGCCGCCGACCGACGAATCGACCTGGGCCAGCAGGGTGGTGGGCACCTGGATGAAGTGGCAGCCGCGCTTGAGGATCGAGGCGGCGAAGCCGACCAGGTCGCCGATGACGCCGCCGCCGAGCGCCACGATATGGTCGCCGCGTTCGATCTCCAGGGCCAGCAGCGCGTCGAGCAGTTGCTCCAGATGGCGCCAGCTCTTGGTCTGTTCGCCCGGCGGCAGGATGATCGGTTCGACCGCGATGTTTGCGGCGCGCAGGCTGGCGTCGAGGCGCGGCAGTTGCGCGGCCGCGACATTGGCGTCGGTGACGACGACCAGCCGGCCCTTGCGCGCATAGGGCGCGAGCAGCTCGCCGGCACGGTCGAGCGCGCCCTGTTCGATCACGATATCATAGCTGCGCGCACCCAGCGCGACGCGGACTAATGCCATGCGGTCAATTGCTCCATGATGCGTTCGACGGCGACTTCATGCGGGGCGGCGATGCTCTTCACATGAATGGGCGCGAGCGCGTAGATCGGGTTGCGCACCGCGGCCAGTTCCGTCAGCACGACGCGCGGGTCGCGATTCTTGAGCAGCGGGCGGCTTTCGCGGCGGGCCACGCGGTCGACCAATATGTCGATATCGGCGTCCAGCCAGATGGCGGTGGCGACCTCCAGGATCAGGCGGCGGGTGTCATCCTGCATGAAGGCGCCGCCGCCGGTGGCGATCACCTTGGGCGCGCCGTCCATCAGCCGGGCGATGACGCGGCGTTCGCCGTCGCGGAAATAGGATTCGCCATAACGTTCGAAAATCTCCGCCACGGACATGCCGGCGGCCTTCTCGATTTCTTCGTCCGCATCGACGAAGCTGAGGCCCAGACGCGCGGCAAGGCGGCGGCCGACCGTGGATTTGCCCACGCCCATCATGCCCACCAGGACGATGGGACCGCGCCGGGCCTGGCTCTGCGGGATTTTGCTGTTTCGCTGCATGGCTTGCGGGGCTATACAGCCAGCCGTCACAGAGGCAAATCGCATCTTTCTTTGTCGCCCGGCCTTCAACGCCCGGCCAGCTAAGCCAAGGACCTATGAAGAATAATCGCAACTTCAGCAGTTTCGAGGGCGGCTCGCGTCGTCGCGGCTCCAGCCTGCCGATCATCCCCATCGCCCTGGCCGTGCTGGTCGTCGCCCTGTTGGCCTTTTTCTGGTCGCGCGGAGGCGAGCAGCCGCAGCAGCGGGTCGAGAAGGTTATCCCCGCCGAGAAGCTGGGCCAGTAAGGCGGATGCGCTGGCCGCGCGCTAATATGAAATGGGCGGTGGGCAGCTTCGCGCTCGCCCTGACTCTGCCTGTCGTCGCGCAGCAGGCGCCCGAATCGCTGCTGCCGCCCGGTTTCGGCGATGCGCCCGAAACGCCTGCGCCGCCGCCGGTGCGGCCGACGCCCGGTGCGCCTACGGTGTCAGGCGCGCCAGCGGCGCCCATGGTGCAGCCGCTCAACCCCGCGACGCCGCCCGACCTGTCGCTGGCGCAGGCGACGCAGAACGCCGCCGAGGCCGAACTGACGCCCGAAGAGCTGGCAGCGCAGAAGGCGAAATATGACCTGCCCGACACGGCGCGACGGTCGCTGGATCGCATTGGCCCCCTGACGCCGCAGACGCGCGGGTTCGAGCCGGATGCCTTCGGCGGCGAATCGGGCAAATATCTGGCTGCGCTGATGAAGGAGACGCACGCGCCGATCGTGTCGCGCTGGGCCTCCATCCTGCTGCGCCGGACATTGCTCAGCGCGGTGAATACGCCGCGCGACATCGACGGGGCGGACTGGGCGGCGGAGCGCGCCTGGCTGCTGCTGCGCATGGGCGAGGCGGACAATGCCAGGCTGATGGTCCAGAGCGTCGATCCCGACCGCTATTCGCCGCGCCTCTATGCGATCGCGATGCAGACCTATCTGGCGACGGCCGATCCGGCGGGGCTGTGCCCGCTGTCAGCCGGGGCGCTGCGGTTCAGCAAGGAGCCGGGCTGGGACATGACGCGGGCGATCTGCCCGGCGCTGTCGGGCGACCAGGGGACGTCGAGCGGCGCGCTCAACCAGGCGCAGCGCAAGGGCGTGGTGCGCGGCATCGATTATCGGCTCGCCGAAAAGGTGGTCGGCACGGGGTTCAACGCGCGCCGTTCGGTCAAGATCGAATGGGACGGCGTGGATCGGCTTACGGCGTGGCGATTCGGGTTGGCGACGGCGCTGAACGTCGAGATACCTGACGCATTATATGGCACGGTCGGGTCGCATGTCCGCGCATGGGAAGCGCGCGCGCCGGCGTTGAGCGCGGTCAAGCGGCGGCCGGGCGTGGATATCGCGGCGCGTCTGGGCGTGCTGTCGAGCGCGGCGCTGGTCGGCTTCTATGGCCAGATGGGCACTGACGGCGATGCGCCCGCGGATGCCGCCGACCGGATCGATTCGCTGCGCACCGCTTATGCCGGATCGACCGTGGGCGACCGGATCGGCGCGATGCGGACATGGTGGCAGGATAGCGCGAAGCCCGATTATCTGGGCCTGATCGCGACGGCGCGGGCCGCCGCGGCGCTGCCGGTGGCCCAGGCCGATGCGCAGGATGCGGCCAATCTGGTCGCGGCGATGCTCGCGGCCGGATACGACCGCAACGCCGCGCGCTGGGCGCGGGCGATCGGGCAGCTGGACGGCGCGGGCACATCGCAATTCTGGGCCTTGCTGGCAGTCGGCGCGCCGAGTCCGGTGGTGGATATCAACAGCGGCCGGGTGTCGAGCTATGTCGGCGACGTCGGGGCCGAGAAGGGACGGATGCTGATCGCGGCGTTGGCCGGTCTGTCGCGCTTGTCGGCCGATGATGCCGCGTCGCTGGCGCAGGATAATGGCTTCGCATTGGGCGCGAACAGCCGCTGGGCGCGCGCGATCGGCGCGGCGGCGCAGCGGGGCGAGAAGGGCACCGTGGCGTTGCTGGCGGCGGTCGGTATGCAGGGCAATGACTGGAGCCGCCTGCCGGCCGGGCATCTCTATCATGTCGTGGCTGCGTTGCACCGCGTCGGGCTGGACCCCGAAGCGCGGATGATCGCGGCCGAGGCGATCAGTCGCACCTGAATATGGGACAGGATGACGTGGGACAGGGTGACGCTGGCCTGATCGACCGCTTTCTGGAGATGATGGCGGCGGAGCGGGGCGCGTCGCGCAATACTTTGCTCGCCTATCGCGCCGATTTGACGGGCGCGGGCGACCTGCTGGGCGGGCTGGCAGGCGCGGGCAAGGATGGACTGGGGACGCTGGCGGCGGCCTGGGCCGATCTCGCCGCATCGTCTGTGGCGCGCAAAGTGTCGGCGCTGCGGGCCTTCTACGCCTTTCTGGAGGAGGAGGGGCTGCGCGCCGACAATCCGTCCGCTGCGCTGCCGCGGCCGACGACGCGCCGGGCGCTGCCCAAGATATTGTCGGTGGCGGAGGTGGATCGCTTCTTCGCGCATATCGCCGAGCGACTGGACATCGAGCATCCCGCGCCGGCGGACCTGCGGCTCGCGGCCTTGATCGAACTGCTCTACGGGTCGGGGTTGCGGGCGACCGAATTGATGTCGCTGCCGCGCCGGGCGCTGGCGGCGGATCGGCCCTTCCTGATCCTGAAGGGCAAGGGCGCGCGCGAGCGGCTGGTGCCGATTTCCGACCGGGCGCGGGCCGCCGTCACCGCCTGGCTCCCGCATGTGCCGGCAGATAGCGCGTGGCTGTTCCCGTCGGGCAAGAGCCATTTGAGCCGCATTCGCCTCTATCAGTTGGTCAAGGCGCTGGCGGCGGCCAGCGGCATCGCACCGGAACGGGTCAGCCCGCATGTGCTGCGGCATGCGTTCGCCACCCATTTGCTGGAAGGCGGGGCCGATCTGCGCGCGTTGCAGATGATGCTGGGCCATGCCGATATCGGCACCACGCAAATCTACACCCATGTCGACAGCCGGCGGCTGGTCGAACTGGTCAACAGCCGCCACCCGCTGGCGGGCATGACGCCCAGGATCGCGCATCCGCGCGTTGACGGCGACGCGCCAGCGCCTTAACGCACGGGCCATGGTAAGCTTTCTGGAATTCGAAAAGCCGATCGCGGAGCTGGAAGCGCGCATCGTCGAACTGCGCGCCACCGCCAGCGTGGGGGACATCAACATCGACGACGAGATCGCGACGCTGGAAAGCCGCGCGGCCAAACTGTTGTCGGATACATATGCCAAGCTGACGCCCTGGCAGAAGACGCAGGTGGCGCGGCACGCCGAACGCCCGCACTTCAAGGACTATGTCGCGGGCATGTTCGACAATTTCATGCCGCTGGCCGGCGACCGCGCCTTTGCCGACGATCAGGCGATCATCGGCGGTTTCGCGACGCTGGGCGAGCGCAAGGTCATGGTCATCGGCCATGAAAAGGGCGACGATACGGCGAGCCGCGTGCGCCACAATTTCGGCATGGCCAAGCCCGAAGGCTATCGCAAGGCGATCCGCCTGATGGAACTGGCCGATCGCTTCGGCCTGCCGGTGGTGAGCCTGGTCGATACGTCGGGCGCTTTCCCCGGCGTGCAGGCGGAAGAACGCGGCCAGGCGGAAGCCATCGCCCGGTCGACCGAGGCCTGTCTGAAGCTGGGCGTGCCGATGGTCGCCGCAGTGGTGGGCGAAGGCGGATCGGGCGGCGCGATTGCGCTGGCGGCCGCCAATCGCGTGCTGATGTTCGAACATGCGGTCTATTCGGTGATCTCGCCTGAAGGCTGCGCCTCTATCCTGTGGCGCACCGCCGACAAGGCGAGCGATGCGGCGACCGCGATGCAGGTGACGGCGCAGCATCTCAAAGGGCTGGGCGTAATCGACCGGATCGTCCCCGAGCCGATGGGCGGCGCCCATCGCGAGCCGGTACAGGCGATCGCCAGCCTGGGCGCGGCGATCGAGGCGGAACTGGAGTCGCTCGACGGGCTGAGCGCCGACGCGCTGCGCACCGATCGCGCCGACAAATTTCTCGCGATCGGGGCTTGAGCGCGCCAGCCTGAACTTTCGTCATTGCGAGCGCAGTGAAGCAGCCCATGGTGCGCGCGATGACGGATCGATTGCGCGTCCGAAGGCCTAACCTCTCGCTTTTTGCGGAACGGCGCGCCATTTTCCTCGTTACGTATAAGTAACGTCGAGGGTGGAGAGTTATGAACTGGAAGATGAAGCTGGGCTGTGCGAGCGGCGTGCTGGCGGTAGCTGTCAGCGCACCCGCGGTGATCGGGCAGCAACGGGCGATTCGCACCGTGTCGTCGATCAGCGCGCAGGACAAGGCCACCGGCGCCAAGCAGCATCCTGAACTGTTGAAGGAATTTGGCGGCGCCTATGTGGGGCCGCAGGCCAAATATGTGGAAGGGGTCGGGCGTCGCATCGCGGTGCAGTCGGGCCTGTCCAATGCGCAGGGCGATTTTACCGTCACCTTGCTCAATTCGCCGGTGAACAACGCTTTCGCGATCCCCGGCGGCTATGTCTACGTCACCCGCCAGTTGATGGCGCTGATGAACGACGAAGCCGAACTTGCCGGCGTGCTGGGCCATGAGGTTGGCCATGTCGCGGCCCAGCATGGCCAGCGCCGGCAGAAGGCGGCGCAGCGCAATGCAATCGGCGGTGCGCTGCTGGGCGCGTTGGCGGGGGCGCTGCTGGGCGATTCGGGCTTTTCGGGGCTGATCCAGAAAGGGATTGGCACGGGCAGCCAGTTACTGACGCTCAAATTTTCCCGCAGCCAGGAATATGAGGCCGACGATCTGGGAATCCGCTACCTGGCGACGGGCGGTTATGATCCACGCGCCCTGTCGGGAATGCTGGCGTCGCTGGCGGCGCAGAGCAATCTCGACGCGCGGGTGGCGGGCAGCGCACGCTCTATGCCCGAATGGGCGAGCACCCATCCCGATCCCGGCGCGCGTGTGCAACGGGCCGCCAACGCCGCCGCGGCGACTCGTGCCACCAGCACGGTGCGCAACCGAGATGCCTTCCTCAATGCGCTCGACGGCGTGCTGTATGGCGATGATCCCAAGCAAGGGGTGATCGACGGCAATCGCTTCCGCCATCCCGACCTGCGGCTGAGCTTCGCCGCGCCGAGCGGGTTCGGCATGGAAAATGGCGCGGATGCGGTGTCGATCACCGGGTCGGGCGGGCAGGCGCAATTTGGCGCGGCCCCCTATTCGGGCAATCTGGCCGCCTATATCGACAGCGTGTTCGCGAAGCTGGGTGGGGGTGAAGGGGCAGGTGGCGTGCCCGCGGGCGAGGTCAGTCGCACGACCGTCAACGGAATCGCGGCCGCCTATCGCACCGTGCGGGCGACCAGCCAGTCGAGCCAGGTCGATGCGACCGTGTTCGCCTATGATTTCGGCGGCGGAAAAGCCTATCATTTCCTGTTGCTGACGCCGGCAGGGCAGGGGATCGGCCCCTTCACCGCGATGGTGCAGTCGGTCCAGCGGCTGAGCGCGCAGGAAGCGGCGGCAATCAAGCCGCGCCGCGTCGATGTCGTCACCGTCAAGGCGGGCGACACCGTGCAATCCCTGGCCAAGCGCATGGCCTATTCGGACTATCAGCTCGACCGGTTCCTGACCATCAACGCGCTGAACGCCAATGCCGCGCTGCGACCGGGCCAGCGGGTGAAGATCGTCACCTGGTAAGCGCGCGAACGAAAAGGGGCGGCGGAATCGCTTCCGCCGCCCCCTGTTCCGACAAGCGTCTGGGCTTACTTCAGGTTGCCCGAAACGTTGTTGAAGGTCGAACCCAGCTTGGTGCCCAGGCTGGTCATCGCGCCGATGGCGGCGACGGCGATCAGAGCGGCGATCAGGCCGTATTCGATCGCGGTGGCACCCTTTTCATTCTTCAGCATCTTACGGATGAACTGCATGTGACGTCTCCCTAGAAATAGATTTCAGCGTTTAACTACCCGGCCGCCCCGCATGGATATTTGTGGTCAGCAAGGATGGGATTAGACGAGGTCGGTTGAAAAACTATTAATGCGGTAAAAGTGACTGTCAGATAATGATGGTTAATATTTTGTTACTTCCGTCGCGACGTTATTCCACATGCCGGTGGTCTTGTTCGCAACGTTGTTGAGGGCGGCAATCATGGCCAGAACGATCATGGCGATGATGAGCCCATATTCGACGGCGGTAGCGCCGCGCTCGCACCGGAACAGGCCCAGTCGGGCAAGCATTTCGACAAGCGCGCGCATAGAATCCCCGTTTCGCTACAGACAGTCCCCGATCAACATGTAAAGGAAGCAGGGTTAACAAAGCCCTCCCGACTGGACCGATATGCCCTCTTTTTCTCCCCTGCTGGTGGTTGCCGTAGCGTTAGTCGACGCCGATGGCAGGGTGCTGTTGCAACAGCGCCCGCCCGGCAAGGCGATGGCCGACCTGTGGGAATTTCCCGGTGGGAAGGTGGAGCCGGGCGAAACGCCCGAAGCTGCGCTGGTGCGCGAGCTTGAGGAGGAGTTGGGGATCGAAACCCATGCCAGTTGCCTGGCCCCTGCGACCTTCGCCAGCGAGGCTCTGGGCGAGAAGCATCTGCTGCTGCTCCTCTATGTCTGTCGCAAGTGGAAAGGGATGCCGGAGGCGCGTCACGCGACGGCCCTGCAATGGCTGCGACCGGCGCAAATGTATGCGCTGGACATGCCGCCCGCGGACTTGCCGCTGATTGGCCTGCTCGAAGCGCTGCTATGATGCAAAAGGGGCGCCCCATACAGGACGCCCCTTTTTCACAAGCGCGTGCAGATCGGAACGATCAGTCTTCCTTCGCCTTGCTCTGCAACTGGACATAATTCTGGATGCCCATGCGCTCGATCATTTCGAACTGGGTTTCCAGCGTATCGACATGCTCTTCCTCGCTTTCGAGGATATATTGGAACAGGTCGCGGCTGACGAAATCCTTGATCGATTCGCAATAGGCGATCGCTTCGCGCAGGACGGGCAGCGCCTCATATTCCAGTTCGAGGTCGGCCTTGAGGATTTCCTCGACCGTTTCGCCGATCTTCAACCGGCCGAGCAGCTGGAAGTTGGGCAGGCCATCCAGGAAGAGGATGCGCTCCGCAACCTTGTCCGCATGCTTCATCTCGTCGATGGATTCGGCATATTCGAACTTGGCGAGCTTCTCGATGCCCCAATGATTGAGAACGCGATAGTGAAGAAAATACTGGTTGATCGCGGTCAGCTCATTCTTGAGCACCTCGTTCAGATACTCGATGACTTTCAGATCGCCTTTCATGGCGCTTTACTCCGGCAATGGGGGGACGCCGGCTATATATCGTTTAGGACGTGCGCTGTTAAGCTGAAAACCCTTGGGAATCAGGGGTTTTTTCGTGCGCTATTGCGTGGAGATCGCGATTGCCGACTGAGGCTCATTCGCAATGTTTTCAAGCCGAGGCGCGTTCCGCGGCGATGATGGTGCGCGCGAAGGAGACGCACTGGCCGCATTTGGGGCGGCGACCATATTGGGCATAGGCGCTGCAGGGCGTGTCCGCCCCGTTGCGCGCGGCTTCCCGCAGATCTTTTTCACGAATCGCATTACAAACGCAGACGACCATCGAAGACACTCTCCTGATGCAGGGGAGATAGCGTGTCTGATAATGGGTCGCAATAGTAATCAATCGCTTTTGCGAATCTTTTGCGGCCGGCCGTTGACCAGGCTGCGCCAGAGCCATTCGGCCGGACCCAGGGCGAATCGCGCCGAATAGGCTTTCGACCAGGCGAGCATCAGTGTCCAGCCGCCCAGCACGAACAGCGGGAGCGCCGCCGGCGGCACCTGCGCGAAGAGGCCGAGCCCCCAACCGTAGAAGAGCGCGGTCATGACGAGGCTGGTGGCGAGATAGTTGCTGAGCGCCAGCCGTCCGGCTGCGGCGAGGCGATCGACCAGCCAATGGCTGCGGTGGCGCGCCAGCAGCCAGAGAATGAGTGCGGCCCAGCCGACCGTCAGCGGGATACGGAAAGGCAGCGACCAGGCGAGCGCGACGCCATAGGCGGGCAACGGAGCGAAGCCGCTCCAGGCCACCCACAGCGCCAGTGCGGCCATGGGTGGCAGGCCGATGAGGAAGCAATGGCGGGCGGTGCGGCGATATTGCTCCGCGTCCCAGCGGCCGGTGAGAAAACCACCCTTGAGCATCGCCATCCCCAGCAGCATGAAGCCCATGGTTTCGAAGGCGGTGAACAGGAAACCCCAGAGCCATTCGCCCGGCACGTCGGCCAGCTTGTGCTGGACGATGGTTGGGAAGCCGCTGCGATAGGTGGCGATCTCCGCCTGGGTGCCGGGGCTGGCGGGATCGGACAGGGCGGTCATGAAGGCGGCATAGCCTTCGCGCAGTCCCGACTCCGCGCCGGGCGCCGCGGCGGCATGCCCCCAGGCGTAGAGGCTGGCGATGAAGGCGGCGACCAGCAGGAACTGGAGCAGGAAGAAGAGCAGGGCGCGCTTGACCAGGGCGAAGGGTTCGAGGCCGACGAAAAGCAGCGCGAACAGGCCGACCAGCGCATAGACGCGCAATATGTCACCCCACCAGAGCAGCAGGAAATGCGCGCAACCCAGAACGAACAGCCAGCCGGAGCGGATCATTTGCGCCCGGCGGCCGTCGCGCCCCGCCATCTCCTCCCGGTCGATCAGCAGCAGCATCGACGCGCCGAACAGCAAGGCGAACAGGCCGCGCATCTTGCCGTCGACCAGCAGCAGGCTGGTGGCCCAGACCGCGATGTCGGCGGCTGAAGGCGGGCCGGCCACCGCCGGGTTGAAATAGGCGTTTTGCGGCAGGGCGAAGGCGGTGATGTTCATCCACAATATGCCCAGCACGGCGCAACCGCGCAGCACGTCCATGGCGGGTATGCGGGAAGAGGCGGTCATGGGGCGGCGGTTCCTTGAAAGGACTGGTCAGGCAGTCGAGGCTCTGCCATGCGCCTAGCCATGAACGACCGCTCCAGGCAATGGCGCAAGCAACGAATAAGCGACGCATTCGGCGCGGCGGCGGCGCATTATGACGCCCATGCCGGGCCGCAGCGACTGGCCGCGACGCTGGTCGCCGACCTCGCCTATCGCCAGAAACCCGACGGAGCGGCGCGCATATTGGAGATCGGGTGTGGCACTGGATTCCTGACGCGCGACATCCAGGCGCGCTGGCCAGGTGCGGAACTGGTGGCGACCGACCTGTCGCCGGGCATGTTGGAGCAGGCGGCGTCGCACGGGCTGGTCGCGGGCCGGTTCATGACGATGGACGGGGAAGCGCCGCCGTTCGAGGGGCCATGGTTCGACCTGATCCTGTCCAGCCTGGCCTTCCAGTGGTTTGATGATCTGGATGGCGCGATCGCGCGGCTGGCGCGGCTGTTGCGGCCGGGCGGGAGCCTGATCTTCTCGACCATGGGGCAGGGCAGTTTCGCCCGCTGGCGCGCGGCGCATGATGCGTGCGAGCTGGTGGCGGGGGTGCCGGACTATCCCTCGCTGGGTGATTTGCGCCGTTTGCTGGCGAGCTATGACGACGCCTTCGCCTTCGACGAGGATTATGCGCTGGCGTGCGGCGGCGCGCGCGGGCTGATCGCGCACCTCAAGGGGATCGGCGCGGTGGTGCCGAGCGAAGGGCGCAAGCCGCTGACCCCGCGCGACCTGCGCCGGGTCATGGCCGCGTTTGAAGAGAGTGGCGGCGCGGACGCCTATCAGGTCTTGTTCGGACGGGTAACGCGCGGCGGGTGAGATTGTGCGGCGACCGGCAATATGCAATCCGATCGCCATGGCCGTTTCCTCTTTCACCATTCGCCCTGCCGTCCCGGATGACGTCGCTGCATTGTCCGCGCTCAAGCTGACGGCTTTCCGGGAGACTTTCCTTGACGGGTTCGCCATTCCCTATCCGCCAGCCGATCTCGCTCTGTTCGAAGCGTACAGTTATGGCCCGGCGACGGTAGCGGCGGAACTGGCCGATCCTGCGCATGCGACCTGGGTAGCGGAAACGGCGGACGGTCAATTGCTGGCCTATGCGCATGTCGGCCCGTGCAAATTGCCGCATCCGCAGGCGTCAGCGGCGCAGGGTGAACTCTACCAGCTTTATGCGATCAATGCGGCGCAGGGGCAGGGAATCGGGCGCGCACTGATGGATGTGGCGCTGGGCTGGCTGGAGGAGAGGATGCCGGGGCCGGTGTGGCTGGGCGTCTGGTCGGGCAATGACCGCGCGCAGGCCGTGTATGCGAAGCGCGGTTTCGTGAAGGTGGGCGATTATGGCTTTCGCGTCGGTGCATGGACCGACGCGGAATATATCTACCGCCGGGGATAGGATGGAGCGGGCGTTGCGCCCGCTCCTTGTCCTTTATAGTTCGCTGTCCATGAGGGCGGGGAAGAAGCCTTCATGGGCTTTACGTAAATCGGCTAGGGGGATGCTGTACCCCTTGTCGAAGGCGATAACAGTGCCACAGGTATAGCCGGCCTGAAGAAGGACAATATCTTCCTCTTCTGCGCGCTGACGAATAATCGCGGCATTTTCGTTGGTGGCGGTGACAATGTAGCGACCCTGATCTTCACCAAAGGCTTCGCCAGCAGTCTGCCCAAGAAGGCTGACGAAGCCGATGCCGCTGGCCAACGCCATTTCGGTTGCGGCGACCAGCGGGCCACCGTCCGATACGTCATGCACGGCGCTCGCCAGTCCGTCTGTGACGAGGCCGCGAACAAAGTCGGCATGTTTGCGTTCTTGCGCAAGATCGACCGAGGGAGCGTCGCCAGCTTCGCGGCCATGCACTTCGCGCAGCCAGATTGATTGGCCAAGATGGCTGCTCTTCCCACCGATCAGTATGAGTTGCTCGCCTGCATTCTTGAAAGCCACGGTCGCCATCACATCGACGTCGGTCAGCAGGCCGATGCCGCCGATCGCCGGGGTCGGCAGGATGGCCGAGCCACCACCGGTCGCCTTAGATTCATTGTAGAGCGAGACGTTGCCCGACACGATCGGGAAGTCGAGCGCGCGGCAGGCGTCGCCCATGCCTTCCAGGCAGCCGGTCAACTGCGCCATGATTTCGGGGCGCTGCGGGTTGGCGAAGTTGAGGCAGTTGGTGACGGCGAGCGGGGTCGCGCCGACGGCGGAGAGGTTGCGATAGCATTCCGCGATCGCCTGCTTGCCGCCTTCATAGGGGTCAGCATAGCAATAGCGCGGCGTGCAGTCGGTGCTGATCGCGATGCCCTTGTTGCTGCCATGGACACGCACGACCGCAGCATCGCCACCGGGGCGCTGGACGGTGTCGGCGCCGACCATATGGTCGTACTGTTCCCATATCCAGCGGCGGCTGGCGATGTCGGGGCTGCCCATCAGCGTGACGAGGTCCGCGCCGATGTCGGCGCTTTCGGCAATCTCGCCGAGCGGCTCGACCTTCGACCAGATCTTATACTCGTCCTTCGGCATGGAGGGACGGTCGTAGAGCGGCGCGTCGTCGGCCAGCGGGGCGAGCGGAATGTCGCACACCGTTTCGCCCTTGTGGATCAGGACCATGCGGCCGGTGTCGGTGACATGGCCGATGACGGCGAAATCGAGTTCCCACTTCTGGAAGATGGCTTCGGCGAAAGCCTCGCGGCCGGGCTTCAGCACCATCAACATGCGCTCCTGCGATTCGGAGAGCATCATTTCATAGGTGGTCATGCCGGTTTCACGCTGCGGCACATCGTCCATGTTGAGCTGGATGCCGACGCCGCCCTTCGACGCCATTTCGACGCTGGAGGAGGTGAGGCCGGCCGCGCCCATATCCTGAATGGCGACGATCGCGTCGGACGCCATCAGTTCCAGGCACGCTTCGATCAGCAGCTTTTCGGTGAAAGGGTCGCCGACCTGCACGGTCGGGCGCTTGGCGTCGGCGTCGTCGCCGAAGTCCGCGCTCGCCATAGTCGCGCCGTGGATGCCGTCGCGGCCGGTCTTCGACCCCACATAGACGATCGGGTTGCCGATGCCGCTGGCGGCGGAATAGAAAATCTTGTCGGTGTCGGCGACGCCTACGGTCATGGCGTTGACCAGGATATTGCCGTCATAGGCGGGGTGGAAATTCACCTCTCCGCCTATGGTCGGCACGCCGACGCAATTGCCGTAGCCGCCGATGCCGCGCACCACGCCGCTGATGAGGTGGCGCATCTTGGGATGATCGGGGCGGCCGAAGCGCAGCGCGTTCATGTTCGCGACCGGACGCGCGCCCATGGTGAAGACGTCGCGCAGGATGCCGCCGACGCCCGTCGCCGCGCCCTGATAGGGTTCGATATAGCTGGGGTGGTTGTGGCTCTCCATCTTGAAGATCGCCGCCTGCCCGTCGCCGATGTCGACCACGCCGGCATTTTCGCCGGGGCCGCAAATGACCTGCGGACCCTTGGTCGGCAGCTTCATCAGATGGATCTTGGAGCTTTTATACGAGCAATGCTCCGACCACATGACCGAGAATATGCCCAGTTCCGTCAGGTTCGGCTCGCGGCCGAGGGCGTTCAATACGCGGTCATATTCTTCCGGGCTGAGGCCATGTTCGGCGACGACTTCCGGGGTGATCTGGGGGACGGTGCTGGACATGAGCGCGCCTTTAGCGGGGGCGTGCGCGAATCACAATGGCGGCGTTCGGGGGAACGAGGAAAGGGTGTTCGGGAGTGAAGCGTGGCGATTCCTCGGCTGATCCTCTGGATGGGGAAATGCGCCACCTTCCCTCACCACGCCTTGGGCGTTAAGGAGGCTTTCGCGTCCGCAAAAGCTTCGGTCCGATCATGCCGTCCGGCATCTGTCCGATCGCCTTCTCGCTTCGTCCCTGCGCAAAGATTTCGTTAACGTTCGCGCTCGACATTTCCCAAACGGGGTGGCGATTCGACGGAGAGCGGGTGCCGCAGAGAGGTGCAGGATGAAGGGGAGTGACTTCTTCTATTTTTCCAGCCGTTGCCGCAAGCAGCGCATGATGGCGCTGGCGTCGAAATCGGAACGGGCCAAGGAAGCGCATCTGCGGCTGGCGAGCGCCTATGCCGATCGCGCCACGGTGGCGATGCTCAACGGTGAGTGAGAATGCCACCCCAAGAAAAAGGCCGGACCTTTAGGGGAGGTCCGGCCTGGTAGAGACAGATGGGAGGTGCCCGGTTCAGACGTGGCATGCCTGGGCGCTCTTGCCCGGAACGGTAATGGTCACGTCATTGCCCTGGCCGCTGACGGCAAAGCCTTCGGCGGTGAAGGGCTGGCCGGCTTCGGCCGCCTTCAGCGAGGTGGCCGTTCCGCCCTTTTCGGTGCGCAGCAGGGCGGTCTTGTCGTCGCTCATGAAGTCGACGAAGATCAGGCTGTTGTCCTTGCAGCGGTACTGCTTGTTGGCCTTGACCGACGGCGGCAGCTCGACGGGCGCGGCGTTGGCGAGCTGTGCCGCCATCGGATCGGCCGGGCCGCCCACGACTTCGGGTTCGTCATTCTTGTTACAAGCCGACAGCAAGGCAACGCTGGCGACGGCGATCAGGGGGAGATAATATTTCATAGCGATCCTTTTATGTGCATGTGCAACATGGTGCGTCAACGCAAAACTGTGATGTTCCCGCCATGTCCCCTGAAATGGCGTCATGACGATATCATGACGCCATGTTGATGAACGGCGGATTGCGGGGCGGTCGCGCACCGGTAGGCTATAATTGGCGGCCGCGGGCTTGACCGGGACCGAGGCGGCCGCCAATGCAAGGACATGGCTGAGGAACTTTCCCCCCCGATACCGCACCCCTCTCTTTCGAGGATGCGCTGCGCGCGCTCGAAACGATCGTTCGCCGGCTGGAAAGCGGCGATGTGCCGCTGGACGAGTCGATCTCGCTCTATGCGCAGGGCGAGGAACTGCGCAAGCGCTGCGCCGAGCGGCTGCAGGCGGCCGAGGCGCGGATCGCCAAGCTGACGGTCGACGCCAATGGCGCGGTGATCGGCGCCCAGCCCTTCGGCGCGGACTGATCTGCGTGAACGGGGGCGACATGAACGGGGGAGGGGGCGCCTCCGCGGCATCGTTGGTCACCCGCCGTGCCGCCGATGTCGCGCGGGATATCGACGCCGCCTTCGACAGGCTGCTGGCGGTGCCCGATGACGCCCGCGCCCGCCTGTATGAAGCGATGCGCCATGCCGCGATCGGTGGCGGCAAGCGGCTGCGTCCGCTGCTGGTGCAGGCGACCTGCGACCTGTTCAATATTTCATGCGAATCGGCGGTGCGCGTCGGCCTCGCGATCGAGTGCATCCATGTCTATTCACTGATCCACGATGATCTGCCGGCGATGGACGATGACGACCTGCGCCGTGGCAAGCCGACCGTCCACAAGGCCTATGACGAAGCGACGGCGATCCTGGCAGGCGATTGCCTGCACGACCTGGCGTTCGAAGTGCTGGCCGACGAACAGACGCACCCCGATCCGTTCGTGCGGATCGAACTGGTGAGGGCGCTGGCCGTATCGAGCGGGCCGGCCGGCATGGCGGGCGGCCAGATGATGGACCTGGAGGCGGAAAAGACCCGCTTCGACCTGGCGACCGTTACGCGGCTCCAGAATCTCAAGACCGGGGCGCTGATCGCCTTTTGCGTGGAGGCTGCCGCGATCATGGCGCGGTTGCCGCATGAGGCGCGCACGGGGCTGCATGGCTATGCCCGCGATATCGGCCTCGCCTTCCAGATCGCCGACGACCTGCTGGACGTGGAGGGCGACGCGGCGCTGGCGGGCAAGGCGCTGGGCAAGGATGCGGCGGCGGGCAAGGAGACGTTCGTGTCGCTGCTGGGCGTGGAGCGGGCGCGCGAACAGGCGCATATGCTGGTCGCCCAGGCCAAGGCGCATCTGCGCGGGGCTGGCGCGGAGGCCGACCTGCTGCGCGCGATCGCCGACTATATCGTGGAGAGGGACCGCTAACGTCATGAGCAAACAGCGTATCGGCGTCTATCCGGGCACGTTCGACCCCATCACGCTCGGCCATATGGACATCATCCGGCGGGGCGCGAAGCTGGTCGACAAGCTGGTGATCGGCGTCACGACCAACATCAGCAAGTCGCCGATGTTCTCCGACGAGGAACGGCTGGAGATGGTGCGGCGCGAATGTGCCGGCATCGATACCGAAATCGTCGTCACCGGCTTCAATTCGCTGCTGATGGACTTTGCCGAATCGCAGAGCGCCAGCGTCATCATCCGGGGGCTTCGTGCGGTGGCGGACTTCGAATATGAATATCAGATGGCGGGCATGAACCAGCAGATCAATGGCCGGATCGAGACGGTTTTCCTGATGGCGGACGTGTCGTTGCAGCCGATCGCGTCGCGCCTGGTCAAGGAAATCGCGCTTTATGGCGGGCCGATCCACAAATTCGTCAGCCCGACCGTGCGCGATGAAGTGGTCGCACGGGTCGAGAAGATCGGGCGCAAGGGCGGGGTTTGAGTTTTACTCAGCCTGCGTTCAGTTGCCAATCGCGATCAGCGCGCTATCAGGGCGGCTTGCCCCGTCGGCCTAAGAGATCAAGGAAGTCCTACCCCATGCGTTTCACCTGCGCGCTCAAGACCGTTGCGATCGGCGTCGCCCTTACTGCGTCCGGCCTGGCCTATGCCCAGGGCGGCGGCGGGGGCGGCGGCGCGGATGCGAAGAAGGCGGAGGCCGCCGCGCGCGCGCAGGAAAACGCCAAGTCGCTGGACACCAATCTCAAGCCCCAGTTGCCGCCCGCCACCGTGCCGGCCGATCCACAGAATATCTGGGATCTGGACCTGTCGAGCGGCGGCCGCGTCCGCATCCAGTTGCGCCCCGACATCGCGCCGGCCCATGTCGAGCGGATCAAGGAACTGACGCGCCAGGGCTTCTATAACGGCCTGAAATTCCACCGTGTCATCCCCGGCTTCATGGCGCAGGGCGGCGATCCCAAGGGGGATGGCACCGGCGGTTCGACGCTGCCGGACCTGAAGGCCGAATTCAACCCGATGCCGCATCTGCGCGGCACCGTGTCGATGGCCCGCGCCCAGAGCGAGGATAGCGCCAACAGCCAGTTCTTCATCGTGCTGCTGCCGCGGATGCAGCTCGACAAGAAATATACCGTCTTCGGTCGCGTCATCGAAGGGATGAACTATGTCGATGCGATCGCGCAGGGCGAGCCGCCGGCCAACCCGACCGTGATCCTGCAGGCGTCGATCGACAGCGATGGCAAGCCGCCGGTGACCGCCGCGCCGCCGCCGCCCGCGCCGCCGGTGTCGATCATCGATACGCCCGCACCCAAGCCCGCTGCGGCGAAAAAGCCCGCGCCCAAGAAGAAATAAGCCGGTTCGTCCGGCGGATTGCCCATGCGCGTAGACCTGTTCGATTTCGACCTGCCGCCCGAGAATATCGCGCTGCGGCCCGCGACACCGCGCGACAGCGCGCGGCTATTGCTGGTGCCCTGCGAGGGGGCGATGGAAGACCGGATCGTGCGCGACCTGCCGTCGCTGCTGCGCGCGGGCGACGTGCTGGTGTTCAACGATACGAAGGTCATTCCTGCCCAGTTGGAGGGGAAGCGCGGCGAGGCGCGAATCGGCGCGACACTGCACAAAAGGCAGGGGCTGCGCCAGTGGCAGGCCTTCCTGCGCAATGCCAAGCGGGTGCGGGCGGGGGACCGGATCGATTTCGGCGCGGGCGTCACCGCCATTGCCGGGCCACGCGACGAGGATGGCGGCGTGACGCTGGACTTCGAGGGCGATGAGTCGGTGGAGCTGTTGCTGGAGCGGGCCGGGCAGATGCCGCTGCCGCCCTATATTGCCAGCAAGCGCCCGACCGACGAGCGCGACCGCAGCGATTACCAGACCATGTTCGCGCGGGAGGATGGCGCGGTCGCCGCGCCCACCGCCGCGCTGCATTTCACGACCGATCTGATGGCGGCGCTGGCCGGGGCGGGCGTCGCGACCGAGACGCTGACCCTGCATGTGGGCGCGGGCACATTCCTGCCGGTCAAGGCGGACGATACCGACGACCATCGGATGCACGCCGAATGGGGCCGTATCGATGCAACGACCGCGGAGCGGTTGAACGCGGCGCGTGCTGCGGGCGGACGACTGATCGCGGTCGGCACCACGTCGCTACGGTTGCTGGAAAGCGCCGTCGGCGACGATGGTATCATCCGCCCCTTCGCGGACGAAACGCGCATCTTCATCACGCCCGGCTACCGCTTCAAGGCGGTTGACGGGCTGATGACCAATTTCCACCTCCCCAGATCCACGCTGTTCATGCTTGTGTCGGCGCTGATGGGGACGGAGCGGATGCGCGACGCCTACGACCATGCGATCGAGGCGGGCTATCGCTTCTATTCCTATGGGGATTCGTCGCTCCTGCTGCCGCCGCGCAGCATTTAGGCACGCCGACGCCGGATCAGGTTGACCATGCCATATCCGATCGCGGCCAGCAGGCCGAGCTTGCCTGCGGTCTTGGCTGCGCCCGACGCGGCATAGCCCAAGATCGCGCCCTTAACGCCGCTGTCGCCGTCCTTCCGATCGATCGCCGCGCCGATGGCCGTGCCTGCCAGATTCTTCATGTCTAAACTCCGTTATTGCAGCAGGGGAGCGTTCCACGGCGGGCAAAGTTCCGCCGGGCGATTGGGACGGCAAGTCGGTTCGCGGTTGGTTCATGCGCCTCATGCCGTGTGTCGACGGTCAATAGGAGGAGCAGGTCCATGGGGACCGCGTCCCGCACAGCGCAGTCGCCCTTCGCAACCGGTTATAGTTATCACACATCGGCCGCTGACCGCTGACCGCTGACCGCTGCCAGTCTTGCACGAGCCGGCCCGCGCGTCGCCTGTCAGGCACCAGGCGGTGACGAGGGGCCGTAAGCGTTGCGCGCGCTATCTTGACTGTCAGCCTTTGCCGACGAACAGGAAGCCGACCGCACCCATGATGCAGGCAAAGGCGGCGAGGTGGCGCCAGTGCAGCGGCTCGCCCAATACCGTCACCATGAACCCACCGAAGATGACGAGGGCTATGGCTTCCTGCGCGACCTTGAGCTGGCCCGCGCTCCAGCCGTTGGCAAAGCCGATGCGGTTGGCGGGGACGGCCAGGCAATATTCGAACAGGGCGATGCCCCAACTGATCAGGATGACCAGCAGGATCGGCTTGTCCATGCCGCCTTTCAGGTGCCAGTACCAGGCGACGGTCATGAACAGGTTGGAGACGATCAGCAGCAATATGGTCGGCATGGCAGCCTCGAACGCGATGGGGCCGCAGCCTTGGCACCGTCTGCGGGGGTGGCGCAAGCGGGCATGAAAAAAGACCCGGTCGCGTGACCGGGTCTTTTCCGCTTTCATCCATCCAGCTCAGCGATAGCGGGTGCCGCTATAGCTGGCGCTGCTGCTGCCTGAACTGCTTCCGGAACCGCTGGACGCGCTTCCGCTGCTCCAGCCATCCTGATCCCGGTCGCGATCGCCGAACAGGGCGTTCTGTTCCCGCTCGGTGCGCCAGGCGTGCTGCGCCTGCTCGGCGGTCTTTTCCAGCGTCACCTTGGTCGCGTCCACCGACTTGATCCAGCTCGAAGGGACCGAATGGTGGACGCCGCCCGCATCGCTGTCGCTCTTGGTCAGGATGATGCGGTCGCCGCGCAGCTTGTCGACGGTGCCGACATGCTCGCCGTCGCTGCCGACTACCTCATGATGTTCGCGCACCTGGCTGATCGCCTGGCGCTGTTCGCCGCGGCGGGTGCGCCAGGAGCCGAATTCGCTGTTGAAGCGGTCGCGATGTTCGCGCTGATATTCGGCATAGTCGCGGTCCAGTTCATCCACGCGCTGCTGGCGCCAGGCCTGGTAATTGCTGTCGTGGTGCGCGCCATAATCCTGCTGCGGACCATAGCCGTAGACGCGGTTGCCGTGATCCTCGTTGCCATAGCCGCTGCGTTCGCCGCTATAGGGGGCAAAGCCGCGGTTGGGCAGATAGTCGCTGCGGGCAGCCGAGGCATAGCCGAGCCGGCTCGACTGGTCGCGCGGATCGCCATAGGGGCGGTTATAATATTCGTCATATTCCCGGCGGCGCTCGGCTTCCTCGTCGCCGAACCAGCTGCGGACCTCATCCCCGGCGCGGTCGAAGAAACCGCGATCTTCGGGATCATAATCGCTGGGCGGGCGGCGATAGTCGGGGCCGCCGAACTGGCCGCGCGTGCCGTAGCGATAGCCGCGATCGTCGCGTCCATAATCGCCCGGCCGGCGATAGCGGTCGCCGCCGCGATCCCAGTTGCTGCCATATCGATCTTCGCCACCATAGCGGCGTCCGCCTTGGTAACCCATCGTCCTTCTCCTTCTTCTCATCGGGCGACGCCTGCGCGGCATCGACGGGGCATCAATGACCGGAAAAGGGCATCGTTCCGGGCGTTACGCAGGAGTAATGTCGTGCCTGTCGGGCGGTCTGCCGCGCCTGAAACTGGCCCTTTGCCAGTGGCTTGATCCAGATCAGCCGGTGACGCGCTTTTTTGTGCAAAAGGACGCGCTTTTTTGTGCAAAAGACGGTTGCATGGGCCAAATCGCTCGCTTATAGGCAGCGCTCCTTCGGGGGCCTTAGCTCAGCTGGGAGAGCGCGTCGTTCGCAATGACGAGGTCAGCGGTTCGATCCCGCTAGGCTCCACCAACCCCTTCCCAGGGTTGAACCGCAAGGACTTTACCGCTGGCGCCGGACGTGCGTAGAGCGGTTTCCATGAATATTGAAACAGATGCCGTTGAAACGGACATGGGCCGCCCGGCCGCCACGGTCGTCATCGTGCGCGACCGGCACGATGGCCCGCCAGACTTGCTGATGGTGGAGCGCGCGTCGACCATGGCCTTTGCGGCAGGCGCACTGGTCTTTCCCGGCGGCGCGGTTGACGAGGGCGATCATGCGCTGGCGCGCCGGATCGATCACGGGCTGGAGCCGGACGAGGCGGCCGGGCGCATCGCCGCCATTCGCGAGACGATCGAGGAAAGTGGGCTGGGGATCGGTCTGCGGGGCATGGTGGACGCCGCCACGGTGCTGCGGCTGCGCGATGGGTTGCATGACGGGCGGACTATGGGCGAGATGCTGGACCGGCTGGGACTGGACGTCGCACTGGATGCGCTGACGCCCTTTGCGCGCTGGCACCCTGCGCCGTTCGAGCGGGCGCGGCGGGTGTTCGATACGCGATTCTATCTGGCGCGTGCGCCGGAGGGGCAGGTGGCGAGCGTCGATACGACCGAGAATGTGCGCCTGTTCTGGAGCAGCGCGGCGGACACGCTGGCACGGGCCGATGCGGGCGAGGCGCAGGTCATCTTCCCGACGCGGCGCAATCTGGAGCGACTGGCGCTTCATGCGGATCACGATGCGCTGGTCGCCCATGCGCTGGCCTATCCGGTGGAGAAGGTGCGGCCGTGGCGGGAGGAGCGCGACGGGGAAACCCACCTCTGCATCCCCGATCATCTGGGTTATCCCGTCACCTCGGAACCGATGCGGCAGGTCCGGCGTGTTTAGGTGGTGCGACGCCTTCATCTGACCCTGCGCCGCCTGCTCTGGCTGGCGGCATCCCTCGTCCTGATCCTGCTGGCTTATGTCTGGCTAAAGCAGCGACCGCAGGATCTGCCCTGGACCGATCTGGACCTGGGGCAGCCGATCGGCCTGTTCACCGGGCGCAAGCTTGCGGCGCTGACCGGCGATGCGGCGCAATGCCGGGCGCTGCTCGACCGGGCGGGCGTGGACTATGTCGCGATGGAACCGGGCGGGGCGGACCAGTGTCGCCATGCCGATGCGGTGCGGTTGCGCGCCGACAAGGATGCCATCGCGATGGCGCCCGCGGCGGTCGCGCCGTCCTGTCCGGTGGTCGCCGCGCTCAAGCTGTGGGAATGGCAGGTGGTGCAGCCGGCCGCGCAACGCATCTATGGCGCGCCGGTGCGCAGCATCCGCCATTTCGGCAGCTATAGCTGTCGGCGCATCTATGGCCGCAGCCGGGGCGATTATAGCGAACATGCCACCGCCGACGCGATCGACATCGCCGCCTTCATGTTGAAGGACGGGCGGCAGGTCAGCGTGCTGAACGACTGGAAGGGCGAGGGGAAGGACGCCGCATTTTTGCGCGCGGTGCGCGACGGGGCATGCGGGCTGTTCTCGACCGTCTTGTCGCCCGACTATAATACCGCGCATCGCGACCATTTCCATCTGGATCAGGCGGAGCGGGGGGCGATGGGCGGACGGGCGTGTCGCTAGTATAATTCTCCCCAAGCTTGTCTTGGGGAAGAATTTACTGTCCGAAGCCTGCCTGCCGCGCGAGCGTCACCGCTTCGCGGGCGGCCGCCAGCAGCGCGCCGCTCTTGGCCTCGCATTCGCGCTGTTCATATTCGGCGGTCGAATCGGCGACGATGCCCGCGCCCGCCTGCACATGCATGACGCCGTCCTTGAGGACAGCGGTGCGCAGGACGATGCAACTGTCCATATTGCCGTCCGGCCCGAAATAGCCGACGCCGCCGGCATAGGCGCCGCGGGTTTCCGGTTCCAGTTCGGCGATGATCTCGCAGGCGCGGACCTTGGGCGCGCCCGATACGGTGCCGGCCGGGAAGCCCGCGAACAGCGCGTCGATCGCATCCTTGTCGTCGCTCAACCGGCCCACGACGTTGGACACGATATGCATGACATGGCTGTAGAATTCGACGGTGTAGCTGTCGGTCACGGTGACGCTGCCCGCCGTCGCCACGCGGCCGACATCGTTGCGGCCCAGGTCCAGCAGCATCAGATGCTCGGCCCGTTCCTTCGGATCGGCGAGCAGGCTTTCGCGATTCGCCGCATCCTCCACGGCATTCTTGCCGCGTGGGCGGGTGCCGGCGATCGGACGGATCGTGACTTCGCCGTCGCGCGCGCGAACCAGGATTTCCGGGGACGAGCCGATCAGCGCGAAGCCGGGCAGGTCGAGATAATAGAGGAAGGGCGACGGGTTGATGCGTCGCAGCGCGCGATAGAGGGCGATCGGCGGCAAAGTGAAGGGGCTGGTGAAGCGCTGGGCCAGCACAACCTGAAAAATGTCGCCCGCAACGATATAGTCCTTCGCCCGGTCCACCATCTGCGCATAGCGGCCCGGTTCCAGCACCGGCGTGACCGCGACGTCGGCGATTGCGGCTGGGGCCGGTACCGCGGGCAGGGGCGCGGCGAGGCGCGCGGCGGTGGCGTCGATCCGCTCCAGCGCTTCCGCGATGGCCCGGTCTGCATCGGTGAAGCTGCCTTTCCAGACCGGCGCGACCAGATAGAGCGCGTCGGCGAGGCGATCGAAGACGAGTATCACGGTCGGCCGCACGAACAGCATGTCGGGCACGCCGATCGGATTGGCGGCGGGGCGGGGCAGTTTTTCCACCAGCCCGACCGTCTCATAGCCGAAATAGCCGACGAGGCAGGCGAGCGCGGCCGGCAAAGCAGGGTCCATATGGGCGCGACATTCGGCGACCAGGTCGCGCAGCGTGTCGAGCGATCCCTTTTGCTGCGCGACGAAGGCGTCGCGATCGGTCGCCCATTGGCGGTTGATCTCCGCGCTTTGGCCGTTCGCGCGGAAGACCAGGTCGGGGGCGAGGCCGATCAGGCTGTGGCGGCCGCGCACCGCGCCGCCCTCCACCGATTCCAGCAGATAGTCGCCGCGATCGGGTTCGAACAATTTCAGCGCGGCGGAAATCGGCGTGTCGGTATCGGCGATCTGCCGCCGCCACACCAGCGCGGACTCGCCACGCATGAGCGCCGCGCGCGCAGTCGCTACGCCGTCTGCCGTCCCGCCGATCGCCGTCATCTTACTGCTCGCCGCTATTGGTGGCGGCCAGCGCGCTGCGGACCTGCTCCACGGCCTTGGCGTTGCGGGTGACGCCCAGTTCCTTTTCGACCGCGCGCTCGAACTGCTGGCCATATTCCTGGCCGACTACTTCGGCGAGCTGGGTGCGGACCTGGTTCAGCAAGGCCGGCTGATTCTTGGCGTCGCCGCGCTCGATCTTGTTCAGTTGCACGACGAAATAGCCGCGATCCTGGCCGATCGGCAGCGTCTTGACCGTGTTCGCCGCCATCGCAAAGAGGATGGCGACTTCGGCCGGGGGACGCTGCTCGCCGCGCATGATGTCGGCGCGGCGGCCGCCCAGCATCTGCGGCGCGGGCAGCTTGACGCCGGCCTGGGCGATGGCGTCGGCCAGTTTCGCGCCCTTGGCGACCTTCGCCTGGATCTGCTCGGCCAGCGCCTTCGCCTTCAGATTGCCGGCATTCAGCTTATATTGCGCCAGCACCAGTTGCTTGACTTCGGCCAGCGGCGGCGGTGCGGCCGTGATGATTTCGCCTGGGGCGGCGAGCGCATAACGCTTGTCCGCGGTGATCGGGATGAGCTGCGCGTCGTCGTCCGCACTCATCGCGAAGACCGGGGCGAGCAGCGGCTGGATATCGGCCGGTGCGGCATAGGCCTGGTCCTTCACCTGCTTGCCGGTGGCGAGCAGGGGCGGGCTGGTTTCCAGCTTGAGGCCGTTATCCTTCACCACTTCCTGGAAGCTGTCGCCATTGGCGATCGCATCCTCGATCTTGCCGGTGAAGTCGGACAGCAGTTGCTTTTCCTTCTGCGCGCGCAGCGCCGTGACGATCTCTCCGCGCACCGCGTCCAGCGTGCGGGCAGGGGTTTCCTTCGTCGCGGTAACGCGCAGCAGCAGCCAGCCCAGCGGTCCGCGTACCGGACCGATCAGGTCACCCTGCTTGCCAGCGAACACGCTATCGGCGACGGCCTTGCCTGCCGTGACGGTCAGCGCCTCGCGACTCTGGTCGGCCAAGGAGGATACGGCGAGGCCGGCACTCTGGGCCGCGGCGGCGAGCGACTTGCCGCCCTTCACCTGATCGGCGATCGCCTTGGCGCCCGCCTGGGTCGGCAGCACGAGCTGCTCGACGCTGCGGCTCTGCTTGGCGGCGTAGCTGGCCTTGTTCTGATTGTAGCTTGCGCTGATCTCCGCTTCGGTCGGCTGGGCCGCCTGGGCGAAACGCTCGGCATCCACCACGGCGTAGCGAATACGGCGCTGTTCCGGGATGGTGAAGCGGCTGGCGTTCTTCTTGTAATAATCGGCCAGTTGCGTGTCGGTCGGGTTCTTTTCATCGAGGAAGGCGATCGCCGGGATCGCCGCGACCGTGCCTTGACGCGCTTCGAGCAGCAGCGAGGCGTAAGGCAGGACCATGCTGTCGGTCAGCTTGACGCCCAGGCCCACCGGGGCGAGCAACTGCCGCTGGAGGATTTCGCGGCTGATGTCGTCGCGCAGCGCCTGTTCGGTCAGCCGTTCGCGGACGAGGAGGGCGCGGAAATTATCATTGCTGAAATTGCCCGCCGCGTCCTGGAAGGCGGGGATTTGCGCGATCTGCGCATCGACCAGCCGCTTGGAGATATGCACGCCCTGATCGTCGGCGAAGGCGCGCAGCGTCAGCGACGCCACCAGCTGGTCATAGACTTGGCTCCCGCCGCCCTGCGCGAAGAAATCGCCGATCTGTAGGCCGGGATTGGACCGGCGCGCATTTTCGAACACGCGCTGCACCCGGTCCTGCAATTCGGTCTGGCTCAGGGTCTGGCCCTTCGCCTTGGCCGCGGTGCCGCCGCCGCCCAGCATCGATCCCGAGCCGAACTTGCCGCTGGTGACGTCGCCCAGGATGAAGGCGCCAGCGATCACCCCCAGGAACAGGATGGCGAAAAGCGCGCCGAATTTGGATCGGATGAAGCTGCGAAAGACAGAAAGCATGGGGGTTCCGGAACTGCGGCTGTGTGGCGGCCCGCTTTAGGCGCGGATGCGCGCGGCGGCAAGGCTTGGACTGGACAAATGCGCGATCGCCGTTCATCGGCTTTTGCCAGCATCGGGACGATCCGAGGAGGCGCGATCCCATAAGGGACGCGGCGGATCGGCGCCGGGGCATCGTGCAGCAATAACCACACCTTACATACAGGGGAAACGGTCAGATGAGCAGGCGCAAGCTGGTTGTCGGCAACTGGAAGATGAACGGGATGCGCGAGCATCTGGATGAAGTGGAGGCGATCGGCGATCTGGCCGCCGCGCATCCGGCCGTCGAGGTCGGGCTGTGCCTGCCCGCGACGCTGATCATGGCCGGGTCGGAAAAGCGCGGCGCGGCGTTCATCGGCGCGCAGAACTGCCATATGGACATGAGCGGCGCCTATACCGGATCGCTGTCGGCCGAAATGCTCGCAGAAGCGGGCGCGACCTGGGTCATCACCGGGCATAGCGAACGGCGCGAGGCGCGGGGCGAAACGAACGCCGACATCGCGGCCAAGGCGCTGGCGGCCAAGGCGGCGGGCCTGAAGGTCATCTTGTGCGTGGGCGAAAGCCTGGACGTGCGCGACGCGGGCGACGCGGAAGCCGTGGTGTCGGCGCAGTTGCTGGCGTCGCTGCCCGAAGGCGCGGCGGCGGACTGGCTGGCGGTCGCCTATGAACCCATCTGGGCGATCGGCACCGGCCGTATCCCGACGATGGAGGCTGTGGAAACCATGCACGCCGCGCTGCGCGCCGCGCTCGCCACTCGTATCGGCGCGGAGGCGGACAAGATGCGCATTCTCTATGGCGGGTCGATGAATGGCGCGAATGCGGCCGAATTGCTGGCGATCGCCGATGTCGACGGCGGCCTGATCGGCGGCGCGAGCCTGACGGCCGAGAAATTCGCGCCGATCATCGAGGCGGCCGATGCCAGGGTGACGGCGTCGGTTTGATCCGCTGCAATCTTCGATAAACATCCGTTCGTCCTGAGTAGCCACTGAGCTTGTCGAAGTGGCATATCGAAGGAGCGGGCGTGGTTTGGATGCTTCGATATGAGGCTTCGACTTCGCTCAGCCTCTACTCAGCACGAACGGGATGTTGGAAGCCAATAGAGTCGGGCGTATCCCTCACAGGTTGCCCCCAACGCCCATCGTCGCTATGTGCGCGCCAACGCATTCTAAAGTACCGGACCCCGTCGCATGTTCACCTTCCTTCTCGTCGTGCAGGCCATCATCGCTGCTCTGCTGGTCGCCGTCATCCTGATGCAGAAGTCGGAAGGCGGCGGTCTGGGCGTGGGCGGCAGCCCGGCGGGCCTGATGTCGGCGCGCGGCGCGGCGGATTTCCTGACCCGGTCGACCACGGTGCTGGCGACGATTTTCGTTACCCTGTCGATCGTCATGGCGGTGATCGCATCGGTGCGTCATGCGCCCAGCGACATCGACACCTCGCTGGTGAAGCAGGCTCCGGCCACGCAGAACGCTCCAGCCCCGGCCGGTAATGCCGATCCGCTGGCGGGTGCGGCCAGCAATGCGGCGTCCGCGACGCCCTCGGCTCCGGCGGCCAATGGCGCGGTTCCGTTCGCCAACTAAACCTTTCACCGATCTTTCGATCTTTTTTTAGCGTGCGTGGATTCGCGCGCTTGCCCTTTGTTGTTCCGAAAGGCTAAGCCTCTCCTCCCATGACGCGGTATATTTTCATCACCGGCGGCGTGGTCTCCTCGCTTGGCAAAGGCCTGATGGCCGCTTCGCTTGCAGCGCTGCTGCAGGCGCGAGGTTTCCGTGTGCGAATCCGGAAATTCGACCCCTATCTCAACGTCGATCCGGGCACGATGAGCCCGTATCAGCATGGCGAAGTCTATGTGACCGACGACGGGGCGGAAACCGACCTCGACCTGGGCCATTATGAGCGCTTTACCGGCGTATCGGCGCGCCAGAGCGACAATGTGACGCAGGGCCGCGTCTATCAGACGATCATCCAGCGCGAACGGCGCGGCGACTATCTGGGCGCGACGGTGCAGGTGATCCCGCACGTCACCGACGAGATCAAGGCGTTCGCGCTGGCCGACACCGACGATATCGATTTCGTCCTCTGCGAAATCGGCGGCACGGTGGGCGACATCGAATCGCTGCCCTTCATGGAAGCGATTCGCCAACTACATAACGACCTGGATCGCGGCCAGTCGATCTTCGTCCATGTGACGCTGGTGCCCTATATCGCGGCGGCGGGCGAGCTGAAGACCAAGCCGACCCAGCGCAGCGTGCGCGACCTGACCTCGCTGGGCATCCAGCCCGACATCCTCCTGTGCCGTTGCGAGCATCCGCTGCCCGACAGCGAGCGTCAGAAGATTGCACTGTTCTGCAACGTGCGTCCCGAAGCGGTCATCCCCGCGCTTGACGCCAGCAGCATCTACGCCGTGCCGCATCAATATCACGCCGAAGGGCTGGACGAGGAAGTGTTGCGCGCCTTCGGCATCAAGGATGCGCCCGTGCCCCAGCTTGCCCGCTGGGACGACATCATGGATCGCCAGCAGAACCCCGAAGGCGAAGTGACGATCGGCGTGGTAGGCAAATATGTCGGCCTGCTCGACGCCTACAAGTCGCTGTACGAAGCGCTGAACCATGGCGGCCTGGCCAACCGGGTGAAGGTCAAGGTCAAGTGGATCGACGCCGAATTGTTCGAGAAGGGCGACGACATTGTCGCCAGCCTGGAGCCGATGCACGGCATCCTGGTGCCGGGCGGCTTCGGCGTGCGCGGGTCGGAAGGCAAGATCGCCAGCGTCAAATTCGCGCGCGAACGCAATGTGCCCTTCTTCGGCATTTGCCTGGGGATGCAGATGGCCTGCATCGAGGGCGCGCGGAACACCGCGGGTATCGCCGATGCCTCCACCACCGAATTTGGCGATACGTCCGAGCCGGTCGTCGGCCTCATCACCGAATGGATGAGCGCGGAAGGGTTGCAACAACGCACCGCCGACACCGATCTGGGCGGCACGATGCGGCTGGGCGCCTATCCGGCGAAACTCACCGGCAACAGCGTTGTCGCGGGTATTTACGGCACCGACGACATCAGCGAACGGCATCGCCATCGCTATGAAGTCAATGCTGGCTATCGCGAGCCGCTGGAAAAGGGCGGCCTGATCTTCTCGGGCATGTCGCCGGATGGCACGCTGCCCGAAATTGTCGAGCGGCCGGACCATCCCTGGTTCGTGGGCGTGCAGTTCCACCCGGAATTGAAGTCCAAGCCGTTCGACCCGCATCCGCTGTTCGCCAGCTTCATCGAAGCGGCGGTCAAGCAGAGCCGGTTGGTGTAAAAGGAAACGGGGCCGGATGGCCCCGTTTTTCGTTCAGGCGATGGTGCGGTTCAAAGGGCGGATATGACATCCGTCTGCGCAAAATCATTGCCCACAAAGAGCAACGGGCAGTTGCGCGTGGTCGCCAGTTCATAGGCGAAGCAATCGCCGTAATTGAGACTGGCGGGATGCATGCTTTTTCCCCATCTGGCGTAGGCGTCCGCCGCGCGCCGGGCGGAATCCGGTGTCAGCGCCACTATGTCGATGTCGAGTTCCCCGATCAGACGCTCGGCCTGCCGACTGTAATTGCGCCGAAGGGCAACGATCAGAGTCTCCGTTAAGGTGCCCGATGACATGATCAGCGCGTCATCGCTTCCCAACACTGCTGCGCAAACATCCGCTTCCGCTTCATTCAACAGGAGAGCCATAATCGCGGACGTATCGATCGCGATCAATCTGGCAGACCTTCATCATCATAGAGAAAGTCCTGGCTTCGCGCCGCACAGGGGCCAGGGGAAGCGATCCTTGCCGCTTCCGCCCGAATGGCCTCGATCAATGCGCGTCGCGACTTCGCATCTACCTGCGCCTTGATGGGAACGAGGCGAACGGCCGCGTGGCCATGACGGGTGAGGATGACTTCGTCACCCGCTTCGGCGCGCCTGACCAGGTCGGTCAGTTGCGCCTTGGCGTCGGACACGGAAATTTTCATCTCGTTCGCCCTATGCAATTAAGGCATGATTATGGACTATCTAATGGTCCAAATCAAGATGCTGCCGGCGTCAGTTTCAGCATCCGCCCCTGCGATCCTTCCTTGCCGTCCTCCAACAGCCACAGCGCGCCGTCTGGCCCTTGCTCCACTTCGCGGATGCGGGCGCCCATGTCCCACTGGTCGGCCTTTTCCGCTTTCTCGCCGTCCAGCTTCACCCGGACGAGGCTCTGGCTGGACAGGCCGCCGATGAACAGCGAGTTCTTCCACTGTGGGAACATGTCGCCCGCATAATAGAGCAGGCCGCCGGGCGAGATGACCGGATTCCACCAGACTTTGGGTGCCTCGAACCCGTCGCCCGCCTTATGATCGGGAATGTCACGGCCGTCATAATGGCTGCCGTTGGACGCCTTGGGCCAGCCATAGTTGAGGCTGGGTTTGATGAGGTTCACCTCATCGCCGCCCTTTGGTCCCATTTCCTGTTCCCACAAGCGGCCATCCTTGTCGAAGGCGATGCCCAGCAGATTGCGATGACCATAGGACCAGATGGCGGGATGGAAGCCCTTGGCGGCGAGCGGATTGTTCGCCGCGGGCGTGCCGTCCAGGTTCAGGCGCAGCACCTTGCCCAGCGTCGCCTTGGGGTCTTGCGCCGGGTCGAACTTCTGCCGCTCGCCATTGGTGAAGAAAAGATATTGGCCATCGGGCGAGAAAGCGATGCGGCCCGAATAATGACCGTTGCCGTCGACATAGGGGCTGGCGCGAAAGAGGACGGTCACGCCATCCAGCTTCGTCGTGCCGTCGCTGGCCTGATTGAACGCGCCCTTGGCCAGCGCCACGCCTTTCACCCCGTCACGTTCCTCCGAAAAGCTGAAATAGACGGCCTTGTCCCTGGCGAAGGTCGGCGACAGCACCACGTCCATCAGGGCGCCCTGGCCCGCGCTGTCGACCGCCGGGATGCCTGCGATCGGGATCTTGGTGCCGTTCCTGGGATCGAACAGGATCATCTCGCCTGCCTTCTCCGTCACCAAGGCGCGTCCGTCGGGCAGGAAGGTCATGGCCCAGGGCGAATCGAAATCGGCGATGACGGAGGTCTTGAAGGGCTTGTCTGCCGCAGCGGCGCTGTTCTGGCCGGTGGCGTTCTCGGCCGAACAGGCGATGAGGATGAGGGGCAGGGCGGTCATAATAGCTCGGGTCATAATTTTCTCCGTTCGCCCTGAGCGAAGTCGAAGGGCTATGCTGAGCATGGCGAAGCACCTCTCTTCGTTCGGTGGAGGGCTTCGACTTCGCTCAGCCCGAACGGTTAGAATACAACAAGACGAATAATGTTGCAGATTGCGTGGCTCACGCCTATATCGCCCTTGCTTCCTTACATCGTCAAACATGTCAGGGTCGCAAGCGGAACGCTTGCGGCGCTTGTTAGGTGTACGGCAGGGGAAGCGCGCATAGAGTTTCTGGAGATTGCATGGCGGACATCGCCCTATTGACCGCGCTGATCGAACCCGAGGTAAAGGCCCTGGGCTTCGACCTCGTGCGGATCAGGCTGTTCGGGTCGGGCGACGAGCATACGTTGCAGATCATGGCCGAAGACCCGAAGACCAAGCAACTGGTCATCGAGGATTGCGCTGCCATCTCGCGGCGTATTTCGGACGTGATGGATGAGGTCGATCCGATCGAGGAGGCCTATCGTCTGGAGGTCAGTTCGCCCGGCATCGACCGGCCGCTGACCCGGCTGCACGACTTCATCGAATGGGCCGGCCATGAGGCCAAGATTTCCGCGACCGAGATCGTCGAGGGACGCAAGAGCTTCCGCGGCGTCCTGAACGGGGTCGAAGGCGACGACATATTGTTTACCGACGCGAAGAGTGGCGACGTCGTCATTCCCTTCGCTTTGGTCAGCGACGCGAAGCTGCTGCTGACCGACGCGCTCCTTTCTGCTACAATGCCGCTTTCCTCCGATGGGGCGGATGATTTTGAAACCGAAGAATAAGGGTTCATAAAGCCATGGCCAACGCCATTTCCGCCAATCGGGCCGAACTGATCGCGATCGCCAACAGCGTCGCCAGCGAAAAGATGATCGACAAGGCGATCGTCATCGAAGCGATGGAAGACGCGATCCAGCGCGCCGCCCGCGCGCGCTACGGCGCTGAAAACGATATCCGAGCCAAGCTGGACCCGGAAACCGGCGACCTGCGTCTGTGGCGCGTCGTCGAAGTGGTCGAGCTGGTCGAGGATTATTTCAAGCAGGTCGACCTCAAGCAGGCGCAGAAGCTGAAGAAGGACGCCGTGATCGGCGACTTCATCGTCGACCCGCTGCCCGCGATCGACTTGGGCCGCATCGACGCCCAGTCGGCCAAGCAGGTGATCTTCCAGAAGGTCCGCGATGCCGAGCGCGAGCGCCAGCATGAGGAATTCAAGGACCGCGTGGGTGAGATCATCACCGGCGTCGTCAAGTCGGTCGAGTTCGGCCATGTCGTCGTCAATCTGGGCCGGGCCGAAGGCGTCATCCGCCGCGACCAGCAGATTCCGCGCGAAGTCGTTCGCGTCGGTGACCGCATTCGCTCGGTCGTGCTGAACGTCCGCCGCGAAAATCGCGGGCCGCAGATTTTCCTGAGCCGCGCGCATCCCGAGTTCATGAAGAAGCTGTTCGCCCAGGAAGTCCCCGAAATCTACGACGGCGTCATCACCATCATGGCCGCCGCCCGCGATCCGGGCAGCCGCGCCAAGATCGGCGTCATCAGCCGCGACAGCAGCATCGACCCGGTCGGCGCCTGCGTCGGCATGAAGGGCAGCCGCGTGCAGGCCGTCGTGCAGGAAATGCAGGGCGAAAAGATCGACATCATCCCTTGGTCGGAAGATACCGCGACCTTCGTCGTCAACGCGTTGCAGCCCGCACAGGTCAGCCGCGTCGTCATCGACGAGGAAGAAGAGCGGATCGAAGTCGTCGTTCCCGACGATCAGCTGTCGCTCGCCATCGGCCGCCGCGGCCAGAATGTCCGCCTCGCCAGCCAGCTGACCGGCAAGGCGATCGACATCATGACCGAGGCCGACGCCAGCGAGAAGCGCCAGAAGGAATTCGTGTCGCGCTCCGAGCTGTTCCAGAACGAACTGGACGTGGACGAGACGCTGTCGCAGTTGCTGGTCGCCGAAGGCTTCGGCGAACTGGAAGAGGTCGCCTATGTCGAGATCGACGAACTGGCGGCGATCGAAGGCTTTGACGACGAACTGGCCGGCGAGTTGCAGAACCGCGCGCTCGAAGCGCTGGAGCGCCGCGAGCAGGCTGCGCGCGAAGAACGCACCAATCTGGGCGTCGAGGACGCGCTGGCCGAGATGCCGCATCTGACCGAAGCGATGCTGGTCACGCTGGGCAAGGCGGGCATCAAGACGCTCGACGACCTGGCCGATCTCGCCACCGACGAACTGGTGCAGAAGAAGCGCGTCGACCAGCGTCGTCGCAAGTCGGACGGCGGCAGCGAGGACAAGGGCGGCATATTGGCCGCCTATGGTCTCTCCGACGAGCAGGGCAATGAGATCATCATGGCCGCCCGCGCCCATTGGTTCGAAGACGAGGAAGCCTGAGCCTCCATGTCTTTTATCGCCCTCCGCCCGACTGGCCACGCGATCATCGCCGACGCCATCCGGTCGCTCACCGAGCGGCCGGAAGGGCTGGCGGCTGTCCTGTCCGGCTCTCCAACAAGGGAGGACGCCTATGTTGCGGACACTCCCCGATGAGAGAATAGCGCCTCTCGACAGCGTCGGACTTGCCCTTTCATCCGTTTTGGCGGAGGGGCGCGCATGACCGAACGCAAATGCATATTGACCGGCGACCGAGCCGACCCCGACACGCTGGTTCGCCTGGCGGTGGGGCCGGAGGGTCAGGTGCTGCCCGATATTCGCGCCAAGGCGCCGGGGCGGGGCGCCTGGATCGGCGTATCGCGCGCCGAGTTGGAAACCGCGCTGGCCAAGGGCAAGCTCAAGGGCGCGCTCGCCCGTGCGTTCAAGGATAGCGCCCTCCAGATATCCGACGACCTGCCGGCGATGATCGAGTCCGGGCTGCGCAAGACGCTGCTGGACCGGCTGGGGCTGGAATCGCGTGCGTCGATGCTGCTGACGGGGTCCGAAAAGATCGACGTCGCGTGCCGCAAGGGGCAGGTGCGGTTGCTGCTCCATGCCGCTGATGCGGCGGCTGACGGCAACCGGAAACTGGACCAGGCGCTGCGCGTCGGGCAGGAGGCCGAAGGTACGGATTTGGCGGGTATCGTCTTGCCTGTGGACCGGGAGGCCCTATCTATGGCAATGGGGCGCGACAATGTCGTCCATATCGCAGTAACCGACTCGCGTGCGGCGTCGCGTCTGCGTGCGGCCATCGGCCGCTTGGAAAGCTATCTGGGTTGCGCTAACGGGGCGCCTGTACAGGGGGAGCCTGACTCCACCGATGTGCCGGGCGTGGTCGTTTAGGTTAAGTTCGGATGTGAATTTGTTAAGGGCGCCGACGGGCCTTTCCGGTCGGAGCGGAAGTGAAGGGTTAAGTTCAGTCGTATGAGTGACAGCAAGGAAGACAAGCCGGTTCTGGGCCGCAAGCCACTGGGCATCAAGCGGACCGTGGAATCCGGTCAGGTGCAGCAGCAGTTCAGCCATGGCCGCAAGAATACGGTCGTGGTTGAAGTGAAGCGGCGCCGCGTCCTGGGCAAGCCGGGTGAGACGACCGGTGCTGCCCCTGCGGCTGCGCCCCAGGCCGATCCCACTCCGGTCGCGCCGCGCCCGGCCGCGCCTGCGCCGCAGCAGACCCGCGCGCCGCAGCCTGCGCCGGTGCGCCAGTCGCCGCCGCAGAGCCTGATGTCGCGTCAGGAATTGCAGGCCAAGCTGCTGCGCGAGGCTGAGGAAGCCCGCATGACCGCGCTGGAAGATGCGCGCCGTCGTGAGGATGCCGCGCGTCTCGCCGCCAGCGAGGAAGAAAAGCGCCGCGCCGAGGAAAATCGCCAGGCGGCCGAAGCGCCGCCGACGCCCGAGCCGGTCGAACGGGCTGCGCCCGAACCGGTCGCCGAGGCCGTCGCGCCTGCGCAACCGGCTACGGAAGAGGCCGCAGCGCCTGCCGCGCCCGCCGAACAGGAGCGGCCCGCCACGCCCGCGGCCGCCGCGCCGCCGCCGCGCCGCTTCACCCCGGTCACGCCGGTCAAGCGCCCCGAGCCGACCAAGCCCGAACGCGCCAAGAAGGGCGAAGATAATCGCCGCCAGGCCGGCAAGCTGACCGTCACCAAGGCGCTGGCCGATGACGACAGCGCCCGCGCCCGCAGCCTTGCAGCGCTCAAGCGCGCCCGTGAAAAGGAGCGTCGCGCCCATTATGCCGGCGGTGCGCAGCAGCGCGACAAGCAGGTCCGCGATGTCGTGGTGCCTGAAATCATCACCGTGCAGGAACTGGCCAACCGTATGGCCGAAAAGGGCGCGGACCTGGTCAAGTCGCTGTTCAAGATGGGGCAGGCGGTTACGCTCAACCAGCCGATCGATCAGGATACGGCGGAGTTGCTGGTCGAGGAATTCGGTCACCGCATTCAGCGCGTGTCCGACGCCGACGTGGAAATCGGCATCACCGGCGATGTCGATGCGCCTGAAACGCTCAAGCCTCGCGCGCCGGTCGTCACCATCATGGGCCATGTCGATCACGGCAAGACTTCGTTGCTAGACGCCTTGCGCGGGACCGACGTGGTCGCGGGCGAAAGCGGCGGCATCACCCAGCATATCGGCGCCTATCAGGTGACGACCAAGGGTGGCGATGTCATCACCTTCCTCGATACGCCGGGCCATGAAGCCTTTTCGGAAATGCGCGCCCGCGGCGCCAACGTCACCGACATCGTCATCCTGGTGGTGGCGGCCGACGACGGGCTGATGCCGCAGACGATCGAGGCGATCAACCATACCAAGGCGGCCGGCGTGCCGATGATCGTGGCGATCAACAAGTGCGACAAGCCCGAAGCGAACCCGCAAAAGGTGCGCGAGCGCCTGTTGAGCGAGGAGATCGTGGTCGAGGATATGGGCGGCGACGTTCAGGACGTGGAGGTTTCCGCGCTCAAGAAGACCGGCCTTGACGAACTGATCGAGAAGATACTGCTCCAGGCCGAAGTCATGGAGCTGTCCGCCAATCCCGATCGCGCCGCCGAAGGCAATGTGATCGAGGCGCAGCTCGACAAGGGCCGCGGTGCGGTCGCTACCGTGCTGGTGCGCAAGGGTACGCTCAAAGTCGGCGACACCTTCGTCATCGGCGCGGAAAGCGGCAAGGTCCGTGCGCTGGTCAACGACAAGGGTCAGCAGGTGAAGTCCGCCGGTCCCTCGACCCCGGTCGAGGTGCTGGGCCTGTCCGGCGTTCCCAAGGCGGGCGACCAGCTCACCGTCGTCGAGAATGAAGCGCGCGCCCGCGAAGTCGCCGCCTATCGTCAGGAGCAGATCACGCTCAAGCGGACGGCGTCTGTGCCGACCAACTTCGAGAGCATGTTCTCGGCGCTCAACACGACCATGATCGAATATCCGGTCGTGATCCGTGGCGACGTGCAGGGGTCCGTCGAAGCGATCGTCACTGCGCTGAACCGCATTTCGACCGACGAGATCAAGGTGCGTATCCTCAGCTCCGGCGTCGGTGCGATCACCGAAAGCGACGTTACGCTGGCCGCTGCCAGCCGCGCGCCGCTGATCGGCTTCAACGTCCGTCCCAATGCCAAGGCGCGTCCGATGGCCGTGCGCGAGAAGATTTCGCTGCGCTATTATGACGTGATCTACGACCTGCTGGAAGAAGTCCGCAACGAAATGGCGGGCCAGCTGGCGCCAGAGCGCATCGAAACGATCGTGGGTCGCGCCGAAGTGCTGCAGGTCTTCCCGGCGGGCAAGAAGGACAAGGCGGCCGGTCTGCTCGTCCTCGACGGCATCATCCGCAAGGGGCTCAATGCGCGCCTCACCCGGTCCGACGTCATCGTGTCCAAGACGGTCATCCACTCGCTGCGCCGGTTCAAGGACGATGTGTCCGAAGTCCGCGCGGGCATGGAGTGCGGCGCGGTCCTGCAGGATACGAACGACATCAAGCCCGGCGACACGCTGGAACTGTTCGAGGTCGAAGAGCGTCAGCGCACGCTGTAAGCCATATCCCCCTTCCGCTTGCGGGAGGGGGATTGGGGGTGGGCTCGCCCTCTCCTGAATTGCTATGGCCGGTGGGATGAGCCCGCCCCCGGCCCCTCCCGAGTAGGGAGGGGGGAGATTTAGGCTATGGCCCAACAACCCGAAGGCCCGTCCGTCCGCCTGCTCCGCGTGGGCGAACAGGTGCGCCATGTCCTGTCCGACATCCTCCAGCGCGGCGACGTGCATGACGACGTGCTGGCCAGACATGTCGTGAGCGTCACCGAAGTGCGCATGTCCCCCGACCTGCGCCACGCCACCATCTTCATCAAGTCGCTGCTGGGGCAGGATGAGGAAGCGGTGCTGAAGGCCCTGCGCACCAATACCGCCTATCTGCAGCGCGCGGTCGCCAGTCGCATCGCGCTCAAATATGCCGCCAAGCTGAAATTCCTGGCGGACGACAGCTTCGACGAGGGCAGTCATATCGACAAGCTGCTGCGTCAGCCCAAAGTGGCGCAGGATCTGGTGAAGGACGAGGGCGAAGAATAATTGCGGTGCCTGTGCTTCTACCGCATAGTCGCCGCATGAAGCTGATCGTCAATCGCGATAACCGGGTCACTTTGCCAGCCGCGCTTCGCAGGCTGTTGGGTCTGCGGCCGGGGGATGCGGTCCAACTGTCAGTTCATGATGGCGGCCTTCTTATGCGCCCGGCGATCGGGATGCCCATGCCGGGGCGGCAAATCGGGACGGTTCCGGTTGCATAGCAGCGTCATTCGGCGAGTCTCGATCATGTGGGGGTTATCGGTGCGGACATTATCGGGGTTTGCAGTTGCGGCCATACTCGCCGCGTCGTCGCCCGCCTTCGCCAAGGAGCCGGCGATCCATCCTGCCGTCATCGCCGATCCCAGACCTGACGCCGCCTATCCTGCCAGCATGAGTGCCTTCGTCATCCCCGCGCAGGACGGGGCGATGAACGCGGTCATGTACACAGCCGCGGGCGCAGGCATCCACCCGACGCTGCTGCTGCTCCACGGCTTTCCCGGCAACGAACAGAATCTCGATCTGGCCCAGGCCGTCCGTCGCGCCGGGTGGAATGTGCTGACGCTCCATTATCGCGGCAGTTGGGGCAGCCCCGGCATATTCTCCTTCGCCAACGCATCGGACGACGCCTTCACTGCGCTGCAATATCTCCAGCAACCCTCCATCGTCGCCAGATATCGCATCGACACCAGCGCGATCGTGGTCGCCGGGCACAGCATGGGCGGCTTCATGGCCGCCGATGCCGCCGCGGCCGATCCGCGCGTCGCCGGGCTGTTCCTGATCGATCCCTGGGACCCGGCGCAGACCGTGGCGGCGCTGGCCACGCCGGAAGGCGAGGCGGGGTGGAAGGCGGAAGTGGCGAGCGACCTGCCGCCGCTCCATGGCGCGACCTATGAGGGGCTGACCGGCGAGATCAAGGCCGACGGGCAGAAGTTCGACCTGGGTCGCCGCCTGGCCGGCTATGGTCGCCGTCCGCTGACGCTGTTGGGCGCGGAAAAGGGGATAGGCGCCATGGCGCGCAAGGCGGCTGCCGATGCGCAGGGCGCCAATCCGGACGCGCGGCTGATGGTCTGGCCGACCGATCACAGCTTCTCTGACAAGCGGATCGCGCTGGCCGACGCATTGGTGCGTTTCCTGGCTGGCGTCGCACCGACGATCCGCTAATCGGCGCCGATGGCGAAACTCTATTTCTACTATAGCTCGATGAATGCGGGGAAATCGACCACCCTGCTGCAATCCGACTTCAACTATCGCGAGCGCGGCATGGACACGATGCTGTGGACTGCCGCGCTCGACGATCGCTTTGGCCGTGGGCGGATCGTGTCGCGCATCGGGCTGGAGGCGCTTGCCGCTCTGTTTGATCCGCAGGTCGATATCTTCGCCGCCATTGCTGCCCGGCACGGCGCGACGCCGCTGTCCTGCGTGCTGGTGGACGAGGCGCAATTCCTGACCGAGGCGCAGGTGTGGCAGTTGGGCGGAGTGTGCGACCGGCTCGGCATTCCGGTCCTCTGCTACGGCATCCGTACCGATTTCCAGGGGCAGCTTTTCGCCGGCAGCGCCGCGCTGTTGGGATTGGCCGACACGCTGACAGAGATCAAGACGGTGTGCGATTGCGGCCGCAAGGCGACGATGAACCTGCGCGTCGATGCGGGCGGACGGCCGATCCAGCAAGGCGCGCAGACCGAAATCGGCGGCAATGATCGCTATGTCGCACTATGCCGCCGCCACTTCGTGGAGCAGATGCGGCGATGACCCGCATCGAACGCCTGCTTGCGCCGATCGAAGCGCCCGGCCTGCATCTGGAACAGTTGCGCGAAGCGCATCGCGAGACGCTGCGCCCGCTCTGCCCGGCGGACGATCCGGTGTGGGAGATTTTTCCCAGTAACTGGGCAGGCGCGCATTTCGATGCGATATTCGATGCGACCCTCGCCAATCCCGATCGCTGTCCTTTCCTGATCGTCGCCGACGGCGCCGCTGTCGGCATGTCGGGCTATCTGCACATCCACGCGGCCGACAATTGGCTGGAACTGGGCGGCACCTATATGACGCCATCCGCGCGCGGCACCGGGCTGAACGGCCGGATCAAGCCGCTGCTGATCGGGCGCGCATTGGAATGCGGCTTCACCCGTATCGAATTTCGCATCGACCAGCGCAACGTCCGCTCGCAAAAGGCGGTCGAAAAGCTGGGCGCGGTGCGCGAGGGAGTCCTGCGCAAGCAGCGGGTGACCTGGACCGGCCATGTCCGCGATACGGCGATCTATTCGATCCTGGCCGATGAATGGCGGGCGCGCATTAGCTGATCGTCGCGATCCAGTCGGGCAGGTCGGCCAGCCGCTCCAACTGGATGAAGCGTTCATGGCTGGATGGCGCCGTGGCGCTTTCGTGCGACCAGCCGCCTTCCTGCGGGATGAAGGCAGCCCATGCGCCGGCCTCCAGCGCTGGCAATATGTCCGATCGCATCGAATCGCCCGCCATAACCGCCTCGTCCGGCGCGATGCCCAGGCGGGCGAACAGGGTGCGGAACGTGTCCGCTTTCTTGTCGCTGACGATCTCTATGCCCGAAAACAGGTCGCCCAGGCCCGACGCCGCCAGCTTGCTTTCCTGATGCAGCAGGTCGCCCTTGGTCACCAGCACCAGCGGGCCGACTTTGGCCAGTCGCGCCAGCGTGTCCGCCACGCCGTCGAACAGCTCTACCGGATGGGCGAGCAGCGCACGGCCCGCCGCCAATATCCCCTCGATCATCGACCTGGACAGCTTGTCGCCAGCCAGGTCCACCGCCGTCTAGATCATCGACAGGGTGAAGCCCTTCGCCCCATAGCCATAGAGCGGCAGGTTGCGCGTCTCGCAGGCGATCAGCCGCTCGCGCGTCATGTCGGCTTCCGCAAAGGGGTGCAGCATGTCGAGCAGCGCGTCTTCGGTCGCGTTGAAATGGCGCATATTGTGCCAGAGCGTATCGTCGGCATCGAGGCAGATGAGCTTGATGGTCATGGGCGCTCCTTATCGCAGGGCGGGGCGCGGGGAAATGCCGATTGGGGGGGACGCATTAAAGGCTGACAGGGCGGGGCAGGCCGGATAAGGCCCGCCGCCATGCATGGCTGGATCATTCTCGACAAACCGCATGGCCTCGGCTCCACCCAGGCGGTCAGCGCGGTCAAGCGCGCGCTGCGCGTGCAGCGGGAGCTGCTGGGCGGGACGGAAAAGTGGAAGGTCGGCCATGGCGGCACCCTCGATCCGCTGGCGACCGGGGTGTTGCCGATCGCGATCGGGGAGGCGACGAAGCTGGCCGGGCGGATGCTCGACAGCGACAAAATCTATGATTTTACCGTCGCGTTCGGTGTCCAGACCGACACGCTCGACCTGGAGGGGACGGCGATTGCGGAGAGCGACGTCCGTCCGACGCTGGCGCAGGTGGAGGCGATCCTGCCCCGCTTCACCGGCCCGATCGAACAGGCGCCGCCCGCCTATAGCGCCATCCTGATCGACGGCCAGCGCGCTTATGACCTCGCCCGCAAGGGGGAAGCGGTGGAGATGAAGCTGCGGTCGGTGACGATCCACGCGCTGCACATATCCTCGCCCCAGGGGGGAGAGGATAGCGCAGCTTGCCCGCAAGGCGGGGTAGCGCAGCTAGGAGAGGGGGAAGCAAACCCCTCTCCAACTTCGGCTAGGCAGCAAGCTGCCAAGCCTCCCTATCCTCTCCCCCACGGGGAGAGGATTTCCCAGATCACCCTGGCCGCCCATGTCTCCAAAGGCACCTATATCCGCTCGCTTGCCCGCGACATCGCGCTGGCGCTCGGCACGGTCGGCCATGTCACCATGCTGCGCCGCGTGAAGGCCGGGCCGTTCACGCTGGAAACCGCGATATCGCTGGACAAATTGGACGAAGCTGCTAAGGGCGGCGGCATCGGTGGGCTCATGCTGCCGTTGACGGCGGGGCTGGACGACATCCCGGCTCTCCCCGTCTCTCCCGATCAGGCCATCGCTCTCCGCCAGGGGAAGATACTGACCGGGATCGCCGCTGCCACTGGCCTTCATCTGGCAACCGACGGGATTATCCCTGTTGCGCTGGTCGAAATGCAGGATGGTGACATCCGTGTGGTGCGCGGTTTCAACCTGATGTCGAGGGAAGACGATTAGATGACGATTACTGCCGAGCGCAAGGAAGCGCTGATCAAGGAATATGCCCGCGCCGAGGGTGACACGGGTTCGCCCGAGGTTCAGGTGTCTATCCTGACCGAGCGGATCACCAACCTGACCGAGCATTTCAAGGGTCACCACAAGGATAATCATAGCCGCCGTGGTCTGCTGATGATGGTCAACAAGCGTCGTTCGCTGCTGGACTATCTCAAGAAGAAGGATCAGGCGCGTTACACCGACCTGATCGCCAAGCTGGGCCTGCGCAAGTAAGCCTGCTAAAAAGGGACGGCCCCATTCGGGGCCGTTTCTGATTCTGACATCCATCGTCTGGCAATTCGGCAAGGCGGCGGAATAATCGGGGGAGCGTCCCCCACACCGTTCGGGCTGAGCGAAGTCGAAGCCCTCCACTGAGCAAAGCGAAGTGTGCTTCGTCTCCGCTCAGCAAAGCCCTTCGACAGGCTCAGGGCGAACGGAGGAGAGTGTAACGCTCTCCATTCATGGAGCCGCACCGGCTCCACCAAAGGCCCCGCCCGGCAATAGGGCCGACGCGGGCGAAGGAAACAATCTATGTTCGACGTCAAGAAAGTATCCATCGAGCTGGCCGGCAAGACGCTGACCCTCGAAACCGGTCGTATCGCGCGCCAGGCTGACGCCGCCGTGCTGGCCACCTATGGCGAAACCGTGGTGCTGTGCGCCGTGACCGCCGCCAAGAGCGTGAAGGAAGGCCAGGACTTTTTCCCGCTGACCGTTCACTATCAGGAAAAATATTCCGCCGCCGGCCGCATTCCCGGCGGCTTTTTCAAGCGTGAGCGCGGCGCGACGGAAAAGGAAACGCTGGTTTCCCGCCTGATCGACCGCCCGATCCGCCCGCTGTTCCCCGAAGGTTTCTATAACGAAATCAACGTGATCGCGCAGGTTCTGTCGTTCGACGGCGAAAGCGAACCCGATATCGTGGCGATGATCGCCGCGTCGGCTGCGCTGACCCTGTCAGGCGTGCCCTTCATGGGTCCGATCGGCGCCGCGCGCGTCGGTTACAAGGACGGCGAATATCAGCTCAACCCGAGCCTTGAAGAAGTGAAGACCGGCGAACTCGACCTGGTCGTCGCCGCCACCGGCAACGCCGTGATGATGGTCGAATCCGAAGCCAAGGAACTGTCGGAAGAGGTCATGCTCGGCGCTGTCCTGTTCGCCCATGAAGCCAGCAAGAAGATCGCCAACGCGATCATCGACCTGGCCGAGAAGGCTGCCAAGGATCCCTGGGACATCGCCAAGGGCGACAATCTCGATGACCTGAAGAAGAAGCTGAAGAAGCTGATCGGCAAGGACATCACCGCCGCCTACAAGCTGACCGACAAGTCGGCCCGCTCCAACGCGCTGAACGAAGCCCGCGCCAAGGCAAAGGCCAGCTTCACCGCCGAAGGTCTGGACGCCCAGACCGTGATGGCCGGCATCAAGCTGACCAAGAAGCTGGAAGCGGAAATCGTGCGCGGCGCCATCCTGAAGGACGGCAAGCGCATCGACGGTCGCACCACCACGCAGATCCGTCCGATCGAAGCGATGGTCGGCTTCCTGCCCCGCACTCATGGTTCGGCGCTGTTCACGCGCGGTGAAACGCAGTCGATCTGCACCACCACGCTGGGCACCAAGGACGCCGAGCAGATGATCGACGGCCTGACCGGCCTGCATTATGAAAACTTCATGCTGCACTATAACTTCCCGCCCTATTCGGTCGGTGAAGTCGGCCGCTTCGGCGCGCCGGGTCGTCGTGAAGTGGGTCATGGCAAGCTCGCATGGCGTGCGCTGCATCCCGTGCTGCCGAGCAAGGACGAGTTCCCCTACACGATCCGCGTTCTCTCGGACATCACCGAGTCGAACGGGTCTTCCTCGATGGCGACCGTCTGCGGCGGTTCGCTTTCGATGATGGACGCCGGTGTGCCCCTGAAGCGCCCCGTGTCCGGCATCGCCATGGGCCTGATCCTGGAAGGCAAGGACTTCGCCGTCCTGTCCGATATCCTGGGTGACGAAGATCACCTCGGCGACATGGACTTCAAGGTCGCCGGCACCGAAGTCGGCATCACCACGATGCAGATGGACATCAAGATTGCGGGCATCACGCGCGAAATCTTCGAAGCCGCGCTGACGCAGGCGAAGGAAGGCCGCGCGCATATCCTTGGCGAAATGAGCAAGGCGCTGTCCTCGACCCGCACCGAGCTGTCGGCGCACGCCCCGCGCATCGAGACGCTGCAGATCGACAAGTCGAAGATCCGCGAAGTCATCGGCACCGGCGGCAAGGTGATCCGCGAGATCGTCGCCGAAACCGGCGCGAAGGTGGACATCGACGACGAAGGCCTGATCAAGATCAGCTCGTCCGATCCGGCGCAGATCGAAGCGGCCCGCAAGTGGATCCTCGGCATCACGCAGGAAGCGGAAGTCGGCAAGATCTATGACGGCAAGGTCGTCAACATCGTCGACTTCGGCGCCTTCGTGAACTTCATGGGTGGCAAGGACGGTCTCGTCCACGTCTCCGAAATGAAGAATGAGCGCGTCGAAAAGCCGACCGACGTCGTGTCGGAAGGTCAAGAGGTGAAGGTCAAGGTTCTCGAAATCGACCCGCGCGGCAAGGTTCGCCTGTCGATGCGCGTCGTCGATCAGGAAACCGGCGCCGAACTGGAAGACACCCGTCCTGCCCGCGAACCGCGCGAGCCGCGCAGCGATCGCGGTCCGCGTCGTGATGGCGGTGGCGATCGTGGCCCGCGTCGCGAAGGCGGCGAAGGCCGTGGCGATCGCGGTCGTGGCCCGCGCCGCGATGGCGGTGACCGTGGTCCCCGTCGTGAACGCAGCGAAGGTGGCAATGATGACGGCCCGGCGCCGGGCGGTCTGCCCGACTTCCTGACCCAGGACTAAGGGGCGCGCCGATCGTCGGATCGGCCTTCCCACAGACAAGACGGGGTGTCCGGTCCGCCGGGCGCCCCGTTTTTGCGTCCGACGGCCGCAGACTGATTTCGATCAAGGCAGGGCGCGGAAGTTCTGCTACTGTAACGATGGATAGTGGGGGTTCATCATGCAGCGGAGCAATGAGCGGTTCGTCGAACGCCTGCCGCTCGTTCTCGACCGGCCGGTCTATGCCTATATCCTGACGAGCTGTTTCTGCGCCGCTGCCCTGCTGTTGCGGATCGCGGCGGAGCCGTTGCTGCCGGTCGGCTATCCCTTCGTCACCTTCTTCCCAGCGGTCATCCTGTCGTCCTTCCTGTTCGGCGTGCGGCCCGGCCTCTTCGCGGGTATCATATGCGGCGCCATCTCCTGGTATGTCTTCATCCCGCCCTATGGCGCGTTGACGCTCAATCCGGCGGTCGCGGTCGCGATGCTCTTCTACACCGGGGTGGTCGCGGTCGACATCGCCCTGATCCACTTCATGCAGCGGGCCAATTTCAATCTGGCGGTGGAGCGGGAGCGCAGCCGCGCCCTCGCGGAAAATCGCGAATTGCTGTTTCACGAACTCCAGCATCGCGTCTCCAACAATCTGCAGGTGGTCGCGGCGATGCTCTCGCTCCAGCGCCGGCATGTCGATCATGAAGTCGCGCGGCAGGCGCTGGACGACGCCTCCGCCCGGCTGTCGCTGGTCGGTCGCATCAGCCGCGCGCTCTACGATCCGTCTGGTGCGGGTCAGGATATGCGCATTTTTCTGACCACCCTGACCACCGACATAGTGGAGGCCAGCGGACGGACCGACATTGGCGTGGTGGTGACCGCGCCGGACGGACTGCGGCTCGACCCCAACATCACCGTGCCTTTGGCGCTGGTGGTGGCGGAATCGGTCAGCAATGCGATGGAGCATGGCCTGCCCGATCGCGGCGGCGCGATCGGCGTGACGCTCGAGATGGTGGACGGCGCCCTGACCCTGCAGATCGCCGACGACGGGCAGGGCGTTGCGCCCGACTTCCAGTTGGAGCGCGGCGAATCCCTGGGTCTGCGTATTGCCCACGCGTTGGCGGCCCAGTTGGGCGGGCATTTCGCGCTGACATCGGCGCCGCAGGGCGGGGCCGTCGCCAGGCTCGACCTGCCCGTCAGGGCGGCCTGTTGACCGACGCGCATTCTGCCGCTTGGCGGCGGCGTGTCCCTCGGCTATGACCCGCCCATGCTGACGAAAACCATGACGCGCATTGGCGCGGCCACCGCCCTGGTCCTGATCGCCTCGCCTGTCCTTACCGGCTGCTCCACGTCGAAGAACAAGGCCGACACCCAATATGTCGCGCGTGACGTGTCGACCCTGTATAATAGCGGCAAGGACCGGCTGGACCGCGGCCAGTACAAGCTCGCCGCCGCCCTGTTCGATGAGGTGGAACGCCAGCATCCCTATTCGCCCTGGGCGCGCCGCGCGCAGCTCATGTCCGCCTTCAGCTATTATATGAACACCGACTATGCCGAATCCATCTCGGCCGCACAGCGTTTCCTGTCGATCCATACCGGCAACAAGGACGCGCCCTACGCCTATTATCTGATCGCGCTCTGCTATTATGAGCAGATTGCCGACGTCACCCGCGACCAGAAGATCACGCAGCAGGCGCTGGATTCACTGGGCGAACTTATCCGCCGCTATCCCGACACTCGCTACGCCGCCGACGCGCGTCTGAAGGTCGATCTGGTCAACGATCATCTGGCCGGCAAGGAAATGGAGGTCGGCCGTTTCTACCAGCGGCGCGGCCAGTGGCTCGCCGCCACGCTGCGCTTCCGATCGGTGGTCGACAAATATCAGACCACGACGCACACGCCCGAAGCGCTGGAGCGGCTGGTCGAATCCTATCTCTCGCTTGGCATCCCCGCCGAAGCGCAGAAGGCCGCCGCCGTGCTGGGCCGCAACTATCCCGGCACCAAATGGTATGAGCGCAGCTACAAGCTGATGCAGGAACATGGCGTCAAGGCCTGACGGCCTTTTTGCCTGTTCCCCTTTTGTGCGGTGATGGGTAGAAGCGCGCCATGCTGATCTCGCTCGCCATCCGCAATGTCGTGCTGATCGAGGCGCTGGACCTGGAGTTCGGCGCGGGCCTTTCCGTGCTGACCGGGGAGACGGGGGCGGGCAAGTCGATCCTGCTGGATTCGCTCGGCTTGGCGCTGGGCGCGCGCGCCGACAGCGGTCTGGTGCGCAATGGCGAGGCGCAGGCGAGTGTCGTCGCCACCTTCGAACCGCCGGCCGCCGCTACCCGCGTTGCACTGCTGCTCGCGGACAATGGCATCGAGATTGAACCGGGCGAGCCGCTGCTGATCCGCCGCTTGGTGAAGGCCGATGGCGGCAGTCGCGCCTTCGTCAACGATCAGCCCTGTTCGGCCGCGCTGCTGCGCGACCTGAGCGGATCGCTGGTCGAGATCCACGGCCAGCATGACGATCGCGGCCTGCTTAATCCGCGGGGCCATCGCGCGCTGCTCGACAGCTATGGCCGCTGCGAGGCCGGAGCGGTGGCGTCTGCCCATGCCGGCTGGCGCACCGCGGCCAAGGCGCTGGCGGAGGCGCATGCCGCTGTGGACAATGCCGCGCGCGACCGTGATTACCTGACCCATGCGGTCGAGGAATTGCGCAAGTTCGCGCCCGAACCGGGTGAGGAGGCGACGCTGGCGGAAGAACGCGCGACCATGCAGAAGGGCGCGCGCCTGACCGACGACCTGTCCGCCGTCGGCGATTGCCTGACCGGATCGGATGGCGGGCTGGCCCAATTGCGACAGGCGGCGCGTCGGCTGGATCGGATTGCGTCGGAAGAGCCGCTGCTGGCCGCCGTGCTCGAAGCGCTGGACCGCGCTGTGGTGGAGGCGGGCGAGGCGGAGGATCGACTGGCCGAAGCGGTCGAGGCGCTGAGCTTTGATCCCGCGCGCCTCGACATGATCGAAACCCGTCTGTTCGACCTGCGCGGTCTGGCGCGCAAGCATCAGGTGCAGCCCGACGATCTGGCCGCGCTGCGCGACGAGATGGACGCGAAGCTGGCCGCGATCGAGGGCGGCGAGGCGCATATCGCGGCGCTGGAAAAGGATGTCGCGGGGAAGGCCGCCGCCTATCGCGCCGCAGCGCAGGCGCTGTCGGGTGAACGGCAGATGGCTGCCGGGCGTCTGGATGCTGCGGTCGCTGCCGAACTTGCGCCGCTGAAACTGGATGCCGCCCGCTTCCGCACCGTGGTTGCGCAACTGGACGAGGGTCAGTGGAGTCCGCAGGGGATGGACCGGGTCGAGTTCGAAATCTCGACGAACCCCGGCGCGCCCTTCGCGCCGCTGGCCAAGATCGCATCGGGCGGCGAATTGTCGCGCTTCATCCTGGCGCTGAAGGTCGCGCTGGCCGAGCGGGGCGGTGCGGATACGCTGATCTTCGACGAGATCGACCGGGGCGTGGGTGGGGCCGTGGCCGACGCGATCGGTGAGCGGCTGTCGCGGCTGGCGCAGAGCAACCAGATCCTCGTCGTCACCCACAGCCCGCAGGTCGCGGCGCGGGGCGCGGGCCATCTGCTGATCGCCAAGTCCAGTGACGGCACCGTCACGCGCACCGGCGTTCATGCGCTGGACGATGCGGAACGCCGCGAGGAAATCGCGCGGATGCTGTCGGGCGCGGAAATCACGGCGGAGGCACGCGCGCAGGCGGAACGGTTGCTGGAGCGGGTTTGACCCTTGTGTTCCCGCCTAGGGGCTACGGTTTGTGGAGGCTTGACACCACCCTCGAACCGAATGGAGACGGTAAATAGCATGACCCATAACCGCAGAGACATGTTGGGCCTCGGCGCAGCCGCCATCGCCGCCAGCGCCATCCCCGCCGCCGCGCAGGAGGCCAAGCCCCGATACGGCCTGATCGGCCAGATGCTGAGCCAGCCGGGCAAGCGCGACGAACTGGTCGGCTATCTGCGGGACGCGACCGGCGCGATGCCCGGTTGCCTGTCCTATATCATCGCGCTGGACAGCGAGAATCCGGACGCCATCTGGATCACCGAAGTCTGGGACAGCCGGGAAAACCACGCCGCCTCGCTCAAGCTGCCCGCGGTCCAGGCCGCCATCGCCAAGGCGCGGCCAATCATCGCGGGTTTCGGCCAGCGGTTCGAGACGGTGCCAGTGGCGGGCGTTTGAGCGCGATACACATCCAGCAAGTCCAGTGGCTTATGGCGACCTTTCAACTGGTTGCCCTCTTTTGTTTGATCCGCAGCATCGATGACTTTCGGAAGAAACGATATGTCTGGGCGGGGCTTGGCCTGTTAGCGACCGCTTTCCTTCTTCTCACGCCGATGCAGACGCACACCGTGAAAATCGACCTTGCGCGGTCGAGCGATCAATAGCGGCCTTTCTGGTCGGGGAGCGGTTCGCTAAGACGGCCCCATGACCGACCCCACAACCCTCACCGAAGCCGAAGCCGCCAACCGCCTGATGCGCCTGGCACGCGAAGTGGCGAAGCATAACCGGCTCTATCATGACCAGGATGCGCCGGAGATTAGCGACGCGGACTATGACGCGCTGATCCGTGAGAACAACGCGCTGGAGGCCGCCTTTCCGCAGCTGATCCGCGCCGATTCGCCCAATGCGCAAGTCGGGGCCACGGCGACGTCGGCGCTCAAGAAGGTGCCGCACGCCGTCCGTATGATGAGCCTCGACAATGGCTTTTCAGACGAGGATATCGGCGAGTTCCTGGCCCGCGTCCGTCGCTTCCTGGCGCTGCCGGACGACGCGCCGCTGGCGCTGACCGCGGAGCCGAAGATCGACGGCCTGTCCTGCTCGCTACGTTATGAACAGGGCGAACTCAAGCTGGCCGCGACCCGTGGCGACGGCACGACCGGGGAGGACGTGACCGCCAACGTCCGCACGATCGCCGACATCCCGCAAACGCTGACCGGCCCGAACATACCCGACCTGTTCGAGGTGCGCGGCGAAGTCTATATGGCCAAGGACGATTTCGTGGCCCTCAACCAGCGCCTGCTGGCCGAAGCCGACGACCCCGAAAAGGCGCGGCAATTCGCCAATCCGCGCAATGCCGCCGCCGGATCTTTGCGCCAGAAGGATGCGGCCGTCACCGCCAGCCGCCCGCTGCGTTTCCTCGCCCATGGCTGGGGCGCGCACAGCGCCGTCCCCGCCGACACGCAACTGGGCGTGATGCAGGCGATCGCGGGATGGGGCCTGCCGGTGTCGGACATGCTGGCCTGCGTCGACAGCCTGGACGCGCTGATCGCCCATTATCGCGGGATCGAAGCGGCGCGCGCGGAACTGCCCTTCGATATCGACGGCGTGGTGTACAAGGTCGACCGGCTCGACTGGCAACAGCGGCTGGGCTTCGTGGCGAAGGCGCCGCGTTGGGCCATCGCCCATAAATTCCCCGCCGAACGCGCGCAGACCACGCTCGAAGCGATCGACATCCAGGTCGGGCGCACCGGCAAGCTGACCCCGGTCGGCCGCCTGACCCCCGTCACCGTGGGCGGCGTGGTCGTGTCCAACGTGACGCTCCACAATGCAGATGAGATCGCCCGCCTCGGCGTCCGCCCCGGTGACCGCATCGTGGTGCAGCGCGCGGGCGACGTCATCCCGCAGGTGGTCGAGAATCTGTCGCGTGAAGAGGCGCGCGATCCCTTTCCCTTCCCGAACCATTGCCCCGTCTGCGGGTCCGAAGCCGTGCGGGAGGAGGAAGAGGTCGATTATCGCTGCACCGGCGGCCTCATTTGCCCCGCCCAGCGCTTCGAACGGCTGCGTCATTTCGTCAGCCGTGGAGCGCTGGACATTGAGGGGCTGGGAGAGAAGTCCATCCAGGAGTTTCTCGACCTCGGCTGGATCGCCGAACCGGCGGACATCTTCCGGCTCAAAAAGCATCGGCCCGACCTGCTCGGCCGGGAAGGGTGGAAGGAAAAGTCGGTCGACAATCTGCTCGCCGCGATCGAGGCGAAGCGCCAGCCCGACGCCGCGCGCCTGCTCTTTGGCCTGGGCATCCGCCATGTCGGTGCGGTGACGGCGCGCGACCTGCTCAAGCGTTACACCACGCTGCCGGGCGTCCGGGCGCTGGCGGAAGAGATCATCGCGCTGCGCGATGCGGCCGACCCGACCGAAACCCAGGCCAAGCGAGACAAGGCGATCGCCGAACATATCGGCGTGGAGAATGTCGGCGCGGCGGTGGGCCATGCGATCGCCGATTTCTTCCACGAACCGCATAATGTGGAGGCTTGGGACGATCTGCTGCGCGCAGTATCGCCGCCCGACTATGTCGTGGAAACCACCGCCAGCGCGGTGACCGGCAAGACGGTCGTCTTCACCGGCAAGCTGGAAACCATGAGCCGCGACGAGGCCAAGGCGCAGGCCGAGCGGCTGGGCGCGAAAGCCGCCGGATCGGTCAGCGCGAAGACCGATCTGGTCGTGGCGGGGCCGGGGGCGGGATCGAAGCTCAAGCAGGCGGCCGCGCTGGGAGTCGCGGTGATTAGCGAGGCCGAGTGGGCGGAGATCGTGCAGGCGGCCGGTTAAGCGATTTCCAATCAAACGAACTCGTTTGATGGTTAAGAAATCGCGTCAATCCAAAAAACTAGGCCGCCATCGCATCGGTCAGCGCCCCGTCATGGGCGCGCCGCGACGCCATGATGGCGCCGACATGGTCTTCGGCCCATTGGGTGACCTGATCCAATATGCCGATCAGCCCGCCCGCCAGCGGGGTCAGCCGATATTCCACCGTTACCGGCACGGTGGGGAAGGCGGCGCGGCTGACCAGCCCGTCGCGCTCCAGGCTCTTCAACGTCTGCGAGAGCATCTTTTGTGAGATGGCGCCGATCCGCCGGCGCAGGTCGTTGAAGCGCACCGGCCCATCCTTCAATGTCAGCAGCACCAGCACCGCCCATTTGTCGCCGATCCGGTCGAGAATGTGGCGGGTCGGACAATCGGGATTATAGGCGTCGCCGGTGCGCAGCGGCTGGGGAGGGGACATGCGGGCGGTATCCTTGGCGTAACCAGGTGAAGGCGAGGTGCCTTCTTGCGGGGATGATATCGCAATCGCTATCTGGTTTCCATCGGTAACCACCCATGGAGACGAGAATATGAAGGTAGCGATCATCGGCGGCACGGGCCGAGCGGGCACGGAAATCAGCGCCGAACTGGCGCGACGCGGGCATCGGGTGACGGCGATATCGCGGCATCCTGAAAAGGCCATCGAGGACGCGCAGGTGACGGCGGTGCAGGGCGACGTCAACGATCCTGCGGCTCTGGTCGAGGCTATCCGCGGCCATGACGTGGTCGTAAGCGCGGTGATGTTTTCCGATACCGATCCTGAATCGCTGGTCGGCGTGGTGCGCGATTCCGGCGTGCCGCGTTACCTGGTGGTCGGCGGCGCGGGCAGCCTGGAGGTCGCGCCGGGGGTGCCGCTGATCGCCACGCCGGACTTCCCCGAAGTCGCCAAGGTCGAAGCGGGCAAGGGCGCGGTGTTTCTCGACTATCTGCGCGGGGTCGATGACATCGACTGGACCTTCCTGTCGCCGTCGGCCTATTTCTTCGTGGGCGATCGCAAGAGCGGCTTCCGCGTCGGCAAGGACCAACTGCTGGTCGATGGCGAAGGCAATAGCAGCATATCCTACGCCGACTATGCCATCGCGCTGGTGGATGAAATCGAAACGCCGCAGCATAGCCGCGGGCGATTTACCGTGGGCTATTAAGTAAAACGCCGTTCGTTTCGAGCGAAGTCGAGAAACGCTTCTCGACACGCTCGAAGCGAACGGATTATTGTAGCGGCGCTTAAGCCGCCCCTTCCAGCTTGTCCTGGGTCTTCGTGTCGAAATCGCCCGCATCATGGCGTTCGTGGAGCTGTTCCTCCAGCGGCCCGTTCGCCTTGTTGACCATGCGGCCGCGCTTCACCGCCGGGCGGGCGTCGATCTGCCGCGCCCAGCGCACGACATTCTTGTAGCTGGCCGCGTCCAGAAACTCCGCCGCGTCATAGGCGCGGCCAAGCACCAGCCCGCCATACCAGGGCCAGATGGCGATGTCGGCGATGCTATAGTCGGCGCCGGCGATATAGTCATTGTCCGCCAGTTGCCGGTCGAGCACATCGAGCTGCCGCTTCACCTCCATCGTGTAGCGGTTGATCGCATATTCGAACTTTTCCGGCGCATAGGCGAAGAAATGGCCGAAGCCCCCGCCCAGCAGCGGGCCAGCGCCCATCTGCCAGAACAGCCAGTTGAGCGCCTCGGTGCGCCCGGCCGGATCGGCCGGCAGGAACTTGCCGAATTTCTCGGCCAGATAGAGAAGGATCGACCCGGATTCGAACACCCGCTGCGGCGGCGACACGCTATGGTCGAGCAACGCCGGGATCTTGCTATTGGGGTTGATGGCGGCGAAGTCGCTGCCGAACTGGTCGCCATCACCGATGCGGATCAACCAGGCGTCATATTCCGCTTCGGTGACGCCCGCTTCCAGCAGTTCTTCCAGCAGGATCGTCACTTTCTGCCCATTGGGGGTGGCGAGCGAATAGAGCTGGAGCGGATGCTGGCCGACCGGCAAGACCTTGTCGTGCGTCGCGCCCGCGATCGGGCGATTGATGGACGCGAAGGGGCCGCCATTTTCCTTGTCCCAGGTCCAGACTTTGGGCGGGGTATATGTGTCGGTCATAGGGTGCGGCTCCGATGCTGCCAGAATATGACCGGCAGGTAGGAAGCGCTCCCATGGCCCGCAACCGATGCCCGCTCATCGATCGATGATTATTTCGCATCGGTCCTGACCACCAGCACGCTGACCGGCGACTGGTGGACGATGGCTGATGCGTTGGAGCCGAGCAGGCGGGAGGAGAGGGACGGCTGGTGCGACGCCAGCACGATCAGGTCCGCCTTGCGCCGTTCCGCTTCGATGATGACCTCGTCCCGCACCCGGCCGCGGCGGGTGAATATTTGGGTGCGGGTGGAGTCCAGTCCGGCCTCCGCCGCCCATGCCTGCATGTCGGACAGCGCGTCCGCCTCCTCCCGCTCGTCGAAATCGCTCGCCAGCAATTCGGAATAGCGGGTCGGCAGATAATAGCGGACGTACAGGATGTGGACGGCGCCGTCCGTGCCCGCAACCTCCGCCGCTCCGGCGATGGCGGCGCGGGCCAGGTCCGGCTCGTTGACATCGACAGCAGCGATGATCGTGGCGTAGGGCATCCTCGTCTCCTTTGGCTTATGCTGGCTTCAACCGGCGACGCGCGCGGACGATGCGCCTGTCATCAAAGATTCCCGAAACGACATGAAGAAGGAACAGCCGCAATATCCGCGCAATCCGTCGCGTCGGGGATGACGGTCGATCGGGCGCGGCCTATCTGCGGCAACGCGCCGTTGGCTCGGCCGGGCGTCGGAAAATTTTCGCGCCGCCACCCTTGACCAGCGGAACGACTTTTCCATATGCATGCCGCTAGCACTCTTGTTCAACGAGTGCTAACAACGACAAGTTCATCGGGAGACGGACAAGCGGACAGGGCTTTTGCGGGGGAGATCGTCCTCCGATCCTGTGCGCCGCCCCCTCCCCAAAGCTAGGGAAAGGCAATCAACATGGCATTTCGTCCGTTGCACGACCGTGTTCTCGTCCGCCGCATCGAAGCGGAAGCGAAGACCGCCGGCGGCATCATCATCCCCGACACCGCCAAGGAAAAGCCGCAGGAAGGCGAAATCGTCTCCGTCGGCACCGGCAGCAAGGCCGAAGACGGCAAGGTGACCCCGCTGGACGTAAAGGCCGGCGATCGCGTGCTGTTCGGCAAATGGTCGGGCACCGAAGTCAAGGTCGACGGTGAAGACCTGCTGATCATGAAGGAATCGGACATTCTGGGCGTCGTCGCGTAAAGCGGCGAACCGGACAGTCATTCCATTTTTCGGCGGAAATTCATGCCCTGTAACGGTGTGAACTTCGCAAATTTTGCAATTCTCAAAGAAGGTGAAAGATCATGGCAGCGAAGGACGTAAAGTTTTCGCGTGACGCTCGTGAGCGCATCCTGCGCGGCGTCGACATCCTGGCCGACGCGGTCAAGGTGACCCTGGGGCCGAAGGGCCGCAACGTCGTCATCGACAAGAGCTTCGGTGCGCCCCGCATCACCAAGGACGGCGTCAGCGTCGCCAAGGAAATCGAACTGAAGGACAAGTTCGAGAATATGGGCGCCCAGATGGTCCGCGAAGTCGCTTCGAAGACCAACGACATCGCCGGTGACGGCACCACCACCGCGACCGTCCTGGCCCAGGCCATCGTGCGCGAAGGCATGAAGTCGGTTGCCGCCGGCATGAATCCGATGGACCTGAAGCGCGGCATCGACCTCGCCGTCATCAAGGTCGTCGAGGACATCAAGGCGCGTTCGAAGCCGGTTTCGGGTTCGGCCGAAGTCGCCCAGGTCGGCATCATCTCCGCCAATGGTGACCGTGAAGTCGGCGAAAAGATCGCCGAAGCCATGGAAAAGGTCGGCAAGGAAGGCGTCATCACCGTGGAAGAGGCCAAGGGTCTCGACTTCGAACTGGACGTCGTGGAAGGCATGCAGTTCGACCGCGGCTACCTGTCGCCCTACTTCATCACCAACCCGGAAAAGATGGCTGTCGAGCTGGCTGATCCGTACATCCTGATCCACGAGAAGAAGCTGTCGAACCTGCAGTCGATCCTTCCGATCCTGGAAGCCGTCGTGCAGTCGGGCCGTCCGCTGCTGATCATCGCGGAAGACATTGAAGGCGAAGCGCTGGCGACCCTGGTCGTCAACAAGCTGCGTGGCGGCCTGAAGGTTGCTGCTGTCAAGGCGCCTGGCTTCGGCGATCGTCGCAAGGCGATGCTGGAAGACATCGCCGTCCTGACCAAGGGCGAAGTGATCTCGGAAGACCTGGGCATCAAGCTCGAGTCGGTCACGCTGGGCATGCTCGGCACCGCCAAGCGCGTCACCATCGACAAGGACAACACCGTCATCGTCGATGGCGCTGGCGACCATGACTCGATCAAGGGCCGCACCGAGCAGATCCGTCAGCAGATCGAGCACACCAGCTCGGACTATGACCGTGAAAAGCTGCAGGAACGTCTGGCCAAGCTGGCTGGCGGCGTGGCCGTCATCAAGGTCGGCGGCGCGACGGAAGTCGAAGTCAAGGAGCGCAAGGATCGCGTCGACGACGCTCTCCATGCAACCCGCGCGGCGGTCGAAGAAGGCATCGTCCCCGGTGGCGGTACGGCCCTGCTGTACGCGACCAAGGCTCTCAATGGCCTGACCGGCGTCAATGATGACCAGACCCGCGGCATCGACATCGTTCGCAAGTCGCTGACCGCTCTGGTTCGCCAGATCGCCCAGAATGCGGGCCATGATGGCGCTGTCGTGTCGGGCAAGCTGCTCGACCAGGACGACACCTCGTTCGGCTTCAACGCGTCGACCGACGTGTATGAAAACCTGGTTGCTGCCGGCGTGATCGACCCGACCAAGGTCGTCCGCACCGCGCTGCAGAACGCTGCCTCGGTGGCTGGCCTGCTCATCACGACGGAAGCCGCCGTGTCCGAGCTGCCCGCCGACGACAAGGCCCCGATGGGCATGCCCGGCGGCGGCATGGGCGGCATGGGCGGCATGGACTTCTAAAGCGATCGTCGCGGGCGGGGCTTGCCTCGCCTGCGGTTTAATCGCGGGAATGAAGTTTCCGGCCTTCCTGACGCAAAGAAGGGGCTGGTGGAGCGATCCACCGGCCCTTTTCTTTTGGGGCGCCGAAACCGGCCATTTACAGATTCCTGCTAATCGCAAGCCATGAATATGGTGCAATATGCAGGCGGCGTGATGGCCCTGTGCCTAGCCGGGGGCACGATCGGCTATCTGACGCGGCCGGCCGATGCGCCGAGGGCCGAGCAAAGCGAGGCGACCGCGACCATGGTCACGACGACCGTCCCGGTCCAGCGCGAGCAGCCGATGAGCGCGGCGGAACTGGATGCCCAGCAGCCATCCGGCGGTGCCGTCGCTAAACCTGCGCCAACAGTCCAGCGCTTCGAGGGGCGGAAGGTGGCGTCATCCGCCCCGACATGGTCCTATCGGGGCTGCAACGAAGCACGGGCCGCGGGCGCGGCTCCGCTCTATCGCGGACAACCGGGCTATGGCGCGCATATGGACGGCGACAATGACGGCATCGCTTGCGAGCCGATCCGCCACTAGCCTTTATCGCGTCACCGCCATCATCGGCAGTTCCGCCCGCACTCCGAACCCCAGTGTGCGGTAGAGCGCGATCGTGCGGTCGTGGGCGGCATAGGCGTGGAGGAAGGGGGTTTCGCCCCGGTCCAGTATCGCCTGCGCGACGATCCGCATCAGCGCGCTGGCCAGCCCGCGGCCGCACCAGTCGGGATGGGTGCAGACCCCGCTGACTTCGGTGAAGCCCGGCAGCGCCATCCGCTCGCCCGCCATCGCGATCAACTGGCCATGCTCCCGCACGCCGATGAAGCGGCCCAGCCGGTGGGTGCGGGGCGCGAACGGCCCCGGCCGGGTGAGCAGCGCAAGGGCGCGCATCTCTTCCGCGTCGCTTTCGTCCAGCGTCGCCCATGCAGGCGTAGCGGAGGCGGCGGGCGTGATCGACGGCGCGACCATCTGCGCCAGCATCGCTGTGCGCATGACAGTGACGCCGGGCAGCGGAATCATCGCATCCGGACCGACGAGCCAGAGTTGGCCGGTCTCAGGCACCAGCGCCGCGAGCGCCGCCCGACTGGCCGCGCTGTCATCCGCCGCCGCGCCGAACGGCCCGTAAAGCGGATCGATCCGGCGCGCATGGGCGTCGCCCTGCGCCAACGCGGACCAGCCGCCCGACAAGCTGTGCCAGACGGGGCGATCAAGCGGATGAGACAGGGAGCCAGACACCAATAGAGACTTCCGATTATTAGTTGACGACGGCAACTATCATGGCTTAGCCTGACCTGCAATGACCGATGAACATCCGCCCGCCGATACGTCCTTGCCCGCGCCGGAAACCGTGGCGGCGGTGCGCGCCTTCAACCGCTTCCACACCCGGTTCGCGGGCGTGTTGCAGCCCAGCTACATGGACAGCGGCATGGGCGTCACGGCGGCGCGGCTGCTTTATGAGATTGCGCAGGCGGAAGCCGGCGTACTGGCCAGCAGCCTGCGTGAGCATATGGGGCTGGATGCGGGCCATGCCAGTCGCATTATTGCCGGCTTCGAAAAGCGCGGATGGATAGCGCGCGGCCGCGGCAGCGATGCGCGGCAGCGGCCGATCGCCCTGACCCCGGAGGGGCGCGCCGCCTTTGCGGCGATCGACGCGCGCACCCGCGCCGACACCGCCGCGCGGGTCGCCGGGTTGGACCAGGGGCAGCAGGATGATCTGGTCGCGGCATTGGGCCAGGTCCGCGCGCTGCTGGGCGATCCGATACACAGCGAAAGGGATTGGTCGATCCGTCCCTTTCGCATCGGCGACCTGGCGCTGGTCGCGTCGCGCCAGGCCCGGTTATACGAAACGGAATATGGCTGGGGCCGGGCGATGGAGGTGATGCAGGGGGAGATCACCACCGCCTTCCTGCGCGATTTCAAGCCGGGTCGGGAGCAGGCCTGGATCGCCGAGCGCGACGGCGCGATGCTGGGCGCGGTACTGCTGGCCGACGCGGGCGACGATGTCGGGCAGTTGCGGTTGCTGCATGTCGAGCGGGCCGCACGCGGGCTGGGGATCGGTCGGGCGCTGGTCGATCAGTGTATCGGCTTCGCCCGCAATGCCGGCTATCGAGCAATGATGTTGTGGACACAGAATGTCCTTACCCATGCCCGCCACCTGTATGAATCGGTCGGCTTCACTCTCTCCGCGCAGGAAACGCACAGTCTTTTCGGTAACGAAATGATGGGCGAACGCTGGATATTGTCGCTGCATTAACCGAAAAATAAAGGAAGAAATGCGATCAGGGGGCCGGGAACCGGAGACCCGCCATTTGCGCGTGCTGAAAACATTTCTGGAAAGGCGCGCGGCGCGGGGACCGGGGCAGGATGCCGACGTGCGGCGGAGCCTGGTCGAATCACTTTATGCATCGCCCACGTCACTCACCATCGGGGCGGTCACAGGCGTTGCCGTCGGCATCGTCATCAGCAGCATGTCGGCGCCGGGGCCGATCCAGTTTGTCGTCGCGGTTCTGTGCCTGGTGGCCACGCTGCGCGTCGTATCCGCCATCTTCTTCCATCGCCAACTGGTGCGCGGCACGGCGGTCGCCTCGCGCAACTGGGAACTGGCCTATGAGCTGGGCGCCTGGGGCTATGCCGGGCTGCTGGGCCTGATGGGCTTCGTCACCCTGATCGGATCGCCCGACCCGGTCACGCATATGCTGAGCGTGTCAATGGCGACCGGCTATGCCGGCGGCATTTCCGGCCGCAATGCGGGGCGGGTCCAGATCGCGATCGGTCAGGTCTGCCTGACGCTGCTGCCGACCGCGACCGGGCTTTGGCTGGAAGGATCGACCGGCTATCGCGTGCTGTCGGTGGCGATGGTGATGATGGTGCTCGGGCTCGCTGAAATCAGCTCCACCATCCACCGCATCGTCGTCCAGGCGCTGGTCGGCAAGCGGGACAAGTCTTTGCTGGCCGACAAGTTCGAGCGACTGGCGCGGTTCGACAGTCTGACGGGTCTGGAAAATCGCATGGCGATGCAGATGCGTCTGCGCGAGATATTCGACACCAATCAGAAGCGGAACGACGCCGTCACCATCCTATGGATGGACATCGACCGGTTCAAGGAAATCAACGACTCGCTGGGGCATATGGTCGGCGACCAGTTGCTGCGCTGCGTTGCGGAGCGGCTGAACGATGTGATTCAGGATCGCGGCCGCATCGCCCGGTTCGGCGGCGACGAGTTCGTCATCATCTGTTCGGACATGGACCGGGTGACCGCAGCGGCGCTGGCACAGGAAATCATCGCCTATTTTGCCCATGGTTTCGACCTCAGCGACAATCATCTCTCCGTCACCGCGTCCATCGGCTATGCCGTCGCGCCACAGGACGGGCGCGACATGGACGAACTGATGCAGCATGCCGATCTGGCGCTGTATGAAGCCAAGCGGGAAGGGCGCAACCGCGCCGCCAGTTTCAACTGGTCGCTGAAGGAGCGGTTCAACCGCGTCCACGAGATCGAGACGGGCCTGCGCCGCGCGCTGGACGGCGGCGAATTGAAGCTGCTGTTCCAGCCGATCGTCAATCTGGATGGCGGGCATATCGACGCCTGCGAAGCGCTGCTGCGCTGGGATCATCCGGTGCTTGGGCCGATCCCGCCGTCCGAATTCATCCCGATCGCCGAGGGTATGGGGATGATCGAGGCGATGACAGGATGGGTGCTGCGCGAAGCCTGCGCCGCTGCCGTGTCATGGCCCGGTGACGTCCGCATAGCCATCAACATCTCGCCGGCCTCGCTCAAATCGTCCGAGCTGCCGGCCAATGTCATCGCCGCGCTGCTGGAGTCCGGCCTGCCGGCGCGGCGGCTGGAACTGGAAGTCACCGAATCGATCTTCCTCGACAATAGCGGGCAGACCAATGCGATCCTGCGCGAATTGCAACGGATCGGGCTGCGGCTGGCGCTCGACGATTTCGGCACTGGCTATAGTTCGCTTTCCTATCTGCGCTCCTACCGGTTCGACACGCTGAAGATCGATCAGAGCTTCATGGCGGGGGTCAGCGCCAATGTAGAGGATCGCGCGATCGTGCGCGCGATCGGCAATCTGGCGCGTGACCTCAACATGGATACGGTGGCGGAAGGAATCGAGACGACCGACCAGTTGGCCCATGCGCGCGAGGCGGGCTTCACCAATGTCCAGGGCTATCTGTTCAGCCGCCCGGTGCCGCGTGAGCGGATCGCCGAACTGATCGCCGCCGGCCCGCTGGACGGCAGCGAACGGCCCGATCCCATGCCGCGCCGCCGCCGCGCCTGAACGGGGCGGCGTGCGTCATCCAATCAGCGCAGGCGCGTTTGTGCTGCGGCCAGCCGGCGCATCATCCGCAAATCCCGATCCGACAGCGCCAGCGCGGTGTCGGTCCAGGTTTCGACGATATCGACCAATTCCTCCAGCGTCATCGGGTTGACCCGGCGGCCGGCCCGGTTGATGCCGACATAGCCGGCATGATGGGCGCTATGGTCCTTGATCCACTGGGCCGTCGCCGCTTCGCCTTCGCCGGTATCGACCACCTGCGTCACGATGCCCATCTCGCACATTTCGTCGGCGGTATAGATATGGCCCTCGGTCAGCATCTGCCGCGCCAGCACCGGGCCAACCCGGCGTGAGAGAATCGAATAGGCGCCCATGCCCGGAAACAGGCCGAACAACACTTCGGGCAGGCCGAAGCGCGCCTGCCGTTCGGCGATGATGACGTCGAAGCACATCAGCGCTTCCAGCCCGCCGCCCAGCGCATCGCCCTGGGCTAGGCCGATATTGATGACGTTCATGTCGTTGCAATGCCAGATGCGGTCGACGATCTCGCAACAGGCGACGCCATATTTCAGCAATGTGTCGCGATCGCGCCGCTGGATGCATTCGGCGAACATTTCCAGGTCGCCGCCCAGGTTGAAGACGCCGGGAAAGCGCGATCCGAGCACCATGAATTTGAGCGGGCCGTCCCGGCCGCTGCCGTCCGCGCCGCCAAATACCCGGCGGCTTTCGCGCTGCCAGGCCATGGTGTCGCGAATCAGGCCCATATTGCTGTTGGGGCGTTCGAGTGGCGTCATGAACGCCCAGAGCGTCGCGAGATCCGTATCCCAGCGCACGTCGATCTGCCCCAGATCGAACAGCGTGGACTGGCGGAATGCGGCGTCGAGCGGACTTTCCGTAGAGGCGAGCGGCGGATGGTCGCCGCTGTCTGAAACATAGTCCTCAGAGGCGTGTTCAGCCTCGTCTCTGGTTGGATTAAACCGTCCTGAATCAATCATCTGCGACCCCGTTTTTCTATATTGAATGAAAAGATCAGGCTGGACCGCAACATGCATTCAACCGCCTTATGATTGACAGGGCATTAACCATTTTTATCCGCAACTGTTGCAAGGAGGTCGCCCCAAATCCCCCCGAACTGGATCGGATGTGGCGCAATTGCCACAGAAGGCCCTCTTGAACATATGTAAGATTTCACGGTCAGGGCTTTGTTAACCTTTATTAATTACCCCGGCAGCCATGAACCAGCCGCCCCCCCAGACCCCATGCGTTACCCTGGCACTGCATGATCGGGACGGTACGCCATGGCCTTTGCGCCTGTCGGCGGACTGCCTGCGTTTCATCGGCCCCTATCGCCGTGTAGAAGGCTTCAACATCGACGCGATGGCGCTGTTCGACGGGGTTCGCAAGGCGGGCTGAGCCGGCTCGACCGTCGATCCCGGCGCCAATCCCAGTGCCAATCTTGTGCGCGCGCCTGTTCGCTCGTAGAGCGCGGCCATGACCAAGCCTCGTTTTTCCTTCTCCGTCAGCGCCACCGACGGCAAGGCGCGCACCGGCGCGATCCAGATGCGCCGCGGCGAGATTCGCACGCCCGCCTTCATGCCCGTGGGCACCGCCGCGACCGTCAAGGCGATGCGTCCGGCCGAAGTGCGCGCGACCGGCGCCGACATCATCCTGGGCAACACCTACCATCTCATGCTGCGTCCCGGCGCAGAGCGCATGGCGCGGCTGGGCGGACTGCACGGCTTCATGGGCTGGGACCGGCCGATCCTGACCGACAGCGGCGGCTATCAGGTGATGAGCCTGTCTGCGCTCACCAAGATGAGCGAGGAGGGTGTCGCCTTTTCCAGCCATATCGACGGGTCGAAGCACATGCTGACGCCGGAGCGATCGATGGAGATCCAGCGATTGCTGGACAGCGACATCGTCATGGCCTTCGACGAATGCACCAAGAACGGCTGCACCCATGACGAGGCGGGGCGTTCGATGGAACGCTCGATGCGCTGGGCGAAGCGTTCGCGCGAGGGTTTCGACGCGGGCGGCGACCATGCGGAGCGGGCGGCGCTGTTCGGCATCCAGCAGGGATCGCTTGACGAAGGCTTGCGCCGGATTTCAGCCGAAAAGCTGATCGAGATCGGTTTCGACGGCTATGCCGTGGGCGGGCTGGCGGTGGGCGAGGGGCAGGAGGCGATGTTCGCCACGCTCGACTTCGCCCCCGCCATGCTGCCGCTGGACAAGCCGCGCTACCTGATGGGCGTGGGCAAGCCTGACGATATCGTCGGCGCGGTGGAGCGCGGCATCGACATGTTCGATTGCGTGCTGCCGACCCGATCGGGCCGCAATGGCCAGGCCTTCACCTGGGCCGGGCCGCTCAACATCCGCAACGCCAAGTTCAACGAGGATACAGGCCCGCTCGATCCGCGTTGCGGCTGCCCGGTCTGCGCGACCTGGAGTCGCGCCTATCTCCACCATCTGGTGAAGGCGGGCGAGATGCTGGGCGCGATGCTGATGACCCAGCATAACATCCATTTCTACCAGGAACTGATGCAGGGGCTGCGCGATGCTATTGCCGCCGGCACGCTGGCCGGTTTCGCCACCGATTTCCGCCGCGACTATCAGCGGGTCTGAGGTCAGTCAGGATATAGGGGGCAGGATATAGGGGTCAGGGGATGACGGTGATGGTGATGGCGTAGCTGCCCGCGTCGCCGTCATAATCCAGCGGCGCGCGCAACTGGCGCGACAGGCCGGTCAGGACGCGGCCATAGCGTTCGTTCAGATGGCCGGTCATCGCATCGGACGCCTTCAGGCCCGGCGATCCCACCATCAGCCGGGCGCGATCGTCGCGGTCCGGCTCTACCTGCACCGCGATCTGCATCGTGGCCTGGGGCGCGAGCATCATCGCCAGTTCGACCAGTTCGGTCAGCAGGAAAGCGATCGGCACCGCCACATCCTGGCTGATGTGGAGATTGTCGCTGTCGATCTGGATCGCGAAGCGGCGCGCGGCGGCAGGGGCGGTGCCGCGCAGGCTGGCCGACAATTCGCTGATGAGCGGGCGGACGCCAACGCCGCGATTTTCCTCCAGCTCTGCAAAATGATTGCGGTGGACGACCGACAGCGCGTCGACCCGGCGCTGGATCGAGGCATAGGCCTCGACCGCTTCGGGATCATGGGCGGAGCGGGCGTGCAGGTTGATGAGGCTGGCGATGATCTGGAGGTTGTTCTTGACCCGGTGATGCACCTCGCGGGTCAGCTTGCGCTGGGTTTCCAGGCTTTCCGAAATCTCCGCTTCATGGGTGGCCACGTCCATGCTGATTTCATGGAAGGTCTCGCCCAGTGCGACGATCTCCAGCGCAGGGGTGCGCAAGCGCTGTAACGGTTGCAGCACTTCGCCGGGCTGATAATCGGCCACGACCCGCCGCAACAGCACCAGCGGCCGGATGAGGAGGCGGTTGACCACGAACCAGCCGATCGCGGCCGCGGCGAACCACATGACCAGCGGCAGGAACAGCGACAGCATCCGCGCCAGGGTCGCGGGCGGTTCGCGCACGGTCATGGTCAGCAATATGTCGGGCGGGTCGAGACGGGCGGACAGGCTGTTGCTATGGCCGCTGATGCTCGCGCCGGGACGGCTGACGATCAGTTGCCTGTCGCCCTGACGCAGGCTGAGCTGGCGATTTTGCAGTGCGGTGGCGGGGTCGGCGATGCTTTCGAGATGCCCACGCGAATAATAGGACAATGCGACCAGCCGCCCGTTGCCGCTGCGCACCCGGCTGAGCAGATGGGCCGGCAGCAACTGCGCCATCGGCCGGGCGAAACGATCCGCGGGCGCGACGCCCGCCGGTTCGGGTTCGGGCGAACTGCACAGGCGATTGCCCGCGCGGTCGTAAATGTAGAAATGCCCCCCTTCGGCGTCGTGCGACGTCAGGAAGAAGGCGAGCCGCCGGCACATGCCCTTGTCGGCGGCGTTGTTGGCCAGCGCATTGACGACCAGTTCGAGCGCCGTGCGGTCCGACTGCAGGTCCGCTGTCAGCTTGCGCGCGCTTTGCGTGACCGCCACGCGCAGCAGCGCTTCCTTTTCAAGGTCGGCGGTTCGGATCGCCTGGAGCGACGCGACGAGCGCGATCAGCCCCAGCGGCAACAAAGCCAGGGTCAGGATGAGGAACATCTTGACCCCGGTCGAGCGGAAAAAATGCAGCAATGGCTCGACCATGGAGCGGGCTGCCGGAGGAAGGCTGCCCCCGATCATCTGTGTATCAGTCCAGTTTGCTCAACAGGTCCAGCATTTCGGACGGGATATCCTCATCGACGGCGCGCTGATACACGGTGCGCAAAACCTGCGACACGTGTGCGTCCTCCTTGCCGGTGGCGGCGGGACGCTTGCGCTGGGCGGCGGAGCCCTTCACCTGAGCTTTCCGGGTTGCGACGTCGGCATTCTTGTCGTCATCGGCCACGCCCCGCTCCGTCGTTGAAGAAACCAAAATCAGCCCCTCTAAAGCAATTCCCGCCATGCCGGCGCGCCCGTTTCGCGGGTTTGCGTCATGACGTCAATTCGCACAACTGTGCAATCCATAGGAAATTCACGATATCGTCGAAAAAACCATATGGGTGCGAAACAAATCCGGTTGTTGATGGTTCCGCCCCTCGAAGCATTTTTTACGCTGCGCAACTTTGCGCAGCTGTGGGGCGGCGGGGGGTTGTCATCATGACATGGACATTCCATCCTTCGCAGACGGTCCCATGCTTCGGGACAATGTGGCCCTGACGGGCAGGGAGAAGACTTGACGATGTCGCTTGGACAGCAACTGCACCCCCACCTTCCGTTCCTGCGGCGCTATGCGCGGGCGCTGACCGGCAGCCAGAATCATGGCGACGCCTATGTCCGCGCAGCGTTGGAAGCGATCGTCGCCGCGCCGGAAGAATTTCCCAGCGACGTGGACCCGCGGCTTGGCCTCTACAAGACGTTTCAGGCGATCTGGTCGTCGGCGCATCTCGAAGACCTGCCGGTTTCGGCCGGTGGCGGTCGCGAAGCGGTTGCGCAGGCGCGCCTTGCGCGGCTGACGCCATTGCCGCGCCAGGCGCTGCTGCTGACCGCGCTGGAAGGCTTTACGGTCGATGACGTATCCTATCTGATCGACATGGACAGCAGCGACGTGGAGGCGCTGGTCGAAGAAGCGCTGGGCGAGATCGAGGCGCAAACCCGCGCCAAGGTGCTGATCATCGAGGATGAGCCGATCATCGCGATGGATATCGAGACCATCGTGCGCGACCTGGGCCATGACGTCACCGCCATCGCCGTCACGGCCGAAGATGCGGTGCGCGAAGCGTTGGCCGACCGGCCCGGCCTGGTGCTGGCCGACATCCAACTGGCCGACGACAGCAGCGGCATCGACGCGGTGAAGGACATTCTGGCCGAATTTTCGGTGCCGGTGATCTTCATCACCGCTTTCCCGGAACGGCTGTTGACCGGCGAGCGGCCCGAACCCACCTTCCTCATCACCAAGCCGTTCCAGCGTTCGACGGTCAAGGCGGCGATATCGCAGGCCCTGTTCTTCGACGAAGCCACCGCCCCGGCCTGAGCGTCGTCGGCATAAGAGCCAGAAAGTCACGGAACCCCGATCGGAGCGCTGCGTTAATGATGCGTAACGATCGGGAGATTCGTCATGGTCGAGCAGGAACAGCACATCGCCACCGATGATGCGCGCGCAGGGGCCACGCCCCATGTGGTGCGGTACGTGCTCGGCATATCGCTGGCTCTGGCCGTCATCGCCATGTTGCTGGTGATCTGGCGCTAGGGCGAGATGCGGGAAGTTGGTCGTTGCAGTGATCGGTTTTGGGTACGGATGTTCATATGGCTTTGACGACGTCGGTTCATGCGGCGAGTGCAGATTCTGGCACGGGGGTTGTTCCCATGGATGAGGACGTTGGCGAAATCGGCGGGATCGAGGAGCGCGCTGCGCTGTCCGACACGGATTTCAAGCGCGAACTTGCTGCCGTCATTCCGCATCTTCGCGCCTTTGGCCGGTCGCTTTCGGGCAATCGCGATCTTGCCGATGACTTGGTGCAGGAAACCCTGCTGAAGGCTTGGGCGGCGCGCAATCGCTTCCAGGCCGGCACCAACATGCGCGCCTGGACATTTATCATCCTGCGCAACCATTATCTCTCGCAGATGCGCCGCTCGCGCTTCCGTGGCGACTGGGACGACCTGACCGCGGATCGCATTCTGGCGGCACCGGCCGGGCAGGACAAGCATGTCGAACTGTCCGACATGCAGCGTGCCCTGCTGCAACTGCCCCAGCCCCAGCGCGAGGCGCTGATCCTGGTGGGGGCGGGCGGCTTCGCCTATGAGGAGGCCGCCGAAATTTGCGGCGTGGCGGTCGGCACGATCAAGAGTCGGGTGGCGCGCGGCCGCGCGGCGCTGGAACAGATATTGGAAAGCGGCGACCTGCCGTCGCGCCGTACCCAGGAAACGACCGAAACCGCGGTGCTGGACGAGATCATGGAAGATGTCGATCGCCTCAGCCGGGGCCGTCCCACCCATGACGAGCATAAATAACAGGAACGTTTGCGTCACTATGTCCGTTGTTGGGATATAAGGAGACGCATCATGGGCGATATGCCCCCTGGGCGGGACGAGGACCGGCCGCATCATGTCTCGGTGGTCGAACGGTCGCGCGGCAGCGGCGTCGTGTTTGCGCTGGTCGCGCTGGCGCTGATCCTCGCAATCGGCTTTTTCTACATGACGAACGAGCGGCGTGGAGACCGACAGGCCGATAAGGTGACGGAGGCCGCCGGTTCGGTGGACGACGCTGCGCGGGTCGTTGGCGACGCCGCCAAGAATGCAGCCGACACTTTGCGAAACGGTAATTGAGCGTCGCCACGTGGCCGGACCGCCAGCGCGAAATGAGCTGTGGATCGATGCGTCGCGTATAATCGCTATGCCTGACAAGAGCTTGCCTCTGCGCCACGCGCGCTGATAGGCGAGGTCCGCGCGCGATTCAGCATTTATTTGCCATTTTCGGGCAGGGTGCGCGCACTGTCGGATTATCTTACAGCCATTGTAAGAAAATTCGATCCCGAAAAGGTGCGCCATCACGGCGTCCAGCAGGATATGCGCGACGATGATCAGGCTGTTCAAACATTATGTGCCGCATGCGGTGCTGTTGCTGGGCCTGCTCGATTTCGCGATGCTATTGTGCGCGGCCGAAGGGGGCTGGATATTGCGGGCACGCCAGATCGGCATGGATGTCGATCATGTCATGACGCGGATCGGGCCGTTGCTCAGCTTCGCGTTCGCGATCCAGACCGGCATGATCGCCGTGGGCGTTTATGGCGTCGAAGCGCTGCAATCCATCCGTTTCGCCTTTGCGCGCCTGCTGGTGGCGGTATCGCTGGGCGTCATCTTCCTGTCGGTCCTCTACTTTCTGATGCCCGGCATGACGTTGTGGCGGTCCAATTCGCTCTACGCCATGGGGCTGGCCATGGGCCTGCTGGTGATGGTGCGGCTGCTGCTCGGCTCCATGCTGGGCGGCGAGGCGTTCAAGCGGCGGCTGGTCGTGCTGGGCGCGGGCAATCGCGCCAACCGGATCAAGGAACTGGAGCAGAAGCGCGGCGCCGGCTTTCTGGTCGTGGGCTTCATCGCCATGAACGACGGGCCGCAGGTGATCCCCGAAGCGATCAACCGCGACGCCGTGTTCAACCTTTCCGATTTCGTCGTGCGGCTGAACGCCAGCGAAGTGGTGCTGGCGCTGGAGGAACGGCGCAACGCCATCCCCATGTCCGACCTGTTGCGCATCAAGACAACCGGCGTCCATGTCAACGATCTGTCGAGTTTCCTGGAGCGCGAGACGGGCCGCGTCGACCTGGCCAGCGTCAACCCGAGCTGGCTGATTTTTTCCGACGGCTTCTCCGCCGGCCGCCGCCTGTCCAGCATCGCCAAACGACTGTTCGACGTCATCGCCAGCCTGATCCTGCTGACGCTGACCGGCCCGATCATCCTGCTCGCCGCGATCCTGGTGAAGATGGACAGCAAGGGACCGGCTTTCTACCGCCAGCAGCGCGTGGGCCTGTTCGGTCAGGAGTTCTGGATCGTGAAACTGCGCACCATGCGGCTGGATGCGGAGGTCAACGGCCAGGCGGTTTGGGCGGAAAAGGACGATCCGCGCATCACGCGGCTCGGCTATTGGCTGCGCAAGCTGCGGATCGACGAACTGCCGCAGACCTGGACGGTGCTGAAGGGCGAGATGAGCTTCGTCGGCCCGCGTCCCGAACGGCGCCAGTTCGTCGAGGATCTGGAGCAGCATCTGCGCTATTATGCCGAACGGCATATGGTGAAGCCCGGCATCACCGGCTGGGCGCAGATCAACTATCCCTATGGCGCATCGATCGAGGACAGCCGGCACAAGCTGGAATATGATCTCTATTACGCCAAGAACTACACGCCCTTCCTGGACCTGCTGATCCTGATCCAGACCTTGCGGGTCGTGCTCTGGCCCGACGGCGCGCGCTGAGGCGATAGCGGGCATGGGCGCGCTCCTCCAATTTGTCGGCGACTGGGGCCATGCGCTCGCGGCGGTGCTGTTCGCCGCGCTGGGCATCTTCCTGCTGCGCCGCCGGGACGAGGCGCCGGAACCGCGCCTGCTCGCCGCCGCGCTGCTGCTGACGTCCTGCTGGGCGCTCTATGTCTCGTTCGGCGGCGTGTCGAAGCCGCTGTCGGGGATCGGCGAAAGCATCCGCAACGCCGCTTGGCTGCTGGCGATGTTCGTCATGCTGCGGCGCGGCCCGGTGGGGCGCACAGGGCCGACCGTTGCCATCAGCGCCCTCTACGCCGCGGTGGCCGGACTGATCCTGCTCCAGACCTTCACTGACCTGACCTGGCGTCAGCTGTCGCCGGCCAGCGACCTGCATCGCGCGCTCGTCACCTGTTCGCTGATCCTGCGGATGATGACGGCAATCGGCAGCCTGTTGCTGGTCCATCACCTCTACACCGCTTGGCCGTCGCGCGAGCGGGGCGGAATCGCGTTGCTGCTGGGTGCGCTGGCGGCGATGTGGACCTATGATCTCAACCTCTACGCCATCTGCTATGTCGCGCCGCACCGGGTGAACGAACTCTATGCGCTGCGCGGCCTGCTCATGGCGCTGGCGGCGCCGGTGATCGCGGTGGGGATGCGCAAGGGGATGGCGGGGCGGTTGCAACTGTCGCGCGCCATCACCTTCCAGTCGCTCTCGATCGTGGCGATCGGCCTCTATGTCGCGGTGCTGACCGCCGCGGCGGTGCTGATTGAACTGATCGCCGGCCCCTATGCGCGGGTGGTGGAGATCGGTGCGGTCTTCTTCACCGCCGTCACCGCGCTGGTGCTGCTGCCATCGCCCCAGGTGCGGGCGCTGTGGAAGGTGCAGGTCGCCAAGCATTTCTTCCAGCATCGCTATGATTATCGCACCGAATGGATGCGCTTTGGCGACACGATCGGCCGGCCGGGCGAGGACGCTGCGCCGCTGGGCGAGCGCGTGGCCAAAGCGGTGGCCGACATCACCGATTCCCCCGCGGCCATGCTGCTTCTGCGCGACGAGCGCGACGCCCTGTCGTTCGAGACGCATTGGAACTGGACCGGCGATCTGGCGCATGTCGATGCGGTCGCGCCGGCCACGGTGCTGCATATCGAAAAGAGCGGCTGGATCGTCGATCTGGCGCGGCTGAAGACCGGCGACAGCACGCTGGACCTGCCCATATGGATGACGCAGGATCGCCGCGCCTGGGCGCTGGTGCCGCTGATCCATTATGGCCGATTGATCGGTGCGCTGCTGCTGGCGCGCCCGCCGATCGACCGTCGGCTCGACTGGGAGGATTTCGACATGCTGCGCGCCGCCGGGCGGCAGGCCGCGACCCATATCAGCGAAGCGCAGGGCCAGCAGGCGCTGGACGACGCGCAGCGGTTCGAGGAATTCAACCGCCGCTTCGCCTTCATCATCCACGACGTCAAGAATCTGGTGAGCCAGTTGTCGCTCCTGTCGCGCAATGCGGAGCGCCATGCCGACAATCCTGATTTCCGCGCCGACATGGTGCTGACGCTCAAGGAATCGGTGGGCAAGATGAACGACATGCTCGCCCGCCTGTCGCAGCATAACAAGGGCCGGGCGGAAGAGCCGCGTCCCATGGATATGATCGACCTGTTGCAACAGATCGCCCGCGCCCGCGAGCGCCAGCATCCTATCCATGTCAGCGGTGGCGCACCGCTGGCGCTGGCCGACCCGACGCGGGTGGAGCAGATCGTCACCCATCTGCTGCAAAATGCGATCGATGCCAGTGCGCCCGACAGCCCGGTCGACCTGTGCCTGACCGCCGACGGCGGCGAAGCGGTGGTCGAGGTTATCGACCGGGGCAAGGGCATGAGCGCCGAATATATCCGCCGCGACCTGTTCAAGCCCTTTTCTTCCAGCAAGGCGGCGGGTTTCGGCCTCGGCGCGTTCGAAGCCCGCAGCCTGGCGCAGGCCATGGGCGGGCGGATCGAGGTGGAGAGCAAGCCTGGCGCGGGCAGCCGCTTCACGCTGCGCCTGCCGCTGGCGCCCCGGACAGACAGACAAGAGAAGGCCGCCTGATGAGCGACACCCGTCCCAAATTGCTGATCGTCGAGGATGATCCGGGCCTGCAGCGGCAATTGCGCTGGGCCTATGAGGATTATCAGCTCTTCATCGCCGGCGACCGGCAGGAAGCGATCGAGATGTTGCGGGCCGAAACCCCCGATGTCGTGACGCTTGACCTGGGCCTGCCGCCGGACCCTGACGGCACCAGCGAAGGTTTTGCGACGCTGGCCGAGATGCTGAAGATCAAGCC